>CP064997.1:1979588-2639451 GCA_016700055.1 Actinomycetota bacterium
GGAACGCGAGACCTCGGACAGGAATCCGCAGTGCGGCAGCAGGACGATCACGATCTACCCCCTCCTCACCCCAAACAAGGCAATATATTACCTATCTTGGACGAGTTGCCGCGATCTCTCGGGAGTACGACCTCGGTGCAGCTGTTCCGCCTGTTGCTCGTGATGGGCAACCAGGTGCGCAGCCGGATGGACGCCCGGCTGGCGCCGCTGGGTCTCACCACCCAGCAGGCAGCCGCCCTAACCATCGTCGACCAGAGCGATCCACCGCCCACGCTCGGATCCATCGCGCGCGCAATGGGCTCGAGTCACCAGAACGTGCGCCAGATCGTCGCCGCGCTCGAACGGAAGGGGCTGGTCGACGTCCACGTCGACGCGGATGACCGGCGCGCCCGACGAGTCACCGCCACCCCAGCGGTCGCCGAGCTCTTTCGACCGCGAGACGACGGGGACCAGGCCGAGGTCGCCCGGTGGTTCTCCGTGCTATCCGACGAGGAGCAGGCGCTCGCGGTGACATTGCTGAGCCGCGTCCATCGTCACCTCGTCGCCGATCCCACGACCACCTGAGGTCGTGTTCGGACGTCGGCCCGTCGGCCTCATCGACCCGCGTTGATCTGCTCGAGCGCGGCCATCATCTGCTGGCGCACCGCGTCCACCGCCTGCATCGGCCGGACCATCACCTTGAAGTCGACGATGAGCCCATCGTCGTTGCAGGTGATCATGTCGACCCCGTTGACGTACTTGCCGGCCATCACGGTCTCGAACTCCAAGATGGCATCGCGATCACCCAGGACGGAGCGGATGTAGCGGAACCGCCCGTCCCACTTCTCGCCCGAGGGATGCTTGAACGACCGGGGCTCGTCGGCGGTGGAGCCGTCGCCCACGAAGGTCATCGATGCCCCGGTGAGGTACATGACGACGAGGTCCTTGCCGTGCTGCGGCGCGAACAGCACCGGTGAGTGAAGCACTGCGTCGTCGGCGATCACTCGCTCGAGAGCGGACCGGTCGCCGCTGAGGAACTCGTGCCAGACGGTGAGGCATCGCCCCAAGGGCGTGTCGGGCGAGGTGGGGATGTCGATCTTCATGGCGTTGGCCTCCTCCGTGAGCGGGGTTGGCGGCAGTTCCCCTCTCGTTTGCTCCATCATGCAACCGGCCAGCGGCGCCGCTGTAACCCCTCGGTCACCTCCGGCCTTCGCGCAGCGTTGCGCCGCGAGCGTGCAGGGTGCACGCTGGCGAAGATGCAGCCTCCGCTACGGGTCCTGTGCACGAGCACCGGCGGCGCGGGGCACGTCCATGCCCTGTCGCCCGTCGCGCTGGCGCTGCGAGAGCGGGGCCACGACGTGCGGTGGGCGGTCTCCGCCGATGGCGGCGAGGCGGTCGGGGCGATGGGGTTCGAGTGGTCCGCCGCCGGCCTGACCACCGCGGCTCGCCGCGAGGCGGTTACCCCTGCGTTGGGCGGGATCATGGAGCTGCCGATGGGCGAACGGCGAGGGCCGCTGTTCGCGGCGATGTTCGCTCGGGCGGCGGGACCGGTGATGCAGCGAGACCTGACGCCGATCATCGACCGCGTCCGACCCGACGTGGTGCTGCGCGAGACGGCCGAGCTCGCCGCCGCGCCGATGGCGGCCGCTCGCGGCATACCGCTCGTCACGGTGGCCTTCAGCGGTGTGCTTCCCCAAGGCGCCAATGCCCAGCTGATGGACGACCTGCGACCGCTGTGGCACGCCGAGGGGCTCGGCGACCCGTCGTGGGCCGACGTGTACGGGCAGCTGTACCTCCACCCGTTCCCCGTCTCGTTCGGTCAGCGTCCCGACTCGCCAGTCGTTCGTCCGATCCGTCCCGATCGGGGTGCGCCCAGCCCGGAGCCGGCCGCCTGGGTGGCGGCGCTCGGCGTCGAGCGGCCCTTCGTTTACGTGACATCGGGGACCGAGCGCGCATCGGTCACCTTCCCCTGGCGGGAGCTGTTCGCAGCGTTGGACGCAATCGACGTGGACGCCGTCGCCACCATCGGGACGCACGTCGACCCGGAGGCACTGGGCGCCGTGCCGGGCAACGTGCGTGTCGAGCGCTTCGTCCCGCAAGCCGACCTGCTGCGGCGGGCCAGCGCGGTGGTCTCCCACGGCGGCGCCGGCACCGTCCTTGGCGCCGCGGCGCACGGGCGGCCGCAACTGGTCGTGCCGCTGTTCGCCGATCAATGGGAGAACGGTGTCGCCGTCGACTCCGCCGGCTGCGGCATGGTCCTCGAACCGGGCGGACGCAGCGCCGCCGACTTCGAACGGTCGATGTCTACGGTGCTCGCCGGATCGTCACACCGTGACGCCGCAACTCGGGTCGCCGGAGAGATCGCCGCGATGCCGACAGCGAGCGATCTGGTCCCGGAGATCGAGGCACTCGTCGCCAGCTGATCGTTCGAGGCCGGTCAGGCAAGTACGGCCGTCGCCTCGATCTCGATCAGGAGATCGGGTTCACCGAGGGCGGCGACGCCGATCAGGGTGATGGGCCTCAGTGGGTCGACGTTCCCGCCGGCGGCGGCCCGGAACGCCCCCTCGCCGAGCGCCGCCATCTTGTCCGGCGACCAGTCGACGACGTACACGTTCAACTTGGCGATGTCGGAGAACTGACCACCGGCTGCTTCGACGGCGATGGCGACGTTCTTGAACGCCTGCTCGGTCTGTGCGGCGAGGTCGCCTTCGCCGACAGGTTGACCGTCGGCATCGCGGGCCACCTGACCGGCGATGAATACGAGTCGCGAGCCGGTCGCAACCGCGATCTGACGGTACATATCGGGCTTCACGAGCCCCTCCGGGTTCATCACTTCAACGGCCATCTCTTCGTCCTCCTCGGGTCTTGGTGCCCGTAACATAGCAACGCTATACTACGAACGCAATGCCCAGACCGCCGTCTCCCGAAGTCCGCTCGCAGCTCATCGATCGCGCCGCAGCGATGCTGGCGCGGCGAGAGCCCATCACGCTGCGTTCGCTGGTGGCCGGTACTGGCGTCTCGACGATGGCCGTGTACACCTACTTCGACGGGATGCCGGGCCTCTGGGGCGCGGTTCGTCAGGAGGGGTTCCGTCGGCTCGGCGAACGGGCGAGATCCGTCGCCCCCGGGAAGGACTCTGTCCGCCGCCTTGCCGCGCTCGGCGTCGCCTACGTGGACAACGCCCTGTCGAATCCAAACCTCTACCGCGTGATGTTCGACGCTGCATTCGATCTGCCGGACCCCGACGCCGCGAACGAGACCTTCGGACACCTCGTGGCGGAAGCTGCGCGGTCAGTCGATGTGGGACGCTTCAAGGACGGCCAGGATCCGACCGACATCGCCCTTCGGTTCTGGGCGAGCGGGCACGGCATCGTGTCGCTCGCCGTGACCGGAGTGCTGAGCGTCGCGGACCTGCGACGACATGCACCGGCCATGGCCGTCGCGCTGTTCGTCGATGCCGGGGACAACCCTGCCTCGGCCCGCCGGTCGGTGAACGCCGCGTGGCGCGGCGGCATCAGCGGCTGATTCAGTTGGTGAGGTCGAGGCCGGAGCCGAGCATCTTGGCGGCGAGGACCGTGAACAGCACGATCATGATCGTCGAGTTGTTGGCGAGCAGCCAGTTCTTGAGATCGTCGAGCGGTTGGCGGGTGCGGTCGCCGAGGAGCAGCACCGCGCCGACAGGGATCAGCACGGTGGCCGAGGCGACGAGGCTGAAGATGACGATGGCAGTCAGGCCTAGTCCTGTCGACGCACCTGTCTGAGCGATCGCGAGCCCGCCGCTGATCGCGAGTGGCAGGTTCTTGGGATTGGCCGCGGCGGCGGCGAAGGCGAGACCGAAGACCTTCCAGGTGGGCATCGAGTCCATGGCGCCGAAGATCTTGGGAGGGGTGGATTCGACGCCTGGCCTCGGACGTTGGCGCCACTGCCGTACAGCAAGCGCCGCGAAAAGCAGACCGAGCACCACCTGAAGGGCGTTTCCTCCATCGGCTGCGCCGGTGTCACCGGCGACGTCGGCGCCGTCGGCGAGGGCGAACGCCGCCGCCGCGACCGCGAGTACGCCCAACGTCCATCCGCCGGCGAACGCAACGCCGTTGCCGCGTGCCCGAGCCGAAACCAGTACCAGGATCAGTAGGACGACGGGGATGGGGCTGACGGCGATGCCGATCGCCTGCGGCAGCGCCTCGCCGACGGCGGTCCAGAGCATCTCAGGGAGTGACGATCGCGAAGTTCGGGTCGACCGGCGCGAGGAGGGCGACGAGCCGGCCGAGATCCGCGGGGTCGCCGTCGCATACGACGGTGCCGTCGGCCAAGGCCGCGCCGAGGTCCAACATGCCGGTGACGAGCCCGATCAGCGCTCTCCGGGTGAGGGTGAACGTGGTGGTGCCGGGCTTGGCGGCGTTGGCTCGGCGCTGGTTGAGGGTGCCATTGCGGAGCTCGATGATGTGAGTGGTGTCTTCGTCGGTGACGACCCATGACAGCACGATGTGCTCGTTCCAGGCCCGAGGTCCGTCGATGCGGATGCCGATGCTGCCGAAGACCTGGTCGACGGTCAGCGCGCCCATGATGTCGGGTGCGGCCGCGCTGGTGGGGGTGCCGAACTGGCCATGGCGGAGCTCGTGGGCGCCGGACAGGAAGGCGTTGCGCCAGGTGCCGTTCTCCGCGCCGAACCCGATCTGCTCGAGGGTCTCCGCCTGCAAATTCCGTGCTTCGGCATGGGACTCGTCGGCGAAGATCACGTGGTTGAGGACCTCGGCCGCCCACCGGTAGTCGCCTTCGTCGAAGGCCCGGCGCGCGAGCGCAACAGCGGCATCGGCTCCGCCCATGGCGGCGACGTAGCGACGAGCGGCCTCGACCGGCGGGTGCGGCCAGAGGGTCGACGGGTTGGCGTTGTACCAGCCCATGTAGCGCTGGTAGACGGCCTTGACGTTGTGGCTGATCGAGCCGTAGTAGCCGTGGGTGTGCCAGGCGGCTTCCATCGCCGGGGGCACTTCGAGCATCTCGGCGATCTCGGCGCCGATGTACCCCTGGTTCATCAGGCGCAGTGTCTGGTCGTGCACGTACGAGTACATGTCGCGCTGCATCTCGAGGAACTCGACAGCGCGCTCGCGTCCCCAGGTGGGCCAGTGGTGCGACGCGAACACGACTTCGAGGTCGTCTCCCCACAGGTCGACGGTCTCGGTGAGGTAGGCGGCCCATGCGCGGGCGTCGCGCACCTCGGCGCCGCGGATGGTGAGGATGTTGTGCAGCGTGTGCGACGTGTTCTCCGCGGTGCACAACGCCTTGAAGCCCGGGAAGTAGAAGTTCATCTCCGCCGGCGCCTCGGTGCCTGGGGTCACCTGGAACACGATGCGCACGCCGTCGATGGTGAGCTCTTGGCCGGTGGTGCCGATGTCGACCGTCGGCGGGATGAGCGTGGGCTCACCGGTGGAGGTGGTCTGGCCGAGGCCGGCGCCGATCTGGCCGGCGGGGCCCTTGTCGAGCGCGGCGCCGTACATGTAGCCAGCGCGGCGCGCCATGGCGGTACCGGCGAACACGTTCTCGGACACCGCGTAATCCATGAACCCCTCGGGGGCGATCACCTGGGTGCGGCCCGACTCCACGTCGTCGTCGGTGAGGATGCCCTTCACGCCACCGAAGTGGTCGATGTGGGAGTGGCTGTAGATCATGGCGACGACGGGGCGCTGGCCGCGGTTGGCGGTGTAGAGCTCGAACGCCGCAGCCGCGGTCTCCTTGCTGATCAACGGGTCGACGACGATCACACCGGTTTCGCCTTCGATGACGCTCATCACCGACAGGTCGTACCCACGCAGCTGATAGATGCCGGGCACCACCTCGAACAGGCCGTCCTTGATCAGCAGCTGGCCCTGGCGCCACAGGCTCGGGTTGGTCGTGTCCGGTGCCGGTCCTTCGAGGAAGCGGTAGGCGTCGAGGTCCCACACCACGCGGCCCTCGGCGTTGCGGACCTGGCGGGTCTCGCTGCGGGCCACGAACCCCCGCTCGGCATCTTCGAAGTCCTGGGTGTCACCCATCGGCAGGTGTTGCGCGAACGTGGCAATGGCGGCGCGGGTCGCATCGGTGGCTTGGCTCTGGCTCATGTCGGCGCTCCTGCATCTGGGACGGGTACCATCGTGTAACCGAATGACTACAGTATCAGCACCTACAACGCGGAAGTCGTTCGTCGCAGCGGCCCGAGCGCTGTTGGCGGGTTCCGGGCCCCACGGAGTGTCGCTCCGCGAGGTGGCGTCCGCCAGCGACCGCAGTCACACCCTGGTTGCGCGGTACTTCGGGTCCAAGGCTGGTCTGATCGACGCCGTGGTCGACAGCCTGGCCGCCGAGATGACCGAGGCTCTCGACATCGGTCCGAGATCTGGCGCGGATCCGGTGGCCGTGCTCCTCGAGCGTGCACACGCGAACCGCGTCAGCGTGCAGCTCCTCATCCGTTGCGGGCTCGGCGAGCTGCCGGGCGAACCTCTCGCCGCTGACGACGGACCGTTGCGGCGGCTGGTCGAGGCGCTGGGCGCAACCCCGACCTCGGCCACCAGACGCCGCCCGCAACGGCCGGATCTGTGCGCGTACGCGGCCGCGAGCCTCGTGCTGGGCTGGCTCACCTTCGACGGGTTCATCAGCGAGGCGGCCCGGCTGACGCCGATCTCGGCGACCCGGCGCGACGACGCGATCGCCATGGCGGCTCGCGCCGTGGCGGCGATGGCCACGGCGGATCATCCGGAACTCCGGTTACGTCTCCAGGCGGAGGACGCTGTCACGCGCCAATCCCGCGCGACGACACCCGAACCGGTCCGGCCCATCGATCCCCGCACCGCACTGATCGACTCGGCCATCGAGCTGTTCGCAGTCCGGGGACCCGCGGCGGTGACGACGCGCGAGATCGCCCGCCACGCGCACGTGAACCTCGGGCTGCAGCATCGCCACTTCGGCTCGAAGGCCGCGTTGATCGCCGAGGCCATCGAACAGGGGAGTATGCCGCTGTTCCCTGCCGCCCTCTCCGACGCCGGGTTCGACCTCGACACCGTCGTCCGCCAGGTCCGCCGCGAGTCCCTGGCCCCGCTGCTCATCGCCCGCATCCTCGTCGACGACTTCGAGATCACATCCGTGCGCGAGCAGTTCCCGATCGTGCGGCGATTGGTCGACGCCTACCCCACTGTGCCCACCGGCGCCGGTACCGGCGGGCTCGACGATCCGCGCCTGGCGGTGGCGGCTGTCGTCGCGCTCGTTCTCGGCTCCGCCATCTGGGACACACCGCTGCGTGCGGTCACCGGCATCGACCGGCGCGTCGACCTCGATCAGGCCGTGTCGGACATCGCTCGCGCCCTGCTCGACGCGCCGCATCCCGACCAACCTGTCGTGGGGCTTCGCCGATGAGGTAGCGCCCGCGCTCAACCGGAGCGTCTGGGTGCGCGTGCAGATGCGATCGAGTTGGCGACGATGCCGGCTCCGAGCATGGCGACGAGGCCCCAAACCCAGCTGCCGGTGGCGGCGAAGGCGATGGCGCCGCTGGTCAGCCCGAGGACGGTCATGCCAATGGTCCATCGAGTAGTTCGTGACACCTCAACCTCCTGTATCGCGTGGATAGAGGTCACCACCATCATCGGGTCTCGGGCAGAGTCTCAAGCAGGGTCCTTGGCCCCGTTCGGACAGTCCATCGGCATCCCGGACCGCCCCGAACCAGCTGCCCTCGGCGTCAGGCGTCTTGTGGCGCAAGGTGGGAAAGGAGCTCTGCATCGCTCGGGAACTCCTTCGCGTGCTCCAGCGCCAGTCCGCCGGCGCGAAGTGCTCGGCCCGTGACGGCGAGGGCGGCGATCTCGACGATTTGGCGCTCGCGGCGGGCGGTGGTGCGCGTTTGCCGTTGCGCCTCGGCGATGTGTCCTTGGGCGGCGGCGGTGTCGCCACGGTCGGCCGCCAACACGGCGTAGAGGGCGTGCTCGACGGCGCTCGTCCGGGTGTCCACATCGCCACCATCCACCAGCTGGCTGATCTGGGGCTGAGCTGTCACTGAAGCGCTTCGGAACGTCGGTGCTCGGGGCGCCGGTACCGTCAGCCCACATGTACATCGGGTTGCTCGGTGAACTCGAGGTGGTGCACGACGAGCGGCACGTCTTGGTGGCAGGTGCCAAGCTGCGCTCGCTCCTCACGATCCTGGCCCTGCACGTGGGCCGGGTGGTTCCCGCCGAGCACCTGGTCGAGGCGCTGTGGGGGGACAATCCGCCGGCCGAGGTGCGCAATGGCCTGCAGGGGTTGGTTTCGAAGCTTCGACGGGCGTTGGGGTCGGCCGACCTGGTCGTGATGCGCGGCGACGGCTACGTACTGGAGCTGACACCGGGCGACGTCGACATCGGGCGGTTCGAGCAGCTGGTTGCCGAAGGGCGGGCGCTCGCCGGCACCGGCGCTCTCGCTCCTGCGGCCGAACTGCTGGCCGAGGCCGACGCGATCTGGCGAGGCGATCCTCTCGCCGACTTCGCATACGAGATGTTCGCGTCGGCGCCGATCGCCCGGTTGTCCGAGCTGCGACTTGTGGCCGCCGAGGAACGGCTGGACCTCGAGCTCCAGCTCGGCCTTCACCACCGGGCCATCGTTCAGCTCGAGGAACTTGTCGCCGCCCACCCCCTTCGTGAGGCGCTGAGAGGGTTGCTGATGCTCGCGCTCTACCGCGGCGGGCGGCAGGCCGACGCCTTGCGCATCTTCCAGGAGGGCCGTCAGCTATTGGGTGAGGAACTCGGCCTGGAGCCGGGGCCCGAGCTGCGCCGACTGGAGTCGGCGATCCTCAACCACGACGCGACGCTGGCCGCACCTGCGCCGCCAGCTGCCGTTCAACGCCCGGTCGCCTCCTCCCGCTCCCCAGGCATCCCAGAGGCGCTGACACCCCTCGTCGGCCGCGACGCCGAGATGCGCGACCTCTCCGCCCTGTTCGTCGACCACCGGTTCGTCACCCTCGTCGGTCCCGGGGGAGTGGGCAAGACCCGCCTGGCGATCGAGGTCGGACGGGCCGAGGCAGAACGTCTGAGCTTCGGCGGACACCTGGTCGAGCTGGCTCCGGTCGGCGACCCGGCCGGCGTTCCCGCGGCGATCGCCTCGGCACTCGACCTCGCGGATCCGAACCGGCTTGCCGAGCTGATCGGTGAGCAGGATCGGTTGATCGTGCTCGACAACTGCGAGCACGTCATCACCGCCGCTGCTGCGGTGGTCGAACACTTGCTGAGCCGATGTCCCGGACTGCGTCTGCTCGCGACGAGCCGCGAGGGTTTGCGCGTCGGCGGTGAGACGATCTGGCCCGTGGCGCCGCTGGCAGCCGACGACGCGATCCGGCTCTTTCTGACTCGCGCTCAGGCGGCGGGGGCGCCGATCGAGCTCGCCGACGACGATCGCGAGGTCATCGCCGACATCTGCACCCAGCTCGATGGGCTGCCGCTCGCCATCGAACTGGCTGCGGCTCGCACCCGAGCGTTCCCGATCACCCAGATCGCCGCTCGACTCAACGACCGGTTCCGCCTGCTGACCGGTGGGTCGCGCACGGCCTTGCCGCGCCAGCAGACGCTGCGTGCCGTTGTCGACTGGAGCTACGACCTGCTCTTCGACGATGAACAGCGCATCTTCGAACGGCTGTCGGTGTTCCCCGGCGGTTGCGACCTCGACACCGCCGAACGGGTATGTGCCGACGACACCATCGCCGCCGACGACGTGGCCGATCACCTCCACGCTCTCGTGGAGAAGTCGTTGGTGCTGGCCGTCCCCGTCGATGGCGAGCTGCGGTTCACGCAGCTCCAGACGCTCGCTCAGTACGGCTTCGAACGGCTCACCGAACGAGGCGACGCAGTACGCATCCGCGACGCGATGGCCGCCCACTTCTCCCGGCTGTGCTCACAGAGCGCAGCCGCGTTCACCGGCGACCAGCAACGATGGTGGCTCACCGCGATGGACCGAAACCACGACAACCTCAGGGCTGCGCTCGACTGGGCCGTCGCCAACGACGACGCCGAGACCGCACTGATGATCGCTGGCGGCGCTGCATGGCCGCACTGGCTCACCGGCATGGTGGTCGAAGGGCGGCGCTGGATCGCCGACGCGTTCGCATGCCGGGGCCCGGTCGACGAGCGGACGCGCGCCTTGGCGCTGACAGGTCGCGGCCTGCTCGACTTCCTCGCCGGCGAGACCGAGCACTGCGACGACGACCTGGCGACAGCCCTCGAGATCTTCGAGCGTCACCACGACCGCGTATCGATGGCGTTGGCCCACTCCTTCTACGCCGAACAGCCAGTGGTGCTCGGCCGCCTCGCCGAGGCTCGCCGTCGGCGCTTGGCCGTACTCGACTTCTACGGCGCATCTCCCGACGGCGCCTTCGAGGTAGCGGCCCGTTCGTACTCGCTGGCGAAGCTGGCCATCATCGACGGCGACCTCGCCGCCGCCGAGCGCCACTACCGAGCAGCCACCGAAGGCTTCGGGCGGCTCGACCGGCCGGTCATGAACTCGATGTGCCTCGGCATGGTCGCCGACTTCGATGAGCGTGCCGGTGATTATCCCGCCGCCATCGAGCGGCTCGAGGCGGCGATCGAGACCAACGAGTCGCTGTTGGGCGGCTTCACCGGATCGCTCTCGGCGCACCTCGGATGGGTGCTTCTCCATGACGGTCAACGAGCACGAGCCAAGTCCGTGTTCGAGGGCGCGCTCGACACGGCCCGCCGGGTCAGTCACACGATGGTGCTGTTCCACGCACAGGCCGGACTGGCGGCGATCCATCGGCTCGACGGACGCAACGACGACGCCGTCACCTGCGCCTCCGAGGCGCTGGAGCTCTACCGGGCCGACGGATTCCGCCGGTTCCGAAACCGGGTCGACCCGTGGTACGACCTGCAAGCAGCCGCAGCGGTGTGCAACGAGGTGCTTGCCGTCACCTGGGCAGAGCGCGACGAGCCGGAACGAGCGGCGGAGCTGCTCGCGGACGCCGATCGCTTGCGAGTCGAGTCGGGCGTAGCGGTCCCGGCGTTCCTTGCCGACGACGTCGCCCGGGCCCGGGCGGCGGCGTCCGCTGCCCTTGAGTTCTGACGCCTGATCAGGGAAGTCAGCCCCAGCGCGGCCATAGATCAGCGCCCTCCTGGATGGTGAGGTCGCCCCCGGGATGAAGCGGGGCACAACCCAGGAGGATCCCGTGAGCGCATTTCTCTACAAACTCGGCCGTAACAGCGCGAGGCACCCATTTCGAGTGCTCGCCTTCTGGCTGCTGGCCGCCGTCGCCATCGTCGCCCTGCAAGGCAGCGCCGGCGGCGAGTTCGACAACAGCGAGCGTGTTCCCGGCGTGGAGTCACAGCACGCCGCCGATGTTCTGAACGACCGGTTCCCGAGCCAGGGTGGGCTGTCCGCCCGGATCGTGATCCACACCGACGACGGGCGGCTCGACGACTCCGACCACCGCGCCGCTGTCGAGCGGGTCCGCGCCCAGCTCGGCGCCGGAGCCGCCGTAGCCGCCGTCACAGACCCCTTCGCAGTCGATGCGGCGGCGCTCAGTGTCGACGGGCAGACCGGCTACCTCGATGTCACGTACGCGCTCGACAAGTTGACCACCGCCCAGCTCGACGACGCTCTCGCCGTCACCGACGCCGCGCAGGCCGAAGGCGTGCAGGTGGAGCTCACCGGATCGCTGGCACTGCTGGCGCAGGAGGCGCCGAGCAGCGAGCTGATCGGTGTCGGCGTCGCCATCATCGTGCTCTTGATCGCGTTCGGGTCGGTGGTGGCGACCGGGCTCCCGATCGCCACGGCACTGCTCGGCATCTTCGTCGGCGCCGCCGGCGTGGGCGTTCTCGCAGCGGTGATGGACATCCCGGAGTTCTCCCTGATCCTGTGCGCAATGATCGGCCTCGGTGTGGGTATCGACTACGCCCTGTTCATCGTCACCCGACACCGCCAACACCTGCACGAGGGGATGAGCGTCGAGGACGCCGCCGGCACCGCCGTCGCCACCGCCGGGCAGGCTGTGTTGTTCGCCGGCACCACCGTGGTGATCGCCATCCTCGGTCTGTTCCTCGCCGGGCTCCCCGCCATCAGCGGCATGGGCGCCGCCGTGGCCCTCGTGGTGACCGTCTCGATGCTGGCCGCTGTCACGCTGCTGCCCGGCCTACTCGGCCTGGCCGGATCGAAGATCGACAAGCTCTCGATCCATCGCCGGACCCACGTCGTGAAGCCCGCCCACGAGGCCGTCGCCGGTCGATGGGCGAACCACGTCGGTCGCCACCCGGTGCGGTATGCGATCGTCGGCCTCGGTGCCCTGTGCGCCATCTCGTTGCCTGCACTCAGCATGCGCATCGGCGTGCCCGACGACGGCAACGCCCCAGCCCACACGACCCAGCGGGTCGCCTTCGACCAGCTCGCCGACGGATTCGGGCCCGGGTTCAACGGCCCGATCCTGGTCGTCGTCGAACTTCCCGCAGGCGCCGACGCAGCGACCGTCGGTCGCATCCACGACGCCGTCCAGGCTGACCCGGGGATCGCAGCGGTCACCGCTCCGGTGCTCAACGCCGCCGGCGACACCGCCGTGTTCACGGCCAACCCGACCACGGCACCGCAGGCGGCAGCCACCGACCAACTCGTGCGCCACCTCCGCGCCGAGGTGCTGCCGGGCGCTGTCGAAGGTACCGATGTACGGGTGTCGCTGACCGGCCGGGCGATGCTGACCGATCTGAGCGATCGCATCACGGACCGGCTCCCGCTGTTCATCGCCGCCGTCGTGGCGATGTCGTTCCTCCTGCTGATGATCGTGTTCCGCTCGATCCTCGTGCCGCTCAAGGCCGCCATCATGAACCTGCTTTCGATCACTGCGGCCTACGGTGTGCTCGTCGCCGTCTTCCAGTGGGGGTGGGGCAAGGGTCTGATCGGCCTGCACGACACAATGCCGATCAATCCGTTCCTGCCGCTGATCATGTTCGCCATCCTGTTCGGGCTCTCGATGGACTACGAGGTGTTCCTGTTGTCCCGGGTGCGTGAGGAGTACGTGAAGAGCGGCGACAACCACGACGCCGTCGTGCGTGGCCTGTCCGGCACCGCCCGGGTGATCACCTCGGCAGCGCTGATCATGATCAGCGTGTTCGGCGCCTTCGTGCTCAGCGACGACCCGAACGGCAAGCTGTTCGGTGTCGGCCTCGCCGCCGCCGTGCTGATCGACGCCACGCTCGTGCGGATGATCCTGGTACCGGCGACCATGAGCCTGCTGGGCAAGGCCAACTGGTGGCTCCCCGGCTGGCTCGACCGGGTTCTCCCGCACCTCGACCTCGAGGGCGCCCCCGGCGAACCCGGCACGCCCGGCACGCCCGGCGCACCCGACGCACCCGGCGATGGTGCTCCCGACGATGGGGCTCGCGAGCCCCAGCGCGAGCGGGAGCTGACGGCGGTCTGATCAAGGTGGCTGCCCACGAGATTGCACGTCAGGCCCGGTCCGAGCGACCGGGCCTGACGTGCGTCAACTGCTCTCCCACGCCTTGCGGACGAGCCGTTCAAGTACCTGCTGATCGATCTGGTCGAGTCGCTTCACGTAGACGCAGCCCTTCCCGGTCGTGTGAGGACCCAGCTCCGCCAGCAGCGGATCCGGAGCCGCATCGCCGTTGTGGATCCCGTAGATCGTCAGCGCAGCCTTCCTCGGCGAGAACCCGACGACGAACCACTCGTTGGCTCGCGGGGCGTTCGAGTACGGCCGGCTGCCGAAGCCGACCATCGAGGGACCCCACATCGCCGCCGGCTCACTCGTGACCCGCTCGAACAGTGAGCGCAGGGCGTGGCCTTCCGCGCGTCGACGGTCGGCGGGCACCGAATCGAGGAACGCGGTGACGTTCGCACCGGTCGGATGGGTCTTGATCGGGGCCATCTGCACACTGTTGCACCGATCGCCGCGCTGCTGAACGGAGCCGTGCACCGAGCGGGGTACTGTGGCGCCGCTGCCCGGGGGCTGGCAGTGGTGGTTGGGAGGCTCGAGCACGGTGGAGCAGTTGCTGCTGCCTCGACGGCTCGTCGTGACGTCGGTCGCGGCGGTCGTCGTTCCGATCGTGCTCGTCTGCGCGATCAAACTGCTCGAACCGATCACCGGCGATCAGGCGCTGCAGATCGAGATCGCCCGCCGCATCCGCGACGGCGAGGTGTTGTACCGCGACGTCTGGGACATCCGCCAACCGTTCAACGTGTGGTGGTACGCGGGTGTCGGCAGGCTGTTCGGCGACGGTGAGGTCGGCCTCCGGCTCGGCGAGATGCTCTGGTTCGCCGTGCTCGGTGGACTGGTGAGCTACGACACGTTGCGCCGCACCGGCGACCGGCGCCAGGCGATCGTCACCGGCCTCGTCTCGACCGGCGCGATCGTCGCACTCCTGCGACCCAACGACGTCGCCTCCCCGGAAACACTCGTGTTGCTTCCCCTCTACCTCGGCTATCGGACCGTCGCGCGACGCGAGGGGCTCGAACTGCGCACCGCCGATCTGTTCGTGCTCGGCGCGATCGCCGGCGTCGTCGCGATGTTCAAGCTCCCGTACGCGCCGATCGTCGTCGGCTTCGTGCTGGTCCACATGGTGATGGCCTCCACCGACAATCGCTGGCGCGACGCACGGCTCGTGCGCAGCGCGCTCGTGGTCCTCGGCGGTTTCGCCGTCGTCGTGGCACCGGTGATCGTCTACTTCGCTGCCCATGACACGCTGCGCTGGACGCTCCACACCTGGTTCGAGGTCGGTCCGGCGATGCGTCGCAACTCGCCGCCGCCGTTCGAGCGGCTCATGCGCAGCGTCGGCAGCCTCGTCGTCACGGCGGTTCCGCTTCTCGCCGTTGCGGTCGTCGTCGACGCGTTCCGCTCGCGTGCTCGCCTGCGGCAGATGCCCGCCGTTCTGGCGATCACTTGGCTGGTGATCGGGCTGCCCGCTGTGCTCGTCCAGCAATGGTGGGCGTACCAGTTCCTCTTGCTTGTCTTCCCGCTCGGTCTGCTAGCTGCCCCCGCCGTGACCGAGCTCAGCCGGGCGAGCCGTGCCGTCGGCATCGCCGTGGCGACGATCGGGCTGGTGCTCGTCGCGGTCGGCAGCCGGAACCTCACGCGCGCGGTCCTCGATCACGGCCTCGACCGCGAGGCCATCCAACACGAGATGAACCCTGTCTATGGCGCTCGTGAACAGTTCACGGCCTTCTTCGCCGAACCAGAGCGCGTCCCCGGCGCGGTCTACGGCTTGACCGATCCGACGGTGCTGCTCGACGTCGATCGTGCCGACACGATCTCGATCAACGGTTGGTCACCCGAGTTCTACGACGAAACAGCGTGGCAACGCCTCGCGCGCGAGCTGGAGGACGAGCGTCCCGCGTACGTGCTGGTCGACGGGTTCAGCGCCGTCCACCTCGAGGATCGCGCGAGCGGGATCGTCACGCTGCTGCAGGTCGAGTACCGCGAGATCGTCAGCCCGGTGGCGTGGATCACTGTCTACGAGCTCCGGTGACGCCTCGGTGCGGCGACCCGCGCCGAGGTCAGCCCTCGCGCGTTTGGTCGAGCTCGGCGAGCAGGTCGGACATCGCCATCGTGGCGATGCCGATCGAGGCGTCGCCGATTCCGTAGGGCAGCACGAGCGTGTCGGCGTGCACGAGCGCGCCGCAGGAGTACACGACGTTCGGCACGTAGCCGTTCTGCTCGTCGCGCTCGGGTTCGAGGAGTGGTTGTCGTAGCCGGCTCACGACGACGGTGGGATCGTCCAGATCGAGAAGCAGCGCGCCGATGCTGTAGGTGCGCATCGGGCCGACCCCATGGGTGAGCACGAGCCATCCCGCGTCGGTCTCGATCGGCGACCCGCAGTTGCCGAGCTGGAGCACGTCCCACGCCCGGGTCGGTACCTGGACAGGGGCGGCGCGCGGCCACCGCCGGAGGTTGTCCGAGAACGTCACCGAGTTGGACTCACGGTCCCATCGCGAAAGCGCGGCGAAGCGGCCGTGAACCGGTCGCGGGAAGAGAGCGATTCCCTTGTTGGCCGCTCCGTCACCGACCAGGGGCACGGAGGTGAAGGTGCTGAAGTCGGTGGTCTCCAGCAGCTGTTGGCTGATGCGGAAGCCGTCGTAGGCGGTGTAGGTCGCGTAGTGCGAGACACGCCCGTCGTCGTGGGTGAACCGCACGAAGCGGGCGTCCTCCATCCCGTGGCACTCTGCACTCATCGACGGCCGCAGGACCCGTTCACCGAACGACGTGTCGGCAGGGAACTCGACGCCGTACGTCCGCTCGGCGATTGCGCGGATCACCTCGATCGTCCGCTCGGCATGTCGGCGTGTCGTGAGGTTCGCCTGCAGCTCGAGCAGCCGCGCGTCGAGGTCCGCCGGCGAGAAAGTGGTGCCGAGCGAGTCGAGGACGAAGTCGGCGTTCTCCCCGCGGCTGCCGAGCCGGTGAAGCTCGCTCCGGAAGGTGGCGGCGTCCAGCGCGACAGCTCGTGACGCCCCGGCGACCGCGAATCGCGGCGGAGGATCGAAGCTCGCTTGCCCGGTGGCGTCGATCGTGCCCGTCCGGAAACCGATGGAAGACCGATGGCCCTCGCCGACGGCGCGGACGCTCATCACGAACCGCAGGCTCCCACCCGGTACTCCCGACTGGTCCGGATGGGCGACCATGCTGGGGTTGCACAGAGCTGCGCCCTCGATGGCGTACTCGCTGGTGAACGTCGCGCCGAGCAGCAACCGCCGTTCGTCGGACAGCTCGCAGCCCGGTGCAAGCCGGTCGGCGACGGCCGCCGCGTGGCGTTCGAAGGTTGCGAGCAGATCGCGGTGCCGTCCGCCGAAGTCGGTCACGACCTGGTCGAGCGTCGAGCCGACCTCTTCGTCGTCGAGGGCGAGCAGCCGCGCGATCACCGTCGCGGTGCGCGAGTCCTGGTGGTCGAAGCCCTCCTGGCCCGGAACGAACATCTGCGTGATCACCCGAGAACGATCCGGCTCCAGTCGCGTCGTCGCGCGCCGAACGGCGAGCCCACCGGTCTTGCTCATGCCGGGACCAGGTGGCGCGCGTGTTGCAGCGTGGCGAGCAGGGCCAGCGTCGACTCGGCGCCCTGGTTGCGGTTCGGACCTCCCGCCTGGAGACCGTCGAAGCCGCCGCCGGTGGCCGGATCCCACATCACGTGGGAGCCGTCGTTGTCGCCCAGGAACCAGGCAACCGCAAGCGCGACGCCACCGGCCCAGCAGGAGGCACCGTCGACGCCGGCGGCCCGGGCGCAGGCATCGGCGAGGGCCGCCACCTCGATCGGCTGCTGGTCGAAGGACGGGCGGATTGCCCCGGGCCCGCTGCCTCCCGCCGGCGTGACCGAGAGGTGCCCATCGGTCGTTTCGTGTTCGAGCAGCCAGCCGAGAAGATCGAGGCCCTGACGCAGTAGCAGCGGTCGGTCGAGCAGCGTGCCGGCGGCGATCATGGCCTCGGGGATGACGGCGTTCGCATAGGCCAATGCCCGCTCCGGCCACGGCCACAGCGTGTTGTCGTCGAGGGCCGCCAGCATGTCTCCCGCCGCGGCGAGTAGCGCCCGCGCCTCGCGATGGTCGGGCTTCGCCGCCAGCAGTTCGGCGGCACCGATGGCGGCGAAGGCCATCGCCCGCGGCCACGGCGAGCGTCGTCGCGCCGCCCGCTCGAACCGGGCCAGGGCCACCTGGCGCACCCCGTCGCCCTCCGCGTGCGCCGCGGCCGAACCGAGCGCCCAGACGCTACGCCCCCAGCAGTCCTCGAATGTCGGGCGATCTTCCCAACGACCGTGCTCGCTCATCCGGTTGCGGTAGCCGCCGTCGGGGCCTTCGGCGTCACCGAGAAAGCGCAAGCCGAGCTCGACCAGGTCTCGGATCGCACGGCCGGGGTTCGGCTCGCGAGTCGCCACGACCAGGACGCGTGCCATGTCGTCGGTGCAGTAGCCGTGCTCGCGTCGCGGTTCGGCCAACTTCGCATGTTCGAACGTGCCGCGCCCGTCGGTCATGTGGAGCAAGTGGTCGAACCGAGGGTTGGGCGCAGCGGTCATACCATCGCCGTCTGGTCCAGGAGCAGCCGCTCCGCAAGCTGGAGGTACGCGCTGGCCACGACCGTCCATCCGAGGCTCGGAGCAAGTCGTCTCGCTTCCGCCGCCATCCGAGACGCCTGAACCGGATCGGTGAGGAGTCGGATCAGCGCGTCCAACATGGCGTCAGGGTCATCGTGATCCACGACGATCCCCGCGCCGCTCGCGAGCATCTCGACGGCATGCGGGAACGCGGTGGCGATCACGGGCCGTCCTGCGGCGATGGCGTCGACGAGCACACCCGACGTGGCCTGGTCGCGTGAGTCGTAGGGGAGGACGACGGCGGTGCAGGACTGGATCATCGCCGTGAGGGTCGGTACGTCGCGGTACTCCGCGTCGAACTCGACCGAGGCGGCGACGCCGTTGCGCCAGGCCTGCTCGATGCGAGCGTTCCGGTAGGCCTCACCGTCGGCCGCGAGCACCTTCGGATGGGTGCTGCCGGCAACGAGGTAACGAGGCCGCGCCGCGAGCTGCTGAAGGTGGGTCATGGCATCGATCACCCGCTCGATCCCCTTGCCCGGGCCGACCAACCCCCAGGTGAGCAACGTCGGCCGCTTCTGCTCGGAGCCGCTGTCCCGCGGCGGCGGGACGACGGCGCCGTGGGGGATGCAGTCGATTCGTTCGGGTTCGACCGCGAAGCCGCCGCGGAGCCGATCCCGTGCTGCTTCGGACATGACGACGACACGATCGGCGAGTGCCGCCACGTCGACGAGCACAGACCGCTGATGTGGGGTCGGCGCGGACAGGACCGTGTGGGCGATCACGATGGAAGGGATGTGGAGGGAGCCGAGGATCGCGACGACCTCGTCGCCGTCGGCGCCGCCGTAGACGCCGTACTCGTGCTGGACGATCGCGACGTCACATTCGTTCAGCAGGTCGGCAGCAGCGGCGACGGAGGCAGGCCGACCGTTGTCGAGCTCACCGACCACGAGACGAGACGCCGTCGGTGATCCGTCGGAGACTCGAACCACGCGTACCCGAGCACCCTGAGCTCCGAGTCCGTCGGCGAGCGCGGCACTGAAGGTCGCGAGCCCGCAGGCAGTCGGTGGGAAGGTGCTGAGGATCCCGACGGTAAGGGGCGCTGGGACGCCGAGATCCCAAGGGGACACGAACGGATCTAGGGGCACTGCACTCCTTCGAGGTCGCTCGGTCGAGGCGTCGGACCTGCACGGAGCGACAACGGTGCCAAACGGCCGTCCTGCCCAAGCGAGGCGACTCTCCCAAGGAGATGAACAGCCAGCCTACCGGCGCACGGATGCCGCCGGTCCTTCACGACCGTGGGCGTCCGGCCTGCGACTGAAGGCGTGACAGGATTCGGATGCGCGCCGCGGCCACAGCAGGCCGAGTCGGCTGGAGCATCAGGGAGTCGAGCAACGAGATGACGATCTTCGACGACTTACGAGCGAGCCATGAGGTGCAGCGTTCGCTGGCCCGCACGATGACCCACGGTCGGGCCTCGGCCGAGAACCGCCGCGCCGCTTTCCTCGCGCTCGCCCACGAGCTCGACGCGCACGCAACGGCCGAGGAACGCCACTTCTATGTGCCGCTGCTGATGGACGACGCCGGGCTGTCGGTGAGCCGCCACGCGCTCGCCGATCATCACAAGGCCGAGAAGTTGGCCGAGCAGCTGCGCGGCGTCGATCCGACGACCGATCACTTCGCCGAGGTCGCGAAGCAGCTCGCCACCGAGGTCCGCGACCACTTGGACGAGGAAGAGCACGGGACGTTCCAGCTCGCCGGGAAGCTGCTGTCGAAGACCCGCCAACAGCAGCTGGCGCGCGAGTACCGAGCCGAGTACGCGAAGCGCGGCGGCCCCCACACGCTCTAACGCCGCCCAGCATTCTCGGTCGGATCCGTCGCGCTATGTGTCACAAATCCGACCGAGAACGCGAGGGGGGGACGCGTGGCGGGCGGGGGGCGGCGCTCAGTCGGCCCAGGGGCCGACACCGCCGATGCGGTCGGCGGTGATGTGGATGACGTGCCCGGCGGGCGGGTTGTCGAAGGGCGGGAACTTCACGCCCGGGCCGACGTAGATCTCGGCCAGGCGCTGCAGCAGTTCCGGCGCGCCGCCCTCGACCAGCCTCGCGGTGCCGTGCACGACCAGGTAGTTCGTCATGCCCACCGGGTTGGCGCCTTCGGCCTCGACGGTGAGCGCGACGCGCGGGTCACGGGCGATGTTGGTCACCTTGCGGCCGCTCATCAGGTGTCCGACGACGATGTCTTCGCCGTCGAGGCCGATCCACACCACGCTGGCCTGTGGGCTGCCGTCGGGATTGATCGTGTTCAGGTGGCCCAGGCGGCCCGCGGTGAGAGCCTGGCGCACCTCGTCGGTGAGCGCGGTCGTCATGGCTCCGACTCTGGCATAGCCAGAACGGCCTGTCCGGCGGCCTATGCTCTTTGACCCCCCGAGCCGTCCCCCTCCTGCCTTCTTCTGCGCCCCTAGGTGGTGCCTGCGCCGTGACCGAACCTGCCGAGATCCCGTTCGATGCCGCGTCCGCCGACCCGGTCGCCGACCTGGCCGGCGGGCTCGAGCAAGCCCGTGCAGCGGTGGCCGCCGAGGTCGCGGGTCGTGGCCCCCTGGAGGCCGAGCGCGCCCTCTACTTCTTGCTGTCGGCGTACGACCTCGCGACCGAGATGTGGTTCCAGAAGGGCGACCCGACGACACCGCAGCTCACCAACTGGGAGCAGCCGTGGCGCAAGTACGGCGGTGACAACCCGACCACCACCTACCTGAGTGCCGCCGTCTCACCTCGGCACCGCTACCGGTTGCAGGGCCTGGTCGGCGACGCCGTCTACGCCGGGGTGCAGGTGTACACGCGTGGCCCGGGGTACAACGCGCCGTCGGGGAACATCTCGGATCGCCAACTCGTCGACGCGGCGGGTGCCATCGACCTGCTGATCGGTGGCGACGATCCCGGCGACGGGCGGCCCTGGCTGCCGCTCACGGCCGACGACTACTTGGTCATGCTCCGGCTCTACTTCGAGCATCCAGTCCTCGGGGACGCGGGCTTCTCGATGGAGCGCATCGACGAGACGCCCGGCGCGGCGCCGTCGTTGACCGAGCGAGCCCGCACCGCGCACGCGTTCTTCGTCGACGAGGTGCGCTCGACGATGAGCGTCACCGACGTGCTGCGCCAGGCCGGTGTCAACGCTTATCCGCCACCGGATGCCCCGGTGCACATGCCCCGCTACACGGGCGCGCTGTTCCCGACCATCGACAACGCCTACGACGGGTTCTTCGTCGACCTCGCACCGGGCCAGGCCCTGCGCCTGGTCGGCCGACTTCCCGAAGCCCGCTTCTCGTCGTTCGTGTTCTACGACCGGTGGTTCAACACCCCCGACTTCGCTACCCATCGGTGCTACCTGACGGGCAACGATGTGCAGCTCGCCCGAGACGGGACCTACGAGTTGTTGCTCGGACCCACCGACCCCGGCCATCCGAACTGGATCGACACGGCCGGCCTCCTCCAGGGGATCTTCGCCATTCGCTGCCTACTGCCCGAGCAGCGCCGCCTGCCCGAAGCCTCGGTCATCACCCTCTAGCCATCCGGCGCCCCGCCGCGTTCGCGTTCTCGGTCGGATCAGTCGCGCTATGTGTCACAAATCCGACCGAGAACGCGGGGGCGCGCACCGCGGGCTGCGCTCAGGCGAGGGCGGTGCGGGCGAGCAGGTCGGTCGGGACGAACGCCGCCCGGCTGCGGGTCCACGGTTGACCTGATTCGGGGTCGTACTCGGAGGGGAGCTCGGCTCCTTCTGGGACCGCCGCTGTCATCGCGGCCGCCTCAGCTGTCATCACGCAGCGGACGGCATGGTCGGCGAAGCAGAGCACGCCTGCTTGCCCCACGGTCAACCCCGCGTCGGCGGCCAGCTGGAGGCCCTTCACCGCGACCCCGGCCGTGCTGAGGTACGTGACCGTTCCGTCGGCGGCGACGTCGGGCTCGACCGAGATCACACCCTCGACGCCCATGTCGGCGAGTAGCTGCGCCACCTCCCACTGGGCGATGACCGGGACTGGGTGCGTCTCGACGAACTCGGCGGCGATGCGGGCGAGGGCCTCGTTGACGGGTCCGGGCGCGAGCGCGTCAGGAGGAGGCACGGCTCCCCAGGTGTCGAACCCCTCCGCCAGCGCCTCGTCCGTGAAGCGGTATCCGAAGGAGAAGACCCACAGCGTGTCGACGTCTGCGTCGGGCACGGTCGCTGGGGTGTAGGAGAGCAGCGGGCTGTTCACGATGTCGCCCTCGGCGGACTGCTCGATGATCGCGATCGTGGCGTCGTCGAACGAAGCGACTACAGAGGCCGCCAGGTCGGCGTCGGCCAACTCGTCGCTCAGACGCTGGATGAGGGCGGCGCGGGGCTCCATCGGTGCGGGTGTGGTCGTCGGTGCGTTCGTCGTTGGGGCTGCGGCCGTCGTGGGGGCGGCCGTCGTCGGGGCGGCCGTCGAACTGGTTGGCTCGGGCGCCGAGGTGCTGGTGGCGTCGGTGGCGGGTGCCACCGGTGCCGCGCTGGTTGGGGGAGGAGTCGTCGCGTCGTCGCCGCTGCACCCCATCATCGCCAGGATGGCTGCCGATGCGGCGAGATGGGTCAGAGGTCGACGCACGTGTACTCCTGCTGCTTGGGTGGCTGAACGAACATACTTGGGGCGACAACCACCTCCGCCAGATCGGAGCTCACGAAGATGGTTGAGAAGAAGTCCAACAAGTCGGCGACGCGTGCGAAGAAGGCTGCCGGCAAGCGGGCCGACCCCCAGCCGGTCCTCCTCGCCGGCGGTAACCCTCAGATCCCGAAGGGTTACGGAGACGCTCCGGTGCAGGCCTATCTCGACGCGATGCCGGATTGGAAGCAAGACGTCGGCCGGCAGATCGACGCGCTCGTGGTGCGCGCCGTCCCGAACGTGTACAAGGCGGTGAAGTGGAACTCGCCCCTGTACGGCATCGAAGGCGACGGCTGGTTCCTCTCTTTCCACTGCTTCACCAAGTACGTCAAGGTCTCGTTCTTCCGCGGCACCTCGCTGGACCCGATCCCGCCTGGTGAGTCGAAGACGCTCGAGACCCGCTACCTCGACATCCACGAGGACGAACCGATCGACGAAGCTCAGTTCACCGTTTGGGTGAAGCAAGCCAGCCAACTGCCAGGAGAACGCATGTGATCCGCACACCGCGACCCGCCCCTGCCCGCAGAGCCATCCGCCCTCGCTCCGCCGCCGTCCTGCTCGTTCTGGCGGCGTCGCTGGCCGCCTGCTCGTCCGACGACTCCTCCACGGAGGCGACCTCATCGACCTCGTCCGAGGCGTCGACTCCCACCGAGCCGACCGACTCGACCTTGACCTCGACGGAGCCGACCGGGTCGACGACTGCGACCGAGCCGACCGACACGACGGAGTCGGCCACTACGACCGAGGCGGCCACGACGACCACCGCGGCGCCGCTGGGTGATCCCGAGGGCACCGATCCGCTGCCCGCGCTTCCCGACGAAGTGGCGTTGCCGATCGTGTTCGTGCACGGCTTCGCCGGCTCGGCCCAGCAGTACGAGTCACAAGCGATGCGCTTCGTCGCCAACGGGTATCCGCAGGAGCGGATTCGCCTATGACCACGACGGGGCCGGACTCGACATCGACGCCTACGTCGCCGGTCTGGTCGAAGTCGTAGACGAGGCCCTGGCCACCTTCGACGTCGAGCAGATCTACCTCGTCGGCCACTCCCGGGGGACCCGCGTCTCCAGCACGTTCCTCGAAGATCCCACCGGAGCGGCCAAGGTGGCGAAGTACGTCGCCATCGACGGCCAGCCCTGTCCGGCCGTCCCGGTTCCCTGTACGGCCCCCACCCAGGCGCTGTTCCCCGGCCAGTCACATGTCGAGGTGGCCACCTCGAAGGAGTCCTTCGCCATGCAGTACGAGTTCCTCGTCGGCGAAGCGCCCGAACTCGTCGACATCGTGAACCAGCGCGAGCCGGTGGTGATCTCGGGGCGCGCGGTCAACTTCCCCGCCAACACCGGCCGCGAGGCCGACCTAGCCATCTGGGCGGTCGACGCGGCCAGCGGGGCGCGCATCGGCGACGAACCTCTCGCCACCTTCGAGCTCGGTCCCGACGGCCAGTTCGGCCCGGTGCAGCTCGAGACCGGGGCCCACTACGAGTACGCCCTCACCTCCGACGCATCGCCCTTTACGCACCACCTCTACCTGCAGCCCTACGTGCGCAGCAGCCACCTGGTCCGCCTGCTGTCCTCGCCGCCCGACGGCCCTACCCGGCTGAACACCAACGTCGGCGCTGGGCACACCGCGCTGGTCGTCAGCCGCATGCGCGAGTGGCACGCCGAGGGTGACGCCGACGTGCTGTCGATCAGCGTCGACGGGGGCGAGCCCGTGAACGCGATCACCGACTTCGTCGGCAACTTCGGGATCGGGCTCCACATCCACGACGACGCCGCCACCCCGGGAGAGACCTCGCTCGCGCCGTTGCCCTACTTCTCCGAGCAGCCCTTCCAGACCGGGATCGACGTGTACATGCCGTCCTCACCCGACGGCAGCGGCACGATCACGATCACGAACCTGCCGCGCGGCGACGCCAGCCACCCGCAGACGCTCAACGTGCCCCGCTGGCCCTCCGCCGAGAACGCGGTCAGCGCCGTCTTCACCGACTGGGAGGTCGATCCCCCGGCCTAAGTCGCCCCGCGGCAAGGCACGCCCGTCGCCCACCCCTCGTTCTCGGTCGGATCCGTCGCGCTATGTGTCACAAATCCGACCGAGAACTAGGCGGGGGGAGCCGGGAGTGTGGGGGTGAGGATCGGGTGGGGTGGCTCGGCCCTCGCCACCAGGCGGCGCATGATGGCGTCCACTCGTGCCGGATCGTGGTCGGCCGGCAGCGTCTCGGGTTCCCCGGGGCGCCAGCCCGCGGCGATACTCACCGATCCGTCGCCGATCTCGAACACGCGCCCGGTCACCTGGCGCGCGGCGGGTCCGAGGAGCCAGCAGACGAACGGCGCGACGTGTGAGGGGTCGAGTGGATCTCCGGCGGGATCGGTGGCGGCGGGAGGGCCCATCCACTCCGTGAGCCTGGTGCGCGCCACCGGCGCGACGCCGTTGACGGTGACCCCGAAGCGGGCGAACTCGTCGGCGGCCACGATCGAGAAGGCTGCCACCGCAGCCTTAGCCGCGCTGTACACGGCTTCGCCTCGGAATCCGTAGAGACCAGCCGACGAGGTGGTGGTGACGAGCGCTGCTTCAGGCGTGCGGTCCTCGCCGGCTTCGGCTCGCCAATGCCTTCCCGCCGCCTGAGCGAGGAGGAAGGTGCCGCGTACGTGCACCCCGAGCACGAAGTCCACGTCTTCGGCACCGACGCGCAGGATCGATCCAGAGCGCAGCGCGCCTGCGTTCGACACCACCGCGTCCAAGCGGCCGGCGGACTCCAATGCCGCGGCGACCACGGCATCGGCGCCCTTCGGTGTGGAGACATCGGCGGCGACGGTGCTCACTCGGTCTCCGGCGATCCCGGCCAGCTCGTCGGCATCGATGTCGTTGGCGACGACTCGGGCGCCCAATCTGACCGCTTCGGTGACGTAGGCCCGGCCGAGGCCACGCGCCGCGCCGGTGATCGCCACCACCCGGTCGCGCAGCAACAGCGGGTCGGGTCGCGGCGCCGCGTCGGAGCCCTCTGACGGGCCAGGGAAGGACGCACCCGCGCGTCGACGGGCGACGAGCTCGTCGAACGCGCCGACGATCTCGGCGTCGGAGGCGTACGCACCGAACACGGCGTCGACACCGCGGCCGGAGAGGGCGATCCGATCTGCCTCGGTGAGCACCGACCCACCCAGCACGACCGCAGTCCCCGCCTCGTGGCAGCGGGTCACCAGCTCGTCGACGTAAGCGTCGTACTCCCAGGAATGCACGGACACGCCGACGACGTCGGCGTCTTCTTGCACCGCCGCGCCGGCCAGCCCCGCCGGGGTGTTGAACCGGCCGAGGTAGGCGACCTCGAAACCGTGGCGGGCGAGCATGCGGGTGACGGCCAGCGCGCCGACCTCGTGCTGGTCGAGGCCGAGCGTGCCGACGATCACCCGGCCGCGCACACCGCCCTCGGGCGAGCGCGTCGACGTCACGATCCCGCCCGTGCCGACGCTCCGGCGAAGGGATCGGCGGGACGCCCCACGCCTTCGCGCAGCGCGCCCGTGATCTCGCCGATGCTGGCCTCACCGGCCAGAGCAGCGCGGATCGGCCCCATCAGATCGTCGCCACCGGCCGCCGCCGTCTTGACTGCCTCTAGTTGACGCTTTCGCGCGCGATCGTCGCGGGCTGCGCGCCAGGCCCGGATGCGCTCCACGTGCGCCCGGTCGGCGGGGAAGCGCTCCTCGGCCTCCTCGCGCAACAAGCGGTCTTCGCCGGCAGCGATGGTGTGGCAGTTCACGCCGACCAGCGCCAACTCGCCCGAGTGGACCTGGCGCGCGTGGCGGTCCATGCCGGCGTGGAAGATGGCCCTGAAGAAACCGCTGTCGACGAGGTCGGCGACGTCACCCGTGCCCTCGATCCGGCGCACCTGCTCGTCGATGCGGGTCTCGAGGTCGTCGGTCAGCGACTCCACGTACCACGAGCCGCCGAGCGGGTCGGCAACGGCACCGGCGCGCGCCTCGAGGTGGATGATCTGCTGGGTGCGCAGACCGACCTGGTGGGCGGCCGCGGACGGTGTGCGGAAGGGCTCGTCGAAGGTGGAGATCTCCAAGCCCTGCACACCGGCGAGCGCCATGGCGAGACCCTGGATCGCGCCGCGGGCGATGTTGTTGGCCGGCTGGGCGGCGGTCAGGGTGAGCCCGCTCGTGTGCACGGAGATGTTGACCGAGCACGAGCGTTCGTCCGTCGCGCCGAACTCCTCACGCATCATCCGGGCGTAGAGACGCCGGGTGGCGCGGATCTTCGCGATCTCCTCGAAGATGTCCATCCGGCAGTTGACGAGCATCGCGATGCGCGGAGCGAACGCGTCGATCGGTACTCCGCGGCCGAGGAGCTGCCTCGTGATCTCGCGCAGCTGCACGAAGCCGAGGGTCATCTCCTCGACGGCGTCGAGGCCGCCGTCGCTGATGAAGTACGTGTCCTCGAGGTAGGGATGGAAGCGGGGCATGTGCTGCAGGCTGAACATGATCGAGTCCAACGAGAGGCGCATGCGGATCTCGAAAGGCAAGAACATCGCGTAGGAGCAGTCCTCGGTGTACAGCGGACCTTGGATCGCCGAGCCCCGCAGCACCCGGGGGTCGAAGCCCAGCTCGATCGCCGCGAGGTGCTGGCCGGCGATGGCGAAGGCGGCGGGCAGCGAGTGGGACAGGGTGACACGGTCGAGCGGGATGCCCTCGAGCAGCTCGACGAAGTCGCGGGCCCGGCAGATGGACACTCCGGTGGTGCCGACCGCGGCCTCGCACATCGGATGGTCTGGATCGAGTGCGGACTGGGTGGGGTTGTCCCCGATGACGTCGATGCCGAGCGCGCCGTCGGCGAGCAGCCGGTGGAGCTGCCGGTTGGAGCGCCGCGGGTCGCCCTCGCCGGACAGCTCGCGGTGGATCCAGCCGCCACCGGCCGCCGCCGTCGGTGGGCGCCTGCCCCTGGTGTAGGGATATCTGCCCGGATCGCCGAGGTCGCGCGGGTAGTCGATCGGGGTGGCCACGGGGCCGTAGAACGGCTGGCGAGCCGGGGCGTCGCTCACGGCACGATCACGTTGTTCGGGTCGGGTTGCTCGTCGGGCGGCGCTTGGCTGTAGTCGCCCCACGGTCCGTCGCGCTCGGCCAATACCGCGTTGACCCCCTGACCGGCGAGATCCACGAAGCGGTGGGCGTCGGGGGTGTTGCGCATCAGGCCGTCGAGGATCGGGCCGAGCACCTGTGTGGCGTGCAGGCCCTGGTGCTCGAACGCCTGGTTGACCACCAGCTTCATCGCGGCCAGCTGAGACGCGGGCACAGCCGCGAGCTGCGTGGCCCAACGCGCCACTTCTGCCTCGAGGTCGGCGAAGGGCACGGACCGGTTGATCAACCCGATCGCCGCGGCCTCGCGACCCGACACCGACCGGCCGGTGAGGGCGAACTCCTTCGCCCGGGCGAGGCCGAGCCGGTAGATCCACATCCCCGAGAGGTGGCAGCCCCACATGCGCGCGTACGGGGTGCCGAAGCGGGCGTCGTCGCTGGCGATCACCAGGTCGGCACAGAGCGCCATCTCGCTGCCCCCGCCCACGCACCAGCCGTGCACCTGGGCGATGACGGGCTTGGGTGTACGCCACATCGACATGAACTTCTGCGTGGGCGCGAGGGTCGGTGCGGTGGCGAACACGAAATCCTTGCCGGGGTCCCACTCCCCGTCGGTGGTGATGCTGTCGTCCCAGTGGTGGAACCCGCCGGCAAAGTCGTATCCGGCGCAGAAGGACCGGCCGGCCCCACGTACGACCACGACCTTGACGCGGTTGTCGAGCGTGGCCCGCCGCACGGCGCGTTCGAACTCCTCGGGCATCGGCGGCACGATCGTGTTGAGGCGCTCGGGCCGGTTCAGGGTGATCGTCGCCGTCGCCCTCGCTTCGTCGACGCCGTACAGCAGCGTCTCGTAGCGGTCGGCTTCGGTCTCTTGGCCGGGGCGGTCCTCCCGGCGGGGTGGCGTGGCCATCGGGGTCCTCCCTCGAAGACGGGACGCGACGCAGGTCCTCGCGGCAGGGTACGCCCGTCACCCACCCCCGTTCTCGGTCGGATCAGTCGCGCTATGTGTCACAAATCCGACCGAGAAGTCAGGTAGCGCTCGGGTGGGGGGGTTCAGGCCGGGCTGACCTCGGCGAGGAAGTCGACGAGCGCCTGCGCGAACGCCGGGTCGGCAACAGCGCTCAGGTGGTCGCCGCTCACGACCTTCACCCGAGCGCCGGGGATGGCGTCGGCGAGAGGCTGCGGCGGGCCGACGAGGACGTCGGCGTCGCCGACGAGCACGAGCGTCGGCACGTCGATGTCTGCGAGGCGCGAGCTGTCGTGCGCGCGCTCCGCCCGCTGGAGCGCGGCGAGGGCGAGTCGGTCGGCACCCGTCGAGTCGGCGAAGAGCCGGAACCCGCGTGCCGTCGCGTCGGTGATCGTCGACGGGTCGTCGGCTTCGAGCGCGTCGGCCAACGCCGACAGACCGCGCGGTCTCCCCGCGGTGAGCGCGGCGCCGACACCACCGAGGACCAGCGAGCGGGCGCGGGGCTCGTCGGGCACGAGCGCCGCCGACACGAATGAGCCCATCGAGTAGCCGACCACGTCGACGGCGTCGATGCCGAGGTGGTCGAGCAGCGCCTGGACGTCACGCACCATTGCGTTGCCCCCGTACGCCTTCGGGTCGTGGGGCTTGTCGGACTCGCCGTGGCCGCGGGCATCGATGCTGACGACCCGACGGCCCGTTGCGGCCAACACCCTCACGACACCGGGGCGGGTCCAGTTGGCGACGGTGTCAGCGGCGAAACCGTGGTGCAGCAGCACCGCCGGACCGCCGGGGTCTCCGTCCTCGGTGTAGGCGATCCTCGTCCCGTCGAAGCTCTCGAACCGCAGCATTCACGGATCCTTGTGCAGAGACCGGCAGGCCGTGTCATCGAGCGGTCGTCCCGTCCCCCACATTCTCGGTCGGATCCGTCGCGCTATGTGTCACAAATCCGACCGAGAACGTGGGGGAGTGCTCGGGACGTAGAGACGGTTGAAGAACTCGACCAGCACGCGCTCGGCCAGCTCCGGTGGGCACACGTTGAGGATCGCGTTGATCCCGGCGGTGCGCTCGGGCACCTCGGGGGCGCCGCCCTCGCTGCCCATCCCCGCGCCGGCCAGCAGCAGGTCGAACTCGTCGTCGCCCAAGGTGGCCGGGTCGAGCGAGTGCAGCAGCGCGACCAGCGCGTCGTCGACGGGCGGCGTCGGCGCGGCCTTGGCCCGCTCGCACGCTGCGGCCAGGTCGGTGAGGAGCTCGGGCACCAGCGCGAGGCTGGCTCCGCCGACCGACAGGTGGATGTTCTCCCTGCTGCCGGCGAAGCCGAGCTGGGGCTGCACGAACCAGCGCTGGGCGCGCATCTCGTCGACGACGTCGAACACGTTCACCGTGTCGCTCGAGAGCGCGATCAGGGTCGACTCCGGATCACCCATCACCGCCAGATCGTCGATGTCCTCGATCCCGGCTCGGATGGCGTCGACCGCGGCGAGCGTGCGTTCGGCGATGTCGCGGAACCCGACATCACCGACGTAGTTCAGCACCGCCCACGTGGCGGCAAGCGCCCCTCCGGACTTCGTGCTCTGGAAGGTGGTGTTGATCACCGTGTAGCCGGTCCACGCCGCCTTTGCGTAGAGCTGGTGACGGCGCAACGAGGCGTCGCGGTAGAGCACCACCGATGCACCCTTCGGGCAGTACGCGTACTTGTGGAAGTCCATCGACATCGACGTCACGCCGGGAACCGCGAAGTCGAAGTCGGTCACCTCGCGCCCGAGGTCGCGGAAGTACGGCAGCACGAATCCGCCGATGCAGCCGTCGACGTGCAACAGCAGGTCACGCTCGAGGGCCAGCCTGCCCAACTCGGGGATCGGGTCGACGACCCCGTGCGCGTACGAGACGGCCGAACCGACCAGCAGGATCGTGCGGTCGTCGCACGCCGCCGCCATCGCGTCGACGTCGGCCTTCCAAGTGGTGGTGTCAACCGGCACCGACACCGCCTGCACGCCGAAGTAGTGCGCGGCCTTGTGGAACGAGGCGTGCGCGGTGACCGGCAGCACCATGGTCGGATCGGTCAGGTCGGGTCGCAGCGTTCGGGCCCGGTCACGAGCGGCCTTGACCGCCATCATGATCGACTCGGTACCACCGGTGGTGAAGTTGCCGACCACCATGTCGTCGCCGCGGAGATGGTCGCGGGCGATGCCGACGACGTCGTTCTCCAGGCGCAGCAGCGACGGGAACACGGTCGGGTCGAGCGCGTTCTCGTCGTAGAAGTCGACCAGCGCGCGCTTGGCGACGCGGTCGATGTCTGCCCGGCCCGGGTCGTACACGTACGCCCACGTCCGCCCGCCCTTGGTGTCGAGGTCGCCGGCGCGGTACTGCGCCAGCCGCTCGAACAGCTCCTCTTCCGACATCGCTCCCACCTCACGAAACTACGTGCTGGGAAGCAGCGCCTCTCACGTTCTCGGTCGGATGAGTCGCGCTATGTGTCACAAATCCGACCGAGAACGCGGGCATGGATCAAAGGGTGACCGCCACACGGATGGCGTCAGGGTCCTCGGCGTGGCGGGCGACGCGGAACACGTGACGGCCGGTCGGTTGCCGCCACGCGTGTGCTTCGGGGTCGCGGGTGGAGAGGCGGTCGAGTGGCACCTGCAGCTCGAAGCGCTTGGTCTCGCCGGCGGGGACCTCGACGCGGAGGAAGCCGACGAGCCTCGCCGGTGCATCGGCGTCGGGGAGATCGGCGTAGAGCTGCACCACGTCGGCGCCAGCGCGGGCGCCCACGTTGCGCAGTGCCCCCGTGGCCACGACTGCGCCACCGACGACCGAGACTGCGACGTCGTCGAGCAGCTCGAACCCGGTGTACGACAGCCCGAAGCCGAACGGGAACGCCGCTGCTTGCCCCGTGCGTCGCAGGTGCCACCACCCGTGCCAGCGGTCGTAGGTGAACGAGGTGGCCTCACGGTCGAACGGCGGGAGGTGCGACTCGTCGGCCGGAACGCTGAAGGGGAGTCGCGCCGAAGGGTTGACGTGCCCGAGCAGGACGTCGGCCAGGCCTGGCCCGGCCTGGCAACCGGCGTACCAGGACTGGACGAGCGCAGGGACGGAGTCGACCCACTCGGTGACGACGACAGCGCTGCCGGACTGGATGACGACGACGGTGCACGGGTTGGCAGCGGCGGCGGCCCGGATCAGGGCGACGTCGGCCTCGGGTAGCCGTAGAGACGTGCGATCACCGCCGATGCTGAAGCCGACCGGTCGCTCCTTGATGCGCTCCGGCACGGTCCTTTCGGCCAGCAGGGCGACGGCGGCCTGGAACTCGGCGACGACCTCGGGCTCGTCGGCGGGAGGGAACAGGTCGCGCAGCGACGGGTCTGTCTGGCCGATGTACTCGCCCTCGTCGAGGAACGTGTAGCCGACCACCACCACCGCGGCGTCGGCATCGGCGGCCAGCGCCGCAGCCCGCGCCGGGTCACTGCCGTCGTCGTGAGTCACGGCACCGAACGCGCTCTGCAGGCCGCCCAGCACGGTGTGGCATTCGAGATCCCAGACGTCGCTCGACCCACCGTCGCCGATGTTCACCCGGTCGGCGAGGCGGCCGACCACCGCCAGCCGGGCGTCGGGTGCCAGCGGCAGACCGGGCTTCCCCGCTACGGGCTCGTTGCGCAACAGGACGATCGACCGCGCGGCGACCTCGCGCGCCAGATCGCGGTGCTTCGCCGTTCCGGTCACCTCGGGCGGCGGGGGCGGAGCCGAGAGCACGTCTTCGAAGCGCAGCAGGGTGGCGACGAGGTGCCGGACCGCGGTGTCGACGTCGTCCCACGACGCCTCGCCACGTTCGAGGGCGGACGGCAGGTCACGGAAGCGCACCATGCGGTAGGGCATCTCGAGACCGAGGCCGGCCGCGAGGGATGTCGCGGCGTCGCGGAGGCCGAAGATCCAGTCGCTGATGACGAAGCCGCGAAAGCCCCACTCGCCGCGCAGCACGTCGGTGAGCAGCGCGTGGCTCTGGCCGCACCACTCGCCGTTGACGGAGTTGTAGGCGGACATCACCGCCGCCGCGCCTTCGTCGACGATCCGCTTGAAGTGGGGCAGGTACACCTCGTGGAGGGCGACCTCGTCGATCTCGATGTCGACGGAGAAGCGGGCGTTTTCCATCGAGTTGCAGGCGAAGTGCTTCACGCACGCCATCACGTGGTGTTGCAGGCCGCGGGTGAAGGCGGCGCCGAGCTCGCCGACGTGGAACGGGTCCTCGCCGTAGGTCTCCTGCGCTCTTCCCCACGCCGGGTGGCGGAGCACGTTCACGCAGACCGCGCCGGTGAGGTTGGCGCCAGCCGCGCGCAGCTCTCGGCCGATGGCGTCGCCGACCCGCTCCTCGAGCTCGGGGTCCCACGTGGCGCCGCGGGCCATCGAGACGGGGAAGGCGGTGGCATTGCCGATGGCGCAGCCGCGGGGACCGTCGGAGAAGGAGATCCCCGCCAGCCCGACGCGCTCGACGCGGGCCGCGTGGAACGGGGTGCGGTGGTAGCCGCCGCCCACGAGGAAGGTGAGCCCGGCCCAGGTGGGCGCGTCGCCGTCGAGGCACCACAGCCGTTCCTCGGGGGTCATCGACCCGACCAGATCGCGTGCGGCCGCTTCGGGTTCGGCCCCGCCGCGCACTGCCGCGCGGGCGTCGTCGAAGGTTGCGATGGTCACGGTGGCCCCTTCCGGTACGAGGTCCCAATCATGCGGCGCCGGGCGGCACCGTCTTTCACCGGACGGTCGGGCAGCCGTCGAAGGCGAAAGCGGCGGCCCCCGCTAAGGACCAGTTAAGACCGCTCCCCGGTCCGCTAAGAGCGAACTACGACCGTCGTCTTCGGCGATCGGCGCCAGCATGATCGTCGACGGCAAGGCCGGCGAGAGGCCGACCGATCGTGCAAAGGAGACCGCAATGCAAGACGTGATCTACGTCGGGATCCCGATCGTGTTCTTCGCGATCTGCGTCGCCTACGTGCGCGGATTGGACCGCCTGGTGCGCAGCGGCGAGGAGACCGAGCGCACGACAGACGTGGCCGAACCGGCGATGCCGGGTGGGTTCGGAGCTGCCGAGGCGATGTCATGACCGCCGACAACCTCGTCGCCTTGTTCATCGCCGTCCTGCTGACCGGGTTCTTGGTCGGGGCGTTGCTGTTCCCGGAGAAGTTCTGATGTCGGCCGCCAGCTGGGTGCAGTTCTTCGCGTTGATCGCGCTGGTCCTCGTCACCGGCGTACCGCTCGGGCGATACATGGCTCGGGTCTACGGAGACGGTGAACGCGCGCCGGGCGATCGGTTCTTCACGCCGATCGAGAACGTCTTCTATCGAGTGTGCCGGATCGATCCGCAGCGAGAGCAGCGCTGGACCGTCTACGCGTACTCGCTGATCGGGTTCAGCCTGATGTCGTTCCTGATGCTGTATCTCATCCTGCGGCTCCAGGGCGCGATGCCGGTCAACCCGACCGATGTCGGCGCGGTGATCCCGCACCTGTCGTTCAACACCGCGGTCAGCTTCGTGACCAACACGAACTGGCAGTCCTACGGCGGCGAGGACACGATGAGCCACTTCACCCAGATGATTGGCTTGACGGTGCAGAACTTCGTGTCGGCCGCAGTCGGCATGGCCACCGTCGCGGCGCTGATCCGCGGGTTGGCGCGTCGTCGGGCGGGCACGATCGGCAACTTCTGGGTCGACCTGACCCGCGGCGTGACCCGCATCCTGTTGCCGCTGTCGATCCTCGTCGCGGTGGTGTTGATCGGCCTCGGCGTGGTCCAGAACCTGAGCGGCTTCACCGCGGCCACCACGATCGAGGCCGGCACCGAGCAGCTCATCCCCGGAGGCCCGGTGGCGAGCCAGGTGGCGATTCGCCAGCTCGGCACGAACGGCGGCGGCTTCTACAACACCAACGCCGCCCACCCGTTCGAGAACCCGACCGGGCTCACCAACTTCATCGAGCTCTGGGCCGAGGTCGTGATCCCGTTCGCGTTCGCGTTCACGTTCGGGCGGATGGTCAAGGACCGCCGCCAGGGCCGCGCCGTGTTCGCGGTGATGTTCGTCCTGTGGGCCGGCGCGTCGCTCGCCGCGATGGGCCTGGAAGGCAACGGCAACCCGCGCCTCGACGCGCTCGGCGCCGATCAGTCGGTGAGCGCCGAGCAGTCGGGCGGGAACATGGAAGGCAAGGAGATCCGCTTCGGAACGGCCGCTTCGGGTCTCTACGCGGCATCGACGACCGGCACCTCGACGGGGTCGGTGAACTCGATGCACGACAGCTTCACCCCGCTCGGCGGGGGAGTGGTGATGGCCCACATGATGCTCGGGGAAGTGAGCCCGGGCGGGGTCGGCGTCGGGCTGAGCGGCGTGCTGGTGATGGCCATCCTGGCGGTGTTCATCGCCGGGTTGATGGTGGGACGGACACCTGAGTTCCTCGGCAAGAAGATCCAGTCCAACGAGATGAAGATGGTCGCCCTGTACGTGCTCGCGATGCCGGCAGCGGTACTCGGGTTCACCGGGGCGTCGATGCTCGTCGGATCGGTGCTCGACACGACGATGTGGAACACCGGATCACACGGGTTCAGCGAGATCCTCTACGCCTTCGCCTCGGCGGGCAACAACAACGGCTCGGCCTTCGCCGGGATCACCGCCAACACCCACTGGATGAACACCACGTTGGGCATCGCGATGCTGATCGGGCGCTTCTTACTGATCCTTCCCGTCCTCGCCATCGCCGGCGCGCTTGCCCAGAAGCGGGCCACGCCGGCCACCGCGGGCACGTTCCCCACCCACACCCCGCTGTTCGTCGGCCTCGTCGTCGGCGTGATCTTGATCGTCGGCGGACTGACCTTCTTCCCCGCGCTGGCTCTCGGCCCCATCGTCGAGCACCTGTCCCTCTAGGAGCCGATCGTGCAGACCCTCACCTCATCCACCCCCGAACCCGCCGCGTCGTCGTCGCGTGCCTCTGCGCGGCCGTTGTTCGAGTCCGCGATCGTCCGCCAGGCGGCGATCGACAGCGTCCGCAAGCTCGACCCCCGCATCCAGCTGCGCAACCCGGTGATGTTCGTCGTGCTCGTCGGCAGCGTCTTGACCACGATCCTGTTCGTTCGCGATCTGGGCGAGTCGACCCGGGCCGAGAACGTCTTCGCCGGGCTGGTCGCGGCCTGGCTGTGGTTCACGCTGCTGTTCGCCAACTTCGCCGAGGCGATGGCCGAAGGGCGCGGCAAGGCCCAGGCGGCCACGCTGCGCAAGGCCAGGGCCGAGACGATGGCCCACCGTCGCCGGGCGGACGGCACGCTCGAGGAGGTCGCATCGTCGCAGCTGACCGTCGACGACGTCGTCGTCGTGTCGGCGGGGGAGATGATCCCCTCCGACGGCGACATCGTCGAAGGGATCGCTTCGGTGGACGAGTCCGCGATCACCGGCGAGTCCGCCCCCGTCATCCGCGAGGCAGGCGGGGACCGCTCCGGCGTCACCGGAGGCACCCGCGTTCTGTCGGACCAGATCGTCGTGCGGATCACCGCCCGGCCCGGCGAGACGTTCCTCGACCGCATGATCGCTCTCGTCGAGGGCGCCAGCCGGCAGAAGACCCCGAACGAGATCGCCCTCAACACTCTCCTCGCGGTGCTGACGATCGTCTTCTTGCTGGCCACCGTCACGTTGCAGCCCTTCGCCATCTACGCCGACGCCGAGCAGCACATCATCGTGTTGGTCGCGCTGCTGGTGTGCCTCATCCCGACCACCATCGGAGCGTTGCTGTCGGCGATCGGGATCGCCGGCATGGACCGATTGGTGCAGCACAACGTGCTCGCCATGTCGGGCCGGGCGGTCGAAGCGGCAGGGGACTGCTCTACGTTGCTGCTCGACAAGACCGGCACGATCACCCTCGGCAACCGCCAGGCGGCGGAGTTCCTCCCCCTGCCGGGAGTGGGCGAGGAACGGCTTGCCGCTGCCGCCCAGCTCGCGTCCCTGGCGGACGAGACACCGGAGGGCCGCTCGATAGTCGTGCTCGCCAAGCAGCGCTTCGGGGTGCGCGAGCGCGACGTGAGCAACGCCACGCTCGTGCCGTTCACGGCCCAGACCCGCATGAGCGGCCTCGACCTCGACGGCAACGCCGTGCGCAAGGGCGCTGGCGCGTCGGTCAAGGAGTGGGTGATCGACGAGGGCGGTCGCGTGCCCGACGGATTGGACCGTCTCATCGAGGACGTCGCCACCGCCGGTGGCACCCCCCTGGTCGTCGCCGAGCGTCACGGCGGCAGCGTCGAGATCCTCGGGGTCGTCCACCTGAAGGACATCGTCAAGGAGGGGATCCGCCAGCGCTTCGACCAGCTCCGGGCGATGGGCATCCGCACGGTGATGATCACCGGCGACAACCCGCTGACCGCTCAGGCGATCGCCACCGAGGCCGGCGTCGACGACTTCCTGGCAGAGGCCAAGCCGCAGGACAAGATGGACCTCATCCGCCGCGAGCAGGCCGGGGGGCGGCTGGTGGCGATGACCGGCGACGGCACGAACGACGCCCCCGCGCTCGCGCAGGCCGACGTCGGCGTGGCGATGAACACCGGCACGCAGGCTGCGAAGGAAGCGGGGAACATGGTCGACCTCGACTCCAACCCGACCAAGCTCATCGAGATCGTCGAGATCGGCAAGCAGCTGCTCATCACCCGCGGCGCGCTCACCACGTTCTCCATCGCGAACGACGTCGCCAAGTACTTCGCGATCATCCCCGCGATGTTCATGGGCGTGTTCCCGGTGCTCGACGACTTGAACGTGATGCGCCTCGAATCGCCCCGCTCGGCGATCCTCTCCGCGGTCATCTTCAACGCCGTCGTCATCATCGGGCTGATCCCGCTCGCACTGCGCGGAGTCAAGTTCCGCGCCGAGTCAGCGGTCGCGATGTTGCGCCGCAACCTGCTCGTCTACGGCCTCGGCGGGATCGTCGCCCCGTTCGTCGGCATCAAGCTCATCGACCTCATCATCACCACCATCGGAGTCTCGTGATGCGCCGTCAACTGCTTCCCTCATTGGGCATGGTGCTCATCTTCACCGTGCTCGTCGGACTCGCCTACCCGCTGGCGATGACCGGTATCGGCCAGTTGGCCTTCGGCGACTCCGCCGACGGCCAGCTGGTCGAACGCGACGGTCAGGTGGTCGGCTCCCGCCTGATCGGCCAAGCCTTCGTGGAACCGCAGTACTTCCACCCCCGGCCCTCGGCTACCGGCTACACACCTGGCCCCGGTTACGCCTACGGCTCCAACGAAGGCCCGACGAGCGAACGCTTCCTCAGCGGTGTCGCCGACCTCGTGGCGGCCTACCGGGAGGAGAACGGCCTGGCCGACGACGCGCGCGTGCCCGTAGACGCGGTCACGGGATCGGGCAGCAGCCTCGACCCGGCGATCTCCGTCGCCAACGCCCGCATCCAGGCTGCCCGCGTCGCCGCGGCAAGAGGGCTCGATGTGGACGAGGTGCTCGCGCTCGTAGACGCGAACACCGACGGTCGCTCGCTCGGGTTTCTCGGCGAGGCAGGTGTGAACGTGCTCGAGCTCAACCTCGCGCTGGACGCGCTGTGACGATCGGCGTGATGGACTGATCGGCGATGGCACGCGGTGAACTGCGGATCTACATGGGGGCAGCCCCAGGTGTCGGAAAGACGTTCGCCATGCTCAACGAAGGTTGTCGCCGTCGTGAGCGCGGCACCGACGTCGTCGTCGGCTACGTCGAGACCCACGGGCGGGCCCAGACCGCCGCCCAGATCCGCGATCTCGAGCTCGTCCCGCGGCGGACGATCACGTACCGGGGCCAACCCTTCGAGGAGATGGACCTCGACGCGGTCCTCGCCCGCAAGCCCGACATCGCGCTCGTCGACGAGCTCGCCCACACGAACGTCCCCGGCAGCCGCAACGAGAAGCGCTGGCAGGACATCGAAGAGCTGCTCGAAGCGGGGATATCGGTCATCTCCACCGTCAACGTCCAGCACCTCGAATCGCTGAACGACGTCATCGCCCAGATCACCGGGGTCGTGCAGCGCGAGACCGTGCCCGACGCCATCGTGCGCGCCGCCGAGCAGGTCGAGCTGGTCGACATGACCGCGGAAGCGCTGCGCCGACGGATGGCCCACGGCAACATCTATGCGGCCGACAAGGTGGACGCGGCCTTGGCCAACTACTTCCGCGCCGGCAACCTCGGCGCCCTGCGCGAGCTGGCCCTGCTCTGGGTCGCCGATCGCGTCAACGAAGGCATCGAGGTGTACCGGCAACGCCACGGGATCACCGCCCCGTGGGAGGTCCGCGAACGAGTCGTCGTCGGCCTCACCGGCGCGCCGAGCGGCGACCGGCTCATCCGCCGCGGTGCTCGCCTCGCGGCTCGCGGCCGCGCCGAACTGGTGGGCGTGCACGTCCGCACGACCGACGGCCTGGTCACCGCCGACCAGGCGCTGCTCGACCACCACCGCGAGCTTCTCGAAGAGCTCGGCGGCAAGTACGCCGAGACCGCCGGCACCGACGTCGCCGAGGCATTGGCGCAGTTCGCGCGGGCGGAGAACGCCACCCAGATCATCCTCGGAGCCTCACGACGCTCACGCTGGGCAGAGCTCGTCCGCGGGTCGATCATCAACCGGGTGATCAGCCTCGCCGACTCCGTCGACGTCCACGTCATCTCCTCGGACGCTCCACCGTCGGCGCAACCGGGACGGCTGCGAGCCGGACGCAGGCTCACGCCGCGTTCGGCGCGATCACGCACGTGGGCCTGGCTCGTCGCCCTGGTCGGTACGCCACTCCTGGCGCTGGCCCTGCTCCCGTCGGAGGACACCGTCGGGATCTCCAGCACGTTGCTGATCCTGCTGCTCGGGCCGATCGCGGCCGCGTTGCTCGGCGGCCTGGCCCCTGCCCTCGTCGCATCAGTGACCGCCTTCTTGGCCGCCGACGTGTTCTTCATCAGCCCCTCGTTCAGCCTGCGGATCGCCGACCCCACCGATCTGCTCGACCTGGTCGTGTTCGTAGCCGTGTCCGCGCTGGTCAGCGGGCTGGTCGATCGCCTCTCGCGCCGCACGGCAGAGGTCGCCCGGGGACGGGCCGAGGCCGAAGCCCTCGCCGAGCTCGCTCACAGCACCGCCATCCTCGACGGCGACGCCCTCCACCACCTGGTGGCCGAGCTGCGCACCACGCTCGCCCTCGACGCCGTCGCCGTGCTCGCTCCGGCCGGCGACGGCGGCTGGCGCGTCGAGGCCGCGTCGGGTGAACCGCTGCCGGCCACCCCCGACGACGGCTCTTACGCCGCCGAGCTCGCCGACGGCGCCACGATCGTCGTCGTCGGACCGACCCTGCCGGCCGAGGATCGCCGGCTGCTGTCCGCGTTCGTCGCCCAGGTGCGCCTGGCCCAGGCCACCCTCGCCTTACAGGCCGAGGCGACCCGTGCCGACGCCCTGAGCGAGGCCAACGACCTGCGTGACGCCTTGCTCGCCGCGGTGTCACATGATTTGCGCGGCCCGCTCGCGAACATCAAGGCCGCGGCCACCAGCCTGACCAGCTCCGAGGTGCGATGGGAGCCCGACGACGTCGAATGCTTCGCCAAGACGATCGACGCCGAGGCCGACCGGCTGACGACCTTGATCGTCAACCTGCTCGACATGAGCCGCCTCCAAGCCGGGATGCTCGGCGTCAACCTCTGGCCCACCGCCCCAGCGGACGTGATCTACGCCGCGCTGGCCAGCCTCTCCGCCGATACGTCGACCGTCGAGATCGTCGCCCCCGACACCCTTCCGCTGGTCTCGACCGACCCGGCCCTGCTCGAGCGGTCGCTCGCCAATGTCGTCCAGAACGCCCTCAGCTGGTCTCCCGAGGGCCAGCGCGTCCGCATCGAGGCGGCCACCGTCGGCGACCGCGTCGACATCCGCGTCATCGACCGTGGCGCGGGTATCCCCCTGGACCAGCGCGAAGCGGTGTTCCGGGCCTTCCAACGCCTCGGCGACGGTGGGCGCGCGGCCGTGCAGGGGCTCGGGCTCGGGCTCGCGGTTGCCCGCGGGTTCTGCGACGCCACCGGCGCCGAGATCACCATCGACGACACCCCCGGCGGCGGCGCCACCGTGGTGATCACGGTGCCGATCGCCGCGCCCGACGAGCCGGGAGCGCAGCGGTGAGCCGAGTCCTCGTCGTCGACGACGACCCCCGCATCCTGAAGACCCTCGAGGTCAACCTGCGCGCCCGCGGTTTCGAGGTCTCCCTCGCCCGCAGCGGCGAGGAAGCCCTCCAGGTGGCCGCCCGCCACCATCCCGATGCGGTCGTCTTGGACCTCGGATTGCCCGAGATGGACGGGCTCGACGTCGTGCGTGGCCTGCGCGGGTGGTCGACGGTGCCGATCATCATCTTGTCCGGGCGCGGCACCGAGAACGCCAAGGTGGAAGCCCTCGACCTCGGCGCCGACGACTACTTGACCAAGCCGTTCGGGATGGACGAGCTGTTCGCCCGCCTGCGCGCCGCCCTGCGCCGTGCCGTGGTCCCCGAGGGCAAGCCGGTCGTCACCACGGCCGACTTCACCATCGACTTCGCCGCCAAACAGGTGCGCCGCGGTGCCGAGCCGGTGCGGCTGACCCCCACCCAATGGCACATCGTCGAGGTCCTCGTCCGCAACGCCGGACGCCTGGTCACCTACGAGCAACTGCTGCAGGAGGTGTGGGGCCCGACGTACGGCAAGGAGACCAACTACCTGCGGGTGTTCATGACCCAGATCCGCCAGAAGCTCGAACCCGACCACGCCAATCCCCGCCACTTCGTCACCGAGCCCGGAATCGGGTTCCGCTTCGAGCTGCTCGGCGAACAGGAACCCGCCGATCACTGATCGCGCCCACCACCGCGATCGCTGATCGTGCCTACCACCGCTGGCGGGCTTCTTCGGCGAACCCCTGCAGGCCGTCGAACTGCAAGGTGAGGCCGTCGTCGGTGCGCAGCGTGCCCGCCCAGGTGCCGAACACCTGGTGGGTCTCGCTGATCCGCTCCCAGCCGACCCGGGTGTGCTTGTCGTAGCGGGGGGTGAGCACGACGGCGAGCTGCCCACCGGGGTCGACGATGCGCCATGGCGCCATCGGGTCGTCCCAGTCGTAGTCCCACGTGAGCTCGCGGCCGATCTTGGAAAGCCGGCCGTCGACGATCACGCCGTTCTCGGTGAACCCGGATCCCTCCGTCCACTTGGCCCCGAACTGCAGGCCGACGACGTGGCCGTCCGCGTGGCCGGCGCCTCCACCCCAGTTCCAGTCGACGTCGGTCGGCCAGCGCCCCCGGCCGACGTCGAGCACCCCCCACGAGTCGGGACCGTCGGGTCCGCCGATCGACCAGCGCCGCGCGCCGACGACGAGCTCGCCCACGGCGGGTCGGGCCTGGTGCTTGGAGGTGTAGTTGAAGACCTGGTCGTTCCAGGGGATCACGACGTTGAGCGATTCGTGGCCGGCGGCCAGCTCGACGGCGACATCGAGGTGCGCGTCGCGCCCGTCCGGTTCGGTCCACGAGGCGCTCAGGCGAGTGCTGCGAGGGTCGTCGACGACGGCGAGGGTCAAGCCGTCACGATCGACGTGCAGTGGAGCAGCGGCGGGCACCTCGGGCAGCAAGAAGTCGCCGCTCGGTTCGGCGGCGACGAGCAGGCCGCCGGTCTCGCCCGAGGCGAGGTCGACCCACCACACGTCGGCGATGCCGAGCACGTCGACGTTGCTGAACACGCTGGACACGACGAGGTCGCCGGCGAGGATGGCCCAGTAGTCCCACTTCTTGTTGCGCCCGAAGCAGCCGTCGAGGTTCGCCCGGTGCAGTGGCCGGCGCGACCACCCGAGCGCCTCCGGGTTCAGTGCCGTCCCGTCCGGCGTGCAGAGGTCGATCGGCTCGACGAGCTCGCGCTCTCCCGTGGTCATGGCCCACGGTCTACCGCGATCCACCGCCTCGAGCTTCCTTCGCGTTCTCGGTCGGATTTGTGACGGCGAATTCAAGCGGTGGTCGCGACAAGCTCGGCGAATCGTTCGGCTGGAGTATCCCATGCGAGGGTCTTGCGGGGGCGTCCGTTGAGGAGCGCAGCGATGTGGTCGAGATCGTCTTGGGTGTGCACGGACAGGTCGGTGCTCTTCGGTAGGAATTGGCGCACGAGCCCGTTCCAGTTCTCATTGCTGCCACGTTGCCATGGCGAGTGCGGGTCGCAGAAGTACACGTCGACGCCGGTGGCGACACTGAATGCTTGGTGACTGGACATCTCGGTTCCTTGGTCCCAGGTCAGCGAGCGGACCAGCTGGGTTGGAAGGCGGGCGATGTTGGCTTCGATCCGCTCGTTGACATGGGCAGCGGTGCGAGCGTCGAGCTTGATCAGCATCCCCATCCGTGTGCTCCGCTCGACCAGAGTTGCCACGGCGCTGTTGCCGTTCTTGCCGATGACCAGATCGCCTTCCCAATGCCCGGGGATCGCCCGGTCCTCGATCTCGGCGGGCCGCTCAGAAATGTTGACCATGTTCGGGATCCGACCCCTGGTGTCCGGCGTGCGCGAGTGCGGCCGGCGGGCCGCCCGCCCGGACCGCAAGCAGGCGGCGAGCTCTTTGCGCAGCTCGCCTTTGGCCTGGATGAACACCGCCTGATAGATCGACTCGTGCGACACCCACCACTGTGACTGATCAGGATGATCTCTGCGGAGACGTTCAGCGATCTGCTCGGGTGACCAGGTACGTTCACGAATCAAGGCCTGCACCTCGAGCCACAGCCACGGTCGTTGCTCGGTCCATGATGGCTTCGGACGTAATGCGGCCTGATCGGCATGCTCCTGGGCGACGAACGCCCGATAGTGATGGCGACCGCCACAACGAGCGATCTCCCGACCGATCGTTCCCCGATGACGACCCAACCGGATAGCGATCGCGCTGTTGGTCTCGTTGCGTTCGATCCCGACCCGGATCTCCTCACGTTCCTCCAACGTCAAGGCATCGTCGCGGAGCTTGCGATCACGTAACACCGTCACAGCTTCCTCGGCAGCGCGCAGCTCCAACGTGCTCTTGGCGACACCGGCGATCGCAGCAGCTTCAACCCAGGTCGCACCCCGAGCCAGAGCCCTCAACCCTGGGAACACCACCGACAACCGCAACCTCGGCCGGCCAATCTGAGCCATGCGACACCTCCTCAATCAGGAGCTGTCGCGCTCACCCCTTGAACTCGCCGACATATAGCGTGACGGATCCGACCGAGAACTGGGGGGAGTCGGTGACGGAGGCGTTCCTATGGGGTTTGCTCGGGGCGTCGTCGCTGGTGCTCGGGGGGCTCGTGGTGCGCTGGCACTCGCCGAGCGACCGGATCCTCGGGCTGGTGATGGGCTTCGGCTCCGGGGTGCTGCTGTCGGCGGTGTCGTTTGAGCTGATCGAGGAGGCGCTTTCGACGGCTGACGGCCTGGGAGGGGTGCCGATCGGGTTCTTCGCCGGCGCGATCCTCTTCACGATTGCCGACGCCCTGCTGCAGCGCCGGTCGAAGCAGAGCGGTGACGGTGCGACAGCAGAGGAGTCTGCCGACGGCATCAGCATCGCCCTCGGCACCGTCCTCGACGGAGTACCGGAGTCGGCCGTGCTCGGTCTCTCCCTGCTGACGAGCGGCCAGATCGGCGCTTCGATGCTCGTCGCGGTGTTCCTGTCGAACCTGCCGGAGGCCGTCGCCGCGTCGTCGAACCTGACCAGCTCCGGTTGGGGTGCCGCCCGCATCCTGCGGCTCTGGGTCGGCATCGCCGTCGTGTGCGCGGTCAGCTCCGCGCTCGGCTTCAGGCTCCTCGACGGGGCATCGCCCGCGGCGATCGCCTTCACGCTCGCGTTCGCGGCGGGCTCCGTGCTGGCCATGCTCACCACCTCGATGATCCCCGAGGCCTACGAGAAGGCCGGCCCCACCGTCGGCCTCGCCACTACGTGCGGGTTCGCCCTCTCGCTCGCGATCGACGTGTTGGGCAGCTGAACAACGGGCGATGTCGAGCGATTCCTACGGCTAAGCGCTAGGCGGTGAACCTTTTCGAGCAGCACTCGCGACAGTGAGTCACGATGATGCCGATGCGCTCTGACGCAGATCTGCTGATGGCAGTTGCCGACGGCGACCGCGGCGCACTCGCCGAGCTCCATGCCCGGCATGCACCTTGGCTGCGATCGCGCCTGGCGCGTCGCTGCGCCAATCCCGACATCGTCGCCGATGCCGTGCAGGACTCGTTCGTAGCCATCTGGCGGTCGGCGGGGACCTGGGATGGCCGGGGCGAGCCCGCGGCGTGGATGTGGGGGATCGCGATCCGACGGCTGATCGGCGTGCTTCGCAAGCGGGGGAATTGGGCACCGGTACGGCTGTCTCACCCCGAGGACGACATCACGGTGGCGGCCGAGGAACGCGTGCTCGAAGGTGTGGAGCACGGCGATCTCGCGGCGGCGCTGGCAGCTCTGTCGCCCGAGCTGCGTGCGGTCATGGAGGCGACGGTGCTGGACGGGCTGACCACGCGGGAGGCGGCTCGGCTCCTCGGCATACCACCGGGCACGGTCAAGACGCGAGCCATGAGGGCCCGCGCCGAGCTACGAGGAGCACTCGCATGAGCTGGCATGCGTCCACCGACCTGCTTACGAGATATGCGCGCAGGCCAGAGGATCTCGACTCGACGACGGCATCGTCTGTTGAGGCGCACCTCATGACCTGTGCGACGTGTCGCCAAGGGGTTGCGGCTTCCGCGGACCCCGCGGTGGTCGCGGCATCCTGGTCGGCCATCGCAGATGTGATCGACCGGCCTCGCGAGGGGTTGCTCCACCGAGTCCTCTGCCGGCTCGGGCTGTCGGCGTGGACGGTGCGTCTGGTGGCTGCGACGTGCGAGCTGCGCCTCGGCTGGGCGGCGGCGGTGTTCGGTTCTGTGGCGCTAGGGGTGGGGCTCGCGCGTGCCGGCGACTCGCCGGGGCCGTTCCTGGCAGTGGCGCCGCTCGTACCGCTCATCGCGGTCTGGCTCGCGTTCGCGCCGATCGCCGAACCGGCCGGGGAGGCCGGAGTCGCCGCACCGATGTCTGGAATGGCGCTCGTGGTGCGGCGGGTCTTCGCCGTCGAGGTTCCGGCGCTAGTGGTCGTCGCGGCCGCCGCCGGCTTCGTTCCCGACGCCTCGCGAGCCGGGATGCTCTGGCTGCTGCCTGGCCTCGCGCTCGCTGCAGGCAGCCTTGCGCTCGGCACTTCGGTTCGCATGGTGAGTGCAGTGGGAGGCCTCGCGCTCGCCTGGTGCGCACTCGTCTCGGCCGCGGCGCTGCCGCATCGGCGCAGCGGACTCGGACTTGTCAACTCGGCGTTGTTCGGCCCCGTCGGTCAGCTGGCTGCGTTCGGCGCCCTGTTGCTCGCCGCAGTCGTGTGCTGGCGGCGACGTGACCGGTTCTCGACCTTGGAGGTGACCTGGTGACGACAGCATCCAGGGTGGAGATGCGCGGCATCGTCAAGCGTTTCGGGCGCAGCGCTGCGCTCTCCGGCGCCGACGTGTCGCTCGATCGAGGGATCTGCGGACTGCTCGGCCCGAACGGGGCAGGCAAGACGACATTGCTGCGGATCCTCGCGACGGTGCTGCCGCCCGATGCGGGCACGGTGTCGGCGCTCGGTCTGTCCGCCGAGGATCCCGATGACCGGCTCGCCATCCGCCGTCAGCTGGGCTATCTGCCCCAGGAGCCAGGCTTCCATCAGAACTTCACCGCGTTCGAATTCGTCGACTACGTCGCGATCCTGAAGGAATGGACCGATCGCCGGTCACGCCACGACGAAGTACGCCGGGTGCTCACGCTCCTCGGGCTGGAGTCGGCGATGAACATCACGATCCGCAAGCTCTCGGGTGGGATGCGCCGCCGGGTAGGCATCGCTCAGGCGCTGCTCGGCGACCCTGCGCTGCTGGTGCTCGACGAACCCACCGCCGGGCTCGACCCGGAGCAGCGCTTGCGGTTCCGCGAGCTTCTGTCGGCGTTGGCCGAACGCTCGACCGTGCTGTTGTCGACGCATCAGACCGATGACGTCGCCGCGCTGTGCAGCCACGTCGTCGTGCTGCTCGACGGTAAGACCCGATTCGCGGGCACACCCGCCGGGCTCGCCGCACTGGCCGACGGCAGGGTTTGGATGGCTGCGAGTCGCGATCCTGCCGCCGAGCTGGCATGGACCACCGGCGGGGGCGAGGTCCGCCACGTCGGCGAGCCGCCGTCGGGAGCGACCCTCGTCACGCCGACGGTCGAGGATGGCTACCTCACCCTTGCCGGCTCGATGCCCTCGATGGACAAGCGCCGCTGATGGGACGCTCGAAGGCACTCGTCGTCGGTCTGGCGATCGGGATGCTGCCCGTGAGCCTGGCTTCGGGGTTGGGCGGCCTCAGTGTGCTGTTCCTCGCGTTCGTCGGCATCGTCGGCATCGTCGGCTACTGGCTCGTCGCTACGGTGCGCATGCGGACCGCCGGTGCAGAGCTGACATGGACGCCGCCGACCGGATCCTTCGCGTTCGTGGCGGCGGCACCTCACTCTGCGAGCCACGCCAGCGTGGCGGCTGCTCTGGGGCGCGTCGAGTCGCGGCGAGTGCTCGACTCGGTCGCGTTCTGGACGGGCATCGGGTTCGGCGGGATGTCGGTGTGGCTGTTCGGCTGGGAATGGGGCGACGACCAAGGTGGCGACATCGGCAGCTTCGCCGATCTCACCCCGTGGCTCGTCCACCCTCTCATCGGGATGATCCTCGTCTCGGCGCATCGGGCTCGCACGCGAGGCCGACGAGACGGTGTCGCTGAACTGTTCGCGTCGTGTCCGGCGAGTGAACACGAGCGTGATGTCGGACACCTCGCGACGGCCTGGGTAGGCGCGCTGGCCGTCTTCTTGATCGCCGCAGCGAGTCTCGCGGCCTTCGCGTTGCGCGCGGAGGTTGTCTGGGGGCCGTTCGGCGGCCGGCAAGTCGCGCAGATCGTCGGTTGCTCGTTCCTGGCGGTCGGCGCGACCGCGCTCGGCGTGCTGCTTGCCCGATCGGCCCCATGGTCGATCGCCCCGGTGGTGGTGCTCGTGGTGATCGGTCTGGCGCTGGTCCAGATCCCCAAGTGGGGCGACTCCGACGGCGTCGGCTGGGACCAGCTCACGACCGCACCGCCGATACAGGGCTACGAATCGCTCCCCAGCAGGCTCACCGCCATGCACTGGCGAGCGCACCAGGGCTGGATCGTTGCACTCGTCGCCGTCGTGGTCTGCCTCTTGCTGTGGGTCGGTAATCGCCGGCGAGCGCAAGCCGCAGCTCTCGCTTTCGCCGTGGCGGCGGCGGCAGCAGCCGGTTGGGCCGCGACCCGGCCCCTTTCCGACGCCGACGTCGATCGGATCGTGTCGATGATCACCGAACCCGAACGACACCAGGAGTGCACCGATTTCGGTGTACCCGTGTGCACCTTCCACGGCGACGATGCCCTGGCCGAAGCGTTCGGGCCGCACCTCACCGCCGTCTTGGATGCCGTGCCAGCCGGAGCGAGCATCGACGACCTTGTCTTCCGCCAGGGTTCCGACGTGCGGGTCAGCGCGTTTCCCGATCCGATCGCGGCGCGGCTCGCCGGTTGGCGCCCGGCACCGGGCGTCGCCCCGGTCGAGCTCACCACCGACGGCTACGACGCAGCCCGGTTCTGGTTGGCCTTGGCTGCCACCGGCGTTGCCGACGAGACCGCACCGGGCACCGTGGTCGATCTTGGCGGCCAAGCGCGTGGCGTCGTCGTCATCTGGCTCGCCACCCGCGAGGTCCCCGAACAGCGTGCCCTCACCGAGATGGCTTCACTCGCCCCTTCCACAGACCACGGCCAGGAATGGTATGGCTCACGGCCCTGGCCGGACCCCTGCCGCGCGGGCACGACACCCGTGTCGTGGGCTCACAGCGACCTAGAGGCGACACGCCAGCTGATCGCGGCCCCCGAGGAGGAGGTGACGGCCGTCCTTCACGCCCGCTGGAACGAGTGGCTCGACCCGGCTATCCCGACGGATGCGTTGCTGGAGGCCCTCGGAGCGCCGGCCCTCGCGGTGTCTCCTGGCCGTACCCCGGTGACGCAATGCTGATCCGCCCCCGACTCGACTCGTTGGTGGTGCGCTCGTTGCCCTGGCCCGAGGTCGCGGTCGTGCTCGCGCTCGCGACCGCACCGACGCTGTTGGTCGCCGTTCGCCACGGACGTTCGCCCGACGACGCCCTCCTCTTCTGGATGGTCGTCGCCGGAGCGGTGTTCGGCTTTGCATTCGACGAACCGGCGCGGGCGGTGCTCGATGCGGTTGCGACGCCGCTTGCCCGTCGGACCATTGCGCGGCTTGCCGTGCTCGCCGTCGCCATCGGGGTGTCCGGCCTCGCCGTCGTCCTGGTCGTGCGCATCGACGGCGGCTCGCTCACTCCCGCGCGAGCACAAGCACCCGCACTGCTGGCCGTGATCGCGCTGAGCTGCGCTGCCGCGTCCGTCGGCCGACGACGAGGTGCAGATCGGGTGTCGCTCGGCGAGGCGGCAGTCGGCCCGATGGCCGTCCTCGTGGCGAGCGGGCTCGCCCAGCGCTACCCCTGGCTCCCGACGATCATCGACGACAGGCTCGCTCATCGCTGGTTGATACCGGCCCTGGCGGCCTTCGCGCTCGCCGCCTGGAACACCCGCGACCCGTACTCCCCCCCCTCGCGTTCTCGGTCGGATTTGTGACACATAGCGCGACTCATCCGACCGAGAACGCGTAGGGGCGCTACATCGTCTCCGCGAAGGTGGCCGTGCCTTCGCCGCGCAGGACGTTCTTCAGCAGCTTGCCGCTCGCGTTGCGGGGCAGCTTGTCGCCGCTCACCTCGACGTACGCCGGAACCTTGAACGCGGCCAGTCCGGCGGCCACCCACTCGCGGATCTCGGCCTCGCTCATCGTCTCGCCGGGTTCGAGCTGCACGACGGCCTTGACCTCTTCACCGAGCTCGGGGTGCGGCACGCCGATCACCGCCGCATCGGCGACCTTCGGATGGTCGACGAGGCGCTGCTCGATCTCCACGCAGTAGATGTTCTCGCCGCCGCGGATGATCATGTCCTTCTTGCGGTCGGTGATGTACAAGAACCCGTCCTCGTCGACGTTGCCGAGGTCGCCGGTACGCAGCCAGCCTTCTGCGTCGATCGCCTCGGCGGTGGCCTCGGGCTTGTTCCAGTACCCGGCCATCAGGATCGGACCGGAGATGCAGACCTCACCGGTGCTGCCCACCGGCACCTCGATGCCGTCGGCGTCGACGATCTTCAACTTCACCGTCGGCACGGGGGGACCGACCGAGGTCGACCGCTCGACGGCATCCTGGCCGGAGATGACCGTCGCCACGGACGACGTCTCGGTCAGCCCGTACGCATTGGAGGTCGAGGCGACGTTGGGGAACGTCTCGCGGATCATGCGCTGCAGCTCCCCGGCCGACGGCGACCCCCCGAAGCCGACGCTCTTCACGGTGCTGGTGTCGTAGTCGTGGCGCCCCGGGTGTTCGCAGACGCGCCACACCATGGTGGGCACTGTGGCCCACACCGTCACCCGGTGCTGCTCGATGAGCGCCAGCGCGATCTCGGGCGTGAACCGACCTTCGGGCATGACCAGCTTGAGGCCGGCGAGGAGGCCGACGACGAGCGTCGAATGGCAGCCCGAGACGTGGAACAGCGGCGACGTGAACAGCGCCACGTTCTGGCCGTCACCGGCGTCGGGAAGCGCGCCACCGCCGCTCGACATCGCTCCCGCGACCGCGTTGTAGAGCGTGTTCTGGAGGTTGGCGATCATGCTGCGATGGGTCGAGATGGCACCCTTCGACCGGCCGGTGGTACCCGACGTGTAGAAGATGACGGCCGGGTCGTCCTCGGCGATCTCCTCCTCCACGAAGGCGTCCGTCGGCGACCCGACGAGCTCGTCGAAGGTGTGCATGCGGGGGTCGTCGGCGAGGTCGAAGTCCGACGGTGTGCAGCCGACGAGGAAGACGTGCTGCAGGGACGGCGCCTCGTCGAGCGAGCCGGCGATGCGCTCGAATCGCTTCCGGTCCGCGACGAGCACCTTCGCGCCGGAATCCTGCAGTCCGTACTCGATCTCGTCGGTGGTCCACCACCCGTTCAGGCCGACGAGGATCGCGCCCTGCTGGACCGTCGCCCAGAACGTGAGGCACCACTCCGGGTTGTTCTGCGACAGCACCGCCACCCGGTCGCCCTTGCCGAGACCGAAGCGGTCACGCAGGGCATGGGCGACGCCGTTGGCACTGCGGACGAACGTGGCGAACCCGTAGGTGCGATCGCCGTAGACGATGAACTCCTTCGCGTCGCCGTGCATCATCGCCGTCTCGGCCACCGACCGCAGCGAAGGCATGCGGTTGGCGTACACCTCCATCTGGCGCCCGAGCACTGTGTCGGTGACGACCTCGAACATCCCGCCCGGGCCAGTCAGCAGGCTCCGTACCTCTGCTGCTGTCGGCATCGCTCCCCCTCGTCCGTGCGTTGTCCACGCGTCGATCGTGCCAGCGGGCAAAGCTAACCGCCGGGCGTAGATGCCGGGTCAGCGGAGCGGACTCAGTCGGCGTGCAGGGTCGACATGTGCACCGGTCGCAGCCGCTGGGCGATGCTTGAACCGATCCAGGTGACGACTCCGGCGAGAAGCGGCACACCGAGCACGAGCAGCCCCAAGGTGAGCCACGACACGTCGATCGGAGTCGGGCCGGGGTTCCCGTCGTCGATGGCCCGCAGCACGGCGACGATCAGCAGCAGTCCCGCCGGGAGGGCGAGCAGCGTGCCGGTCAGCGACATCAGCACGGCCTTCTCGGCCGCGACGCGTCGCAAGGTGCTCGGCTTGGCGCCGACTGCGGTCAGCACGTCGCGCTCGTCGCGGCTCTCGGCAGCGGACAAGGCGAGGCCGACGGCGACGACGAAGAGCGTGAGCAGCAGCGCGGCGGCGGCGATCGAAAGCTGGATGAGATCGGTGCGGACGTCGTTGCCCGGGTAGGGGGGCGCGACGATCTGCACCGGTTCGGCGGTGTCGGTACCGGTTTCGGGGACGTCGAACACGAGCGGACCGAACTCGGCCGGGTTGAGCTCTCGCTGCAGGTCCATCAGTCGGCGGAGCTGATCTCCGTTCAAATCCTCGGCGGCGCGCACGACGACGGCATCGTCGACGACGGCCAGGCCGAGCTCGCGAGCTGCTTTCTCGGTGACGAGCGTGCCCCATACCCCGCCCTGCGACTCGAACGCTTCGGTGGTCGCGGCGACGCGGAAGGTCCGCTCGCCCGAGCCCTCGATGTCGATCACCTGCTCGAACGACTCCTCGACCTCTCCGCCGGACACATCGAAGAGAGTCATCGCGCCGATCTCGTCGAGACGTGCCCGATCCCGCTCGGAGAGGCCGATCATCTCGAGCACGACCGGGTCCGCGATCACCATCGAACCGGTGGCATCCATCGGGAGCCCCTCGGCCGATATGCCGTAGCGGTCCTCCGGGAAGGGTGCCGGGTCCCACACCGCGGCGCGCCGCACGGTGGAGGTTCCACCGGTGATCGACATCACCTGGTCGACCAGCTCGTCGGTGATGGTGATCGGCGTGTAGAGCGGTGGGTCGACGATCCCGTTCTCGAAGCCGTATTCGGGCCAGATCGCGGAGGTGACGATGACGGCGTCAAGGGGCACATTGAGGATCTCGTCCGGATCGTGATGCTCGATCTGCGACGTGGCGAGCGCGGTGGAGCCGGCGATGGCAAACGCCGCGGTGGCGGCGATCGCGGTGACCACGCCGGCGCTGCGGGTGCGGGTGCGGGCCAGGCTGCGCGCCGCAAGCCGCCACGATCCTGCCGCTCGTGCGCCCACCCGGCCGGCAGTGTCGACCGCGAGCGGTGTGATGCAGCACATGCCGAACAGCGCACCGAGACCGCCGATCACCGCCACCGCCGCGTGCAGGTTGGCGTTCGAGCCGTCACCACCGGTCGATGCAGCAGCAGCGAAGGCCATCAGCGCGGTTCCCCCCGCGAAGAGGGCGAGCCCGATCGGCACGAGACGCCGGGGCACGACGCCGAGTGGCCGGCGGCCGGCCAGGGCGGCGAGCACCGGCACGCGTACGGTGCTGCGGGCGGGAACGAGCGCGGCGACCGTGGCCGCGGCCACACCGGTGACGACGACGATCGCCAGGTCACCGGCGGCGATCTCGTAGCTGCCGAGCCGCCGGGAGACGACGAACTCGGCGAGGTCGTGCGACAGCACCAGGGCGACCAGCGCGACGCCCGCACCGGCGATCGATCCGATGAGCCCGCTCCACGACCCCTGCAGCGCGAGGGTGCGGCGCAGCAGGCGGCGGTCCGCGCCGTTGGCCGACAGCTGACCGAGGGTCACCAGCTGGCGGCTGGCGCTGGTGGCGAATGCGGAGGCGATGACGATGCTGACCACGCACAGCGCGAGCGCACCCGCCACCCATCCCCACGCCATCGCCGCGGTGGAGGGTTCGCCGGTGTCGGAGTCGACGAACCCGGGTAGGACGTCGCGGGCGAACGCGTTGCCGAACGCCCCCAGCTCGCCCAGTGCCGCGGTCTCCTCGGGGGACGTCCCGGCCGGGAGGTCGATGAAGATCTGTTCGCCGCGGTGCCCCGCGGCGACGCGGTCCCAGTCGAACTCCCCGAAGATGAACAACTGCTCGCGGAACGAGTCGCTGTGACGCACGATTCCCGTGACGGTCCAGTCGCCCGCGGGGGAGTCGAGGGTCAAGACGTCGCCTACGCCGACGTCGAAGTGGTCGGCGGTGCTTCGGTCGAGCGCGATCTCGTCGGCTGCGGTAGGGGCTCGGCCGTCTCGCACCTCGACGACCCCGCGCACCAGCGGAGCGTCGAGATCGAAGTCGAGGAACTGGATGAAGGAGGTCTGGCCGCCGCCGCTCGCCAAGGCGTACGTCCTGCCGTATCGCTCGAACGTCGACCCGGCGGGCAGCCGCGCTGCCCACTCCTCGTCGGTCAGGCCGGTGCCGGTAGTGGCCCGGCCGTCGGAGTCCCACATCTCCAGGCGCACATCTGCCTGGCCGCCCGTGCGCTGGAACTTCTCCGCCCACGTGTCCGCCTGCGTTCGTACGAGCACGCTGCCGAACACCATCGCCATCACCGGTCCGGCGACCAGCAAGGTGACGAGCGCGGTGCGTCCGGGACGGCGGCGCACCTCACGGCGCGCGAGCCGAGCGGCGAGACGCCAGCGGGGGGCCGATGGCACGGCAGGTCGGGCGGGTTCCACCGGGCGGACGCCGGCCGCGGGAGGGTCCTCGAGCAGCGTCATCGCGAAACCCCAGCCGCGGCAGTCGCCGGCTCGGGGGTGTGAGGGCGCGTCTCGTCGACGATGCGGCCGTCGCGGAGGAACACCACGCGGTCCGCCCACGACGCGAAGCGCGGCTCGTGCGTGACGAGGACCACCGCCGTGCCATGGTCCGCGGGCAGGGCGGCGAGCAGCTCGATCACCTGGTCGCTGTTGAGGGTGTCGAGCGAGCCTGTCGGCTCGTCGGCCAAGAGCACCCGCCGCGTTCCGACGACCGCACGGGCGATGGCGATGCGCTGCTGTTGGCCTCCGCTGAAGTCGTCGGGGTAGCGGTCGAGGTGATGCGACAACCCGACCATGTTCAGCGTGTCGAGCGCGGCCCGGCGAGCGGCGCCGGTACCGATGCCGTCCAGCTCGAGCGGCAGCATCACGTTCTCCACCGCAGTCAGGGACGGCATCAGGTTGAGCCGCTGGAACACGTATCCCACATCGCGGCGGCGGACCTCGGCCTGCTCGGCAAGCGACATCGTGGCCAGGTCGCGGCCACCGACCAGCACCCGCCCCGCAGTGGGCCTCTCGAGCGCGCCCGCCAAGTGCAACAAGGTGCTCTTCCCGCACCCGCTCGGGCCCATCACCGCGACGATCTCGCCCGGCTGCACCTGCAGCGAGATGCCGTCCACGGCGGTAACCGCGGTGGAGCCCGAGCCGAAGGTCTTCGCGACGTCGACGAACTCGAGGACCGGGTCGCTGTAGGAGGTTGCTGTCGTCATCGGGTATCTCCAGTCGTCGGATCGTCGGCGTTCAACAGCCGCGCCTCGCACAGGTCGAGCCAGCGCAGGTCGGCCTCGGCGCGCACCACGAGGGCGTCGGTGACGAGCGCGGCGGCGAGCGCACCGGCACCGTCCTTGGGGCTTCGCGCCGGCCGGGCGCGTCGGCGCTGCTGGAGCAGCGCGAGCAGCGCGGTGCGGTGGCGGGTGATCACCCCGAGCGCATGCGCCGGGCCGTGCTCGATGGCCATCAGCACCTTGAGCATCAGCTCGTCGCGGGGCGGGGGATCGTCGAGCGGGACCGCTTCCCACCAGTCCCCGAGGGCCTGGGCCCCGTCGGCGGTGATGCTGTAGGTCTTCTGCCCCTGTGAATCCTGAACGAGCACCAACCCGTCGCGCTCCAGCCGGTCGAGGGTGGTGTACACCTGGCCCACGTTGAGCGGCCACACACCACCGGTCACCACCTCGAACTCGGTCTTCAGCTGGTAGCCGTGGCGCGGGCCCTCGTGGAGGAGTGCAAGGAGACCTTCCCGAACCGCCATGTTCCTCAGTATGCATACTCCGTATGCATGTGTCAAGCTCTTGCGCAGCAGCCGTTCTCGGTCGGATGAGTCGCGCTATGTGTCGGCGAGTTCAAGGGGTGAGCGCGACAGCTCCTGATTGAGGAGGTGTCGCATGGCTCAGATTGGCCGGCCGAGGTTGCGGTTGTCGGTGGTGTTCCCAGGGTTGAGGGCTCTGGCTCGGGGTGCGACCTGGGTTGAAGCTGCTGCGATCGCCGGTGTCGCCAAGAGCACGTTGGAGCTGGCGCTGCCGAGGAAGCTGTGACGGTGTTACGTGATCGCAAGCTCCGCGACGATGCCTTGACGTTGGAGGAACGTGAGGAGATCCGGGTCGGGATCGAACGCAACGAGACCAACAGCGATCGCTATCCGGTTGGGTCGTCATCGGGGAACGATCGGTCGGGAGATCGCTCGTTGTGGCGGTCGCCATCACTATCGGGCGTTCGTCGCCCAGGAGCATGCCGATCAGGCCGCATTACGTCCGAAGCCATCATGGACCGAGCAACGACCGTGGCTGTGGCTCGAGGTGCAGGCCTTGATTCGTGAACGTACCTGGTCACCCGAGCAGATCGCTGAACGTCTCCGCAGAGATCATCCTGATCAGTCACAGTGGTGGGTGTCGCACGAGTCGATCTATCAGGCGGTGTTCATCCAGGCCAAAGGCGAGCTGCGCAAAGAGCTCGCCGCCTGCTTGCGGTCCGGGCGGGCGGCCCGCCGGCCGCACTCGCGCACGCCGGACACCAGGGGTCGGATCCCGAACATGGTCAACATTTCTGAGCGGCCCGCCGAGATCGAGGACCGGGCGATCCCGGGCATTGGGAAGGCGATCTGGTCATCGGCAAGAACGGCAACAGCGCCGTGGCAACTCTGGTCGAGCGGAGCACACGGATGGGGATGCTGATCAAGCTCGACGCTCGCACCGCTGCCCATGTCAACGAGCGGATCGAAGCCAACATCGCCCGCCTTCCAACCCAGCTGGTCCGCTCGCTGACCTGGGACCAAGGAACCGAGATGTCCAGTCACCAAGCATTCAGTGTCGCCACCGGCGTCGACGTGTACTTCTGCGACCCGCACTCGCCATGGCAACGTGGCAGCAATGAGAACTGGAACGGGCTCGTGCGCCAATTCCTACCGAAGAGCACCGACCTGTCCGTGCACACCCAAGACGATCTCGACCACATCGCTGCGCTCCTCAACGGACGCCCCCGCAAGACCCTCGCATGGGATACTCCAGCCGAACGATTCGCCGAGCTTGTCGCGACCACCGCTTGAATTCGCCGTCACAAATCCGACCGAGAACGCGAGGGGGTCGCTCACTTGGGTCGGGCGAGCTGGGTTATCGGAGGTGGCGGCGGAACCAGTCGAGCGCCAGCGCGCTGCTCGCGTCGAAGCCGGACTCGTAGACGGCGAAGTGATCGCCGGGGAGCTCGACGAGCTCGACGTTCGACGCCTGCGCCGCGACAGGTACCGCCGGCCCTGGGGGCGTCAGCCCGTCATCCGCGGCGACGACCAGCAGCAGCGGCACGCGGGCCTCGCCGAGGCGGTCGAGCGGCACGTGAGCCGCGCTCTCGACGAAGGCTGCGATGCGCAGCTCGTTGCGCCAGGCCGGCGCGCGTGTGGCCGCGGTGCGGGTGAACCACTCGTACGCGTCGTCTTCGTACATCACCCCTTCGCCGTCGGCCGTTGCCGACACGGCGGGGAACGTGGCGTCGGCACCACCGGACTCGCCCGCCTCCAAGGCCCCGACGAGCGCGCTCAACGCTCCCGACGGCAGCTCGGGCCCGCCGGGGCCGAGGTGGGGGACCTGCGCGACGGCGCAAGCGATCGGCAGCTCTTCCGCCGCGAGCACGATGACGTGGCCCCCCGAGTAGCTGGACCCCCACAGGCCGATCCGATCCCGGTCGACCAGCTCGTGCCCTGCCAACCACGCGAGCGCGTCGCGGTAGCCCTGCAGCTGAACCCCGGCGGACGGTGACTGGCGGGGCTCACCATCGCTCGCCCCGAAGCCGAAGTGGTCGTAGACGAGCGTGGTGAAGCCGGCGTCTGCGAACACCGCCGCGTAGTCGTCGAGGAACATCTCCTTCACCGCGGACAGGCCGTGGGCCATCACCACCGCCGGTCCGGGAACCGTTGCCCCCGACGGGTAGAGCCACCCGCGGAGCACTGCGCCGAGTGACTCGAAGGAGACGTCCTGGCGGGCGACGGACATCGGCGCAGAGTAATCCCCAGCGTTCTCGGTCGGATCCGTCGCGCTATGTGTCACAAATCCGACCGAGAACGCGAGGGTGGGCGGGTGCTTGGGTTGGAGACGAGGCTGTTGGCGTAGGCGAAGGCGGTCGCCGCCGACCTCGACGTGACACCGATCTTCGTGAAGATGTTCGACAGGTGGCGGGCGACCGTCTTCTCGCTGAGGAACAGCTCGCCGGCGATGGCCTTGTTGGTGTGCCCCGCAGCCACCAGGCGCAGCACCTCGCATTCGCGCGCGGTGAGCCCGGCAGGCAGCTCCGGTGCGCAGTTCGTGAAGTTGCTCAGACTGCGCAGATCGGTGTTTGCCCCGAGCTGGGTGAACAGCGCCGAGGCGGCCTCGAACGACGACGCCGCGCCGTCGAGATCGCCGTCCTCCCTGAGCGCGACACCATGGAGCATCCGTGCGGTCGCCAGCTCGTGAGGCTCGCCGAGCTCTTGCCAGCGAGCGGCCGCTTGGCGAAGGGTCGCACAAGCGCCACGGTCTCCTGACGCCAGCTGTACGCGCCCGCGGGCGGAGAGAGCTGCGGCGGCCAGCGCCGGGCTGGCGAAGTCGGCCGCTATCGACTCCAGTTCCTGCGCGGCTGCCTCGGCTCGTTCGAGGTCGTCCGCGGCGATCGCGATCTGCACCTGCGCCGGTAGCAGCCGCGCCCGGCTCAGGCGGCTCCACGTGTGCTCGTCGAGGGCGCGGTTGATGATGGCGATCGCAGCGTCGGTGTTCCCCTGCGCCAACCGCAGCACCGCGAGCCCCGGCTGAGGCTGACCGCTCAGCTTCTCGGCGCGGCGGAAGGCGTCCTCGGCACCATCGAGGTCACCGATGCGCCGGCGGATCTCGCCGATCTCGGCGTAGCCGGCGGCGGCGCTGGCCACGTTCAGGGTGGCGAGCTCGGCGCATGCCCGCACCGCCTGCTTCTCGGCTTCGTCCCATTCCCCACGCATACGCAGGGACGACGCGAGGTGCACTCGGCAGAGCCCTGGGAACACGGCCAGCGGATGCCGCTCCGCCCAGCGCGTCGTCGCCTCGCTCCACTCCGCCGCCCGCCGCAGATCGCCTAGCGCCTCGCAGGCGCTGATCAGGCTGCAGTACACCTTGCCGGCCGAGTAGGGCCGCAGCCTTCCCTCGACCGCGAACAGCATCGCTTCGTCGAGCGCCGCCAGACCCTGCGCCCATTCACCCTTGTCGATGAGGACTCGCCCGAGGGTCTGCAACGCCTCGGCTTCGAGGTCCGGATCACGGAGTCGGCGCCCGATGAGCACCACCTCTCGCGCCGCTTCCTCGCTGCTGGCGAGATCGCCTCCGCCATGGGCCATCTCGGCCTCGCGTAACCTCAGCGCGCCGTATTCCAGGGAGTCGCGGTCCTCCTGGAGCGCGTGTCGGGCGCGCCGCAGCCAGGCGCCGGCGATCGCCGGACGGGCCTTGAAGCAGTTGTGCTCGTAGAGCCAGACAGCACACTGTCCCGCCCGGCGGTGCTCACCGAGCTCGTCGTAAAGGGCGTAGGCGCGCTCGCGATCGTCGATGCACTCGTCGAGGCGGCCCAGCCACCAAGCCGCGTCGGCGAGGAGGTCGAGGCGCTCGGCCTCTCGTGCTCGGTCGGTCTCGAACTCGCCGACCGTCGTGGCGGCGTCATAGGCGCTCTGCCAGTCGCCACGCGACCACGCCTCGCGGGCGACAGCGAAGCGGTCGCTCTGGCTCAGGGCTTGCCCCTCGCGCGGCGCAGCACGACGTCGGATCGTAGCCGGGACACGTGAGGCGCCGTTCGGGGCGGGCTACGTCGTCAACTGGCTGGCAAGGTGCTCGAGCACCGGACGGATCCCCTCGGCAGGGCTGAACTCGACGAAGCGCACGCCGTGCTCCGTCCAGCCCGTATGGCCGCCCGGCCAGTAGTACATCTCCCCTGCGCTCGTGGTCTCTTCCGTGCCGTCGGCGTACCGCACGGTGATGGCACCGTCGGTCACGACCCCCCAATGCGGGCACTGGCACAGGTCTCCGGGCAGTCCCTTGAAGAGCGGCGTGAAGTCGACGCCGGGGGGTAGGTCGATGTGGCGGACCATGACGTCGTCCCATGTCTCGCCGCGGGTCTCGATGTCGCCGAGCTGCATCTCGATCGGGATCTGGTCGAACGTTCCGTGCATGTCGGATCTCCTCTGCTCACCGGCTAGCGGTGCCGGACCGCGTCATCATCGGTGGGCGGCAGGCAAGGCCGCATCGGCCGAACAGCGCAGCTTTGCGCCGCCGCCCGACGTGCGGCGTGGGTCGTTTCGCCCATCGTCGATGCGCTGGCGGTGCACGGTTCGCCCGATGCGGGCGATATCGCCCGTCGGGCATCATCGAGTGGTGGGTACCACCAACCCTGCGGGTGACCGCTGGATGGGCGAGGTACAACACCTCCTCATCCACGGACGCGACCGGGAGGCCGCCGACTTGGCGGCTCGACTGCTGCGCAACCCTCCGGCAGACATCAGCTCACACTCAGCACCTCGAGAAGGAGACGACACGATGGGACCGCTCGATCAGCTCGACCACCTCGAACCCCTGCTCGGCCGAGTGGCCTCGGGGATCGCCCCCGACGCTCTTCAGGCCCCGACGCCGTGCGCGAACTTCGACGTCCGCGGCGTGCTCGGCCACATGATCGGCGGCGCCACCATGTTCGCCGCTGCCTTTCGCGGCGAGACCCCGCCGGCGACCTTGCCGGAGTTGGCCGACGGCGCCGCGGTGGTGGCCCAGGCCGGTACCGCCCTTGCTCAGCTGATGAACGCGATCCGCTCGCCGGGAGCTCTCGAGCGCCGCGTGCAGGCTCCGTTCGGCGAGGTTCCCGGCGACGTGTTCGCGCGGTTCGTCGTGCTCGACGGACTGGTCCACGGCTGGGACATCGCCGTCGCCACCGAGCAGGAGTACGAACCGCCCGACGAGCTCGTGGCCGAGGTCGACGCCTTCGCCCGTCAGGCGATCACCCCCGAAATGCGCGACGGCGACACGTTCGCAGCCGCCGTCGAGGCTCCCCCAGGCGCTTCGCCGATCGAGCGCCTGGCCGCCTTCACCGGCCGCACCGTGTAACCCCGAGCGCGCTCCACCCCCCTTTCTCGGTCGGATCCGTCGCGCTATGTGTCACGGATCCGACCGAGAACGCGAGGATGAGACGCGGTGATCTGGATCGTCGTCTTGCTGTGCGTCGTCGGTGGCGCGCTGTTCGTCTCGGGCAACGCCCTTGGTCACGCCGCGTTCGCCGTCGCCGCGGCCCCGCTCCTCGCCGCCACCGTATGGCTCCTGGCGCAGCTCGAAGACGTCGTCGACGGCGGGGTGCGCACCGAGCATCTCGACTGGGTGCCGAGCCTCGGCCTTGGCATCGACCTGCGCCTCGACGGCTTCGCCCTCTTGATGGCGCTCCTGGTGACGGGGATCGGCGTGGCGGTCTGCGCCTACTCGGTGGCCTATTTCGAGGGGCGGCGCGAAGGCCTCGGACGGAGCAGCGGCCTGATCCTGCTGTTCGCGGCGGCGATGCTCGTGATCGTCTTCGCGGACAACCTGGTGCTCCTGTTCGTCGGCTGGGAGCTGACGACGGTGACGTCGTACCTGCTGATCGGCAACGACCACACCAAGCTCCACGCCCGCGCCGCGGCGTTGCACGCGCTGCTCGTCACGTCGTTCGGCGGGCTCGTGATGCTGGCTGGGTTCGTGCTGCTCGGCCAGGCCGCCGGCACGTACCGACTGAGCGCGATCCTGGCTGCGCCGCCGTCGGGCACGACGGTAGAGGTCGCGATCGCGCTCGTCCTCGTCGGCGCGTTCACCAAGTCTGCGCAGTACCCGTTCCACTCCTGGCTGCCCGGCGCGATGGCGGCACCCACCCCGATCAGCGCCTACCTCCACTCGGCGACGATGGTGAAGGCCGGGGTGTACCTCATCGCCCGGTTCGCGCCGGCGTTCCACACCGTCGAGCTGTGGCGCCCGGTCGTGTTGGGAGTGGGGCTGTTCACGATGATCGCCGGCGGTCTGCGTGCGCTGCGCCAGCACGACCTGAAGCTGCTGTTGGCGTTCGGGACGGTCAGCCAACTCGGGTTCTTGGTGGTGTTGTTCGGCGCCGGGACGCCGAAGGCGACGGTGGCGGGCTGCGTGATGCTGATCGCCCACGCGTTCTTCAAGGCGGCGCTGTTCATGTCGGTCGGCACTCTCGACAGACGCACCGGGACGCGTGATCTGCGCGCGATCCCACGACTCGGGGTGGCCTGGCGTCCGTTCATGGTGCTCACCGCCGCGTCCGCGGCGTCGATGGTGGGCCTGCCGGCCTTGCTCGGCCTGGTCGGCAAGGAAGAGGCCTACGCCGGGTTGGAAGAGGCCACGTTCGCGGGCGCGAAGTGGGCCCTGGCCGGCCTCGTCGTCGGATCCTCATGCACCGTCGCGTACGCGTGCCGATTCGTGTGGGGCGCGTTCGGGCCAGCGGAATCGCGCGTCGAGGCACGCGGCGACTCACCGGCCGACGTCCGGACCCACCCGCAGGCACCGTCGTTCGGATACCTCGCCCCGCTCGCCGCGCTCACCGCCGTGAGCGTGGTGCTCGGCGTGATGCCGGGATCGCTCGACGGCCTCGTCGGCGTCGCGACCGACGGGCTGTACAAGACCGCTGACTCACCCCACCTCGCGGTGTGGCACGGGGTCAACCTGCCGCTCGTGCTCTCAATGGTCGCCGTCGCGGCGGGTGCGCTGATGTTCGTCGGGCGGCGGTGGGTTGCACCCGTGCTTGCTCGAGGGGCCGCGGTGCCGAGCGGCACCGCCGTCTACCTGTGGCTGCTGCGCGGCACGAACACGCTCGCCGGGCGGGTGACCGCAGTGGTGCAGAGCGGTTCGTTGCCGATCTACGCCGGGGTGACCCTGCTCACCGCCGCCACCGTCCCCGGGTTGGTGCTGGTGCTGAACACGTCGTGGCCGGGGCTGCCGCAGCTGGCGGAGAGCCCCGGACAGCTCGCGGCCTGCGGCGTGCTGCTCGCCGCGGCTCTCGCCACGGCCACTGTGCGCAGGCGGTTCTCCGCCGCGCTCTTCCTCGGCACGGCCGGATACGCGATGGCCGGCCTGTTCGTCGCCCAAGGCGCACCCGACCTGGCGCTCACGCAGGTCGCGATCGAGACGCTCTCGACGGTGCTCTTCGTGCTCGTGCTCCGTCGGCTGCCGAGTCGGTTCGAGCGCACGTCGACCAGCCGGCGGCGCGTCCTGCGCCTCGTCGTCGCCGGCGTCGTCGGCGTGTCGGTGTTCACGCTCGCCATCGTCTCTCGCAACGCGCGGGAGGCGATCCCGGTATCTGCCGAGATGATCGAGCGCTCCTACCCGGACGGACACGGCAAGAACGTCGTCAACGTGATCCTCGTGGACTTCCGCGGGCTCGACACGATGGGCGAGATCACCGTGCTGGTGGCCGCAGCCATCGGAGCCGTGGCCCTCGCGCGCGCCGGGCGCGGTGCCGGCCGCCGCGCCGGACCGGCGGCGACGACCGTCGAGGAGGCGACGGCATGAAGCGCCTCGTGTTCCTCGATGAGTCGGTGCCGGTCATCTTCCATGCGGTCCTCATCGGCTCGCTGTGGCTGCTCTTCGCGGGGCACAACCAACCGGGTGGGGGCTTCGTCGGGGGTCTCGTCGCCGGAGCCGCCGTCTCCTTGCGCTTCCTTGCCGGTGGCATCGAGGAGGTGCGCTCCCTCAGCCGCTTCGCGCCCTGGACGATCCTCGGGTTCGGACTCGCCGTCAGCATCGCCACCGCTGCTCTTCCGATGGCGTCCGGACGGCCGGTGCTGACCTCGCTCGGCGCAGACCTCGACCTACCCCTTCTGGGCGAGGTCCACCTCTCGACCGCCCTCGCGTTCGACATCGGCGTCTACCTCGTCGTCGTCGGGCTGGTGTTCATGGTGTTCGAAGCCTTCGCCGACGAAGAGGATGCGGGTACCGACGGATGAGTGTCACCCTTGCCGCGACGGCCGCGGCGCTCTTCTCGATCGGCACCTACCTCGTGCTCCAGCGCAAGCTGAGCCGGATCATCATCGGTCTCGCGCTCCTCAGCCACGGTTCGAACACCCTGCTGATGGCGTCGGGCAGAGGAGGCAACGCCCCCCTGATCGGCAACGGCGACATCACCGACTTCAGCGATCCGCTGCCCCAGGCGCTCGCCCTGACCACCGTGGTGATCACGTTCGGCGTTTCGGCGCTGCTGCTCGCGCTTGCGTTCCGTAGCTACGTGCTCACGAAGGACGACGAGGTGGAAGACGACGTCGGCGACCGGCAGGTCGCGCGCGGCGGCCCCCCTGACAAGGAGGTCGACGACGAGGTGGGCGCGGCTGCGGTGCCGCTACCCGACGACATGGACGCGGAGTTGGCCGTCTACGTCGAGACCGTGGAGAACGAGCAGAGCCGATGAGGCACCTGGTCCCGCTCCTCGTCGTCGTGCCGCTCGCCACCGCGGCCTTCTCGGTGCTGTTCGGGCGCTGGCGCGCGGTGCAGCGCGTGCTCGGCCTCGCAGCATTGAGCGCGACCAGCGTGATCTCCGTCGTGCTGGCCGTCGAGGTCGACCGCTCCGGACCGGTGATGCTGCCCGCGGGCGACTGGCCGGCGCCGCTCGGCATCGTGCTCGTCGTCGACCGTCTCTCGTCGATCTTGCTCGTCGTCGCGTCGCTGGTGCTGCTCGCCGTGCTCGTGTACGCGATCGGCCAGCCGGGAGCGGAGCGGAACCACGTCGGCTTCCAGTCGGTCTACTTGATCCTTGCCGCGGGCGTCGCCGGCTCGCTCGTGACCGCCGACCTGTTCAATCTGTTCGTTTCGTTCGAGATGATGCTCACCGCGAGCTACGTGCTGCTGACGCTCGGGGGCCGGCGTGAACAGGTGCGCTCGGGGATGACGTACGTGGTGATCAGCCTGCTCGCCTCGGCGTTGTTCGTCACCGCGCTGGCCCTGCTCTACTCGGCCACCGGCACCGTCAACATGGCCGACCTCCGGGAGCGGATCACCGATATCCCACTCGGGCTGCGCCAGACGTTCGCGGTACTGCTCGTCGTCGTCTTCGGTATCAAGGCGGCGCTGTTCCCGCTGTTCTCGTGGCTACCCGACAGCTACCCGCTCGCACCCTCGCCGGTGACCGCGGTGTTCGCTGGTCTGCTCACCAAGGTCGGCGTGTACGCGCTGATCCGCACCCAGACGCTGCTGTTCCCCGAAGACAGCCGGCCGGGGACGCTACTGCTCGTCGTCGCCGGTCTGACGATGATCGTCGGGATCCTCGGTGCGATCGCGCAGGACGAAGTGAAGCGGATCCTCTCGTTCAACATCGTCAGCCACGTCGGGTTCATGGTGATGGGGCTCGGGTTGTTCTCGATCGCCGGGTTGGCTGCGGCGATCTTCTACGCGGCGCACCACATCGTCGCCATGACCACGCTGTTCCTGGTCGGCGGTCTGATCGAGCACATCGGGGGATCGGGGCGGATCAGCCAGCTGGGCAACATGGCGCGCTCGGCCCCTGTCGTCGCCTTCATGTTCTTCGTCCCGGCGGTCGGGCTGGCCGGCATCCCGCCGCTCTCCGGATTCGTGCCCAAGCTGGGATTGATCGAGGCCGGGTTCGGGCAAGGTCAGTACGTAGTCGTCGCCGCCAGCCTGCTCGCGAGCCTGCTCACCCTGTACTCCGTCACCAAGATCTGGATCGGGGTGTTCTGGAGCCCCGCCTACGCCGCTCCGGAAGGACGCGTCCGGCAGGTGAGCCGGATGGGCGGACCGCTGCTGATGGTTGCGCCGACGATGGTGCTGCTCACCGTCGGTCTCGCCATTGCCGTGTTGGCCGGGCCGCTGTACGAGTTCTGCGAGCGCGCCGCGGCGGACGTGATGAACCCCGCGCAGTACGTCGAGGTGGTGCTCGGCCGATGAACCAGCTCGTGTTCCGCGTCGCCTTCCTCACCGGCGTCTGGGTTCTCCTCTGGGGGAGCCTGACCGTGCCCAACGTGCTCGGCGGGGTCGCCGCCTCGTTGCTGCTCCTCTTCGTCAACCCCGACCGCCGCACGCCCCGGGGCGAGGCCGGGCGCCTGCGCCCGCTCGCGATCGCGCACCTCGGCTTCTTCCTGGTCGGCGAACTGCTGGCCTCCAACGCGCTCGTCCTGCGCGAGATCCTCCGCCCCCGCTCGCGGATCCGCACCGCGATCGTCGACTGCCCGGTCCGTGTGCCCTCGGACCGGGTGATGACGTTCCTCGCCAACGTGCTGTCGCTGACGCCGGGGACGATCCCGGTCGAGCTGCGCCTCGATCCGGCGGTGATCGTGCTCCACGTGCTCGACCTGCGCGATCCGGTGAAGCTGCGCCGCTCGGTGGCCCACCTCGAACGCCTCGCAGTCGAGGCGTTCGGCACCATCGAGGAGCGCAACCTGCTCGTCGCCGCCGGTGTCGTCGCCGAGGGCGCGCCGTGATCGTCGCCACCTTCGTCGTGCTCGCCGTCGCCGGTGCGCTGTTCCTCTACCGGCTGCTGCGCGGGCCGACGCTCGCCGACAGGGTCAACGCGCTCAACGGGTTGCTCGTCGCCGGCTCGGGCGCGATCGCCGCCCACGCCGTCGACTCCGGTCAAGGTGCCTTCCTGCCGATCCTTGTCGTGATCGCGCTGGTCAGCTTCGTCGGCACGGCGATGGTGGCCCGCTTCATCGAGAGTCGGAGCCCGAGCCGGTGATCGGCGAGCTGCTGCTCCTCGTCGGCGCAGTGCTGACACTCGTCGCGGCCATCGGCATGCTCCGTTTCGCCGACGTCTTCACGCGGATGCACGCGCTGGCCAAGGCATCTGCACTGGCGGTGCTCTTGATGCTGCTCGGCGCGGCGTTCTCCATGTCGCACCCGAACGACGTGACGTCGCTCGTGCTCGCCGCTGCGCTGCAGGTGCTCACCGCTCCTCTCGCGTCGAACATGATCAGCTTCACGACGTACCGCACCGACGACGCCGAGGTAGCGGTGAGGTCAAGGGTGGCCAGCGACAAGGCGGAGGGGAAACAGGCAGGCGGATGAGCACGACACAGCGGATCGGCTTCCACTTCGACGTGATGTGCCCGTGGGCCTACGAGGCCTCGGTCTGGATCCGCGAGGTCCGTGGCGCGATCGGCCTGCAGATCGACTGGCGGTTCTTCTCGCTGGAGGAGATCAACCGGAGCGTCGGCAAGTTGCACCCGTGGGAGCGGGAGTGGTCATACGGGTGGGGATTGCTCCGCGTCGCCGCGCTGCTGCGCCGGCGGTCGATGGAGGAGTGCGACCGCTTCTACGCGGTGGCCGGTCGCGCGCTGCACGTAGAGGGCCGCAAGCCGCACCGACCCGAGGTGGCCGCGGAGCTGCTCGCCTCGATCGACCTCGACCCGGCGATCGTCGATGCGGCGATCAAGGACCCGACCACACACGACGACGTCCGCGCCGACCACGAGGCCGTCGTGTCCCACGGGGGCTTCGGCGTGCCGACGCTCGTGTTCGACGACGGCAGCCACCTGTACGGGCCGGTGATGACCCCTGCCCCCACCGGCGACGACGCGCTGGCGCTATGGGAACTGGTGCTGGCCACCCGCCGGTTCCCGCACCTGTACGAGATCAAGCGCCCGAAGACCGACGCGGACGTCGCCCACATCGCCGAGCGGTTCCGCCCCTACCTGAGTGCTCGCGACTGGGAGTCACGCGAACGGCCCGCCCGTTGAGTGGCCGAAGGCCGAACCGATCGGATCCCATTAGGTGAAGTCGACCTCGGCGGTGTCGACCGCGGCCGCGCGGCGCCCCGGTGCGGCCTGATTGCGCCAGTAGAGGTTGGTGTGAGCGATCACCAACTCCGGGTCAGGCGCGCCGTATTGGCTCAGGTCTTCGGTGGTGTGCGCGTCGGCGACGAGCGTGACGTCGTAGCCACGCGCGAAGGCGCCGTGGATGGTGGAGCGCACGCATGCGTCGGTCTGGGCGCCGGCGACGACGAGGCGGCCAATGCCCCGCTCGCCGAGGATCGCCTCCAGGTCGGTGCCCTCGAAGGAGTCGCCGAAGTTCTTGTGGACGAGCGGTTCGGCGGGCTCGCGCACGAGCTCGGGGACGTACTGCCAGCCGTCGCTGTCGCGCGGGAGGTCGTCGTCGGAGTGCTGCACCCAGATCACCGGTGCATCGGCCGATCGCGCCTTGGCGACCAGGGTGTTGATGTTCTCGATGACGGCGTCGCGGTTGTAGGCGCCGCCGACGACGTCGTTCTGCACGTCGATGACGACCAACGCCGTGTTCGGCCGATCGGGGAGGGTGGTCATTCGAAACCTCGCTCTCGCGTGGACGGAGTGCCGAACCTACCGGGCCGCGCCGGGCCTGCCGGCCGACCCGCTCGTGCAAGGCGATCGTTACGCTGGATCGGGTGGCCGAGGAGGACAGCAACGTAGAGAAGCGGTTGCTGGTCGTGTCGATGGTCGCCGCCGCAGTGCTCGGCGTGGTCGGCGTGGTGTGGGGGATCCTCGTCGGCTCGCAGATGATCCTGCTCGACGGCATCTACTCCTTCGTCGGCATCGTCTTGTCCGGGCTGCTGCTCTGGGCGTCTGCGTTGTCCGAGCGTGAGCCCACACGCCGCTTCCAGTTCGGCATGGAGGCAGCGACGCCGCTCGCGATCGCGATCCAGGCCTTCGTCCTCCTCGCCACGCTGCTCTACGCGGCGGTCGAGGCGGTGTACGCCTTGCGCAGCGGGGGCAGCGAGATCACGGCCGGCTGGGGCATCGCCTACGGCGTCGTGGCCGCCGTCTCCTGCGTGCTGGCGGCCGTCGAGCTGGGGCGCCGGTCCGGTCATTCGGACCTGCTGCTGTCCGAAGCAGCGGCGTGGCGTGTGGCGGCGTGGCGCGGGGCCGGCATGGTGGTCGGGTTCGTCGTTCTGCTCTTGTTGCAGCGCTCGCGCTGGTCGGAGGCGGCGCCGTACGTCGACCCGGCGATGGTGATCATCTCGTGCGTCGCGCTGCTGCCCACCCCGCTCGGTCTGCTCAGACGTACGGTCGCCGAGTTGCTCGAGGGCGCGCCGGGGCGTGAGATCAGCGAGCTCGTGCACGCGGCGGTTCGCGAGGTACAGGCCGCGGCGAGCCTCGACGAGCCGACCGTGCACCTGTCGAAGGTGGGCTCGAAGCTCTACGTCGAGATGAACACCACGGCCGGGCCGGACACGACGATCAGCCAGGAGCACGAGGTGCGCGAGGCATTGCGCCGCCGCCTCGACGCGTTGCCCTACGAGGTGTGGCTGAACGTCGAGCTACGGCCCCGCGAGCCGGTCACCGAGCCGTAGGCGTGAACGCGCACACCGCGTGCGCGAGCAGCCGCGCGCCGAAGCCGCTGCAGCCGGGAACGAGCACCGAGCGGCGGGCGTCGGCCTGGGACGGCCCGGCGATGTCGATGTGAGCCCACGGCGAATCGCCGACGAACTCGCTCAAGAACAGTGCGGACAGGATCGCGTCGGGCAGGCCGACAGGCGCGCAGTTGGTCATGTCGGCCGTGAGCGAATCGAGCATCCGTCTGTAGGGGCGGTGCATCGGGAACTGCCACACCAGCTCGCCGCTGATCGCGGCGGCGGCCTTGACCTGCTCGACCAACGCCTGGTCGTTGCCCATCACAGCGGCCATCTCCGAGCCGAGGGCGCGAGCGGCCGAGCCGGTGAGGGTGGCGATGTCGAAGATCGCGTCGGGCTTCGCTTCGGCGGCCAGCACCAGGGCGTCGGCGATGACGAGGCGACCCTCGGCGTCGGTGTCCATCACCTCGACCGTCTTGCCGTTGCGCATGGTCAGTACGTCGCCGAGTGCCGTGGCGGTGCCGGAGGGCATGTTGTCGGTGCACATCAGATACCCGACGACCTCGGCGGTGCAGCCGAGCTCCTTCAGCGCGCACATCGTGGCGAACACGGCCGCCGCGCCCGACATGTCGTTCTTCATCTGGGCATGCCACTGGTCGGAGGGCTTCAGGCTCAGCCCACCGGAGTCGTACATCACGCCCTTGCCGACCAAGGCAAGGCGCGCGGTGGGCGAACCGGCCGGGCGGTACGTGAGCTGGATCATCCGCGGCGGTTCGACCGAGCCGGCGTTGATGCCGAGGATGCCGCCCATGCGCATCTCGCGCAGCTGGTCCTTGCCGAAGATCTCCACCTCGAGCCCGCGCTCTGGTCCGAGCTCCACCGCGAGGTCGGCGAACTTGGCCGCCGACAGGTAGTTGTGCGGGGTGTTGGCGAGGTCGCGCGACATGGCCGTCGCCCCGGCGAGGACGCGGCCCCGCGACGCGCCGGCCTCGGCAGCAGAGCTGCGGCCGCCGTCGGCGACCAGCGTGAGCGCGGCCACCGGCGTGCCGGCGGCCTTCTTCCGCAGCGCGTCGTAGGAGTAGCGCGACAGCACAACCCCCTCGACGACGGCCTCGGCGGCCACCTCGTCGGCGACACCGTCGACCGCGGGGAGCTGTACGGCGAGCTGGTCGAGCTTGCCGGTGGCGTGGGCGAACGCCGCCGCGGCGTCGCGCAGTGCGCTCGCGTCGGGTGCGTCGCCGATGCCGCTCACGACCACGATCGGCGCGTCCGCGCTCGGCACGACGAGCGTGGAGCCGAGACTGCCGTCGAACCCGAGTGCTTCCAGGCGGGCCCGGTCGAGGCCGACCCGCGGGGGCACGTCTCCGCTCGGGCTGAGCAGCAATCCGAGCGCCGTCGCCCCGGTCGGCACGTCGGCGGCCACCGATACCTCGGTCGAGACGGCGATCGAAGGAACGGGGGAGAAGGCGGCTTCGGGCATCGGGGCTCCTCGCGGCGATGAAGGGTGAGCGTGACCAAGATTAGGACGCGATCGAACAGCGACAGGTCGGAGTCGACCGGCGAGGCTTAGCATCCGCCCGTGGACGAGAGCCAGATCACCTACCTCGTGCTCGCCGGCGCTGTCGTCCTCTTCGTCTCGGGCAAGGTGCCTGTAGCCCTCGTCGCCGTCGGGGTCTCGCTGTCGCTCTGGGCGACCGATGTGCTCGAACTGGACCAGGCACTGGCCGGATTCGGCGACCCGACGGTGCTGTTCATCGCCGCCCTGTTCGTGGTCGCCGACGCGCTCGAGTCCACCGGCGTGACCGCGTGGATCGGCCAGCAGATGCTCGCTCGTGCGGGCAACGGACGAGCACGCATCGTGGCGATCGTGATGGTGGTCTGCGCGGTGATCACCGCCTTCATCACCCCGAACGCGTCCGTAGCGGCACTGATCCCCGCCGTCGTCGTCATCTCCATCCGCACCCGGCTACCGGCTTCGCAGCTACTGATGCCTCTCGCCTTCGGCGCCCACGCCGGTGCACTGCTCGCCCTCACGGGGAGCCCCGTCAACGTGTTGGTCTCCGAAGCCGGCGAAGAGAGCGGGGCGGGTGGCTTCGGGTTCTTCTCCTTTGCCCTCGTCGGCATCCCGCTGCTGATCGGAAGCGTCGTGATCGCGGCCTTCCTCGGATCGCGTGTGCTGCCGTCGCGCAGTGGACGCAGCATGCCGCGCGACTTCAGCTCGCTCGCGTCGACGCTCCTGCGCGAGTACGAGCTCGAACACGACGTGGACGACCTGTTCACCCGCAAGAAGGGCGTAGCCGAGGTGGTCGTCCCCCCGCGTTCACCACTCGTCGGGCAGAAGGTGTTCCGCGGCATGGTCACCGAGTCCGGTGAGCTGATCGTCATCGGCATCGGCCGCGACGGCGAGGATCTCGGCCACCGCGACGTCGAGCTGCGCGCCGGTGACTCGCTGCTGCTGCGCGGAACCTGGGAGGCGCTCGACCGCCAGATCGACGACGAGGTCCTGACCGTCGACGAGCCAGACGCCGTCCGGCGCCAGGTGGTGGCGCTCGGCCTGGGGGCAAAGGAGGCCATGATCGTGCTCGCCGCGATGGTGGCGCTGCTCATCACCGGCGCGGTGCCGCCCGCCGTTGCCGGCCTTCTGGCCGCCGGCGCGCTGGTGCTGTTGGGGGTCACCACGATGGAGCGTGCCTACCGAGCGATCTCCTGGACGACGGTGATCCTCGTGGCCGGCATGATCCCGCTGTCCACCGCGATGCAGACGTCCGGGGCCGCCGGGGAGATCGCCGACTTGCTCGTCGACCTGGTCGGCGACTCGGGGCCGCGCATCTTGCTCATCGCGCTGTTCGTGCTCGTCGCGGTGCTGGGCCAGCTCATCTCCAACACCGCCACCGCCCTCATCGTGATCCCCATCGCGATCTCCGCCGCTGCCGAGCTCGACGTGTCGCCCCGACCGGTGCTGATGGCGGTCAACGTGGCCGCCGCGGCCGCCCTGCTCACCCCGGTGGCGACCCCGGCGAACATGATGGTCATGGAACCGGGCGGCTACCGCTTCGGCGACTACTGGAAGCTCGGGTTGCCGCTCCTCGCCTGGTTCTTCGTCGTCGCCGTCTTCATCACCCCGTTGATCTGGCGCTTCTGAGGGCGGCACGCGCAGCGAGAGCCGCCAGCTCCGCAAGCGCCGCGAGCGCGCCCCACTTCTCGGTCGGATAACGCGTGGGGGGGCGGGCGGGTGGTCCGCCAGAAGGGGGGAATAGATGATATGTCAATGATGTTTGATGATCTGTCGAGCGGTGTATGAGCACCGGACAGGAGGAACCGAGGTCGATGAGCGACGAGCGCAAGGTGTTCGGGGTGTTCGGGGGCCGCGGGTTCCACTGGGTGGGTGACGGCTTCCACGTCACGCAGGTGTTCCCCGGCGCGCACGACCTGGGGGAGCGGATCAGTCCGTTCCTGCTGATGGACTACCACGCGCCCTACGACTACCCGGCGACGGACACCCCGCGCGGCGTAGGGGTGCACCCGCATCGGGGTTTCGAGACCGTGACGCTCGCGTTCGAGGGGGCGCTCGCGCACCACGACTCGACCGGGGCCGGCGGGGTGATCCGCGCCGGTGACGTGCAGTGGATGACCGCTGCCAGCGGGATCTTGCACAAGGAGTACCACGAGTCCGAATGGGCCAAGACCGGCGGGCGGATGCACATGATGCAGCTCTGGGTCAACCTTCCCGCCGCGCACAAGATGGACCCGCCCGGTTACCAGCCGCTCTCCGCCGCCGACATGGGCACCGTCGAGCTGGAAGGCGGCACCGTGACGGTGATCGCCGGCGAGTACCGTGGCGTCGAGGGCCCGGCCCGCACGGTCACGCCGATCAACCTGTGGCGGGTCGAGCTTCGCCCGGGCGGGTCGATCGACATGTCCTTCCCCGCCACCGACAACGCCGCCGTGTTCGTGATGGAAGGGTCCGTCGACGTGAACGGAACCACGGCCGGCGAGCATCACCTGGTGCTGTTCGAGAACGAGGGCACCGACATCCACGTCGCCGCCCCGACGGGAGCGCACCTCCTCGTGCTCGAGGGCACCCCCCTCGGTGAGCCGGTGCTGTTCCACGGGCCGTTCGTGATGAACACCCGCGCCGAGCTGATGCAGGCGTACGAGGACTTCGAGCTCGGCCGCTTCGGCCAGCTCGTCTAGCAGCCGAGAGGACGAGCGATGACGACCACGGTGCGCGACAACGCCGGCGAGCACCGGTACGAGATCTGGGAGGACGGCACGCTCGCCGGGTTCGTCGTATACGAGTTGGACGGCGACGTCGCCGACTTCGTCCACACCGAGACGCTCGCCGGGTTCGAGGGCCGCGGGCTCGCCTCGACGCTGGTGCGCGGCGCGCTCGACGACGCCCGCCGCCGGGGCTGGCAGGTACGACCCTTCTGCCCGTACGTGCGTGGGTTCATCGAACGCCACGGCGAGTACCTCGACCTCGTGCCGCGGGACTCACGGGAGTTGTTCGGCCTGCCCCTGTAGCTCGAAGGATCGCGAGCGGTTCACTCCCGCCGGAAGGTGACGCGCCAGTCGCCGCCGTCGAGAGGGTCGGCGACGTAGGCGAAGCCCTGCTCGGACAGCACCCCCTCGAGCGGTATCGGCTCGAACGGTGCGTAGACGACCAGCACCTCGCCGTCGCCGACCCGCCCGGCGGCGTCCATGATCTCGGCGAAGGGCTCGTCGCCGCGAGCGAGCGTCGGGCGCGCGTCGACCACGCGGGCGGTACTCGTGATGTCGATCGCCCAGACCTCGGGGCCTTGCTCCACGTACTCCCACCCGAAATGACCGGGCCGGGTCGCTTCCAGCTGATACCGCAGCGGCGCCGGGTCGTGGTCGTTGACCAGGCGCAGCGCCTCGCCGGTGGCCAGCGCGTCGAGACGCTCGAAGATCGTCTCGTGGCGCACCCGGGGCGGGATCGGTCTCACGTCGAGCGTCTGCACTCGCTGTCCTCCTGGCCGAGGTCGGCTGCCGATGCCGGCAGGTGTTCTTCTACTCTAGGCCTGAAAAACCCGTCCGGCGAAGGGGCCGGGCGAGCCCACGTAGGGTGTCCGGACTGGGCGCAACCTTCTGGGGGTGTGATGGAGCCGACCAAGGGCGTTGGTGCCGCGTTCGGCTCCGCTGCGGGGTACGAGCTGTTCATGGGCCGGTACTCGCGACCGCTCGCCGTCGTCTTCGCCGACGCCGCCGGCGTCGCGCCCGGGCAAGCGGCGCTGGACGTCGGCTGCGGGTCCGGCGCGCTGACGACGGTGCTCGTCCACCGGCTGGGCGCAGGGTGCGTGGCGGCGTGTGACCCCTCGAGACCGATGGTCGAGACGTGCGCGGTGAACCACCGCGGAGCCGCGGTCGTCCAGGCGCGGGCCGAGGAGCTTCCGTTCGGCAGCGACCGGTTCGACGTCGTGCTGACCGAGCTCGTACTTCACTTCGTGGCGGATCCGGAGGCCGCCGTCGGTGAACTGCGGCGAGTCGCGCGCCCGGGTGGGACGATCGCAGCTTGCGTGTGGGACTTCGCCGAAAAGATGGAGATGCTGCGCCACTTCTGGGACGCGGCACTGACCGTCGACGCCGCCGCCCCCGACGAGGCGCGCACGCTCCGCTTCGGCGCAAGGGGTGAGATCGCCGAGCTGTTCACGACGGCTGGCCTGACCGATGTGGTCGAGACGACGCTGCGGGTCAGCTCGACATACGAGGACTTCGACGAGCTGTGGTCGGGTTACCTCGCGGGGATCGGCCCGGCGGGATCCTTCTGCCTCTCCCTACCCGACCGAGATCGCGGCGCGTTGCGCGCTGCGTTGTTCGACCGTCTCGGTTCTCCTACCGGCGGGTTCACCCTCGGCGCCACCGCGCGCTGTGGCCTCGCCCGGGTGTGACAAGCTCCCCGCGTGGCTGCGCGGGTCACCCAACGGGTCGCGGTCGACGAGGTCGCCGACCTCGTCACGCGAGCGCCACGAGCGGCCATCGCGTTTGCCGGCGCCGACGGGCCCCAGATCCTGCCGGTCGCGCTGCGCGTCGACGGCGAGACGATGAGCGTCGGCGTCGACCGAGGGGCAGTGCCCGAAGGCGGGCTCCCGCCTCAGATCACACTCGTCTCCGACGACGGCCGGTTCTGGTTCGAGCTACGCGCGGTGGTGTGGCGGGGAGTCGCCGCTTCCGCGCCCGAGGCCGCCGGCACGACCGACGAGGAGCGCCTCACGTGGTACCGGTTCGAGCCGCGCCGAGTGGCGGCGTGGGACTACTCGAGGCTCCACGAGGTCCACGACGAGGAACCGGGATGACCCCCGACGATCCGACCGTTCGGCACTACCTGAAGCACTCGATGGTGATGCGCCTGGCGACGCAGTCGAGCACGGGGCGCGCCTCGCTCACGCCGATCTGGTTCGTGGTGAGCGACGGCGCGCTGGTGGCGTCGACGGCGGCGAGCACCGTCGCCGCCCGCAACGTGGCCGCCGATCCGCGCGTCGCGGTGCTGCTCGACGCGGAGCGGGCGGGCGGCGCGGAGCACGTGCTGCGGCTGCGGGGTACCGCCTCGCTGCACACCGGATTGCCTCCGCTCGGGACCTTGGCCCGACTCGCGGGCAAGTACTACCTGGCGCCGCGCGGCCTCGGCGGTGAGCTCGCCCATGTGCGGCAGTGGCGGGCTCGGCAGCGGTACTACGCGCAGAGCGAAGCGGTCTGGATCGAGATCCGCCCCGACGCCGCCGACCTGCTCTCCACCCCGCGTTCTCGGTCGGATTCGTGACACATAGCGCGACTCATCCGACCGAGAACGCGGGGGAGTGCTCGCTAGATTGCCGATATGACCGCAGTGCCCTGGCTCGACGAGCGAGAGGCACGCGCGTGGCGGTCGATGCTGCAGATGCAGATGCGCCTGACCGGAGAGCTGGCCCGGCGGCTTTCCGCCGATTCCGGGTTGTCCTATCAGGACTACGCGGTGCTCGTCGCGCTCACCGACATCCCCGACGGGCGGCGACGCCTGAAGGAGCTGGGCGCGATGCTCGGCTGGGAGAAGAGCCGCCTGTCGCACCACGTCACCCGCATGGCCGACCGGGGTCTGGTGACGAAGGAGAGGTGCGACTCCGACGGCCGTGGCGCGTTCGTCGTCGTCACCGAGCACGGCCGCTCCGAGATCGAGCACGCCGCCCCCGGGCACGTCGGCGCTGTCCGGGAGTTGTTCGTCGACCGGCTGCGCCGCGACCAGCTCGACACGCTGGCTGACGTCGCCGAGGCGGTGCTCGCCGGGCTCGAGCCGTGTGACGACGCCGACATCGAGCACTGCTGAAGCCCTCGATCCGAGCACGTACTCTCGCTCGGATGGAGAAGGTTATTTACGTCTTGTGGCCGACCGTCGATGAAGGGGTCGAGCTGCGATCGAGGCTGCTCGGCAAGACCGCCGACGCTCTCGTGGCGGCGGGTGCCCGTGGTCTGCAGGTGAACATCGCCGACGACGACGTGGAACCGGCCGCCGGGTTGCGTCTGGCCGGCAGCTCTCCGTTGCCGTCGGCGGTCGTGTCGGTTTGGATGGACAGCGCCATCGACGAGCTGCGCCAGCCGTTCGACACCGCCGTCGGCGCCGCCGCCGGTGAGTACGCCGCGTACCTGGTGACCGAGTCCGAGCCGATCCGCAACACCCGCCACCCGGTCGTGCCCGGTAGGCGCACCGAGGGGTTCGCCCAGATCGCGTTCTTGCGCCGGCCCGTTCGCCTCGACGCCACCACCTGGCGCTCGATCTGGCAGGACCAGCACACGAGGGTGGCCATCGACACCCAGGACACCTTCGGCTACGTGCAGAACGTGGTGGTCAGGGCGCTGACGCAAGGAGCCCCGCCCTACGACGGCATCGTCGAGGAGCTGTTCCCGGCGGCGGCGATGAGCGATCGCCACGCGTTCTTCGACGCCGTTGGTGACGACGATCGCCTCGCCGAGAACTTCCAGGCGATGATCGCGAGCAGCGGGAAGTTCTTGGACCTGGAGGGCATCGAGGTCGCGCCGACGAGCCAGTACGCGCTGCTCCAAGAGGTTTTTCCACAAATCTGACGCCGCGTCAGATACTGTCGGGTGATGGCGCCACCAGATGCCGCACCAGACCAGGCGACCGACGAACGAGAACTCGAATGGCCGCGACCGGCCCTGTCGAGCGTCTGGCACCGTGCCGTGGACGACCTCGTGCTCGTCGGGTTCCGGCGGCGCAAGCCCCATCGCCCCGAAGACCAGCTCACGCGCGTCGAGAGCGAGGCGACGGCAGCGCTCAAGCTCTACCGCGAGCTCGGCTGGCTCGACGACCCCACGCTCGCCCATCCCGAGCCCCCGCCGCCCACCGTGGTGGAGGTGGCGCCGGCCAGGGCCGGACGCACCACGTACAAGGCGGTCACCTTCGCCAGCGGCTATGAGCCCGGGGTCGCAGAGCCGGCGGCAGAGCGCTGGAACAGCTTCGCCGCCAACCGGACAGTCCACGTATGGATGCTGCGCCACCGCGAGCCGCGGCCCTGGGTCGTCTGCCTCCACGGCGCCGGGATGGGACGAGCGATCATGGATTTCGGGCTCTTCCGCGCCGGGTGGATGCACGACACGCTCGGGCTCAACGTGGCAGCACTCGTGCTGCCGCTTCACGGGCCACGTCGAGCCGAGATCCCCGCCGACGCGCACTTCCCTAGCGAGGACGCGATGCACAACATCCACGGGGCACGCCAGGCGGTGTGGGACGCCCGTCGGCTGATCGCCTGGATCCGCACGCAGGGGGACGAGCCGGTGGGGGTCATCGGCGTGTCGCTCGGCGGGTACATCGCCGCGCTGCTCGGAGGCCTGGCCGACGGACTGCGCACGGTGATGCTCGGTGCGCCGGTGGCCGATCTCACCGCGCTCATCGAACACCACAAGGGATCTGCCCTGCCTCACGAGAAGGCGAACATCGCGCTGGCCCGTCAGCTCGGTCCGGTGGTCTCGCCGCTCGCCTTCGCGCCGCGCGTGCCGTTCGACGGTCGCTTCATCTACGCGGGCGTCGTCGACAAGATGGTCAACCCACGTCATCATGCCGAACGGATCTGGAACCACTGGGGGCGTCCGGAGGCGCTGTGGTACCAGGGCGGCCACGCCGACCTCGGATGGGCGAAGGTGATCGGTCGGTTCATCGAGAGGAATCTCGACGAAGTGGAGATGACCAGACGGCGTCCAGCCGAGACGCCGGACTGACGCCTCCGCTCGGCGCGGTATATTCCGCTCCCCTCCAACCACCGCGTCGCAACCGGGGTGTGCGAGACATGATCCTGTGGCTGGGTTCGAGAAGTCGACCGCAACCAGTGGAGCTCGCCGGTGAGCGTCCGGGTCGCCCCGGAAGAGAGGAAGCCGGATGGAAGACCAACCGATCACCTGGAAGCGGGACCTGTCGTCGACCGACCTGATGATGTACAGGGGTGACTCCACCGCTCGCTCGCGCTCGTCGATGATGTACATCGAGACGCTCGATCGCGTGCCCGACTGGCAACGGCTGCGTACCGAGACCGACCGCGTCAGCCGCGTCGCGATTCGCCTGCGCCAACACGTCGTCGCTCCTTTGCTGCCCTTGGCGCCGGCTCGCTGGGTGGTCGACCCCGACTTCGACCTCGACTACCACTTGCGACGGATCACGCTGCCCGAGCCACGCACGTTCGAGCACCTGCTCGAGGTCGCGGCCAAGATGTACGCCTCGCCGCTCGACCTCAGCCGTCCCCTGTGGGAGGTGACGCTGGTCGACGGCCTGGAGGGCGGTGAGGAGCGGGCCGCCCTGGTGTGGAAGATGAGTCACGCGATCACCGACGGCGTCGGCGGGGTGATCCTCGACCGGATGTTGCGTACGACCGAGCGTGAACCGCCGCCGCGCCCGATGCCGACCCTGCCCTCACCGGAGGACGTCACCCCGATGGAGCTGACCCGGGCCGCTGCCCGGCGCCTGCCGCTCAAGCTGGTGACCGGATCGGTGCGACGGCTCTCCGACGCAGCCGGAACCGCGCGCCGGGCAGCCCGCGATCCGCAGGGCGCGGTACGCGACACGGTGCGGGTGGTGGGCACGGTCCGCAAGCTCGTCTCCGCAGCCGTCGAGCCCTCGCCGTTGCTCGCGGGACGCAGCGTCAACCGGCGGTTCGCGGCCCACGACGTCGCCCTCGCCGACCTGCGCGCCGCCGCCAAGGCGCAGGGCTGCTCGGTGAACGACGCATACCTCTCAGCCGTCACCGGTGCGCTGCGCCGCTACCACGAAGAGCTCGGCATGCCGATCGCGGCGATCACGATGGCGCTGCCGATCAACCTGCGCACGTCGACAGAAGCGGGGGCGATCGAGAACAAGTGGGCGGCGGCGACGGTCGCGGCACCGGTCGCGGAGCGTGATCCCGTCCGGCGCATGCGAGCCCTGCGCGAACTGGTGCTCACCGCGCGGACCGATGCCAACGTCGACGTGCTCGGTCTCATCGCGCCGGTGCTGGCCTGGTTCCCCGAGCAGCTGCTCGCCGGTGTAGGGGCAGGCACGCTCGGCATCGACGTGCAGGTGAGCAACGTGCCCGGCAACGCCGCGCCGCGATACGTGGCCGGCGCGAAGGTGCTCCGCGCGGTGCCCCTCGGCCCCGTGCCAGGGGTGGCGATGATGGTGACGATGATGTCGACGTCGGGGCGCTGCTTCGTCGGTGTCAACTACGACCCGGCCGCGGTGACCGATCACGACCGCTTCGTGCGGTGCCTGCGCGAAGGCTTCGACGAGGTGCTCGCCACCACCGGTGGGTCCACCCGCCGATCCTCCGCCAAGAAAGCCCCGACGTCGCCGGCACGGAAGCCGGCGCCGGCACCGAAGCCGGCGAAGCGCGCTGCGCGGAGCAAGCCATGACCGAGATCGAACTGCGCCTGCCCGGCACCGTCGCCGAGATCGCGGCCGACAAGGGCGGCAAGAGCGTCGGCGCCTTCTTCGACTTCGACGGCACCCTGATCGCCGGCTACTCCGCGAAGCACCTCACCCAACAGCAGATGCGCAACCGCGAGTTCCACGCCGGCGAGATGGTGCGCGCCCTGGGGGTGATCGTCGGCGGCGGCGGGCTGAACCCCGAGACGTTCGCCCAGGTGCTCGAGCTCGCCGCCCAAGGCTGGCGGGGACGCGCGGTGGAGGACCTGGACGAGATCGGGTTGCGTCTGTTCCAGAAGAAGATCGCCGACCTGATCTTCCCCGAGATGCGAGAGATCGTCCGTGCCCACCAGGCGAGCGGACACACCGTGGCGCTCACCTCGTCGGCGACCAGCTTCCAGGTGGAGCCCGTTGCCGCCTACCTCGGGATCGACAACGTGCTGTGCAACCGGTTCGAGGAGGACGACGGCGTGCTCACCGGCGAGGTCGTGCAGCCCGTGCTCTGGGGCCCGGGCAAGGCGGACGCGGTGCAGGTGTTCGCGCGCGAGCACGGCATCGATCTCGGGCGGAGCTACTTCTACGCCGACGGCGACGAGGACACCCCGTTGATGCACCTGGTCGGGCGCCCGCGCCCGACGAACCCGGGCAAGCACCTGGCCAAGGTCGCCGCGCAGCGGGGATGGCCGGTGCTGCGCTTCACGAGCCGCGGCGGCGGATCGATGCTGCGCTCGGCGGCCGGGCTGCTGTCGCTGCTGCCCGTGGCCGGAGCCGGTCTCGGGGTCGGTCTGCTCGCCCGCAACAGGCGCGCCGGGCTGAACTTCGTGTCGGAGAACTGGATGGATCTCGTGTTCGGCATCAACGGGATCAAGGTCAACGTCGCCGGCAGGGAGAACGCCTGGTCGCAGAGGCCGGCGGTGTTCATCTTCAACCACCGCAACAACTTCGACGCGTTCATCGCCGCGAGCATCGTGCGCAAGGACTTCACCGGCGTGGCAAAGGGAGAGCTGCGCAAGGACCCGGTCGTCGGCACGTTCGGGCGGTTCATGGACCTCGCGTTCATCGACCGCGCCGACTCTGCCTCGGCCGTGGCCGCCCTGAAGCCGATCGAGGAGATGGCCGCGAAGGGCCTCTCCGTGCTCATCGCCCCAGAAGGCACGCGGACCGACACGTTCGAGGTGGGCGAGTTCAAAAAGGGGGCGTTCCGGATCGCGATGGCGGCCGGTATCCCGATAGTGCCGATCGTGATCCGCAACGCGGAGATGATCGGCGGGCGTGACGCGGCGACGATGAACCCCGGCACGGTCGACGTCGTCGTGCTGGAGCCGATCCCCGTGAAGGGTTGGACGCTCAAGAACCTCGACCAGAAGATCGCGCAGATGCGCCAGCTCTACGTCGACACCTTGCGTGACTGGCCCGGCTGATCGGCTGCGATCAGTCGAGCAACGTCGTGCGCCCGTTGGTCTCCCACCACTGCGCGGTCAGGGTCAGCCCGGTGATGCTCGCCCGCGGGAAGACTTCTTCGTAGGTGCGCTTGTAGCCGGTGTGACTGATCAGCCACCGGCCATCGACCAAGCGGTACCGATCGGAGTAGAACGCGCCGCCGGCGATCGTGAGTCCGTACTGCTGGTGCACGACCACGTCCTGGAGCGCCCATGTCCCGGTCGCCTCGGCGGGGCCGACGAGGTCGATCTCGGGCTGGGTGCAGCGGTGGCTCGACAAGAACTGCGTCGAGCCCATCGACTCGACGAGGAAGTCCATGATCGCGGCCCGTGAGTCGAACTGCAGGGCGCCTCCTCCGTAGCTCGCGGTGGCGTCTTCGGTGAGGCAGTCGGCGAGGTCGTTCCACAGCTTCTGGTCGAGGGCGCGCAGGTAGCGGTACTTCAGCCGGCAGATGTCGTGGATCGCCAGCAGGTCCTGTAACTCCATGGTTTCCCCCTCGGTGGCTAGATGGCTCGGTCGGCTCGGGTGCAATCCCGGTGCAGCTTCGCGCAATTTTCTGACGGTCCGTCAGAACACAGGTATCATCGCGTGACTGTCGACACACCACGGGACCCGCGCCGACCGGCAGCTTCGTATTGGCGACGATTCCGAAGATCCAAAGGGAGAGCGATGCGTTACCGACTTCTGGCCACAGTTGCCGCCGTCTCACTGCTCGCGGGCGCTTGCGCCGCGAGCGGCGACGACGAGGGCGGCACCGACACTTCGGGGCCGGGCACCACCGTCACCCCCGAGACCGGGGCGCCTGACACCGAGGTGCCTGATACCGCAGGCGTCACCACCGCTCCCGACGACACGGCGACCGACACCACCGAGGTCACCGACACCAGCGCGCCCGAGGCGGAGGGGCCGATGTTCGGCACCATGGAGAGCCCGTGCGGGCCGGCAGGCGCCGACGGCGCCGCCACGATCGCCGAGGGCCAGAACGGCGGCGAGACGCTGAAGCTCGGGGTACCCACCGACCGCGGGTACGAGGCGCGCGCGCTGAACTTCGAGATGTACGACGCCGCTGTGGCCTTCGCCGGGTGGTGCAACGATCAGGGTGGCGTCCGCGGTCTGCCGATCGAGATCGTCGACCTCGACGCCAAGCTGTTCGAGGTCCCCGCCGCGGCCGAGCGGGCCTGCGCGGAGGCGTTCGCGATGGTCGGCGGCGGCTGGGTGTTCGACGACCAGATGTTCCCGCGGATCAACGAGTGCGGCCTGATCAACTTCGCCGGCTACACCGTCACGCCCGCCGCGGCGATGAGCAACGCGATGGTGCAGCCGATGCCCAATCCGTTGAACGACAAGCCGGCTTCGCACTGGCTGTGGGTGAAGGAGAACTACCCGGACGCGATCACGCGCACGGCGATCGTCTACACCGACTTCTTGACCACTCAGGTCGTCCTGCGTCAGATCGAGGACCAGATGAACGCGATCGGCGGGTTCACGGTCGTCGACCGCATCCCGACCAACTCCGCCGGCGAGGCGAACTGGGTGCCGTTCGCCCAGCGGCTGAAGGACAACAACATCGGCTTGCTGACGATGGCCGGCTCGACCAACACCGCGGTGTCGCTGTTCAAGGCGATGCGTGAGGTGGGCTTCGTCCCCGAGGTGGTGATGTTCGAGGCCTCGCAGTACTCCGAGGAGATGGTCGCCGAGGGCAACGGCGACGCGACCGAAGGCGCGATGGCGCGCAGCGCGTTCGCGTTGTTCGAAGAGGCCGACAAGGTGCCCGCGATGGCCAGCTATGTCGAGATGATGGACGAGTTCAACCCCGAGGGAGGCCGGGCCCTGCTCGGACTGCACTCGATCTCGGCCTTCTTGCTGTTCGTCACCGCGGCCAACACCTGCCTCGACGGCAACGACAACGTGCTCGAGCGCGACTGCGTGCTCGCGGCCGGCCGGGCCATCGACTCGTGGACCGCTGGCGGGCTGCATACCGAGACGAACCCCGGGGCGAACATGCCCCCGTCGTGTGGCTTGATCGTCGGCGTGCAAGGTGGCGAGTGGACGAGGGTGTTCCCCGAGTTCGGTTCCGCCGACGACGACGGCAACGGCTTCCACTGCGACGGCGAAGCAGGCGTCACCCACATCGAGGGCGACTACGGTGACCCGGCGCCGGGCTTCGACCCCAACCGCCCGGAATGACGTCGATCACCTAAAGGCGATGGTCGCGGGGAGCGGTACGTAGCTCCCCGCGACCGACCAGGGGGGACCAATGCTGGCGTTCGACTTCGACAAGCTCCTGATCACGACCATCATCGGGCTCTCCACCGGTGCCATCTACGCCGTCATCGCCGGCGGCCTGGTGGTCACGTACACGACGTCGGGCATCTTCAACCTCGCTCACGGGGCGACAGGCGTGCTGGCGGCGTTCACCTACTGGCAGTTGCGCTTCGACTGGGGGTGGCCGGCACCGATCGCGTTGTTGATCGTGCTGTTCGTGCTCTGCCCGCTGTTCGGAGCGTTCACCGAGCGCTACATCATGCGTGGCCTGAAGGACACCACGGAGGTGGTGCGACTATCGGTGACGGTGGCGCTGTTCTCGGCGATGATCGGGCTGACGAACTGGCTGTGGCCAACGGGTGAGTCCCGGGCTGCGATGCGCCGGTTCTTCGAGGGCAACCAGGTGAGCATCGGCGGCATCAACGTGAGCTGGCACAAGCTGATCACGATGGGCTGCGCCATCGTCGTCGCGCTCGTGCTGCGCCTGCTGATGTACCGCAGCCGTACGGGCCTCGCGATGCGGGCCGTGGTCGACGATCGGGACCTCACCGAGCTGAACGGCGCCCGCCCCGATTGGGTGGCGATGCTGTCCTGGGCCCTCGGGGCGACGCTCGCCGGATTGGCCGGGATCCTGCTCGCGGGTGAGCAAGGGATCAACGTCGAACCGTTGATCCTGCTGGTGATCAACGCCTACGCGGCGGCGATCATCGGTCGATTGCGCAGCCTGCCGATGACGTTCGCCGGCGCAGTGCTGCTCGGTCTGCTCGATGCCTTCTACCTCGGTTACTCCGACGCCGATTGGTTCCCGAAGAGCGCATTCGGCTTCAGCCTCACCGGCGTGCGCGCCTCCATCCCGACCATCGTGTTGTTCGCAGCGCTGATCCTCATGCCCCAGGCGAGGTTGCGCGCCGGCGTCGTGCGCCTGCGTGAGAAGCACATCGAGCCCTCGTGGAGCACGGCGTTCGTCGGTGCAGGGGTGCTGATCGCGTTCACCGTGGCGATCAGCGGGATGCTCACCCGCGCCGACACCCTTCTGCTGATCAACGCGTTCTTGCTGGCCATCGCCGCACTGTCGCTCGTGCCGCTCACCGGCTACGCCGGCATGGTGTCGTTGGCGCCGCTCACCTTCGCCGGCCTCGGGGCCGTGGCGATGGCGAAACTGCCGGGTAACGGCAACCTGCTCAGCCTGCTCGGCGCGATGGCGATCGTCGCCGCGGTCGGCGCGGTCGTCGCCGTGCCGGCGCTGCGCGTCACCGGTGTGTACCTGGCTCTCGCCACTGCCGCGTTCGCGGTGCTGGTCACGAACCTGGTCTTCAACCAGCGGCAGACGTTCCAGACCGGCAACATCGCGGTGCCCCCCCTCGACCTGCCCGGCCTCGACCTCAGCTCACCGCGAGCGCGCCTCGTCATGCTGTCGTGCGCGTTCTCGGTGCTCGGTCTGGGTGTCGTCGCGGTGCGGCGCAGCGCACTCGGCCGCCGGTTCATCGCCGTCAAGGACTCCCAGGCTGCCGCCGCCACGATCGGCATGAACGTCACCGCGGCGAAAGTGGCCGCGTTCGCGATCTCCGCGGCGATCGCCGCCTGCTCGGGGGCACTGACCGGTGATCGCACCAGCGCGCAGCGCTACGACTTCCTGCAGAGCCTGCCGGTGGTGTTGCTCGCCGTGGTCGGCGGCGTCGCCGCGGTGTCCGGCGCCCTGCTCGGGGGGATGATGCTCGGCGCGAACGCCGTGATCGAGGCCATCGCCGGGTCGGAGTTCGTGCGCAACCTGGCCAAGGTGCTGCCGGGCACACTCGGCATGACGCTCGGACGCAGCCCCGCCGGTGTCACCGACCAGACGTCGGAGGGTTACCGACCGCTCGTCGGCCGTTGGGGCCTGATCGCGCTCGCCGCCGCAGGAGCCGTCGTCATCTGGGCGTTGACCACGACCGGGGCCGTCAGCCACTGGTCGTTCGTCTTCGCGATGACGGTGTGGATGCTCGGCATCGTCCCGCTGCTCACCCAGATCGTCGACCACCGCGACCGGCGCAGCGTTCTCGCCGCGGTGTTCCTCCTCGCCGCTGTCTGCGTCGCGGCCTTCGTCGATTGGGGTACGACCATCGCCACCGCCGGTTGGCGGGTCGTGGCGCTGGTGCTGTTGATGGTCGTCGTCATCCAGGTCACGAGGCGGATACTCGACCGTGAGCCGAAGGCGCCGGTCGCCTCGCCCGACGATCTCGGGCTCGACCGTGAGCTCACCGCGGCCGAGGTGGAAGAGATCGACCGCGCCCTGCAGGTGGTGCTCTGATGACGCTCCACGTCGAATCGGTGACGGTGGTGTTCGGTGGCGTGACCGCGGTCAGCGAGGTGTCGCTCACGGCCGAGCCCTCCCACGTCACCGGGCTGATCGGGCCGAACGGCGCGGGGAAGACGACGCTCTTCAACGTGATCTCGGGGATCATCACCCCGGGCAACGGCTCGGTCCGTCTCGACGGGATCGACCTCACCAGAATGGCCCCCCACCGTCGTGCCCGCCACGGCATCGCCCGCACGTTCCAGCGCCTCGAGCTGTTCGGCTCGCTGTCCGCCGCGGAGAACGTCCGGGTCGCGGCCGAGGTCGCCGGGCGCCCGCACGCGATGGACTTGGCGATGGAACTGCTGGAGCGGGTCGGCATCTCCGAGCATGCCCGCCAGCCCGCCGGCGAGCTCGACACGGGTACCGCGCGCCTGCTCGAGGTGGCCAGGGCCCTCGCCACCAGCCCACGAGTGCTCCTGCTCGACGAGCCGGCCTCCGGGCTCGACACCGGCGCCACCGAGCGGTTGGCGACGCTGTTGCGCGACCTCGCCGCGGACGGTCTGGCGGTGCTGCTCGTCGAACACGACGTCGAGCTGGTGATGGGCGTTTGCGACCGGCTCTTCGTGCTCGACCTCGGCCGGATCATCGCCGGAGGCCCGCCGGACGAAGTCCGCCGCCTGCCCGCGGTCGTCGAGGCCTACCTGGGAGCCGAGTCATGAGCGCGCCGCCGATCCTCGAGCTGTGCGGGGTGCGCGCCGGCTACGGCGCCATCGAGGTGCTCCACGGGATCGACCTCGTCGTCCCCCGGGGCGAGGTGGTCGCCGTGCTCGGCCCGAACGGTGCCGGCAAGACGACTGCGATCCGGACCGCAGCCGGCCAGCTTCGGCCGACCTCGGGCACGCTGAGGGTGGCCGGCTTCGACGTGACCGGATCGAGTGCGAGTGCGCTCGCGCGGGCTGGGCTGTGCACGATCCCGGAAGGGCGGGGCATCTTCCCGAACCTGACCGTGCGCGAGAACCTCTGGATGGCGACGTTTCGCGGCACCAAGCTGAGCGACGTCGAGGAACGTTCGTACGCCCGGTTCCCCCGCCTCGGGGAGCGACGCACGCAGCTCGCCGGCACCTTGTCGGGCGGCGAGCAGCAGATGCTCGCCCTGGCGCGAGGTCTCACCTCTGATCCGTCCGTGCTGCTGCTCGACGAGCTCTCGATGGGGCTCGCCCCCCTCATCGTCTCGTCGCTCTACGAGCAGGTCGCCGCGATCGCCGCCGACGGTGTGTCGGTGCTGGTGGTGGAGCAGTTCGCCCGCACGGTGCTCGGGGTCGCCGACCGCGCGGTGCTGCTGACGACGGGGACGGTCCGCTGGGCGGGGACCGCGGCTGAGCTCGCCGAAGCCGACCTGACCGCGATGTACCTCGGGTACGGCCACTCACACGATCACTGACGAAGTCAACAGACCATCGACATGGAGAAGACGACACCATGAACAACGACCGCATCTCGCAGTTCACCGAGGAGATCGGCGAGCTGAAGGTCGCCGGCGCCAAGGCGCAGAACGAGCGGTGGCTGTTCCTGCTCGGTGCCGTGGCGCTGGTCGTCGGCGTGGCACTAGCCGTCTACGGCGGCATCCAGGCGGCAGGGACGACCGACCGCGCCGACCAGACCGCGTTCATCGCCTCCGGCAGCCTGCTCGGGCTGGCGGCGATCGTCGCCGGTGCCGCATTGTTCGTGCGCTACTCGCTGGCGCGGTTCTTCCGCTACTGGCTGGTGCGTCTGGTGCACGAGCAGCGCACCGAGACCGACAGATTGATCAAGGCGATCGAGTCCGCACGCCCTGGCGGCCCGTCCGCGACCGGCGACGACACCGTCTCGCGCTGACCCTTCACTTCGGGGGCAAGCCGAGCAAGCGCAGCGCGTCGAGCTTGGCCTGCTTGTAGTCGACCTTGCCCACCGGAGTGCGCGGCACCTCCTCGACGAAGAGCACCTCCTTCGGCGCCTTGAAGCCGGCGAGGAGAGTCTTCGTGTGGGCCTGGACCTCGTCGGGTGACATCTCCATCCCCTCGCGCAACTCGACGAGTGCGGTGACCTGCTCTCCCCAGCGCTCGCTCGGCGTCCCGACGACGGCGGCGTCGAAGATCATCGGGTGCTGCAAGAGCACGGACTCGACCTCTTCTGGATGGACCTTCTCGCCGCCGGAGTTGATCGACGACGATCCGCGACCGAGGATCGTGATGGTGCCGTCGTCCTCGATGCGGGCCTCGTCACCGGAGATCGCCCACCGCTTGCCCTCGATCGTCGGGAAGGTGGCCGCGGTCTTCTCCGGGTCCTTGTAGTAGCCGAGCGGGATCGGTCCCGAGCGCGCGAGCAGGCCGACCTGGCCGGTGTCGCAACGCTCGAGGGTGTGGCTGAAGACGGCGGTGTCGGGCCCGGCGGTGAACCTCGGCGCGGTGTAGCTCTCGCCGGCGTCGGCACGCTGGGCAGCGGAGCCCGTCTCCGACGAGCCGTACGCGTCGACGATCATCACCCCCGGCAGGGCGGCGCGCAGCTCGTCGCGGACGCCCGCGGTGAGCGGCGCCGCGCCGTTCGAGATGGCGGCCAGCTTGGACAGGTCGAACTGCGGGCGATCGGGGGCGAGCAGCGCCTCGGCGAGCGGGCGCGCCATCGCGTCGCCGAGCACGGTGAGCGAGTTGGTGCCGGAGCGCTCGGCCAGTGCGAGCACGCCGTAAGGGTCGTACTTGGCCCCGGTGTACAGCGCGAAGCAGCCGCCCGCGACGTGGGCATTGCCGGACACCCATTGCGTGCCGCCGTGCATCATCGGCCCTGCTGACAGCAGCACGATCTGCGCCGGGGCGGCCTTGGCCTCCTCGGCGACCTGCTCGCAGCTCTCGAGTGGGCGCCCGTAGCGCATCGCGTTGAGGGCGGCGAGCACCCAGTCCTCCTGGCGCCAGAGCACGCCCTTCGGCATGCCCGTCGTGCCCCCGGTGTAGACGATGTAGACGTCGTCGGGGGAGCGCTCACCGAAGTCGCGCTCGGGCGACGCGGCAGCCAGCGCCTGCTCGTACTCCTCGCCGATCGTCAGCCTGTGGCGCAGGTGCGGCAACGCATCGGAGACGGCGTCGAGCGCGCCGACGTACTCCGGGGCGACGACGACGGCGACGCAGTCACTGTTGTCGTAGAGGTAGCGCAGCTCGTTCTCGACGTAGCGGTAGTTGACGTTCACGGGCACCGCCCGCGCCTTGAAGCACGCGTAGAAGGCCTCCACCCACTCGGCGCAGTTGCGGGCGTGGATGCCGACGTGCTCACCCACCCCGACGCCGCTCGCGCGCAAGTGGTTCGCGAGCCGCGTCGCCCTCTGGTCGAGCTCTCCGTAGGTGAGGTGCACCTCCGGCGTGACCAGGGCCGGCTTGTCGGGGATGGCGTCGGCGACCGCCTCGAAGATGTCGGCGAAGTGGATGTGACGGATGACCATGGCAATTAGGATAGGTGTTTCTGACGATGCATCAGATTCGATCCGCTCTGGACGGGCCGGTGCCAGCGTCGGACGTGCCGGTTGGGGGGCAACGATGCAGGTGAGCGTGCTCGGAGGGGGATCGTGGGGCTCGTCCGTGGCGTCTCTCCTCGCCGGACGCCACGACACCTTGCTCTGGGCGCGTGACCACGCGGTGGCCGCCGAGGTGGACGAACGGCACACGAACGAGTCGTACCTCGCCGGTATCCGCCTGCACGACCAGCTCCGCGCCACGGCCGACTTGGAGCGCGCGGTCTCCCATGCAGAGCTGTTGATCGTCGGCGTGCCGACCAGCGCGGTGCGCTCCACCCTCGAGGCCGCGAAGCCGTGGATCAGGCCGTGGATCCCCATCGTCAGCCTGGCCAAAGGGCTCGAACAGGGAACGCTGCTGCGGATGACCGAGGTGATCGCCGAGGTGGTGCCCGGGCGACCGGTGGCCGCGCTGACCGGGCCGAACATCGCCCGCGAGATCATGGCCGGCCAGGCCGCGGCCAGCGTGATCGCCACCGAGGACCTCGCCGTCGCTAAGGCGATCCAAGTTGTGCTGTCGCGCGGGGTGTTCCGCATCTACACGAACCACGACGTGATCGGGTGCGAGTTGGGCGGGGCGATGAAGAACGTGGTCGCCATTGCGTGCGGGATCGCCCAAGGGCTCGGTGTCGGCGACAACACGCGATCGATGGTGATGACGCGCGGGCTGGCCGAGCTCTCCCGGCTCGGCGTGGCGATGGGGGGCGAAGCGGCGACGTTCGCCGGCCTGGCGGGCATGGGCGACCTGATCGCGACGTGCCTCAGCCCCCACAGCCGCAACCGAACCGTCGGCGAGCAGCTCGGCGCGGGCAAGACGCTCGACGAGATCACCTCACAGATGAACATGGTCGCCGAGGGTCTGAAGACGGCAGCGACTGCCCACGAGCTGGCCGCCCGCTACGGCGTGGCGATGCCGGTCCACGAGGAGATCTATCGCGTGGTCAGCGGCGCGATCCCCGCCGCGATGGCTTACCGCGGGCTGCGCATGGAGCCGGGTCACGAGTCCGAGCCCGGCTAGGACATCGGCAGACGGGATGAGTCGGGCCGCCGCGCTGATGCTCTCGCTCGCGGCGCTCGCCGCGTGCAGCCAGCCCGAAGACGCCCGAACTACGACGTCGGCGACGTCACCCCGAGAGCCGGTACCGACCACGGGGCCCTCCCCGGTGATCGACGAGGTGCCCGTCGTATGGTTCGCACCCCTGCCGCCTCTTCCCGTGGTCGAAGGTCGTCCCTTCACCGGTGCGGACGACTTCATCGAGCTCTTCGAGCCTGACGCGCCGTGGGCCGAAGCGGCCGAGCGCGTTCACGTGTTCAAGCTGTACGGCGAGTGGGTCGGGTACGCGACGCCCGATCAGCTCCGCACGGTCGTGCGCAATGCGCAAGAGCGCGGGTTCGCGCTGGCGATGGAGTTCGGGCCACTCGACGCGGAGGGCTGTGGGGACGGCATCGAGGGTTTCTCCGGCGTCGCCTACGCGGTGAGCGCGGCGGAGCGGGTGAAGGCCGCCGGTGGTGAGCTGCACCTGCTGGCGATGGACGAGCCCTACTACTACGGCCACTTCTACGACGGGCCGAATGCGTGTCGATGGAGCGCGGAGAAGATCGCGCAGGAGATCGGCCAGTTCGCCGATGCGATGAGGGAGGTCTTCCCGAACATCCTCATCGGGGACACCGAGGCGATGGCCGGGCCGGCGGGGGCCGCGCAGCTGAGCGAGTGGATCGACACGTTCGAGCGGGTGAACGGGGATCCGCTCGCGTTCTTGCACCTCGACGTCGACTGGAGCCGGCCCGGTTGGGCGGACGAGGTCGCGTCCGTGCACGAGCACGGCACCGAAGCCGGCGTGCCGATCGGGATGATCTACGCGGGGAACGCCTTCGACCGCAGCGACGAGGAGTGGTTGTCCGCGGCGGGTGAGCGGGTGAAGCTGCTGGAGATCGGCACAGGTGTCGTCCCGGACCATGTCCTCTTCCAGTCGTGGAACGACAAGCCCGACCGCGTGCTGCCCGAGTCGGAGGAGTTCACCTTCACGAACTTCGTCAACGACTACTTCGGCCAGAAGTCGGAACTGGGGTTCCGCCGAGAGGGCGAGGGCGCGAACCTCGCGCTCGGCAAGCCTGTGCGCACCTCGGGTGTCGTCGATGGCCTCACGGGCGCGATGGCGGTGGACGGCGATCGGGGGACGTTGTGGAACTCCGGTGGCGGCCCCGTCCAGTGGATCGAGATCGACCTGGGGGACGAGTACAGCGTCGGTGAGATCGAGTTGACCATCGCCCAAGATCCGCCGGGCAGCACGACTCATCGGCTCCTGTTGGCCGGCGCTGGCGGTCAGTTCGTCGAAGCGGCGGTCTTCGAGCAGGACACCGCAGAAGGCGAGGCGCTGGTCTTCACGCCCGTGAGTCCGGCGGCCTCGGTCCGGTTCGTTCGGGTGGAGACCACGGCGAGCCCGTCGTGGGTGGCGTGGCGTGAGATCGAGGTGATCGACGCCGGGAGCTAGCTGCCGGGCGCCAGGCCGACGGAGGCGGATCTCAGACCAGGATGCGTTCCTCGGGGGCCTCGACGCCGATGACCGCGAGCGTGCGACCGAGGCCGAGGAACATCCCGCAGCAGATGGTCAGATCGGCGAGCTCGTCGTCGGCGAACGCTCCGTGTAGCGCCTCCCAGAAGGCGTCGTCCATGGCGAGATGGTCGAGAGCGAAGCGCTGGGCGAACTCTGCCGCCAGCCGCTCACGATCGGTCAGCACGGTGCTCTCCGCCCAGTTGGCAACTTCGGCGTAGAAGCCGTCGTCGACGCCCGCGCCCGTGTCTTTCGGGCGGCTGCCTTGGCATACCGCACAGTCGTTGATCAGCGCGATGGTCCAGCGCGCAGCCTCACGCTCACGTACGGGAAGCCGGGTGTTGCCGTATACGGCTTCGGACAGCGCGCCCATGCCGACCGCCATCTCGGTGCGCAGCAGCGCCCAGTCGACGTGCTCGCCGAAGCCTCTATCTGGGAAGGAGATGCGGGCCATCGCCCGACCCTAGCGCCCTACCCGGCGAACGTGATCGGGATCCTGATCGTCGCCTCCGGAGCTTGCAGGCTCGCGTCGTTGACGACGATGACGCACTGCGGCTCGCCGACCCCGCACCGCCCGCTGCCGACCGGGCCGACGATGATCTCGAGCTGCAGCGAGCCCTCACCGGTGGGGTCGGGATGAAGGATCTTGCCGGTGGTCAACTCGCACAGGTCGTTGCCGCCGGTGGCCCCGTTGGAGCACTGCACGACGTTGACCACCTGGCCGGGGGTGAACCCGCTCCACGACACGGTCACGACCTGGCCGTCGACGAGATCGGTGGCGGGGGTGACCGATGCCTGGCGGTCGAGCACCGGCGGCACCGTGGTGGGGATGACGAGCTCGTCGTCCTCGTCGGTGACGAAGTGCAGCGTCGTCAGGCCCGGCTCGCCGGCGTCCATCAGGCGCTCGATCGCCGTCCCGTCGCCGCGCAAGAACGCGTCGAAGAACGCGACCGTCGCCTCGACCACGCTCGGGAAGGGCGGGTCGCCAGCGCGGATCCAGCTGCCGTGGTCCTCGCCTTCGAGGCTGAGCAGGCCGCGCGGTGCCTCGGCGCTGGTCGCCACGTTGACAGCCTCGATCCACGAGATCTGGACGTCGCGGGTGCCGTGCACCAGCAGCATCGGCGGGGCGTCGGCGAAGTCGTAGGAGCCGCCGGCAAACGCCACCGGAGTGCCCGCCAGCACGACCGCCGCGTCGATGCGATCGTCGCGACAGCAGGAGTTGGCGACGAGGCCGAGCGTGGTGATCCCCCCGTTCGAGTGGCCGCCCACCCCGATGCGGTCGGCATCGATCATCCCGGCGAGGACGTCGGGGAGGGCGCCGGAGGACGCGTCGGTGAGCTGGTCGGCGAGGAAGCTGAGGTCGCCGGGTTGGTTCGCCACGTCGGCGGCGTCGGGTCCCGCCGGGGAATTGGCGTTGCTCAGCGGGAACGCCGGAGCAGCGACGACGTACCCCGCCGCGGCCCAACCCTCCAAGATGTCGGCGTAGAAGTCGGTCGTCGCGCCGAGCCCGTGGGCGAAGAGGACGAGCGGATAGGGGCCGCCCTCGGTGTCGGGCTCGCCGGTGTCGGTGGCGGGGTAGAACAGCAGCGTCTCGAGCGTGCGCTGGGGCAGTGCGGCCACGTCGCCGCTGCGCGGAGTGGGGCGGCTCTCGTCGACGAACGTCGCCGTCACCGTCGCCACCTCGTGCTGCTGGGGCCCGCTGCTGCTCTCCGGCTGCGTCGTCGGGGCGTCGGTGGTGGGCGCGTCGGTGGCGGGTGAGTCGGTGGCGGGTGCGTCGGTCGCCGGCGCGTCGGTGGTCTCCGGCGGTGCGATCGACGACGCAGTCGTCGGCGCCGCCTTGCCGCCGTCGTCGCCGCTGCAGGCTGCGCCGACCAAGACGGCGGCAACGGCGCCAGCGCGCAGGCCGGTCTTGGCGGCGAGTCTCAGCTTCACGGCACGATTCTGGCCCGGAAGTGCGATATCTCGTGACACCCGTCTGTCCTGAGATATCGCACTTCCAAGTTGGCGGCGGTCGGGCCGGGGGAAGTGCGATATCTGGTGACACCCGTCCGCTCTGAGATATCGCACTTCCAAGTTGGCGGCGGGCGGGCCGGGGGAAGTGCGATATCTCGTGACACCCGTCTGCTCTGAGATATCGCACTTCCAAGTTGGCGGCGGTCGGGCCGGCGGGCCGGGCGGTCGGTGGAATGGGGCGATGGCGAGGTGAGCGGCTGGGGCAGAATCCCGTGATGTCTCGGCGGCGCGCGCTCGTCCTCCACCAGGGCGCCAACCTGGCGAGCGGCGTGTCCAACTCGGTCGTGATCATCGCCATCCCTTGGCTGATCATCGATCGCACCGGTTCGGCAGCCACCGCCGGGCTGGCCGGAGCGCTCGCCGGGCTTCCCGGGATCGCGGTCTCCCCGCTCGTCGGGGCGATGGTCGACCGGCTCGGGCGCAAGACCGTCTCCGTAGGCTCCGACGTGCTGAGCGCCGCATCCGTCGCGCTGTTCCCGCTCGCCGAGGCTCTCGACGTGCTCGGCCTGGCGGTGATCCTCGCGCTGACGCTGCTCGGAGCCGTGTTCGACCCGGCCGGCTACACCGCCCGCAAGTCCTTGATCCCCGACGTCGCGCAGGCTTCGGCCACCCCGGTCGACACCTTGAACGGCTTGCACGAGGGCCTGTTCGCGGCCGGGTGGGTGCTCGGGCCGATGCTCGGCGCGTTCGCCATCGCAACGGTCGGTCCCGTCGGTGCGATGTGGTTCGCGTGCGCCGGGTTCGTCCTCGCGTCGTTCGCGATCGCCACGCTCGACGTGCCCGACAGGGCGGTCTCGGCCGAGACCGAGGGCGAGGACGCCCACGACTCCCGCCCGGCCGCGTTCTCCGATAGGGCTCTCGTCGGCCTGCGCGCGCTGGCTGCCGACCGACCGGTATGGATCCTGACGCTCGCCATCGCCGTGATCGCGATGATCTACGGACCGACCGAGACCGTGCTGCTGCCGGTGCACTTCGAGGCGCTCGACGAGCCTCGGGCGTTCGGGTTCGTCCTCTCCGGCTTGGCAGGTGGCGCGATGGTGGGCGCGTTCGGGTTCGGCTGGTTGGCCGCCCGCATGTCACGTCACATGATCGCGAAGGTCTTCGTCGGCCTGGCCTGCCTCGCGTACTTCCCCCTCGCCCTGCTCCCGCCGACGGCGCTGATGGTCGCCGCCGCGGCGCTGCTCGGTCTCGCGTGGGGGCCGCTCAACCCTTTGCTCAACAGCCTGATCCAGGACCGCTTCCCCGCCGACCAGCACGGCAGGATCTACGGCGTACAGCTGGCGATCTTCTACGCCGCCCCGCCGCTCGGACAACTGGTCGCCGGCCTGACGGTGGACTGGCTCGGGGTTCGCCCGGTGATCCTCGGCGTCGCCGCCGCGTTGGCCGCGATGGCCGCGATCGTCGCGTTGCAGCCGAGCCTGCGCGGCCTCGACGGCGCCGGCGGGCTGGAGGACCGGCCTCGGCGATCGCGGATCAGCGGGTGAAGATCGGGTAGCCACCGAGGCGGATGCTGGCGCCGGCGGCGACCAACGCCACGGCGACGACGGTGATCGCGACGATGTGCGCGGCGAGCGCGGGCAGCGTCTCGTCGGTCAGGCGAGGGATCAGCCGCAGCCGCGCATGCAGGGCCAGGGCGACCGTGGCCGCCAGCAGGCCGAGCTTCAACAGCACGGTGCGGGCGAGGGGCGTGTCGTCGAACCAGTGCGAGGGCGAGCCGAGCAGGCGCTCGGCCAGCCAGAGGCCCGACACCACCTGAACCGCGAGTGCGGGCAGCCCGATGCGCTCGAAGCTCGCCTCGAACTCGGTGATGGTGGCCGCCCGCCGCGCGCGCAGCGCCTTCGGGAGCACGCTGACGGCGAGGACCAGGTGTCCGCCGGCCCAGATCGCGGCCCCGAGCAGGTGAGCGAAGAGCACGAGGTAGTAGCCGATGGGACGGAATCTAGTCGGTAATCTGAACTGTGACGAATTACCGACGAGGTGCTACGGTGCCGCTCATGGTGTTGCCCGCGCTGCTTGCCCCACCGCTGCCGACGAACGTCGATCCCGACGACGAGGCGTACTGCCAGAACCGCGCCGACATGCTCGAGCAACTCGCGGTGATCGACGCGCTGCTCGACGAGGCAGAGGCGGGTGGTGGTGAGAAGGCGATGGAGCGGATGCGGTCGCGGGGCAAGATGCCGGTGCGGGAGCGCATCGCGATGGTGCTCGACCCCGACACCCCGTTCCTCGAGATCAGCCCGCTCGCCGGCTACAACTCGGACTACGCGGTAGGCGGGGGGATGCTCGTCGGGATCGGCATCATCGCCGGCACCGAGTGCGTGATCCTCGCCAACGACCCGTCGGTGCTCGGCGGCGCGCTCACGCCGTACGCGGCGAAGAAGTGGATGCGCGCGCTGCAGATCTCGCGCGAGCGGCGCATCCCGTACGTGAGCTTCGTCGAGTCCGCCGGCGCCGACCTGCGGGTGGAGACGGGCGACAGCGGGCGGCGCAAGGTGCAGGTCGACCACTTCGCGGAGACCGGCCGCTTCTTCTACGAGATGATCGAGCTGTCGAAGCTGCGCATCCCGACGGTGTGCGTCGTGTTCGGTTCGTCGACGGCGGGCGGGGCCTATCAACCCGGCATGTCCGACTACAACATCGTCATCCGCGAGCAGTCGAAGATCTTCCTCGCCGGGCCACCGCTCGTGAAGATGGCCACGGGGGAGGAGTCCGACGACGAGATGCTCGGCGGGGCGCGGCTGCACGCCGAGGTCTCCGGCCTCGGTGACTACTTCGCCGAGGACGAGATGGACGCGATCCGGCTCTGCCGCGAGGTCGTGTCGCACCTGAACTGGCGCAAGCAGGGTTCGGGCCCGACCCTGCAGACCGACGAACCCGTGCACGACCCCGAGGAGCTGCTCGGGCTGGTCAGCCGCGACCTGCGCCAGCCGGTCGACGTGCGTGAGGTGATCGCCCGTGTGGTCGACGGCTCGCGGTTCGAAGAGTTCAAGCCCCGCTACGGTCCGACGATGGTGTGCGGTTGGGCGAGCATCCACGGTTACCCCCTCGGGATCCTCGGCAACAACGGGGTGATCTACCCGGACGCGGCGCAGAAAGCGGCGCACTTCATCCAGCTCTGCAACCAGGTCGACGTGCCGCTGCTCTTCCTGCAGAACATCACCGGCTACATGGTCGGCAGGGACTTCGAGGCCGACGGGATCATCAAGAAGGGCTCGCAGATGATCAACGCCGTCACCAACTCGACGGTGCCGCACCTCACCGTGATCATCGGCTCGTCGTACGGCGCGGGCACCTACGGCATGTCCGGGCGCGCGTTCGGCAACGCCTTCACGTTCCTGTGGCCGACCGCCAAGATCGCAGTGATGGGCCCGAAGCAGATCGCCGGCGTGATGTCGATCGTGCGCCGCGGCCAGGCGGCTCGCCATGGTGTGGCCTTCGACGAGGAAGAGGACGCGGCGATCGTCGCGATGGTCGAGGACATCCAAGAGAAGGGCTCGCTGGCGCTCGTCGCCACCGGGGCGATCAGCGACGACGGCATCATCGACCCCCGCGACACCAGAACGGTGCTCGGGCTCTGCCTCTCCGTCGTCCAGAACAGCGCCGTCGAGGGCGCCACCGGCTACGGGGTGTACCGGCTGTGATCACTTCGCTGCTGATCGCCAACCGCGGCGAGATCGCGCGCCGCGTCGTTCGCACCGCGCGCGAGATGGGCGTGCGGTGCATCGCCGTCTACGTCGACGCCGACGAGGCGGCGCCGTTCGTCGCCGAGGCCGACGAGGCCGTCAAGCTCGACACCGGCTACCTCGACGGCGCGGCCATCATCGCCGCCGCGCTCGCGAGCGGGGCCGATGCCGTCCACCCCGGCTACGGCTTCCTGTCCGAGAACGCCGCCTTCGCCGCCGACGTCGAGGCCGCCGGCCTGGTGTGGGTCGGCCCGTCACCGTCCACGATCGAGGCGATGGGCGACAAGCTGGCCGCGAAGCGGCTCGCGGTCGAGGCCGGTGTGCCGACCCTTGCGTCGAGCGACGACCCCGACGATCCCGACGAGGCCGCGCGCGTCGGCTACCCGCTGCTCGTGAAGGCGGCCGCCGGCGGTGGCGGGAAGGGGATGAGGGTCGTCACCGCCCCCGACGAGCTCGCCGAGGCCGTCGCTTCCGCGCGACGAGAGGCCGCGAGCTCGTTCGGCGACGACAGGGTGTTCCTGGAGCACTACGTGTCCCGGGCGCGCCACGTCGAGATCCAGATCCTCGGCGACCACCACGGCAACCTCGTTCACCTCGGCGAGCGGGAGTGCTCCATCCAGCGCCGCCACCAGAAGGTGGTCGAGGAGTCGCCGTCACCGGTCGTCGACGACGCGCTGCGTGACGCGATGGGACAGGCCGCGCTGGCTCTCGGCCGGGCGATCGGGTACGAGTCCGCCGGCACCGTCGAGCTGCTCGTCGACGACGACACACGTGAGTTCTTCTTCCTCGAGGTGAACACCCGCCTGCAGGTGGAGCACCCGGTGACCGAGGAGGTCACCGGTGTCGACCTCGTGCGTGAGCAGCTGCGCATCGCTGCCGGCGAGCGTCTCGACGTGGAGCAGCACCAGATCACGTTCGCCGGTCACGCGATCGAGGTGCGCCTCTACGCCGAGGATCCGGCGAACGGCTTCTTGCCCGCGGCCGGCACAGTCGAGGCGTTCGAACCCGCCGCCACACCGGCGGTGCGCTGGGACTCGGGCATCGAAGCGGGCTCCGTGGTGGGGGTGCGCTTCGATCCGATGCTGGCCAAGGTGATCTCGCACGCGCCGACGCGCCCGGAAGCAGCTGGGCGCCTCGCGCTCGCCCTCGAGCGCCTCCACCTCGGGGGCATCGTCACCAACCGTGACTTCCTCGCGGCCACACTGCGGCACCCGGCCTTCGCTGCCGGCGACACGACGACCGACTTCATCGAGCGCCATGCGCCGGCGCCGGCACTCGTGCTCGGCGACGACGAGCTCGGGCGGGCGGCGATCGTCGCCGCACTCTGGATCCAGGCCGTGAACCGCGAGCGCGCGGCGGTGTGGCGCGACGTGCCGAGCGGCTGGCGCAATGCGCGCCTCGCGCCCCAGCAGACGACGCTGGCCGCCGACGGGCGAGAGCTCACCGTTCGCTACCGCACCCGTCGCGACGGCGTGTTCACCTTCGATGACGGAACGACGGCACGAGTGTTCGCCAAGACGGCGCTGGCGATCACCGTCGAGATCGACGGGCGGCGGGCCACGACGCGGGTCACCCGCGCCGGCGACCGCCTCTACGTGCAGACCGCCAGGGGCACCGTCGAGCTCCACGAACGGCCGCGCTTCCACGTGCCCGGCAGCGAGGGTCCCGCCGGCGCATTGACTGCGCCGATGCCGGGCACGGTGATCGACGTGCGCGCCTCCGACGGCGACCACGTCGGCGCCGGGCAGGTGCTCGTCGTGCTGGAAGCGATGAAGATGGAGCATCACATCAAGTCGCCGGGAGCCGGAATCGTCACCGAAGTCCGCGTGCGCGCCGGCCAGCACGTGGAGAACGGCACGCTGCTGCTCGTGATCGAGCCCGCAGAAGCAGGGGAAGGATCGTCATGACGAACAACCCGAGCACGACCACTCCGATCCGCATCGCCAACTGCTCCGGCTTCTACGGAGACCGCCTGTCTGCCGCGCGCGAGATGGTCGAGGGCGGTCCGATCGACGTGCTCACCGGTGACTGGCTGGCCGAGCTGACGATGCTGATCCTCGCCCGTACGCAGGCCAAGCGCCCCGGCGGGGGCTATGCCCGCAGCTTCATCACGCAGATGGAGCACGTGATGGGGACGTGCATGGACCGCGGGATCAAGGTCGTGTCGAACGCCGGGGGGCTGGATCCCGCCGGCTGTGCAGAGGCCGTCCACGAGGTCGCCGACCGGCTGGGGCTCTCGCCGACGATCGCCTACGTGAGTGGCGACGAGCTGCTCTCCCGGCTCGACGAGCTCGTCGCCGCGGGCATCGATCTCGCGCACATGGACACCGGGGAGCCGATCGGCGATACGTCGCGCTTCGTCAGCGCGAACGCGTACCTCGGCTGCTGGGGGATCGTCGAAGCGCTCGGTCGAGGTGCCGACATCGTCGTCACCGGACGGGTAACGGATGCCGCCGTCGTCTGCGGTCCGGCGGCGTGGCACCACGGTTGGGCCCGCGACGACTGGGACGCCCTCGCGGGCGCGGTGGTCGCCGGTCACGTGATCGAGTGCGGCACGCAGGCAACGGGCGGCAACTACTCCTTCTTCACCGAGGTGCAGGGGATGGATCGGGTGGGCTTCCCGTGGGCCGACGTCGCCGCCGACGGCTCGTCGGTGATCGGCAAGCACGACGGCACCGGCGGTGAGGTGTCGATCGGCACCATCACGTCCCAGCTCCTGTACGAGATCGCCGGCCCGGCGTACCTCGGCCCCGACGTGACCGCGCGCTTCGACACGATCCAGCTCGACCAGCTCGGCCCCGATCAGGTGCGGATCAGCGGGACCAGGGGGGAACCGCCGCCGCCGACCCTGAAGGTGGCGATGAACGAGATCGGCGGCTTCCGCAACGACATGACGGTGGCGCTGACCGGGCTCGACATCGAGGAGAAGGGCCGCCTTGTAGAGGACGCGTTCTGGGCCGCGTGCCCGATCCCGCGCGACGGGTTCGCGAGCGTCACCACGCGCCTGGTGCGCACCGACAAGCCGGATCCCGCTTCCAACGAGGAGGCGGTGGCGATGTGGAGGATCACGGTCAAGGATCCAGATTCGCGCAAGGTCGGCCGGGTGATGTCGAACGCGGTGATCGAGCTCGGCCTCGCGACCATCCCCGGGTTCTTCGGTCTCTCCGGAGGACCCTCGGAGGGGACGCCTTACGGGGTCTACCGGCCGGCGGTGGTGCCTGCCGAGCTCGTGCCCCAGCACGTCGCCGTGCTCGGCGGTGCGCAGACGGTGGTCGAATCGGTGGCGCCCCCCGGCGCGGTCACCATCGCCCCCGTAGAGCCCCCTCGCGCCACCGCTCCGCCAGGCGCGACGGTGCGTGCGCCGATCGGTGCGGTGGTCGGTGCCCGGTCCGGCGACAAGGGTGGCAACGCGAACCTCGGCGTGTTCGCCCGCGACGACATCGCCTGGGCGTGGCTCGACGCCTTCTTGACCACCGAGCGCCTGCGCGAGCTGCTGCCCGAGACGGCGCCGCTCACCATCGACCGTCACCGCCTGCCCGCCCTGCGGTCGCTCAACTTCGTGGTCCATGCCCTGCTGGAGGAGGGAGTGGCCGCCTCCAGCCGTCAGGATCGCCAGGCGAAGAGCCTGGGTGAGTGGCTGCGCGCGCGAGTCGTCGACGTGCCCGTCGCGCTCTTGCCCTCCGCTTCGCCGGCGGGGTGACCGTGGCGATGGGCGCGGTCGACGTCGCGGCGACGGAGCTGGAGGTGCGCCTGCGCTCCGTGCAGGCACCTCGCCGGGTGATGACCCGCGAGCGAGCGCGCAGCTTGACCACCCGCCAGCGCGAGATCCTCGACCAGCTCGAAGAGCTGTTCGAGGACGGCTTCGCGGGGCGGACGATGGCTGAGATCGCCGCTCGCGTGAACTGCTCCCTGCGCACCCTCTACGAGCTCGCCCCGAGCCGTGACGACCTCGTGTTGACGGTCGTCGACCGGATCCTGTGGCGCATCGGGCGGTCGGCACGCGACGCGATCACGCCGGAGATGGCACCCATCGACGCGGTGCGCGCCTACCTGCTGGCGGCGAACGCCGCGGTCGGACTCGTCACCGAGACGTTCGCCCGCGACCTGGCCGCGGTGCCGAGCGCTCAGGCGGTGGGCGACGCGCACAACGGCTACCTCGTCGCCGTCACCCGCTGCTTGCTCGATCTCGCCGTGGAGCGCGGCGACGTCGCGGACGTCGACACCGCGGCCGTCGCTCACGTCGTCGCCAGTCTCGGGCGGGACCTCTCCCAGCCGGAGGTGAGCAGCACACTGCGCACATCACCGCGCGTCGCGGCCGACGCCGTCGTCGACGTCATCTTGAACGGCTTGTCCGCACGGCGGGCGAGCTGAACGCGAAGGAGATCAGCATGGAACTCAACGAGGTGCTCGACGATCTGGCCGCCGAACAGGAGTCGCTGGACAGCGTCGTCGCGAAGCTGGCCGAGGACGAGTGGGCGCGGCCCACACCGAGCCCGCGCTGGACCGTGGCCGACCAGATCGCTCATCTTGCCTACTTCGACGGGTCTGCTGCGCTCGCGATCACAGACCCCGACGCGTTCGCGGCCTCGGTGGCCGAGCTCATCGGATCGCTGTCGGGCGGTGAAGAGGCGGTCGACGAGGCGACGCTCGGCCCCAGCCGCAAGATGTCGCCCGACGAGCTCCTCGCGCACTGGCGGGCGAACCGCCGCCGCCTGTACGAGGCCGCGCAGGGACTCGACGAGAACCAGCGGGTGCCGTGGTACGGGCCGTCGATGAGCGCGAAGTCGTTCCTCACCGCGCGGCTGATGGAAGCCTGGGCCCACGGCACCGACGTCGTCGACACCGTGGGGGCGGAGCGCCCGGCCACCGACCGGCTGCGCCACATCGCCCAGCTCGGCTTCATCACGCGCGGCTGGTCGTACGCCAACCGCGGCGAGGAGGTGCCGTCTGGGACTGTGCGCCTGGAGCTGACCGCGCCATCGGGGGAGACCTGGACCTGGGGGCCCGACCCCGCCGACGACGCGGTGACCGGGACGGCGCTCGACTTCTGCCTCGTCGTCACCCAGCGCCGCCACCTCGACGACACCGCATTGCTCTCCGGCGAGCTCGGCCGCCACTGGCTGGTGCGCGCCCAGGCCTTCGCCGGGGGCGCGACGGACGGCCCGGCGCCGCGGGTGAGCTGAGCTACCGGAGCCCGAGCTGCACGTAGCGCCCGCCGACCCCGCCATGTGACAATGATCGAACGGGCCGACGACGGGGGTCGTCGCGTCGCAAGGGGGTTGCTCGAGATGAGTGCAGGCAACGGCCGGTCGGGCGCGCAGCCCGACGTAGACGTCGTCATCGCCGGCGCCGGCTTCGCCGGGCTGTATCTGCTGCACCGGCTGCGCGAACTGGGCTTCACGGCCAAGGTCTTCGAGGCTGCCGACGACGTCGGCGGTACGTGGTACTGGAACCGCTACCCCGGCGCCCGCTGCGACATCCCGACCACCGACTACACGTACAGCTTCGATCCCGCACTGGAGACGGAGTGGACGTGGTCGGAGAAGTACGCGACCCAGCCCGAGATCCTGCGCTATCTCGACTTCGTCGCCACGAAGTACGACCTGCGCCGCGACATCTCCTTCGCCACGCGCGTGGACGCCGCCCGCTGGGACGACGACGCGGCGCTGTGGCGGTTGCGGGTGAGCAACGGTACGGACGTGACGTGCCGCTACTACGTGATGGCCACCGGATGCCTTTCGCTGCCGAAGGAGCCCGACATCGAAGGTGTCGGGACCTTCGCCGGCGAGCTGTACCACACCAGCCGCTGGCCCCACGAGGGCGTTGACTTCACCGGCAAGAGAGTGGGCGTGGTCGGTACCGGTTCGTCGGGCATCCAGTCCATCCCGCTCATCGCCGCCGAGGCCGCCGAGCTGACGGTGTTCCAGCGCACGCCGAACTTCTCGTTCCCCGCGCACAACGGTGCGATCGCCCCGAGCCGGCGGGCGGCACTCGCGGCCGATCCGGCGGCGTATCGGGAGGCGGCCAAGTGGTCTCGCGGGGGGATCCCAGGCGAGCCGCCCCAGCTCGCCACGTTCTCGGTGTCGCCCGAAGAGCGCCAAGCCCGCTACGAGGCCGCGTGGGAGGCCGGCGAGCTGTTCGAGATGCTCGGGGTCTTCAACGACGTCCTCGTGAACCAGGCGGCGAACGACGAGCTGGCATCGTTCTTGCGCTCCAAGATCCGCTCGATCGTCGCTGATCCGGAGACCGCCGAGGCGCTGTGCCCCGTCGACCATGCCTTCGGGACGAAGCGTCCGTGCCTGGACACCGGCTACTTCGCCACCTTCAACCTGCCCCACGTCCGCCTCGTCGACCTGCGCAAGCACCCGATCCGCGCCGTCACCCCGACCGGGATCGACACCGTCGACGAGTCGTTCGAGCTCGATGCGCTCGTGCTGGCCACCGGCTTCGACGCGATGACGGGAGCGATCGTCGCCGTCGACATCTCCGGCCGCGACGGGGTCTCCTTGAAGGAGAAGTGGGCGCAAGGTCCGACCACCTACCTCGGGCTGACCACCACGGGCTTCCCCAACATGTTCATGATCACCGGCCCGGGCAGCCCGTCGGTGCTGTCGAACATGGCGGTGTCCATCGAGCAGCACGTCGACTGGGTGGCCGACTGCCTGGCGGACATGCGTACGTCGGGGTTCGACACGATCGAGCCGACACCAGAAGCCGAGTCCGGCTGGGTGCACCATGTCAACGACTGCGCCGACATCACGCTCTACCCGACGGCCAACTCTTGGTACATGGGCGCGAACGTGCCCGGCAAGCCGCGGGTGTTCCTGCCCTACGTCGGCGGCGTCGACGGCTACCGCGGCGCCTGCGACGAGGTCGTCAGCCGGGGGTATCTCGGCTTTGCCCTGTCGGGTCCCGGCGGGGAGCAGTGCAACGACGGCATCGTGCGCCGGCTGCAGCCCGACGTGGCGATGGTGCTGGAGATGATGGCGGCCCTCGGCCTGCCGACGATGGAGACGATGACACCGGCCGACGCTCGTGCCTTCTCCGAAGCGATGGCTGCCGAGCGCCCACCAGGCCCAGACGTCGGTGAGACGGTCGACGGCGTGCTCCCCGGCGCCGGCGGTGAGCAGCTGGCGTACCGCTTGTACAGGCCCGCTACGCCGGGACCCCACCCGATCGTCGTCTACTTCCACGGCGGTGGCTGGCTGATCGGCAGCGAGGTCTCCGACGACCCGCTGTGTCGCGACCTGTGCGTGCGCTCCGGACTGATCGTGGTGTCCGTCAACTACCGGCACGCGCCCGAGACCCGCTTCCCCGGCGCGGCCGACGACGCGCTCGCGGCCGTGCGCTGGGTGGCCGACCACGCAGCTCAGCTCGGGGGTGCACCGGGTCGGCTGGCGGTCGCCGGCTACAGCGCCGGTGCCAACCTCGCCGCGGTCGTGTGCCAGCTGGCTCGCGACGAAGGCGGGCCGGACATCGCGGGACAGGTGTTGCTCAACCCTGTCACCGACTGCGACTTCTCTCGCTCCTCGTACCTCGAGAACGGCGACGACTACATCTTGACCACCGTTCTGATGCGCTGGTTCTGGGACAACTACGCCGACCCCGCCGACCGGACCGACCCCAAGGCGTCCCCGCTGCGGGCCACCGACCTTCGCGGCCTGCCACCCGCTCTGGTGGTCACCGCCGAGTTCGACCTGCTGCGCGACGAGGGTGCCGCGTACGCCGAGGCCCTCGCCGCCGCGGGGGTCGCGGCGCGCCACCTGCCGGCGCGCGGTCAAGTGCACACGTCGGTCGGGATGGTCGACGTGGTGCTCTCCGGCGCCCCGGTGCGCGCCGAGATGGCCGAGGCACTGCGCGGGTTCTTCAGCGACGCGCGCTGAACACAAGTCTCGCCAGCCGCACGGCGACGTCGGCCGCGGTCACCGCCAGGCCGCCGACCACCATCCATCGCGCCTCCCCCAGAGCGCCGAGGGCGGCGAAGTTCAGCGACGCGAGCGACACCCACGACCTGGCCACGGCGAAGCCGGCGGTGAGCTGCTCGTGGCCGCCGCCGCGCAAGACCGGACCCAGGTACGCGAGCGAAGCGACCAGGATCTGCGCGTATGCCCCGATCACCATGGCCACCAGCACGGGACCGGTATCGCCCTCGGTGAGCTCCAGCACGGAGAGGGCGAACGCCGATCCGATCCACCACGTGAGCCCGGCGGCGAGCTGCACCAGTCGCGCTCCGCCCCACTCGATCTGACGCCTGCGCGGAACCGGGAGCGTGCGCAGCATGGCGAGCAGGGCGATGCCGATCACTGCGTAGCCCGCGGCGGCGAGCCCGCTGACGGTGGCGAGGCTGGCGATCACCACGACTGCGACGCCGGTGGCGAGCAAGGAGCTGACGGTGCGGATCGCCGCCGGCGTCGCCCGCGGCGACACCTTCGTGCGCATCTGCGTGGCGGCGAAGAAGGGCAGTGTTCCGGCGACGACGATGCCGACCAGGCCGAAGAGGTTGAGCGTGAGGTGCGCCTGGCGCAACTCCATCGCCTGACCCCCGGAGTGTCCGATGGCGAGCATCACCCCGAACCCGATGCCGATCGTGCCCGACACGCCGGCGACGATGTAGGCGTCGATCGCGGGCGCGAACCGGTCGGTGTGCGCCCGCCGGCGGATGCCGGTCAGGTTGATCACCAACCAGACCAGCGCCGCCCCCACGCAGAATCCCCCGGCGGCGACCACGAAGTCGTTAGCCGCTTCGCGCCCGACGACGAGGACGACCGCGCTGACCGCGAGCAGCCACCTCTGGCCGGTGATCATCGGGTCTGCAGGAGGTGCCGACGTAGACCACGTGATGGCGAGCATCTGGGTCACCGTGCTGATCGCCGACAACAGCGCGCCGACGACGAACAGGTGGATCGGCATCCAGCGCCCCGTCTCGGTGTCGAGGAACGACGTCATCACGGCGCCCACGGCGAACAGCGTGGAGAGCAGGAGACCGCGTCGGGCGTGGCGGTGCGCGGTCGCTACTCGCTGCCCGGTGGCGTCCGTCACGGGCCAAGTATGCCTACCTTGCCGGCCGGGCGCGAGAGGCCATGATGGCGCGGTGCAACTCGCATCCACCGATGGCGTCACCGTCGCGCTCCACGACCTCGGGGGGCGCGGCGACCCGCTCCTCATCGCCCATGCCACCGGCTTCTGCGGCCAGGTGTACGCCCCGCTCGCCGCCGAGCTGGCCGGGCACTTCCGGGTGTGGGCGCTCGACTTCCGGGCACACGGTGACTCGTCGGCACCGGTCGGGCGCGACGCCGACGGCAGTTGGCCGGGCCTGCACTGGCACAAGATGGCCGACGACTTCGACGCCGCGGTGGACGAGCTCGGCGGTGGGCCGCTCGCGGTCTTCGGACACTCGCTCGGCGGAGCGTGCGCGTTGCTCGCCGAAGCCCGCCGCCCCGGCCTGCTGCGTTGGGCGCACGTGTTCGAGCCGATCGTGTTCCCCTCCGGCTTCGAGGGGCCGCACACGACGCCGCTGGCAGAAGCCGCGGCCCGCCGCCGGCGCGTCTTCCCCGCGAGAGGCGACGCGATGATGCGCTACGCCTCCAAGCCACCACTCGGGCTGCTGCGCGCCGACTGCCTGCACGCTTACGTGACCCATGGCTTTCGCGAACTGCCCGATGGCACCGTGGAGTTGAAGTGCTCACCCGAGCACGAGGCAGCCGTGTTCAGGGGAACGGGCGCGATCACGAACGACGACATCACCGCAGTGCAGGTGCCGGTGACGGTGTCCACCGGGACGGCCGAAGATACGCCGGCGAACCTCGCCGAGGGCCAAGTCGCATCGTTGCCGAACGCGCGGCTCGTGCGCCTGGCGGGGCTCGGTCACTTCGGCCCGTTGCAGGACCCGGTGACGGTCGCCACGCACGTCCTCGCCACCGCTCGCGACGTCGGCGCTTGAGAGCTAGGGCCGAAGGCCGGCGCGCTACTGCTGGGGACGGTCCATGCGCGCCGTCAGCACCGCGCACGCGCTCGCCCACCCGATCGGGCCGGCGTCGTCGTGCAGCACCGACTGCGCCACCGACACGCCGTCCGCGACGACACGGTCGTGCGTCTCGATGCCGATCCACTCACTCGTCGGGAGCCGGGCGAGGTAGAGCGCGGCGTCGGCGTTGATGTAGTCGAGGCCCTCGGGCGTGCTGTTCGCGAGCGGGCTGGAGAAGTCGGCGCACAGCGCGGCGCGCACGTAAGGCGTCAGCTCGACACCGGCGACGAGCCGGCCCCGATCGCGCAGCCACATCCGGCGTGGACCGGGGCCGGGCGCACCGAAGCCGTGCTCGCCTGCCGGGCGGACGTCGAAGGCGACGTCTGCCGACAAACCGGTCGCTCCGCTGTCGGTGGCGGGGGGCGGGGCGTCCCACGGAGCCGTCATTGGTGCGTCGTCGGCGACCGCCTCGCTGCGCCGCAACAGCAACGCCGAGGCCCGCGCCACGTCGACACCGTCCACGGAGATGATGGCGTCGGCGGCGCGCACGCGGCCACCGGAGCGCACCAGCTCGGTCGTCACCGTCACGGGCTTCATCGCCGGTGAGCGGTACAGGTCGACGGTCAGCCGTACGGGTAGGAAGCCGTCGCCCCCGTGGTCTCGCTCGACGGCCCACGCGGCGAGCCCGACGAGCAGCCTGCCGTGCAACATGTCCGGCGACCACGGTCCGCGGGCGCTCGGCCGGGGGACGAGGAGGCCGTCATCGGTGGGCGAGAAGAAGTCGGTCTCAGGCACCCGGGCGAGGGTAGCGATCCGCTCCCCGATCGATGGAGACGGCGTCCGCACCGGGTAGCACCAAGTGCAGGGTCGTCTCGGGCGCGTGGCGTCGCATCGCCTCCGCGAAGCGATCGGCCGGCTCGTCGAGCCACCGGGGAGCACCCGCTCGGACGCCGACCGGGCTGAACGTGCCCCAATGGACGGGCAGCACGGAGCGGGCGCGCAGCAGCGCCGCCGCCTGTGCGGCGCGCTCGGGGTCGAGATGACCGGGGCCGATCGCGCGGCCCCAACCCCAGATCGGCAGCAGCGCCACGTCCGGCGCCGGGAGCTCGGCCATCACCGGGTGCAGATCGGTGTCGCCGGGGAAGTAGACGGTCCCTGCGTCGCCGGCCAGCACGAACCCGAGCGGTGCGCCCTTGGCACGGCTGAGCCCACGCCCGGAGTAGTGGTCGGCCGGGACGGCGGTGACCCGCACCCCGGCGACGACGATCGAGTCACCCGGAGACATCTCGACGACGTCGCCCGGCGCGGCGGCGGCGACGAGGCGCGCCGCGCCGCGGGGCACGACGAGCGGTGTTCCCGGCGGCAGCTGCCGCAGCGAGGGCAGGTCGAGATGGTCGTGGTGCAGGTGCGACAGCAGCACCGCGTCGACCGGGCCGGGAGCGAGCGAGACCGTGCCGCGGCGACGGCGCAGGTGCGCCACCCGGTCGCGCAGCACGGGATCGGTGACGAAGCGAGTTCGGCCGAGGTGCACCTCGGTGGTCGCGTGGCCGAGCCAGACGACCTCTATGCCGGAGACGCTCACTGGGTGACAGTGTGGCGGGTGCGGGCCATCCGTAGGCCGCGGTAGCGGTCGTACAGCAATACGACGAGGGTCAGCAGCGCCCCGAAGAACCACGCTGCGGCCCGGTTCATCTGTTGCTCGCCGACGACCCGCGCGTAGGCGGCGATCAACGCGGTGTTGACGACGGCGAGCAAGGCGAACTCGATGCCGATCCGGCGCCACTCGTACCCGCCGCGGGCGAGCAGGTGGCTGAACCCGACGTTCGCGACGACGACCAGGGTCGTGCCGGCGACGATCTGGAGTGCGCCGGCGTCGACGTTCAAGACCTGGGTGAACACGGCGACGAGCAGGCTGATCAGCACGATCTTCTCCGTCACCGGCCAGCGCAGCTCCGGTCCCGGTTCGGTCCCCGACATCAGGGTGGCCTCGGCCGGATGGTCGGAGGACACGGTCAGCGGCCAGTCCTTGCTCGGCAGTCGGCGGCTCTCGCGGACGGCGAGCCAGACCAGGGCCGCGATCGCGGCGGCGAGCAACACGAGCACCCATGGCCGGTTGGAGAAGGCATCGCCCCACGAGCCGGGCTCGACGCCGAACACCTTCTCCTGGACGAACTCGGTGAAGTCGAGCTGGGCGACGTGGATCCACCACTCCTGCGGCAACTTGATCACCACCCAGATGAACGCGGCCAGCCCGAGTACCGCGCGCCGGGACATGCGGCGCGGATCCCAGCCGAGGCGGACGACCTCGTACGCGATGAAGAAGTACTCGAACGTGTTCGGGAACACGAGCAGCAACCAGCGTTGCTCGGTGAACTCGAACAGCACCACGCCGACGAGGCGGAAGTACCACAGGAAGCGGGCCACCTCGGCGGCGTACCCGTTGGTCCAGTTGCGGATCACCGACAGGTAGGCGATCGTCAGGTAGTAGATGTCGAGTGCCTTGTCGTAGCTCTGGTACCCGTCGAGGTTCAGGTCGGTGAGCTGCTGGAAGATCGTCTGGTCGGCGGCATCGATGACCAGCGCGGTGATGATCGCCGGCAGCGGGAAGCGGGGGATGAAGAGCGGGACGATCAGCCGCGCGCCGATGACGACGACGAGCACCAAGAGATCCGCCTTGTCGCCCCCCATCGCGCCAGACCCTAGCTGTAGCTAGTTCGAGGGTTCGTAGAGGCACGAGGGGTCTTCGGCGAGCGGATCGCCGAACACCGCGAAGGCGTGCGAGCGCGATCCGCCGCACACCTTGTTGAACTCGCACCTTCCGCACCGTCCGCCGAGTCGCTCGGCGTCACGCAGCGAACGCAGCAGGGCGGAGTCGCGGTAGACGGTGCTGAACGGCTGTTCGCGCACCGAACCGGCGACGACCGGCAGGAAGCCGCTCGGGTAAACCGAGCCGAGGTGGTCGACGAAGGCGAACCCGCGCCCGGCGTTCACGTCGAGCGGCGGGCGCGGCCGGTGGCTGCGTGGCGCGTCACCGAGCAGCGCGGACGTCGCTGCGCGGAGCTCGGTGCGCAGCGGGCCGGGCGCGAACGCGAGGTCGACGTCGTCCACCTGAGCGCGCTGGATGGCGACTCGGCGGAAGTGCGGTGCCTCGGTGGACTTCACCGCGACGATGTCGGATACGTCGTGCAGCCAGTGCAGCACCTCTTCCACCTCGCCGGCATTGAGCGGTTGGAGCAGCTCACCGCGGCCCGTCGGCACCAGGAAGAAGACGCTCCACAGCGCCGCGTCGAACCCGACGACGGTGCTGAGCACGGCCGGCAGCTCGTGCACGTTCGCCCGCGTGACCGTGGTGTTCACCTGCAGGCGCAGCCCCGCCGCCCGAACGTGCGCTGCTGCCTGCAGCGTCGCCTCGTAGACCCCGCGCACTCCGCGGAAGCCGTCGTGGGTGGCCGCGCTTGCACCGTCGAGCGACAGTGACACGGCGTGCGCCCCGGCGGCGCGCATCTCGGTGAGCACCTCGCGGGTGAGGCGCGGAGTGACCGACGGCGAGAGCGACATGTGCAGCCCGATCTCGGTGCCGTAGGCCACGAGCTCGGCCAGGTCGGGGCGCTCGAACGGGTCACCGCCGGTGAGCACCACCATCGGGTGCGGTGCACCGTATGAGGCCAGGTCGTCGAGCAGCCGCTTGCCGTCGGCGGTGGACAGCTCCAGCGGGTGACGGTGGTGCACGGAGTCGGCCCGGCAGTGGGCACACACCAGCGCGCAGGCCCGCGTCACCTCCCAGATCACGATGAACGGCCGCTCCTCCACGTTCTGGTGCAGTCTGCGCACCGGGTGCGCGGGGCGGGTGGTCGCGGTCATCGCGAACTCACGCTATGAACCCACTTGCAGGTCCAGTAGGGCCTAACGGCCCGGCCTGCTCGGCTCGGTGAGCTCCAGCTGCAACCGACATCCCGCCGTTGCGGGTGGCTCGATCACGAGATCGGTGACAGAGACGCCGAGCCCGCCACTGCCGGCGAAGGACTCGGTGACGCCGACGGCGAGCCCGCGGTGGAGCTCGCAGACGATCTCCGGCGCGGCCTCGGCCGCCGCGACGAACGGGCAGCGGTCGAGCACGATCGACACGCCTTCATCCTCTTCACGGTGGGGCTCGAACCCGAGGCGGCGGGTGAGGGCCTCGAGCACCTCCAACGCGTCGGACCCGGAGCCGTGCTCGGCAGCCAGCCGTCGTCCCGCCTCCCGGCCGACGTCGCGCGGGTCGGCGCCCCGCGCCACCGCGACGAGCATCGTTGCCAGCTCCTCGTACGGGCTGGCCGCGTCCCAACGCTCGGCGGCACCGGGGGTGGGCCGGAAGCGCAGCGCGGGGCGCCCCGGGCCCTTCGGTGCGCTGGTCTCGCGGGTGACGAGGCCGGCCTCGACCAACTTCGCGAGGTGCTGGCGGATGGCGTTGTGGTTGAACCCGAAGTGCGCGGTGAGCTCGCCGATGCCGACCGGTCCCGGTGCGCGTCCGAGGTACTCGAACACCGCGAGGCGCGTCGGGTCGCCGAGCGCGCGGGCCTGGTGGAGCAGCGGCTCGGTCAACGGGAAAACCCGAGCTGGGCCTTTGCCTCGTCGGAGAGACGGGCCGGGCTCCACGGTGGGTCCCAGACGGTGTTCACCACGACGTGGCGATCAGGCAGAACTGCCGCGATCGCGTGTGTGGCCTCGGCCGGGAGCTGTTCGGACACCGGGCATCCGGGTGTGGTGAGCGTCATGTCCACCTCGACGACGTCGCCGGTGCAACGGATGTCGTACACCAACCCGAGCGAGACGACGTCGATGCCGAGCTCTGGGTCCCATACCGTGCGCAGTGCATCGGCGACGATGCCGTTCTCGTCCTTCGCCGCGGTGCTCATGTCCTGGCATCCTCCAATGGCTCGTTCGACGGCGGCGTCGACGCCGGCGTGGTCGGCTCGGATCCTTGCCTGGCGAGTTTCAGCACCCGGCGGGGCCCGCTCGCGAGGTTGACGGTGGCGACCAGACCGGCGGCGGCGACACCGACGCCGCCGAAGGTGACCGGGGTGGACGTCGCCGAGAGGACGCCGGCGAGCACGGCGCTCATGCCGGCGGCGAGTGACAGCCAGGTGAAGCGTGCGGGCAGCGGTCGGTAGAGGTCGCCGAACAGCAGCGGCTTGCCAAGCGGTCCCTTCTGCACCCCGCGGGAGCGAAGAGCGCTGTACCCGATGAACGGCACGATCTTGTGGGCGTGGCCGACGACGGCCAGCGCCAGCCACGCGATGAGCGAAACCACCTCGGCGGTCACCAGCCGCACCCGCGTCGCGCTCGACACGTCGAGCAGCGCTGCTGCAGCGGCGCAGATCACCGCCGTCACGAGGAACGCCGCCGACGTGACGAGGTAGAGGTGCAACAGCTCGAGTGAGCGGCGGCGGTGCCGGATCGACGACGCCAGCGAGGTGAGGTGAGCCACCAGGCCGACGCCGACGGCCAGACCCCCGGCGAAGGCGAGCGCGGGAATGGCGAACAACAGGCCGGGAGCGACGAGCGCCGTACCCCCGGCGACCGACCACACCGCTACTGCTCCCGAGCGCGACGACGGACGGTGGGCGAGGAGGAACATCGGCCACAGCTTCTCGGCGACCGAGATGTAGGTGAGCCCGAGCCAGCCGAGCAGACCGAGGTGCACGTGCGCGAGCAGGCGGTGGTGGAGCAGCGGGAACCAGCCGGTCTGGCGGTTGAACGCGTAGACGACGCCGAAGCAGACGGTGACGACGAGGAACCCGACGGAGAGCTGCAGCCCCCGCCCGGGCAGACCGGCATCGGTCGAAGCGAGCGGGCGTGACAGGTTCCAGGCCGCCAGGCACACCGTGGCCAACCCGATCAGCCCCCCGGTGGGGATCAGCCACTCCGGACCGTGCGCGAGGCCGCTCGGCAGCAGCCACGCCGTGGCCACGATGCCGACGAAGGTGAACCGCGCGGCAGCGACGGAGCGCAGCGCCCGGCGGCCGACGACGGGGCCGAACTGGTGCAGCGCGCCGAGCACGGAGACGCTCAAGAAGGCGAGCACGCCGACGTGCGCGGCGGACGCGACCCCGGGGTGGGTGGGGGTGACCACCACCTTGTCGGCGGCGAGCGCGGTGGCGGCGCCGAACGCAACCAGCCCAACGCCACCGGCGGCGAGGAACGAGAGCGGCACCGAGGCCGGGGGGACCACAGCCATCGGCGAGGCGTGCATTCTTCTAGCCTACAATGTGGAAACAGTCCGAGGCTCTTCCACTGGGATGCCGTTCGTGGGGTAAGGCAGACTGCCGCCATGGAATCCACTGACGCCACGGACGCCACCGGTGCATCGATCCCCGCCGAGATCGTGCGGCGCCGAAGCGACATCGGCGGTGCGGTCGCCGCGGTGGAGCGGGCACTGGAGGCGGCCGCAGGCACGCAGGAGTGGCAGACCCACGTGTCCGAGACCATCGCCAAGCTGCGTCAGCTCGTGGCCGAGCAGGTCGTCGCGTACGAGGCCGAGGGCGGCGTGTTCGACGACATCGTCCTGCGGGCGCCGCGGCTCGCCTCCCACGTGAAGCGCGTGCGGGCGACGATCGAACCCCTCGCCTCACGCCTCGACGTGCTCTCCTCGCAGGTGTCGACGGACGAGCCCGACGTCGTGCGCGACGGGGCGCTCGTCATCATCACCGACATCGTGCGCGCGCGCCAGAAGATCGCCGACCTGGTGTGGGATGCCTGCTCGGTGGACCTCGGCGGCAGTTCCTCCTGAGGCCGCCGGGCCTCGCGTTCAGGAGTCCTTCGGGTCGGGCACCCCTCGGGGTGTGCCCTCGTGGTACTCGATGAGCTCGATCAGGTAACCGTCGAAGTCGTTGACGAACGCAACGGTGACGGGCCAGCGATCGAGCCGCTCCGGTGGCCGCACCGCCTCGCATCCTGCTTCTACGGCGCGGTCGTAGAGCGCCTGGCAGTCGCTCGTGTTCACGTAGAGCTTCCACATCGCAGTTCCCATGTCGACCGGCCCGGTCTGGTCGAGATGCTGGGCGAGCTGCAAGCGTGAGCCGCCTTCTGGCGCCTGGAGGACGGCTTCGCGCACGCCGGGGATGTCGGTGCGGCTCTGCACCGGGATGCCGCACACCCCCTCCCAGAACGAGACCGCCCGCTCCAGGTCGCTGACGTTGATGCAGATCTGGCCGAGAATCTGGCCCATTGGCGTCCCCCCGAAGTTCGCTGTGCGGCCACTTCCGACCGATCTGCGGGACTGTAGGTGCGATGCTGCGTTAAGGCCGAACCCGGACGCTCACCTCTACGCATGGCATCTCGAACCCCTCGCCCCGAACCGTCCTCGCCGACGCGCGCGGCGCCGCGCCGACGCGAAGCTGTCGACGCGATCCTGCGCGACGGCCGTCTGCGGTACCCCGCGACCCTCCCGATCACCGATCGCCGTGACGAGCTGCTCGCAACCATCGGCGAGCACCAGGTGGTGATCGTCGCCGGGGAGACGGGTTCGGGCAAGAGCACCCAGCTGCCGAAGCTGTGCCTGGAGCTCGGCCGCGGGGTGGCCGGGATCATCGGGCACACGCAGCCGAGGCGGATCGCCGCACGCACCATCGGGCAGCGGGTGGCCGACGAGCTCGGCACCGACCTCGGCAACGAGGTGGGTTACACCGTGAGGTTCACCGACCGCGTCGGCGAAGCCACGCTCGTGCGGGTGATGACCGACGGCATCCTGCTGAACGAGCTGCACCGTGACCGCCTGCTGCGCCGGTACGACACGTTGATCGTCGACGAGGCCCACGAGCGGAGCCTGAACGTCGACTTCATCCTCGGCTACCTGAGACAGCTGCTCCCGAAACGTCCCGACCTGAAGGTGATCGTCACCTCGGCGACCATCGACACCGAGCGCTTTGCGGCGCACTTCGCGCGAGACGGCGTACCGGCCCCGGTGGTCGAGATCAGCGGACGGAGCTACCCGGTGGAGTTGCGCTATCGCCCGTACGGCACCTTCGACGACCGCGACCAGGTGCAGGCGATCTGCGACGCGGTGGTCGAGCTGGGTCACGCCGGCCCCGGTGACGTGCTCGTGTTCTTGAGCGGGGAGCGTGAGATCCACGACACCGCCGACGCCTTGCGCCGCCTCGATCTTGCGCACACCGAAGTGCTCCCTCTCTACGCCCGGCTCTCCTCGGTCGAGCAGCACCGCATCTTCTTGCCCCACCGGGCGCGGCGAATCGTGCTCAGCACGAACATCGCGGAGACGTCGTTGACGGTGCCGGGCATCCGCTACGTCGTCGATGCCGGCACGGCGCGCCTCTCGCGCTACAGCCGGCGCCTGAAGGTGCAGCAGCTCCCGATCGAACCGGTGTCGCAGGCGTCGGCGAACCAACGCGCGGGGCGGTGCGGCCGGGTGGCTCCGGGGATCTGCATCAGGCTGTACGAAGAAGACGACTTCGCTGCTCGCCCCGAGTTCACCGAACCCGAGATCCTGCGCACCAACCTCGCGTCGGTGATCCTGCAGATGACCGCGATCGGGCTCGGCGACGTCGCCCGGTTCCCGTTCGTCGAGCCGCCCGATGCCGCGTCGGTGCGCGACGGCTACTTGCTGCTCGAAGAACTGGCGGCGATCGAAGCAGCCGATGCGCCGCGGGACAGCGGGGTGCGCCGGTTGACGGCGGTCGGTCGTCAGCTCGCCCGCTTGCCGATCGACCCGCGACTCGGGCGGATGGTGGTCGCGGCCGAGCACCAGGGCTGTGTGCGCGAGGTGATGGTGATCGCCGCCGCGCTGTCCATCCAGGACCCACGTGAATGGCCGCAGGACTCCCGCGAGGAGGCGGCGCTGATGCACCGCCGGTTCGACGTCGCCGGGTCCGACCTGCTCTCGCTCGTCGCCCTGTGGGACTACCTGCGCGAGCGTCAGCGTGAGCTGAGCTCGAACCAGTTCCGCAAGCTGTGCCGCGCGGAGCACCTCAACTACTTGCGGGTGCGTGAGTGGCAGGACGTGTTCAGCCAGCTCCGCCAGGTATCGGGCGAGTTGGGCATCCGCTCGGGCACCGAGGCCGGCCATCCCGACCGGGTCCACCAGGCCGTGCTCACCGGGCTGCTCTCCCACGTCGGCATGCGCGATCCCGTGGGTCGTGACTACCGCGGCGCGCGTGGCGGGCGGTTCGCGATCGCGCGCGGGTCGGTGCTCGCCAAGCAGTCCAGCCGCTGGGTGATGGCCGCAGAGCTGGTCGAGACGAACCGGCTGTGGGCCCGCCGGGTGGCGGCGATCAAGCCGGAGTGGGCCGAGCACGCCGGCGCCCATCTGGTGAAGCGCTCGTACGGGGAGCCGTGGTGGGACGCCCGGCGGGGGGCGGCGGTGACTTCCGAGACGGTGACGCTGTTCGGCCTGGCGGTGGTCGCCGGACGTACCGTCGGCTACGACCGGGTCGACCCGGTCGAGGCGCGCGCGATGTTCGTGCGCCACGCGCTCGTCGAGCGCGACGTCGAAGGCCCTTGGGTGGCACGGCACAGGTTCTTGGCTCACAACCTGGAGTTCGTCGCTCACGTGCGTGAGATGGAGGCGCGTGTGCGCCGCGGTGACCTGCTCGACGACGAGGCGCTGTTCGAGTTCTACGACAGCCGGGTTCCCGACGGGGTGGTGACGATCCGTCACTTCGACCGCTGGTGGAAGCGGGCTCGTGCGGACCGTCCGGAGCTGTTGGAGCTCACCGACGACGTGGTCGGCGGCGCCGGCGGCGTCGCTTTCCGCCGTGACGACTACCCGGACACCTGGGTCACCGGCGAACACCTCGAGCTGGCGTTGACCTACCGCTTCGACCCGGGCGGGCCGCTCGACGGGGTGAGCGTGCGCATCCCGCTGACGGCGCTGAACCAGGTGAGTGCAGACGGCTTCGACTGGCAGATCCCCGGCTACCGGGCCGAGCTGGTCGCGGCACTCGTGAGGACGCTGCCGAAGGACCTCCGCCGCCGCCTGATCCCGCTCGCCGAGAACACCCAGGCGGCTGCGGAGCGTCTCGGACCCCCAGGTGGGCGCCCCCTCGTCGAAGCCCTTGCCGGCGCGCTCGACGAAGTGGTCGCCGGTGCGGGGGTCGACCCGGCCGCGTTCGACCCGGCCGGCGTGGCCGCTCACCTGCGGATGGGCTTCGTCGTCGCGGACGACGAGGGCAAGGTGCACGATGCCGGCTTCGACCTGGCGGCGATCAAGGGGCGCCTCGCGTCGGCCGCGAGGGCCGCGATCGCCGCGGCGGCCCCACTTGCCGAACGGCGCGGCATCGTCGAGTGGGACGTCGGGGAGCTACCCCGTGTGGTCGAGACCTCTCGCGGCGACCACGTCGTGCGTGGTTACCCGGCGTTGCTCGACGACGGCGACAGCGTGTCGCTCCGCGTGCTGACCAACGCCGATCTGCAGCAGCAGGTGATGCGCGCAGGTGTGCGGCGATTGCTCGTCCTGAGCGTCGCACCGTCGGTGCGCACGGTCGTGAAGCGTGCCGGATCGGCGCAACAGCTCGTCCGGGCGGCGCGCGAAGTGACGCTCGGCGAGCTCACGCGGGACTGCACCGTCGCCGCCGTCGACAAGCTGATGACAGATCACGGCGAGCTGCCGTGGGACGAGGCGGCCTTCGCGGAGCTGCAAGGTGACGTCCGGCGCGGCGCGCCAGATCTCGCCGCGCAGGCGCTGGTGACGGCTGCGGCCGTCGTCTGCCTCGCCGCGGACCTTCGGGAGCGCCTCGACCGGCTGGTCGCGCCGTCACTCCGGCAGACCGTCGCAGACGCCGCGGCACAGCTTCGCCGGCTGGTGCGCGCCGGGTTCGTGCAGGTGGTTGGCGTGGATCGCCTCCCGGACGTGCTCCGCTACGTGCGGGGCATCGAGCACCGTCTGGAGCGGATCGCCGGCGAGGTGGGCCGCGACCAACGGCGCATGGCAGAGGTCGTGCCACTCGAGCGCCGATACGCCGAGTACGTGCGCGGTCTCGGCCACCGTCCGGTACCGCCTGCTGTCGTGGAGCTCGGCTGGCAGCTCGAAGAGCTGCGCATCGCGCTCTTCGCGCAGTCGCTCGGTGTGCGCGGCCAGGTCAGCGTGCGCCGGATCGATGCCGCACTGCGCGAGGTCGGCGCCTAGCGACCAGCCCGATCAGCCGTCGCACACGGCCACGACGCGCGCGTGCAGCGACGGCCACGAAGCGGCGAGCCCGGGATGGAGGGGGAAGTCGTCCACCTCGGCGAGCAGCACCCACTGCAGCGCCTCGGACTCGTGGTTCGCGGCGTGCGCTCCGGCGTCGCCGTGGGTCTGCGCGATCACCGTGTCGTAGCGCCAGTTGCCGTGGTCGTCGCAGTAGACCTCGGTCACTTCGACGACCGTGGCGTCGACGCCGGCCTCCTCGTGCGCCTCGCGCAGCGCGGCGGTGACGGAATCCTCGTGCGAGTCGATCGCGCCACCGGGTAGCGCCCAGGTGCCTCCGCCGTGGGTCCACGGCGCCCGTAGCTGGAGCAGTACGTGGGGCTCGGCGAGGTCACGGCGCACCAGCAGCAACCCGGCCGCGCCGTAGAGCCCCCAGTGCGGACGGCCGCACGCGCATGCCACCCAACCGTCGCCGTCACGGACTCCCATGCCTCGATGATCGCGCACCTCGATGGCTGCGCTCAGATCGACGTGTCGATCAGACCGTGCGCGATCGCCATCGCGTCGTCGATCGGGATCGCGAAGCCGATGTTCGACACCGACACTCCGGCGTAGCTCGCCGCGACGGCGGTGTTGATCCCGACGACCTCGCCCGACGAGCTCACGAGCGCCCCGCCGGAGTTGCCCGAGCTGATCGCGGCGTCGGTCTGGACCAGACCGTCGAGGCTTCCCGAGCTGGTCTCGATCGATCGGTCGAGTGCGGAGACGATGCCCTGGGTGACGGTCATCCCCCCTTCGAGGGCCAATGCGTTGCCGATGGCCAGCACGCTGTCGCCCACGGCCAGGTTCGTCGACGTGCCGAGGGGAGCGGCGACCAGCCCCGACGTGTCTTCCACGTGGAGAACGGCGATGTCCTGGGCTTCGTCGGAGCCGACGATGGTCGCGAGACGCGGTGCGGAATCGCCGACGGTGATGGTGATGCTCGTCGCGCCCTCGACGACATGGGCGTTCGTCAGGATGTAGCCGCCGCTCGCGTCGATCACCACCCCCGTGCCGGCCCCGGCGCTCTGCCCGCGGAAAGGCCCGCGATCCACCGTGACCACGGTGTCGATCGAGACCACCGATGCCCCGACGGCGTCGAGCACTGCGGAGACGTCCATCGCGGAGGTGTCGTGGCTGACCTCGGTGGCCTGAGCAGCCGCGGCGGTCGTCGTGGCGGGCGTCGTCGCGTCGCCCGCGCCGGCCAGCCGGCCACCGAGGTAGCCCGAACCGAGTGAGATGCCGGCCATGGTGACGACCACGGCCGAGAGCGCGAGTGCCCGCCGCCCGCGGTTCGCGGTGCGGCGCGGCGGCTCCGGCGGGGGAGGCGGCGGCGGTGCCGGCCAAGCGTCGTCGAACAGGCCGGGGTCGAAGGTGATCTCGTCGAAGGTCCTCATACCCCCGATGATCGGCCCGCGAGATCGGAGTCAGCCGTGGGCGAGGTGAGAGCTCTACGTGAGCGCTGCCCGGCGATCGAGGCCCAGGCATCACACGCGAGCTCGACGAAGCGCTCCGCGGCGGGAGCACTCGAGCGCCCGTGGCGGCGGATGATCGAGATCACCCGGTCGGGGATGGGCGGGTCGATCGGGTGCACCTCGATGCGAGGATCGTCGATGTCGACGGCGAGCAGCGGCAGCAAGGCCGCTCCCATGCCGGCGCGCACCATCGCCTGCACCGCGCTGTTGTCGTTGCTGCGGAACACGTACGCAGGCTCGGTGCCGGAGGCGGCGAGCCCGCGGTCGATGGTGCGCTGGCAGGCACCGTCGTTCTGTCCGATGAGCGGCGCCGACAGCAGCTCGCGCGTGGCGATCGGCCCGCCGGGTGCGACGCCGTCGAGCCAGCCGTGCCGGGTGACGGCGACGAAAGGATCCTCGCCCAGCGCGACAGTGTCGAGCGCGGACGCGTCGAAGTCGCCGGTGATGAAGCTGAAATCGAGCTCACCCGCGCGGACAAGATCGGCCAGCTCTTGGGGGTCGTCGGCTTCCGTCAGGCGGATCTCGATGCCGGGACGCTCGGCGCGCAGCAGCCCGATGATCCGCGGCAGCAGCTCCACCGAGACGCTCTGGAACGTGCCGATGTCCAGCCGGCCCGCCTCTCCCGCGCGGAAGCGGTCGATGTCGTCGGAGATCGCCGCCACCCGGGTGAGGATGTCGTCGGCGTGGCCGAGCAGCAGTCGCCCGAACGGCGTCAGCTCGACGGGTCGGGGTCCCCCGGGCCGGTCGAACACCGCCGCTCCGACCGCCCGTTCGAGCGCCGCGATCTGCTGGCTGACGGCCGATTGGGTGTAGCCGAGGCGGTCCGCCGCCCGCGCGAAGCCGCCCTCGCGAACGACCGAACGCAGCGCGATGAGGTGGCGCAGCTCGAGGTCCTGCAGCATCCGCTCATGATAAGCCCGACTGATGGTCAGAACCATTGATGATCGCTTTTAATTAACCACGGGTGTCCGTACCGTGGGACTGACGAAGAGTCAGGGAGAAGAAGTGATGGAACGTCTGCAGCCGCTGTCCGATCTCGGGTGGGCCGTCGCCGAGCACGGCATCGACGCCCACGCAGTGCCGGTGGCCCGTCTCGCGGCGGCGGCGCGTGAGCTGGGTGTGGCCTGCGCGGAGGCGCGGATCGTGACCGACGGTGGACTCGCCGCGGTGGTCCGGGAAAGGGCGTTCGGCCGCCTCGCCGAGGCAGTCGCGGGCTGTTCGCGGCGGGGGCTAGAGCCAGTCCCGGCGTCGGAACAGCACGTAGAGGCTGCCTGAGAGCAACACCATCAGCAGCACCGCGGCCAGCACACCGCCCGAGTGGTTTGATCCCGGATAGGGCACGTTCATCCCGTAGAACCCCGACACCAAGGTGGGCACGGCGATGATCGCGGCCCAGCTCGTCACCTTCTTCATCACCTGGTTCTGGCGGTAGTCGCGCAGGCTGAGGTTGGTCTCGACGATGGTCGCCGCGAGGTCGCGCAGTGCTTCCGTGGACTCCGTCGCGCGCAGCACGTGGTCGTAGAGGTCTTGGAAGTACGGGTACAGGGTCTCGGGCACCGCGTCGTGCTCACGACGCATCAACCCGCTGACGAGCTCACGGGTCGGCACCACGGTGCGGTGCAGGCGCACGAACGCCCGCCGCATGTTGAACCACTCCCGCTGTTGCGCCGGGTCCATCGGCTTCTCTTCGAACAGCAGCTCGCTGACCTCGTCGAAGTAGTCGTCGAACTCGGCCACCGCGTCGAAGTAGCCGTCGATGATCACGTCGAGCACCCCGTACAGCAGGTAGCTGACGCCGTGCTCGGCGAGCTCCGCGGAACGGTCCCAGCGGGCGAGCACGTGCTCGATGTCGAACCCGGCGTCCTTTCTGACCGTGATCAGCCAGCGCCGGTCCATGAACGCGTCGACTTCCGTCTCGACCAGCACGTGCTGCTCCCGGTCGACCCGCACGGCATGACAGGCGACGAAGAGATGGCCGGCGTAGTGGTCGAGCTTGGGGCGCTGGTGCGGCCCGAGGGCGTCCTCCACCGCCAGCTCGTGCAGGTCGAGTTCGTCGGCCAGGAGGTGCATCTCCGCAGCCGTCGGAGCGCAGAGGTCGACCCACAGGATCGTGTCGTCGACCGCGAGGTGGTCCGAGACCGTCTCCAGCGGGAAGTCCTGATCGACGAGACGCCCCTGCCGGTAGGCGCGGCTGCGGATTCGATCCATGCGAGAGCCTCCTCGTGCCGGTGCGTCGGCACGTTGTCGACGGCGAGAGTATGCGCCGCGAGGCTCTCCCCGTGTAGATTGCCGGCCGCTCGCGACGTGGTGTTGCATCTCCACGTGAGCCCCGGTCGCAAGACCGAGGGGACACCGGTCGGATCGACGCCGACCGCCGTACGCAGGAGGATACGTGGGCATTCCGATCATCGCCGCCGAAGGCGGATACCAGACGTTCGAATTGGGCGGCGCGGAGTGGTGGTGGCTGATCTTCAGCGCGGTCACGGCGCTCGTGGCGATCGCCGTCGGGTTCTCGCTGATGCGGGGAGTGCTCGCCGCTCCCACGGGCACGCCGAAGATGGTCGAGATCGCGAAGGCGATCCAGGAGGGCGCGAGCGCGTACCTGCGCCGCCAGTTCCGCACGATCAGCTTCATCCTGATCCCGCTCGCGGCGATCGTCTTCCTCACGTCGACCGCGATCGACAGACCAGACGGATCGAGCGCGCTCAGCTTCGCCCAGTCCGGTCTCTTCCGTACGCTCGCCTTCCTCGCCGGCTGCCTGATGTCCGGGCTCACCGGCTTCATCGGCATGAACCTCGCGGTGCGCGGCAACGTCCGCACCGCCGAGGCGGCCCGCAGCGGCTCGATGGCCGAGGCGTTGCACGTCGCGTTCCGCACCGGTGGCGTCGCCGGCATGTTCACCGTCGGGCTCGGGCTGTTCGGAGCGACGGTGATCATCATGTTGTTCCAGAACACGAGCTCGGCGATCCTCGTCGGGTTCGGCTTCGGAGGGTCGCTCCTCGCCCTCTTCCTGCGTGTCGGTGGCGGCATCTTCACCAAGGCCGCGGACGTCGGCGCCGACCTCGTCGGCAAGATCGAGGTGGGCATCCCCGAAGACGACCCCCGCAACCCGGCCACGATCGCCGACAACGTGGGTGACAACGTCGGCGACTGCGCCGGTATGGCAGCCGACCTGTTCGAGAGCTACGAGGTCACCCTCGTGGCGTCGATCATCCTCGGCGTGGCGGCCTTCAACTCGATCGGTGCCAATCCCGCCCTCGGCCTGATCTTCCCCGTCGCCGCCCGCGCCATCGGCGTCCTGGCGTCGATCGTCGGCGTGTATGCCGTGCGGGCCAAGCCGTCGGATTCGTCCGCGATGGCGCCGATCAACCGAGGCTTCCTCACCGCCGGGCTGTTGACCGTGGTCGGCACCGGGTTGGTGGCGCTGCTGTACGTCGGCAACGAAGCCGACAACCTGTCCAACCCGGGCTGGCGCATGTTCGGCGCGGTGCTGATCGGCCTCGTGCTCGCCCAGGCGGCGAGCCGGATCACCGAGTACTTCACGTCGACCGAGACCGCGCCGGTGCAAGAGATCGCCCGCTCCGCGCGCACCGGTCCGGCCACGACCGTGCTGTCGGGGATCAGCTCGGGCCTCGAGTCGTCGGCCTGGGCGATCATCGCTGTGGCCCTCGCCATCGGCGGCGCCGTGATCCTCGGTGGCGGCAACGTGCAGTTCTCCTTCTACCTCGTCGCCCTCTGCGGAATGGGCATGCTCTCGACGACGGGCGTGGTCGTCTCCGAGGACACCTTCGGCCCGGTCGCCGACAACGCCGCCGGCATCGCGGAGATGTCCGGTGAGTTCCACGGCGAGCCGGAGCGGATCATGGTCAGCCTCGACGCCGTCGGCAACACCACGAAGGCCGTCACGAAGGGCTTCGCGATCGGCTCTGCGGTCATCGCCGCCGTCGCCCTCTTCGCCTCGTTCGTCGAGACGATCGCCAACGAGACGCTCGGTGCCGCGGGCATCGAGGAACTGGAGAACGCCGGTCAGACGGTGTTCGACGCGTTCCCGATCAGCGTCTCGAACCCGACGACGTTCATCGGCTTGCTCGTCGGCGGCTCGATCGCGTTCATCTTCAGCTCGCTCGCCATCCGCGCCGTCGGGCGCACTGCGGGCACGGTGGTCAACGAGGTGCGTCGTCAGTTCGCCGACGGCCAGATCATGGCCGGCACCCGCCGCCCGGACTACGGGCCGGTGATCGACATCTGCACCACCGCCTCTCTGCGCGAGCTGGCAACTCCGGCCCTCCTCGCCGTGCTGACCCCGGTGATCATCGGGTTCGGGATCAACGTCTTCGCGCTCGGAGCGTTCCTTGCCGCGGTGATCCTCACCGGTCAGCTGATGGCGAACTTCTTGTCCAACTCCGGCGGGGCCTGGGACAACGCGAAGAAGTTCATCGAGGACGGCAACGAGGGCGGCAAGGGCTCGGAGGCCCACAAGGCCGCCGTCATCGGCGACACCGTCGGCGACCCCTTCAAGGACACCGCCGGGCCGGCGCTCAACCCGTTGATCAAGGTGATGAACCTGGTCTCGTTGCTCATCCTGCCGGCGATCATCACGCTCGACGACAACGAGGTCGCCCGCTACGCGATCTCCGGCGTGGCGCTCGTCGTGTTGCTCGGCGCGATCGCCTGGTCGAAGCGTTCGGCGGAGATCGAGGTCAGCGGTGGTGCGCCGAGCGAGGCAGCAGCACTCGCGCCCGAGGTGCGCAAGGGCAACCGCGACGCCATCATGCGCTCCGCGATCGACCAGTGGCTCGATTGCCTCGGCCACGAAGAGGCCGATCTGCGCGACGACCTGCTGAAGGTCCGTGACTCGCTACCTCTGCCGAGTGGCGAGTCCAATCCCGATCTAGCCTGACACGGTGCTCGGACTGCTCGACCCGACCCAGCTGATCGAGACCGGCAGCTACGTGCTGCTGTTCGCGATCGTGTTCGTCGAGACGGGTCTGCTCGTCGGGTTCTTCCTGCCGGGTGATTCGCTGCTCTTCACCGCCGGCGTGTTCGCGTCGAAGGGCGACCTGCGGCTCAGCGTCGTTCTCGTCGGTTGCACGATCGCCGCGATCCTCGGCGACCAGCTCGGCTACACGATCGGCCGCCGGGTCGGTCCGGCGCTGGAGCGCCGCCCCGACGGGCGCTTGTTCAAACAGGCCCATCTCCACCGCGCGCAGGACTTCTTCGAGCGCCACGGTCCGCGCACCATCGTGCTCGCCCGGTTCGTGCCGATCGTGCGCACGTTCGCCCCGGTGCTCGCCGGCGTGGGCAAGATGGACAGGCGCAAGTTCACCACCTACAACGTCGTCGGCGGCATCGGCTGGGCGGTGGGGGTGACTCTGCTCGGGTTCTTCGCGGGCGAGGTCATCGGCGCCGAGACGGTCGACAAGTTCCTGTTGCCGATCATCGGCGTGATCGTGCTCGCTTCGCTCGCGCCGGTGGTGATCGAACACCTGAGGCACCGGCGCGCCGACGCCGCGCCGGCCGAACCGATCGACGGTCTACAGGCCGAGCCGCTGCTGGTGCCCGACGACGACGTCCGCTAGGACGTCGGCCCGGGTCGACGACCCGGGCCGACAACCTGGTCGTCTACACGTTGCGCCCGAGGAACGCCGCTAGCTGGTCGGCCGCCGGCGCGTCCTCGGCCACCGGGGTCTGCGGCCCGAACGGCGCCGCGCCGTCGGCGCCGCGGAAGGCGTCGGGGATGGTCGCTTTGGCCTGGCCGAGCAACTGCGCGGCGAGCTCGGGATCGAGCGCGCCGGCGTCCTGACCGGTAGCGCGAGCCAGATCCCACGTGTGGGTGAACGTGTCGGTGGTGGCCAGGCCCATGAACGCGATGCCGGGGAAGGTGCCGAAGGGGAGCTGCACCATCTGCTGCATCGCCCCGTCGGCCGAGAAGGCCTCCACGGCTCGCTGCGCCGCGGTGTCGTAGGCGGCGAGGTAGTCGCCCGCGGCGTAGTCGGCCTCCGCGGTCTCTCCGCCGGTCATGTTGTCGGCGAACCAGTTCGCCCCACCCACTAGATGGTTGATCAAGCCTGACACGTCCCACGAGGCGCAGGGCGTGGAGTCGTGGAGCTGGTCGGCCCGCACGTTGGCGAGAACGGACCGAGCGTTGGCAATGGCTCTTTCGAGGTTGGCGGTGGTCATCGGCCGAGCATAGGCCGACCCCGCCTAGACGCTGACGGGGTAGACCGGGGGCTCAGCGCGGTTGACGTCTTCGGGCACCGCGTGGGCGAACTCGGGGTACTTCGCCACTGCGTTCTCGCGATAACGGGTGGTGGAGTGCACCGGGTCGCGATCGAACTCGGGAATCACCTCGTTGCCGAAGACCTCGATCATCTCCTGCACCTCGTCGTGGCTGTAGCCCTCGTCGGGCACGCCGAACACGACCTGGTCGCAGCCGACGGAGCGGTAGGCCTCGAGCTGCTCACACACCTCTTCGGGCGTGCCGCACAAGATGTGGCCGCCGCTGATGGCGTGGTCGAGCATCTCGTCGGTCCACTCCACCTTCTGGGGAGGATTGGGCCAGACGATCGCGTCGGGCGACTTCGGCATCGTGTCGTGGTACAGGTTCACCATCGTCACCCGGTAGCCGGTGCGCTTCTTCGCGATCTCGCGGGCCCGCTCGCGGTCCTTCAAGCAGATGCACGCGTTCGTCATCATCACGTTGTCGTTCTTGTACTGGCCGATCTGGTCGGTGACGTCCTGGATCGCTTCCTTGTACGCCTCGACCCTGCCGCGCAGGTTGTGGATCGGCTCGAAGTTGAACGCGATCGCGCCGATGCCGTGGGCGCCGGCCTTCGCGAACGTGCCCGGGTTGCCGCACGCCACCCAGATCGGGGGGTGACCCTTGCCATAGGGCTTGGGCAACACGTTGTGCGGGGTGGGCACGCTGAAGAACTCGCCGTTGTACTCGTAGTCACGCTGCTCCCACATGCGGGGGATCTCCCGGGCGACCTCGTCCCACATCGCCTTCGTCTCGTCGGTTCGCAGACCGCTGAACGAGGCCACCTCGTGGCTGCCGGCCCCGCGGCCGGTGCCGAACTCGAACCGGCCCTCGGAGATGTGGTCCATCATCGCCGCCATCTCGGCGATGCGGACCGGGTGCTCCTTGATCGGCGGCAGCGAGGTGATCGCGGTGCCGATGTGGATGCGGGAGGTCTTCGCCGCGACGTAGCCCATCACGGGGGCCGGCGCCGACATGTGGGAGTACTCGGTGAGGGCGTGGTGCTCGCCGAACCATGCGTACTTCCAGTTGCACTGATCGGCGAGGACGGCGTACTCCATCTCGCGCATCAGCATCAGGTGCTCGGCTGCCGCGTCGTGGGCGGCGGGACCGGGGAGGTAGCCGTTGAAGAAGATTCCGAACTCCATGTGGAGGCCCCCTTGGGAACGAGTCGAACGCAGAGCTCCACCTTCGGGAGCGCAAGTAATGTAGGCCATTAAGCACCGCGGCGGCAAACGCACGCCCGGCCGCGCGGTCGGCCAGCGCGGCGCACCAGACCTGTCGATTCGTGACGTTGGTCCCTTTGCTGTCGGCGTCTTCTGCGAATAATTTGGATCCGACCTCTAAAAAATGGAGCTTCCTCATGACCTCGTCGGATCCAGCGCCCGCTTCCTCGGGCAACGGCACCACCTCACACACCGCGTGGTGGGTCGTTTCCTGCCTGATCGGGCTCATCGCGCTCGTCGTCGCCGTGATCGGCGTCGTGGCCGGGATGACCGACTCGTCGGCCGGGGCCGAGTCGGGCGGCTCCAACGGCGAGGACCCCGAGACGCCAGCCGGCGAGACCGAGTTCGAGATCGAGCTCGGCGAGCTCTACATCCGTCCGGCCACGATCGAGGTACCCGCCGACACCGAGATCACCCTGCACGTGACGAACGCCGGCACGATGGCCCACGACCTGAAGGTCGACGGGACCGACGGTACCGAGATGCTCGATCCCGGCGCCGAGGAGACGATCACGATCGGCCCGTTCCCTGCGTCGACGCAGGCGTGGTGCACGGTCGCGGGTCACAAGGCGGCGGGGATGGTGATGGACATCGTCGTCGCCGGTTCCGAGGGCGGCGATCACGGGACCGACGGTGGGGACACGTCCGCGGAGGGCGACTACGCGACGATCGACTCGGCGGCCACCCCCGGAGCCGACTGGGTGGCCCGCGATCCGGTGCTGCCCGCAGCGGAAGCCGCCACGGTGCACGAGATCGAGTTGGTCGCGAGCGAGACGGTGATCGAGGTCGCACCGGGCGTCACCCAGGAGATGTGGGTGTTCAACGGCTCGGCCCCCGGACCGATCCTGCGCGGCAAGCTCGGCGACACGTTTCGGGTGACGCTGCGCAACGAAGGCTCGATCGGCCATTCGATCGACTTCCACGCCAGCATGGTCGCCTGGGACGACGAGATGCGCACGATCGCATCGGGTGAGGAGCTGGTGTACGAGTTCGAGGCCACGAAGGCCGGCGCGTACATGTACCACTGCGGCACCGCTCCCGCCCTGCACCACATCGGCAACGGCATGTTCGGGGCGATCATCATCGACCCGCCCGACCTCCCGCCGGTCGCCGAGGAGTTCGTCATCACGCAGAGCGAGCTGTACCTCGGCCCAGAGGGTCAGCCCGGAGACCTCACGAAGATGCTCGGCGAGGACTGGGACGCGGTGGTGTTCAACGGCTACTACAACCAGTACGTGCACGCCCCGATCCACGTCGAGGTGAACGAGCGTTACCGGGTGTGGGTGGTCGACGACGGCCCGAGCGAGAACTCCGCCTTCCACATCGTCGGCACTATCTTCGACACCGTGTTCAAGGAGGGCGCGTACACGTTGTCGCCCGACGAGTCCCAGGGCGGCTCCCAGGCGCTCGACCTGCAGCCGTCCCAGGGCGGCTTCGTCGAGTTCACCTTCGCCGAAGACGGCCTCTACCCCTTCGTGACGCACAAGTTCGCCAACGCGAGCAAGGGAGCCCTCGGCTTCTTCGCCGCCGGCGACGCCGACACGTCCGCTCTCGGCGGTCACTGAGCGCCGATGCCGGTCGACGACGCCACCGCGCCCGGCGGGACGCAGGCTCGGGTCTACGAGCTGCTTTCCGCCGGAGGCCCCCTCGACGCGGCGGATATCGCCGCCGCGTTGGGGGTGCACCACACGACGGTGCGCGTCCACCTGCGCAGCCTCGCCGAAGCGGGACTGGTCAGGGCCGAACGGGCCGCGCCACGTGGCCGTGGGCGTCCCCACTACATCTTCCGGGCGATGCCCCGCCCCATACCGCCTTACCAGACGCTCTCGATGCTGCTCGTCGCTGCAGTGCGCGATCGCCTCCATGCGCGCGAGGCCGGACGGCGCGCCGGGGTAAGAGCTGCGGCCAACGCGGCCGAGGCTGCCTCACCCGGCACCGACGCGTTCGATCTGATCAGCGACGAGGCCGGGCGGCTCGGCTTCGACCCGGTCGTCGAGAAGCGACTCGGCGGCGCAGACGTGGTGCTGCGGACGTGTCCTTTCGCCGAGGTCGCCGCGAGCGATCCGGAAACGATCTGCGACCTGCACCTCGGAGTGGCCGAAGGCCTCGCCGAGGCCGCCGGCGGGGTGGTCATCGAGTGTCTCCACGTACGTGAACCTCACGAGGGTGGCTGCCGGATCGTGATCCGCACGACCTGATCCGGCGCGCGCGACCGCTTGGTCAGTTCCGTGCGCCACCCTCGAGGTACCGGCGCACGGTCACCCGCTTGCCGCGGATCGAGGTACGGCTCATCGCCGCGAGCACCTCGTCGACGGCCGACTCGGGGATCTCGACGGTAGAGGAGTGCTCGCCGACCTTGATCGCACCGATGTCACGCCCGGTGAGACGCGTCTCGTTCGCGATCGCGCCGACCAGGTCCTGTGGACGCACCTTCGACGCGCGGCCCGCACCGACGTAGATCCGCGCGGTCCGCTGGCTGTCGGAGAGCTGCCGCTTGCCGCCGCCCTCGCGGTCGGGGCGTTCAGTGCGCTCGGCGCGCTTGCCACCCGCAGGCCGGTCCCACGAGGCGGCGAGGTCGGGGATCTCGGCCTCGTCGAGCATTGCCCCGGTGGACTCGTGGGCCAACTTCAGCGCGGCGAGCGCGATGTCTGCCAGGTCGTGGTTCTCGTTCAACACGTCGAGCAGGCGGGCGAACTGCTCGAGGTCGTCGGCCCCGAGCGCATCTCGCACCGTGTCGAGCGTCTGCTCCATCTGCTTCGCGCGCAGGTCGGCGACGGTCGGGATCTTCGCGATCGCGATCTTCTGCTTGGTGATCCGTTCGATGTTCTGCAGCAGGCGCTGCTCGCGGGGCTCGGCCAGCGTGATCGCGGTGCCTTCCCGCCCGGCGCGCCCGACGCGACCGATGCGGTGCACGTAAGCATCGGCGTCCGAGGGCACCTCGTAGTTGACGACGTGCGTGAGGTGGTCGATGTCGAGTCCGCGGGCCGCGACGTCGGTGGCCACGAGCAGTTCGGCGGTGCCGTTGCGCAGCCTGCCCATCACCCGGTCGCGCTGGTCCTGGTCCATCCCGCCGTGCAGTGCCTCGGCCCTGTAGCCCCGCCCGTTCAGGGTCTCGGTCAGTTGGTCGACCTCACCGCGGGTGCGGCAGAACACGATCGCCGCCGTCGGTGCCTCGACGTCGAGGATGCGGCCGAGCGCGGCCGGCTTGTGGAAGCGGGGCACCACGTACGCGCTCTGGCGCACCAACGGAGCCGTGCCGGTCTCCCGCGCGGCGGCCTCGATCTGGATGCGTACCGGATTGCGCAGGTGGCGCCGCGCGATGGCGTCGATGCGCGGTGGCAGCGTGGCCGAGAACAGGATCGTCTGACGGCTCGCCGGCGTCTCGGCCAGGATCGCCTCGATGTCCTCGGCGAAGCCCATGTCCAGCATCTCGTCGGCCTCGTCGAGCACCACCACTTGGATGCCGTCCAACTTGAGCGTGCCGCGGCGGATGTGGTCGAGCGCCCGGCCAGGGCTGGCGACGACGATGTCGGCGCCGCGCCGCAAGGCGTCGAGTTGGCGCCCGATGTGCTGGCCGCCGTAGATCGGCACCACCCGCGCGCCCAGCCCGTGGCCGTACTTGTACGTCGCCTCGGACACCTGCATCGCCAACTCACGCGTGGGCACCAGGATCAGCCCGACGGGACCGGAGCGGGAACGGAGCTCCTCGGTGAGGCGGTGCAGCAGCGGCAGCGCGAACGCCGCCGTCTTGCCGGTGCCCGTGGCGGCCTGGCCGAGCAGGTCGTCGCCGGCGAGGAGGTGCGGGATCGCTGCGCGCTGGATGGGGGTCGGCTCTTCGTAGCCGAGCGCGACGAGGGCGGTCAGCAGCTCTTCACGCAGCCCGAGGGCCTCGAATCCGGGTGCGGCCGTGCCGCTCTCGTCGTCCACGGCTCTAGAGCGCGATGTCGATCACGAGACGGGGGGGATCGACCAACTCGTCGGCCCGGAACGCCCGCCGGCTGTCGAGGCCCACCGCCCATGTGTGCTGGCCCTCGTAGTTGTCGATCAACAAGAGCTCCAGGATACCGCCGACATTCGTCGGGAAGATCTGGTTGGGGCCTTCGTAGCCGCCGACGTCGGGATAGAACACCCACGAGTTGGCGGTGATCAGCAGTGTCTCGTCGCCGAGCAGGTCGACGAACTGGTCGTCGGTCTGGCCGAGGGTGATCGGTCCGTCGGCATAGCGGACCCACCATCCCGGGAACGGCTGGGGTGCGGGCAGGTCGCTTTCCTGCAGCTCGATCACGATCCGCTCGAAGCACTCGTGGCCGCCGGTGCGGATGTCGGCCCCGATCAGGGCGCTCATCCGCTCCGGGAACGACTCGCGCTCGGCGGAGGTGTCCCCAATCGGCTCGCAGCCCGGCGCTGTCGTGGTGGGGGTCGTGGTGGGGGTCGTGGCGGGGGCAGTGGTCGGGGCAGGGGTGGTGGTGGTCGTGGCGGGGGTGGTGGTGACGGGGGCGATCGTCGTGACCGTCGTCGCGGGCCCGCTGGTACCCGGTGCGCTGGTGTCGGGGGTGGGCACCGTGGTCGGTGCCGAGGTGGAAGCGCCGTCGGTGGTGTCCGGCGTCGCCGAGTCGTCGCCGCTGCAGGCCGCGAGTGTTGCGATCACCACTGCGGCGAGGACGGCGAGCCGGGGCGTCGTCACTCGGGCCCTTGCACGAACCGGAACGCTCCCTCACCCTGGAGCTGTTCCATGAAGCCGGGTTCGTATGCGTCGACCGGGTTCGCGCGCACCAGGGAGTCGATCAGGTGGGCGTCGGCGCCGACGAGGATGCGCCACTGCCCGGCGCGTACGCCGTCGAGGATCGTCGTCGCGGCCTCGGCCGCGGTCATCGGTGCGTCGTCACGGAACGATTCCGCCTGCATCAGCACCAGCTGGCGCAAGTCCTCGTCGGAAGCCGCCGTGGTGTCGATGCCGCGCTGGGAGAAGCGCTCGCGCATCTCCTCGATGTGCTCGGGGCGCAACGACTTCGGGTCACGGCCGTGGGCGAGACCGGAGTTGAACACGATCGAAGTCCCGATGTGACCCGGCATCACCACCGAGACCTTCACATGGGGAGCGTTCAGGCGCAGGTCGACGATCAGCGCCTCGGTGAACCCCTTCACCGCGAACTTGGCCGCGCTGTAGGCGGTGTGGGGGATCTCCGGGCCGAGGCATGCCCAGAAGCCGTTGACGCTGCTCGTGTTCACGATATGGGCGTCACTGCTGGCGATCAGCAGCGGCAGAAATGTGCGGGTGCCGAAGTACACGCCGCCCCAGCACACGCCGAAGGTCTTGTCCCACTCCGCCCGATCGTCGTACACCATGCTGCCGCCCCCACCGATGCCGGCGTTGTTGAACAGCAGGTCGATGTGGTCGGTGTCATGAGTGCTTACGACGTGATCGCGAAATGCCTGGAGCTGGGCCTCGTCGGAGACGTCGGCGACGAACGTGCTCACGAGGGTTCCGGCCGGCGCTCCCGCCAGGCACAGCTCCTTGGTCTCGGCCATCGCGGTTTCGGAGACGTCGCAGAAGGCGACGTTGCAGCCTTGCGCGGCGAGCTGGCGCGCGAGCTCGCGACCCATGCCGTGACCGCCGCCGGTGACGACGGCGAGCAACCCGTCGAAGCGTTCCATGCGCCGAACCCCTCTCGTATCTCGGCTCGGGTGAGCCTCTGCAAGCGAATCACATCCCGGCGAGGCCTGACGCACCGGACTCGCCGGAACGCCGGCGCCTCACACGCGTGTCAAAGCTCTGCCAAGGCTCTGCAAAGCGGTTCATGTCCACCGCGGGGTTGCCGATGGTCTGGACATGCTGTTCGAGACGGAGTGCTCCGAGAAGTCGAACGACGAGATTCGCGACGAGCACGACCAGCTCGTCGACCGGGTGGCTGCCGCGCTTGTCGCCGGTGATCCCGCCCGGGCCGAGATCGAAGCATCGCTCGCGCTGCACATGCGGATGGGCGAGCTGTGGATGTGGCTGAAGGAGCACGGCGCCGAGCAGTCCCCCCGCCTGCACGCGAGCCTCCTCGGGCTATGACGAGGCGGTGTCGAGCAGGCGGTACGTGAGGCCCTGCAGGTCGACCAGACGGTAGGTGCGCCGCCCGGCCGCAGTCGTGATGTGGCCGTGCAGCGGCATCGTCCAGCGTTCCGGCACGGAGGCGATGCCGTACAGCGCTCCGGCGAGCCCTCCGGTCACTGCCGCGACGGTGTCGGTGTCGCCGCCGAGATCGATCGCCGCGACGACTGCCTCGCTGTACGTGGTCGTCGTGCGCACCGCCCACACGGCCTGGGCCAGGCAGCTCCACACCGTGGAGTTGGATAGGCGGCTGTGGCTCGGTTCCCAGCTCGGATGCAACACCTCGTGGAACCGCTGCTGGTCTGCGGGAAGGTGCTCGAGCGCGGCGGCGAGTGTGTCGAAGGGGGAGCGTCCGTGGAGCGCGGCCCGGATCATCAGGTGATAGAGGGCCGTGCCCCATCCGGCCGCCGGGTCGGCGTGGGTCACCGCCGAAGCGGCGCGTGCTGCGTCTACGGTCGCCTGGGCGGTGCTCGAGGCGAAGCGCACGGCCGTCGGAGTGGAACGCATCAAGGCGCCGTTGCCCGCGGAGCGGTCCGGGTGCCGGCTGTAGTGGTCGAGCGCCGCCCGGCGCCAACCGAGCGGCGACGACAGCACAGCGTTGGTCTGTACACCGACGTCGGTCGCGTCGAGCGACCAGATGCGAAAGCGCTCGAACAGGTCGCGCGGGTCGACGCCGTCGCAGACGAGCACCGACTCCCCCTGCACGATCGCCATCTGGGTGTCGTCGGTGAACTCGCCCGGAGCCCACCCGAAGCCGCCGCCGCCGACCTGCTCGCCGGGGCCGTCCAGGGCGGGCTCGGGGAACCGTGCCGAGTACTGGCCGGGCAGCCCGAACTCGTAGGGCGCGCCCAGCGCGTCGGCCGCAGCCGAGCCGACGACGGCGCCCACGGCCCGGTCGTGCAGACTCGGTTCGCTCGCCGTCACCGTCGCTCGCGGGTACGGGAGCGGTAGTCGAGGTGGGAGGCGAGAGCGAGCACCGTGTAGAGGACGACCAGTGAGATGCCGACCCAGCGGAGCTCGTCGGGGGTGATGACGAGCGTGATCAGGCAGAGTACGGCCGCGCCGAGGAAGAAGATCGCTCTGCGGTCCACGTCGGTGCTCAATTCAACAACCCCACGATGCCGTAGACCACGGCGGCGATCAGGGCCGATCCCGGGATGGTGAGCACCCACGCCCACACCACGCGTCCCGCCACGTTCCACCGCACGGCATTCAGCCTCTTGGCCGAGCCGACGCCGGCGATGGCGCCGGTGATCGTGTGCGTGGTGGAGACCGGGATGCCCTTCGCAGACGCGAACCAGAGCACTGTCGCCGCACTGGACTCGGCGGCGACCCCGCTCATCGGGTTCAACCGGGTGAGCTTGTTGCCCATCGTCCTCACGATGCGCCAGCCGCCGAGCATCGTCCCGAGCGCGATGGCGGTGTGCGCCGACAGCACCACCCACAGCGGCACATCGGCCGTGGTCGGAACCTTTCCGGCGCCGATCAGCAAGGCGAGGATGATGCCCATCGTCTTCTGCGCGTCGTTGGCTCCGTGGCCGAGGCTGAATGCGGCCGCGGAGGCGAGCTGCATCCAACGAAAGGAGCGGTTGACGGTCCGCGGGTGGCGGCTGCGGTGCACGGCCCACATGATGGCGAGGATCAGCAAGAAGCCGAGGGCGAGCCCGACGAGTGGTGAGTAGATGATGAACGCCGCGATCTTCTGCAACCCGGAGCGGTTCACCGAGTGCCAGCCGGACTTGACCACTGCCGCGCCGACGATGCCGCCGACGAGCGCGTGCGACGACGAAGACGGCAGACCGAGCACGGCGGTCAAGATGTTCCAGGCGATCGCACCGATGAGACCGGCGAACACGACCCCGATCGACAGCACCTCCGGATCGACGACGCCCTTCGCGATCGTCGCCGCCACCGCCGTGCCGAAGATGGCGAACGCGATGAAGTTGAAGAACGCCGCCCACACCACGGCTTTGCCGGGGCTGAGCACTCTCGTCGAGACGATCGTGGCGATCGAGTTCGCCGCGTCGTGGAACCCGTTGACGAAGTCGAACGCCAGTGCCGTGACGATGACGATGACTAGGGCGAAGTCGGCCACGGTGAGAGGGGGGAGCGTCCGTCGTCGCCGGTCAGTTGGTCAGGAGTGCTTCAAGGCGATGCTGGTGATCACGTCGGCCGTGCTCTCGAAGGCGTTGAGCGCAGCCTCCAGCGATTCGACCACGTCCTTCCACTTGAGCACGGTGAACGCCTTGAACGCCCCGGAGAAGAGCAACGCCGTCGTCTCCCGGAACAGGTGATCGCCTCTCGTCTCGATGTCGTCGATGATCTCGAGGTCGGCCTGCATGTCGCGCAGACGCTCGAGGTTCGCGGTCGCCCGTACGGCGGCGTCGGCGGCCGCGACGAGGAGCTGGCCGAACTCGGCGACGCCCTCCACCGGCTCGGAGACCTGGTGCAGGCGGATCAGGTCGACAGCTGCGCTCATGTTGTCGACGGCGCGGTCGAACCCCTCGGCCAGCGCGTGGATGTCCTCGCGGTCGAGCGGGGTGACGATCGCGGTGTCGAGGGCGGTGAAGATCTGCCGCCGGAGTTGGTCGCCGCGGTCCTCGAGCTCGAGCACCTTCTCCGCGACCGCCGCCACGTCGGGGAGCCTGCCGAGCGCCTCGTGAACGAGAGCCGCAACGGCCGCCGCGTTCTCGGCGGTCTTGTTGAACAAGGCGAAGAAGCCCTCGTCGCGCGGGACCAAACGGAACCTCACGAGGTGATCGTAAGGGTTCGGGCGGTGCCGAGGAAACTGCCGTTGGTCCCGAGGTCGCCCAGCTTCGTCGACGAATCGGCCGCATGCGAGGCTGGCACGGAACTGGAGGTGGGGACGTGACCGATACAGCCCAACTGGAGCCCGACGCGCCGGTGCGCACCGAACACTTCGACGTGCTCGTCGTCGGGGCGGGGATCTCCGGCGTCGGTGCCGCCTACCACCTGACCGAGCAGTGCCCGGAGAGATCGTTCGTGGTGCTCGAAGCGCTGGAGAGCTTCGGCGGCACCTGGCTGACCCACAAGTACCCGGGCATCCGCTCCGACAGCGATCTCTACACGTTCGGGTACCGCTTCAAGCCGTGGACCAGCGCACCGATCGCCACTGCCGACGAGATCCGCAAGTACATGGGTGAGGTCATCGAAGACAACGACCTCGGCAGGCACATCCGCTACAACCACCGCATCGCGACCGCGAACTGGTCCGCGGCCGACAAGACGTGGACGATCGACGCCACCGACACGGCCAACGGTGAACGTCGTCGCTTCACCTGCAACTTCTTGTGGATGTGCCAGGGCTACTACCGCCACGCGGAGGGCTACACCCCCGAGTGGCCGGGCATGGACAGCTACGAGGGACGCATCGTGCACCCCCAGACCTGGCCCGACGACTTGGACCTGACCGGCAAGCAGGTGCTCGTCATCGGCTCCGGGGCGACGACGGCGACTCTCGTGCCGGCCATCGCAGGTGAGTGCGCGCACGTCACGGTGCTCCAGCGTTCGCCCACGTACTTCTGGTGCGACCGCAACGCCAACGAGCTTGCGGACATGCTGCGTGAGATCGACATCGACGAGACGTGGATCCACGAGATCGTGCGGCGCAAGGTGCTCCACGACCAGGCGATGGTCACCCGGCTTTCGTTCGAGGAGCCCGACCTGATCAAGTCCGAGCTGATCAACGGGGTCCGCTCCCGCTTGCCCGAGGGCTACGACGTCGACACCCACTTCACCCCCAAGTACCGGCCCTGGCAGCAACGCCTGGCGTTCGTGCCCGACGGCGACCTGTTCGCCGGGATCAGCGCCGGGTTGGCCTCGATGGTCACCGACGAGATCGACACCTTCACCGCGACCGGGGTGCGCACGAAGAGCGGCCAGCAGCTGGACGCCGACGTGATCATCACCGCCACGGGATTCAACCTGTGCGTAGACGGCGACATCGCGTTCACCCTCGACGGCGTTCCGCTGAAGCTGAGCGACACCGTCACCTACAGGGGGATGATGTTCACGGGTGTGCCCAACATGTTGTGGGTCTTCGGCTACTTCCGGGCGAGCTGGACGTTGCGTGCCGACCTGATCAGCGACCTGGTGTGCAGGCTGCTGCACCACATGGACGATCTCGGCGCCCGCCAGGTCACCCCTCGGCTCCGTCCCGAGGACGCCGACATGGAGCTGCTCCCGTGGATGGACTCGGGCAACTTCAACCCGAACTACCTGATGCGTTCGATGCACCTGCTGCCCCGGCGCGGTGACAAGCCGGAGTGGCAGCACACCCAGGACTACTGGGTGGAAAAGGACGCCCTCCCCGCCGCCGACCTCGACGACGGCTGCCTCGTCTACGAGTAGACGAAGAAGAGCCCCTGGCACCCATCTGCGGGCACCAGGGGCTCCAGGGTTCTCGAACCCGCCCGGGGCTACTTCTCGATCGAGCGGATGAAGGCGACGGCGTTGGCCAGGTCCTCGGAGGTGAGTGCCGGGTTGCCACCCTTTGGCGGCATCGCCACGCCGGTCGTGTTGGCCGGGTCTTCGGCGCCGCGGCCGACTTCGATGAACGCGATCAGCTCTTCGTTCGACAGGCCCTTCACGAACTCCGACGTGGTGAGGTCTTTGCCGAGACCCTCCACTCCCAGGCCCTCGGGGCCGTGGCACGACGAGCAGGACGCGGTGAACAGCGTCTTGCCGGCCTCGGCGTCGCCGCCTCCGCCGTTGTCGCCGCCGTCGGTCGAGGGCGCGTCGGTGCTCGGGGCGTCGGTGTCGGGGGTGCCCGAGTCCGAGTCGTCGCTGCATGCGGCGGTGGTCAGCACGAACGCGAGTGCTGCTCCGACCGCCACCATCCTCAGCTTCGTGGTTCTCATCCGCTGGTTCCTTTCCATTTCCGATCTCGACCGGTCACGGTGCCGAATGCACCGTACTGCTTAGATCCAAGGCCGTCACTTCGGCCCATGTGAGGATTTCTCCCTCACGCTCGTCGGCAAACGCCTGCGCCTCTTCCTCGTGCGCGAACGCCACGATCCCGCCACCCATCGGGGTGGCGATCTGGCCACTTACGTACCACGCCGCTGGCGCATCTAGCCATTCCTCGGTCTCGTAGTCGTGCACCCAGATCATGTCGTCGGCCGGCTGACCACCGCCGGCGATGTTGGCCAGCATGTCGGAGATGTCGTCGAACACGAACGGCTCGCCGCCCGCGTCGCGGTAGGCGGCGGCGAATCGAGGCTCGCTGATGATCATGTGGCATTCGTCGCAGACGTCGCGGCCGAACTCGATGTGCGGAGGCCCGCTCGCGCTCTCGTCCGCGCACCCGCCGAGAAGACCCGTCGTTGCGGCGACCAAGGCGACCGCGCCGGCCACCGCCGCCCAGCGAGCCAGCATCGCGCGCCTGTTCATCGCAGCGACCTCTTGCGGAACAGCACGCCGCCGATGACGGCGGGGACGATCGCCCATACCGCGAGGCTCGCCGTGGTCAGCCAGCCGACGTTGTCGCCGAAGCGGTCGACTGCGAAGGTGCCCACGGGCCCGAGCACGTCGAGCGATCCGCCCATCGCGGTCATCGTCGAGAGCCGGAACGACTCGACCGGGTTGGCCATCGCGGAGAAGAACAGCGTCGCCTCGCTGGCGGTGGTGGCGATGGAGGTACCCATCAAGCCGAGGTTGCCGAACAGCACGAACGCGAGCCACAGCACCAAGGCGAGCCCCATCGCCGTGGCGCTGCGCTGGGTGACGACGCTGACCAGCATGCCCACGCCGACCATGGCAACGGCGAGCAGCCACGAGATGGCCGCGATCACCACCAGGTCGCCGCCGTCGACTGCTGCACCGCCGATCGCGGCGACGAGCCCGGCGGCGCCGAAGCCGCCGGTGACGGCGGCGAGCATGGCCGCGGCGTTGCCGAGGAACGTGCCGATGTACACCTCGGTCGAGCTGACCGGATGCGAGAGCAAGAACGTGAGCGTGCCGCGTTCACGCTGGCCGGCGATGCTCCTTGCGCCGACGGTCAGGCCCATCAGCGGCACCACCAATTGGGTCAGCGCGACGAGCGACGATGCCGTGCGCCCGAAGCCGGAGAAGCCGATGGTGCGCAGGTCGGACACCGCGATCGAGGTGATCGCGATGGCGAGCAGCGCGAAGGCGGCTGCGTACAGCCAGAGCCAGCGGTCGCGCAGGGCGTCGCGCAGCTCCTTGCCGGCGAGCACGCGCACCGTCGACAGCTCGGCCCGTTCCGGGATCACCCGAGCCGTGCTGACCGAACGCGACGTGGCCGGGGTGGTCGGCGTGGTGGTCGCCGTCATCGCCACACGTCCACGTCGATCACATCCATCCCTGCGTGCTGGAGGGCGTTCAAGGCCTGGCCCTTCTCTCCGGCGCCGACCTCGACCAGCAGGCCGCGGGAGTTGCGCCGGGCAGCGTAACCCGCCTCGCTCAGCACCTCGACCGCCCTCGGCAGCTCGTCGGGCACCACCATCACGTGCAGCCACACCCTCAGCCCGAGCCGCTCGGCGAACTCGCCGGGGGTCGATTCGAGGATGCACTGGCCGGAGTCCATCGCCAGCACCCGGTCGGCGAGCACGCCGACCTCGTCGAGGTGGTGTGAGGTCAGCACGATCGCCCGCCGGTCGTCGCGCAGGCTCTCGAACACCTCGAGCACCGAGCGCCGGGCGGCTACGTCGAGCGACGACGTCGGCTCGTCGAGAAGCAGCACCGGGGGGTCAGAGACCAGCGCCAAAGCAATGCCGAGGCGCTGCTTCATGCCTCCGGAGAGCGCACCGACCCGCTTGCCCCATTCGTCGCCCAGGCCGAGCTGGCCGAGCACCTCGCGGCCGCGATCGAGTGCCACACGGCGCAGCCGGGTGGAAAGGGCGACGGTCTCGCCGACGGTGAGATCGTCGTAGAAGGCGAGGTGCTGGGGCACGTAGCCGAGGAGCTGGCGAGCCGCCTTGCCGCGTCGCCTGGCGTCGAAGCCGCCGACCTCGACCTTGCCCTCGTAGGGGATCGCGCCGAGGATGCACTTCATCACGGTGCTCTTGCCGGCACCGTTCGGGCCCCACAGCGCTACTGCCTCGCCGGGCGCGACGTCGAAGGAGATGTCGCTGACGACGGTGGTCTTGCCGTAGCGCTTGAACAGCTTCTCGACGTGGATCATGTCGCCGCCCCGAACGGGCGACGGATCGCGGTGGTGACGAGCGTGACGGCCACGGCTACGAGGATGGCAGACATCGCGAGCAACGCCACCCGCGACGGCCCCGGAGGGGCGTTGCGCAGCGGCGAGATCTCCGGCGCCCTCACGAGCGGGCCGTCGTCGATCAACTTCGGATCGGGTCGCAGGGTGGGAAATGCCCGGGCCGCGGCGTCGAGGGCTCGTGCCGCCGGAGTCTCGGCGAAGAACGTCAGCTCCGGGTAGCGATCGGTCAGGTCGTTGTACAGGCCCTCGGCGCGGTACGGGACGTCGCCGATGCCGTCGCCGTCGGCGTCGAAGCCGGCGTAGTCGCTCCAGTGGTTGCCGACACCGTCCACGGTCCAGACGTTGCCGTCGAGCGCGCCGCCCGTGGTGGCCGATACCTGTTCCTGGTTGTCGATGAACGCGTTCGAGGCGAAGTAGTTGTTGCGCACGGACGGCTGGAACAGGGCGCCGACGATGTTGTAGGCGAACACGTTCCCCTCGAAGTTCCCGATCACACCTCCGGTGAACGGCGAGCCGTCCATGAAGATGCCGGCGCGGTTCGACACGAAGCGGTTGCCGGTCACGTCGACCACGTCGGACTCCTTGGTGGCCATCCCGTAGGCACTCGGGCCCTCGGCCATCGCCATCACGTTGTCCCGCACGACGATCCCGACGCTGTACATCACGTACAACCCCGTAGACGCGTGGAGGAAGCGGTTGCCCTCGACGAGGACGTTGTCGGAGTACATGAGGTGCAGCCCGTAACGGCCGTTCTCCATCAGGTTGTCGCGCACGACGACGTCGTCGGAAAAGAAGGCGATCACGTCGCGGCCGTCGAAGACGTGGTTGCGCTCGACCGTCGTGCCACTCGAGGTGTACACGTGGATCCCGTCGCCGCGCCGGGTGAACTCGATGTCTTTGCCGCTGATCTCGTTGTCGGTGATCGTCGAGCCGGGGGAGTCGACCAGGTAGAGCCCGAACAGCGAGTCCACGATCCGGCAGCGCTGGAACGTGAAGCGCTCCCCCAACACGTGCACCGCGGAGTCCTCGTGCTGGAGTGAAGTGCCGCTGGCGCGGATCTCGAGGTCGGTGATCGTCACGTCTGGCGAGGCGACGGTGAGCACGGACCCCTCACCGCCGCCGTCGATGACCGTTCCCGGCGAGCCGACGATCGTGATCGGCCGGTCGATGGTGAACCCGCCGGCGTAGACACCCGGATCGAGCTGGAGGGTGCCGCCGGCGGGAGTCGCCGCGACCAGGGCGGCCAGGTCTTCTCGTTCCGCGGCGGCTACTGGTGCCGCGGGGACCAGATTGGCGACGGAGAAGGAGACTGCGACGAGAGCAAGGAGAGCGCCGTACAGAGCGTGTCGACTCCTCACAGAGCGGCGAGCTCGGGAGCGGCCTTCGCCTCTTCCGCTTCCTCGGCTGCCTCGATCAACGGCTTATACGCCTTGCGATGGAACCACAGCCCGATCGCCACCAGCACGGAAGCGACGAAGGCCAGGATCAGCCCGACCCCGGGCATCGCCAGCGTGTCGAACTGGGCGATCTTCGACCGCCCGAACAGGTGTGGGGTGAACTCGCCCACCGCACCAGCCAATGGGGCACGAGGATCGAGGCTGTGCCCGTAGTTCCACAGCCAGTACTGCAAGTCAGCGAGGAAGATCACGGGGAACAGCAACGCCGGAAGCACCATCAGCACCACCCAGCGACTGTGGATGTACACGGCGGCGAGCAGCAGCCCGGCCATGACGATGATCGCGGCGATGGCGATCGTGCGCTCGAACTGCGCACCGTCACCGAGCGGTGGCATCCCGACGTAGTGGTTCAGTCCGTCGAGTTGCTCGAGGTCGTTCGATCCCGTCACCTTGTCGACGTTGCCGACAAGTCGGTTGACGTACGCCTGCACCCGCAGTCCGTTGGGGAACTGGGGAGCTGTCAGCTTGAGCACCCAGTAGGGGAAGAACAACGAGACCAACAGCACGACCATCGCGCCCACGAAGAACGCCGTGGGACGGCGATAGCGATCGCGGTTCTTGTCGAGCTCCTCTTTCGGGATCTTCGGCCCAAGGATTCGGTCTAGCACTGACATGGTCTTCGCCTTCTTGCAAACGCTCTACGGGGTTGGGGTATTCCGGATACTCAAAGAGATGAGCAGCCCGGTCCCCGGCACTCGCGTGCCGGGGACCGGGCTCAGGAGGTCACGCTGGTTCGACCAGGAAGTGGCCCATCATCTCTAGGTGGAGCGCCGAGCAGAACTCGGTGCAGTAGAAGTTGAAGACGCCTGATTGCGTGGCGTCGAACTCGACCGTCACCGTTTCGCCTGCTTCGATGCTGAGGTTGATGTTGTAGCCAGGCACTGCCATCCCGTGGGTGGCGTCCTGGGTGGTCTCGAGGCTGGTCAGGTGCCAGATCACATGGTCACCCTGCTTCACCTCGATCAGGTCGGGAGCGAAGTGGCTCCGGATCACGGTCATGTCGACCGTAACCGTGTTCCCGTCACGGGTGACCCCGGCCTGGGCTGCGTCGGTCGTGGCGTTCTCACCGACCATGTCCGCGGTCGGCGTATCCCATCCGCCCATCTTCGACGGATCGGTGCCGAGCGGGTAGACGGTCCACGGGGCCAGCTTGTCGGCCTTGATCGTCTGGGCGTAGTGCGGCTCGGCAACACCGAGCGGGGAGTCGTACAGCACCGGCATGGTGGTGCCGCCCTCGGAGATGTCGACGAGCTGGAAGTTCTGCGGCAGCAGCGGTCCCGTGGGGAAGAAGCGGTCGATCGACCACTTGTTCAGGGCCACGAGGTACTTGCCGTCAGGGCTCACGGTGTCGCCCTCGGCCGCCGTCAGGTGGCCGATGTTGTACTGCACGGGCGTCTTCGTGATCAGCGTCCAGGGCTCTTCGCCTTCGGGAGTGCTGTCCCCACCGAGCGACCAGCGGGCCACTGCGGAGTCGAGGAACAAGCTGGTGTAGGCGTAGCCCTTGTCGTCGAACTGAGTGTGGAGCGGGCCGAGGCCGAGCTCCACTTGTGCCTCCATCGCGTCTTCCATGGCGATGACGGGCACGCCGAAGGGATCGACCTCGGTCGGGCCGGCTTCGATTGCCGCCATCAGCTTCTCGAACGAGTAGACGTTGGCGTGCGTGTCGAGCTTGCCGGAGACGACCACGTACTTGCCGTCAGGGGTGACGTCGGAGCCGTGGGGGCTCTTCGGCTCGGGCACGAAGTACAGCAGGCCCTCGTCGATCGACGTCTGCAGCGGGATCACCTCGAAGCCGTTGATGGTCTCGGTGCCGCCGCCGGCAGCGACTTCAGCTGCCTTCACCAGGTTGATGGCGTGCAGGTAGTCGGTCTCGTTCGCGCCCGTGGCGGCCTCGAACTGCTCGCCGCCGTGGGTCATGCCCGTTGCCATCTCGGTGTTGATCGAGTTGCAGAACACCCAGCCCTCGGAGTCGAGCTTGCCGGCGTCGCAGAGGTCCTGCCAGTAGGGCGGCAGCTCCATCGCGAACGACTGGGCAGGGTCGAGCCGGCCGGCAGCGCGGTCGAACTTCCAGAACGTGATCAGGCCGCGGTAGTCGGTCTCGTAGTCGTCGAGAGACGCCCACTCCCAGCCGAGCGGCATCGCGTACTGGCCACCCTCGATCACCCAGTCGGTGTTCGGGGTGACGAACGTGCCGCCGTGGTCGTTGATGGCGACCGGGTTGCGAACGATCTGCTTGGTCTCGAAGTCGCGCAGGTCGATCGTGGCGACACGGGAGTTGGCCTTGTCGTTGATGAACAAGAACTGCCCGTCGTAGTCACCCTCGGTCTCCGACAGCGCCGGGTGGTGGGTGTCGGCCCAACGGAGTTCTTCGGTTCCTGGGGCGTAGCCCTCTTCGAGCACCGCCTCGGTGTCGGCCGCTCCGAATCCCCAGCCCTGCCAGGGCTCGGGGGTGAAGACGCCGATCGTGCGCAGCAGGCGCATCGACGGCACGCCGACGACGTGAACCTGCCCGGACTGGCCGCCACTCGAGAACATGATGTACTCGTCGTGCTGGCCGCTCGGGACGTAGGTCTTGGCGGCAGCGATCAGGTCGGCATCGGTCAGGCCGCGGGCCTCGGCGATGTCCGCCAGGTCACCGCTCGCCCCACTCGAGCCGTTGCCGTCGCCGTCGCCGTTGCCGCTGTCGTCACCCGTGCACGAGGCCATGACCAAAGCGATCACTGCCACGCTGGCGGCTACGACCTTGCGGCGGCCCGGACTCAGGCCCGACCGCGCTGGATGAACACGCATGACTACCTCCTGCTCAGGGGGAGGGGGGATATGCGTTCATCCTGGCAATCGGCTCTGAAGGGCCTCAGGGGCCTTAGTCACATGTCGGAACGACTTGTGCTCTACCCCTGCGGCCATCCACGGGCGACGGTGCGCGCCAGGATGCCGAGGGTGGCCCGCAGGGCGGCCTCGGAGATCACCGGGAAGATCCCGGCCTCTCTCCAGGTGGGGTCGATCTCGGACCAGTCGTAGTACGAGGTGACGATGCTGGCCCCCTCGCCGGAGGGCTCCACCCGGTATCCGTAGACGTGGCCGATCTGGGGTCGGATCGCGCCGAGGATCGTCCAGGCGATCTCCTGGTCGGGCACCAGCTTGGTGATCGTCACGGTGACGTCGTACTCGCCGAGCGGGTAGTCGTTCAGCGCCTCGCGGTCCATGTGCACGACGAAGGTGTCGCCGGCCGCGGTGACGGGTGATCCCGTGGCGGCCATCAGCATGCCGGTGGCGTCGATGGCGACGTGGCCCTCGGGGTCGCACAGCACACGGAAGACCGCCGCCGGATCGGCGGCGATGGTGCGTTGCACCTCGATGCGCTCGGCATCCGTCGGGGTCTCGTCGGCGGTCGTCGGGTCGCTCGTCATGCGCCATATTGCCACCTCTACCCGCTCGCGAATCGCGCCACTACGGTTGGTCGGCAAGGAGGTCGAGCGTGACTGCGGCGTATGGCGCGAAGCTGGTCGGTGCCCTGAGCGCCGCCGCGGTCTGGCACCGGCACCAGGTACGCAAGCACTCGCACACCCCCTACATCGGGCATCCGCTGGTGGTGGCCGCGCTGGTGCTGGAAGACGGCGGTACCGAGGACGAGGCCTGCGCCGGCGTGCTGCACGACGCGCTGGAAGACACCCCGGCCACGCTCGACGACCTACGCCAGCTCTTCGGCGACGAGGTGGCGCGCATCGTCGTCGCATGCACCGACACGGCCGCGGACGGCGCCGGTGGCCGGCAGGAGAAGCTGCCGTGGAAGCCCCGCAAGGACGCCCACCTGGAGCAGTTGCGCTCCGGTGGGCCGGACGCGGCGGTGGCGCGGGTGGCGGCGGCGGACAAGTTGGCCAACGCCCGCTCGATGCTCGACGACTTCTCCGATGCCGGGCCGGCGGTGTGGAGTGGCTTCAAGGGCGGGCTCTCGGGCACGGTGTGGTACCTCGACCAGATGGCGGGCGTGCTCGGCCCGCCGCTCGACGGTTCGGCGCTGGCCCGCCGGCTGGAGCAGGCGGTGGGCGAGCTGAAGGGCGTCGAGGCAGCGGAGCGGTTCCGCCTGGGCGGTTCGGTCGCCCGCATCGCGGCGGGCTTGCAGCAGGTGCCCGCCGATGCCGGGCTCGGTTGGCACCCCGCTGACGCCGAGAGGGTCGGGTTCGAGATCGCCCGACGCCTCGACGCCGGGTGCGGTCCTGCGCGAACGGCGGCCTGGGACGTCGTCGCCAGCTGGTACGCGCACCCCCTTCCCGCCGATGCCGGCGGGCGCGCCGAAGCGATCGCACGCCTCGAATCACACGGCCGCCTGCTGCCCCTGGCCACGGCGGCGGTCCGGGCAGCGACGGACTGAGCCGGCGCCGGCGCGCCGGCGCGGATCAGGCGATGTCGTAGGTGGCGAGCACGTCGAGGTTGCGGAACTTGGCCTCGGCGAACCCGGCCTCGGCAGCGGCCTGCTTCGTCCCCGGCAGTTCGCTGTTCTTGCACGCGTCCTCCCAGGAGTCGAACTCGACGAGTTCGATCAGGCAGCCCGGCCGCTCACGGTCGGCGAGCAGCACCACCCGCCGTACGGTCGACTCGTCGCCGGTCAGCTCCTTGAAACGGGCCATCCTGCTCTCGAAGTCCGCTTTCGAGCCGTCGAATTCGATCATCTGTGTGAAGCCCATGGCGCCCCCATATTCCGTCGACGGGCGGGCATCGACCGTCGCCCTGTCGAGGCTAGACCTCGCTCGTGCGCTTGTGAAGGGCCAGGACGGACAGCACGTGATCGATGTCGGCGGCGGTGTGGTCGGCACTCACCTGGAAGCGGATCTCGTCCTCGCCGCGGGGCACGACGGGGTAGGCGAGGCCGGTGGCGAGGACCCCGTTCGCCCGCAGATGGGCGACCAGGCGGACCGTGCGCTCGGTGTCGCGAACGATCAGCGGCACCACCGGGTGGCTCCCGGCGATCGTCTCGTAGCCGAGCGCGCCGATCCCCTCGCGCAGTCGGCTCGTGGCCGCCCGGAGGCGCTCCAGCAGCGCCCGGCCCGACACGCTGTCGACCAGGTCGATCGACGCGTGAGCGGCAGCGGCCTCGGGCGGGGTGATCGGGTTGGAGTACACGTAGGTGGTCGCCGTCTCGCGCAGCACGTCCACCAGCACGCGGCTCCCGACGACGTAGCCACCGTTGACGCCGAAGGCCTTGCCGAGTGTGCCGACCAGCACGTCGGCGCGGGCACGGGTCACCTCTTCGGTGCCGCGTCCTGCGTCACCGAAGGCGCCGACGCCGTGGGAGTCGTCGACGACGACGGTTACGCCGTCGGGGAACGCGCTGTCGAAGCGCTCGGCGAGCTCGGTGATCGCGCCGAGCGGGGCATGGTCGCCGCGCATGCTGAACACACCGTCGGTGACGACGAGCACTCGGTCGCAGCTCTCTCCCGGCGCGTCCGTCAGTGCGGTGAGCTCGGCTTCGAGCCGTTCGACGCCGTTGTGCGGGTACACCACCTTGAGCTTCGGCTGCGCGAGCCGAGTGGCGGTGATGATGCAGTTGTGGTTCAGCTCGTCGCTCGCCATCGCCGTCGACGAGCCGGCGAGGGCCGGCAGCGTGCCGATCATGCAGGCGTAGGCGCTGCTGAAGAGCATCGCCGCCTCGCGGTCGTGGAACGCGGCGAGGCGCGCCTCCAGTGCGGTGTGCACGTCGTAGGTGCCGCTGATGAAGCGCACCGCCTGGGGACCGGTGCCGTAGCGGCGCACGGCGTCCTCCTCGGCGCGGCGGACGGCGTCGTGCATCGCCATGCCGAGGTAGCCGTTCGAGTTCATCCGCACGAAGGCCCGCTCACCCTCACCGGCGAGCAGGTAGCGGGGGCCCTGGTCGCCTGTCGCCGCGACGACTCCGGTGAACACCGGCTCGACTCGCTTCCTCGCCCCGCGGGCGTCGAGCTCGCCGAGCTGGCGGGCGAGGGCGGCGTCGAGGCGTTCAGTCGGCAAGTCGATCACCTCCGCCGATCGCCGCGCGGCGTCGGGCGCGCAGTGCGTTCAGCATGTCGAGCGTCATCGCGTCGAGGTCGAAGCGCGGCTCCCAGCCCCACTCGGCACGCGCGGCGGAGTCGTCGACAGAGGCCGGCCACGAGTCGGCGATCGCCTGACGCCTGGGATCGACCTCGTAGCTGACGCGGAAGCCGGGCACGTGACGCGCGATCGAGGCGGCGAGATCCTCCGGGCAGATGCTCATCGCCGCGATGTTGAACGCGTTGCGGTGCACCAGGCGCCCGCTGTCGGCCTCCATCAGCTCGACCATCGCCCGCAGGGCGTCCGGCAAGTACATCATGTCGAGCTTCGTGTCCGCGCTCAGGTAGCACGTGTAGCGGCCGTAGAGGATGGCGTGGTGGAAGATCTCCACCGCGTAGTCGGTGGTGCCGCCCCCTGGTGGGGTGACCGAGGAGATCAGGCCGGGAAGCCGCAGCCCGCGGGTGTCGAGACCAAAGCGCGTCGCGTAGTAGTCGCAGAGCAGCTCACCGGCCACCTTCGTGACGCCGTACATGGTGGTCGGTCGTTGGACGGTGTCCTGCGGTGTCGACAGCTTCGGGGTGGATGGCCCGAACGCGCCGATCGAGCTCGGGTGGAAGACCGCGCAGCGGTGCTGGCGGGCGACTTCGAGCACCCGGTAGAGCCCGCCCATGTTCACGTCCCAGGCCACCTGCGGCTTGTCCTCGGCCACGGCGGAGAGCATCGCCGCCAGGTGGTAGACGGTGTCGACGTCGTAGCGCCGGACGGCGGAATCGAGCTGGCGGATCTGGGTGCAGTCGACCAGCTCGAACGGGGCGCTCGTATCGGCGCCGGCGGGTGGCATGCGGATGTCCGAGGCGACGACGTGCTCGGCGCCGAAGCGCTCGCGCAGCACGGGGACGAGCTCGGAACCGATCTGTCCGAGAGCCCCGGTGACGAGGATCCTGCGCACGGGACGACCGTAGCCTTGCGCGGAGTCCTACCGAGGAGGTTGGAGATGCGCTCACCGCGGGTGTTGATGGTGTTCCACAGCGACGAGGGCCAGACGGCCAAGGTGACGGCGCGGATCGCCCACGTGCTGCGCGACCTCGGCGCGGAGGTAGACGCGTTCCCCGCCGAGTCTGCACCGTCGCCGAAGGGCTACGACGCGATCGTGGTCGGCGACCCCGTGCACATGGGCAAGCACAGCCCGGTGGTGATCGGCTACCTGTCGGCGCATCGGCCCGCCCTCGAGGAGCTGTCGACCGCCTTCTTCCAGGTCAGCCTGACGTCCGCGCAGCACGACCCGGTGCACGACGCTGCCGCGTGGACGTACGTAGAAGAGCTCGAGCGCGACACGGGCTTCGGGCCCGACGTGGTCGGTGTGTTCGCCGGTGCGCTCACCTACCGCAGGTACGGGTGGATCAAGCGTCGGGTGATGCGCCACATCGCGCAGGAGGAGGGGGTCGACACCGACACCAGCCGAGACTGGGAGTACACCGACTGGGAGGCGGTCGAGCACTTCGCCAGCGACGTGCACGATCTGGTGGTGCGCCGCCTGCAGACGTGAACCGAGGGTAAGTTCTCGCTCGATGCGGCCGCGGCTCACCACACCGCTCGTCCGTGACGGCTCGGCGCTTCGACCGGCCTCCTGGGACGAGGCGCTGGCTCGGGCGGTCGAGGGGTTCGAGCGGGTGCTCCACCGCCACGGTCCCGCAGGGATCGGCGTGTTCAGCTGTTCGAAGGCCACCAACGAGGTCAACTACGCGGTGCAGAAGTTCGCCCGGGTCGCGCTCGGCACGAACAACATCGACTCCTGCAACCGCACTTGACACGCGCCGAGCGTCGTCGGTCTGGCGACGGTCTTCGGAGCAGGGGGCGGGACGTCGTCCTACCGTGAGATCGAAGACGCAGACGTGATCGTGCTCTGGGGATCGAACGCGCGCGAGGCGCACCCGATCTTCTTCCACCACCTGCTGCGCGGCGTTGCTGCCGGAGCTCGGCTCTTCTGCATCGATCCCCGCAGGACCGCCTCCGCGAAGTTCGCCGACGTGTGGCTCGGCATCGGTGTCGGCACCGACATCGCGCTCGCCAACGCCGTTGGCCGCGAGATCATCCACGCCGGGCTCGTCGACCACGAGTTCGTCGCTCGTTCGACCACTGGCTACGCCGCGTACGCGGCGGCCGTGGAGCCCTACACCCTCGAGCATGCGGCGGCGATCACCGGAGTGCCGGCGACGGCGATCGCCGAGCTCGCCCGCGCCTACGCGGGCGCCGACCGGGCGCAGATCCTCTGGACGCTCGGCATCACCGAGCACCACGACGCCGTCGACAACGTTCTGGCCCTGTGCAACCTCGCCCTCCTGACGGGCCATGTAGGCCGCTGGGGATCGGGTCTCGTTCCCCTCCGCGGTCAGAACAACGTGCAAGGCGGCGGCGACATGGGCGCGCTGCCGTCGAAGCTGCCCGGGTTCCAAGACGTGGACGACCCGGTCGCCCGCTCTCGCTTCGAAGCCGTCTACGGCGTGGCCCTCGACCCCGAACCGGGGCTGCATCTGACGTTGATGTTCGAGGCGATGGCCGTGGGGGAGTTGCACGGCCTCTACGTGGTGGGCGAGAACCCGGCCGACTCCGAGCCCGACGTCCAGCACGCGCGCGCCCTGCTGGCGGGCCTCGAGGTGCTGGTCGTGCAGGACATCTTCTTGACGCGCACCGCGGAGATGGCCGACGTCGTGCTGCCCGCCGCGGCGTCGTGGGCCGAGTCCGACGGCACGGTCACGTCGAGTGAGCGTCGTGTGCAGCGTGTGCGGGCCGCCGTGGCACCCCCCGGCGAGGCGCGCGACGACCTGTGGATCGTCGGCGAACTGGCCAGGCGGTGCGGTTACGACTGGGGGCAACCGAGCGCCGAAGACCTGTGGGACGAGCTGCGGTCGCTGTCGTCGCTCCACGCCGGCATGCCGTACGCACGGCTCGAGGCCGAAGGCGGCCTGCAGTGGCCGTGCCCCACGCTCACCGACCCGGGCAGCCCGTTCCTGCACGGCTGGCTCTGGGAGGACGATCTCGGCGGGCACCCCCGAGCACCGTTCAGCGTGGTGCACCATTCCGGCCCGGCGGAGCGCCTCAGCGCCGAGTACCCGTTGCGGCTCACCACCGGGCGCGCCCTCGACTCGTTCAACACGGGTGTGCAGTCGGGCGGCTACGCCTCACCGATCCGCTCCGGGGACGGGCTCGACATGAGCCCCGCCGACGCCGCGGCGCTCGGCGTGGCCGACGGCGAGCGCGTGCTCGTGTCCTCGCCGCGGGGCTCGGTGGAGATGCCGGTGCGCGTCCAGGCCGATCTGCCGCCAGGGCTCACCTTCACCACGTTCCACTTCCCCGAGCTCGTCGACGCGAACGTGCTCACCAACGACGCCTGGGACCCGCGGTCGGGCACCGCCGAGTTCAAGGCGGCGGCCATCCGCGTCGACAAGATCGGCGGGCTGGACAGCCGTGGCTGATCTGCACTTCGGGTCTGCGGCGGCGACGCCCGCCGAGCGGGTCGCGGTCGACGCAGTCGTCGCGCCGTTCGGCCCCGCCCTGCTCGTCGAGTCCGCTCATCTCGTGCGCGGCGGCACCACCCGGCGCGCCGAGCGCCGGCACCTGCTGCTGCCCGCGCTCCACGCCTTGCAGCGTGAGGCGGGCTGGATCAGCCCCGGCGGCTTGCGTCACGTGTGCGAGCAGCTCCAGGTGCCGCCGGCGGAGGCCTACGGGGTGGCGACGTTCTACGAGATGCTGCGCACCACCGCTCCGGCCACCGAGGGTCCGATCGCCCACGTCTGCGACGACGTCGCGTGCCGGATCGACCCCTCCCGGCGCGAGGCAGCCGTAACCGCGCTGCGCGCAGCGGGAGCGGCGGTGCACGACTCGCCGTGCCTCGGGCAGTGCGATCGTCCCCCGGGGGTGTTCGTCCAGCACCGCCGCGGCAGCGACGAGGTACCGAACGACAGCGGGCCCTTCGAGCTACCGCAGGCGGGGGATCCCGGTCTGCGGCTGCTGCGCCGAGTGGGCGTGGTCGACCCGACGAGCCTCGACTCCTATCTGGGCCAAGGTGGCATGGCCGCGCTCGGCGTCGCCCGTGAGATCGGCGGTGAGGCCGTGATCGAAGCGGTCGCGCAGGCCGGGCTGTCCGGGCGGGGCGGGGCGGCCTTCCCCACCGCCGCCAAGTGGCGCGCCGTGCGTGACGCGAGCGGCGATCGCCGTCACGTGGTGGTCAACTTCGACGAGTCCGAGCCGGGCACGTTCAAGGACAAGACGCTGGTCGAGAACGACCCCTTCGCCGTGATCGAGGCGATGTGCATCGCCGCGCTCGCGACCGGTGCGGAAACCGGCTGGGTGTACGTGCGCGGCGAGTACCCGCGCTCGGTGGAGCGGCTCACGTCGGCTGTCGACCAATGCCGCCGGGCCGGGTACCTGGGCGACGCCTTCGACATCGAGGTGCGCCGCGGCGCAGGTGCGTACATCTGCGGCGAGGAGACGGCGCTCTTCAACTCGATCGAGGGCTTCCGCGGCGAGCCGCGGAACAAGCCGCCCTACCCGACCACGCACGGCCTGTTCGGGCAGCCGACGGCGGTGAACAACACCGAGACCCTCGTCAACGTGTTGTCGATCCTCGTGGAGGGGCCGGACGCCTACCGCAGCGTCGGCACGGCGCAGTCGCCTGGCACGCGGTTGTTCAGCGTGTCCGGTCGGGTGGTCCGGCCCGGCCTCTACGAGGTCTCCTTCGGCACCACGCTCGGCGAGCTGCTCGATCTGGCCGGCGGCGTCACCGGCGAGCTGGCGGCGGTGCTGCTCGGAGGTGCGGCGGGCTCGTTCATCCCTGCCGACCAGCTCGGGCTCAGGATGACCCTCGAAGACACGCGCCAGGCGGGAGTGGCTCTCGGCTCGGGCGCGGTCGTCGTGTTCGACACGAGCGTCGACCTCACCGACACGATCTTGCGCATCGCCTCGTTCTTCACCGCCGAATCGTGTGGGCAGTGCGTTCCGTGCAGGGTCGCAACGGTGCGCCAGCACGAGACGCTGGTGAAGATCGCGAAGCGTGGCGAGGTGACTGCCGACCAGCGCGAACTGCTCGGCGATCTCAGCCAGGTACTGGTCGACGCGTCCATCTGCGGCCTCGGCCACACTGCTGCTTCGGCGGTGCAGTCCGCTCTCCGGCTCGGCCTCGTCGGAGGTGGGACTTGAGCTCGCACCCCGACAGCGCAGATGTGGTGGAGTTGACGATCGACGGCCAGTCGTTGCATGTGCAACGAGGTGCGACACTTCTCGACGCCATTCGGATCGTCGGAGTGGAGACGCCCACCCTGTGTTGGGCGCCGAACCTGACGCCGGTGAACGTGTGCAGGCTGTGCGTCGTCGAGCTCGAGGGGTCACGTCCCCTCGTGCCGTCCTGTTCACGCCTCGCCGAGGACGGCATGGTCGTGCAGACCGACACCGCTCGGGTGCGACACAGCCGCAAGATGGTGCTCGAGCTGCTCGGGTCGGGCGTCGATCTGTCACAGGCGCCGGACCTGCAGCGGTGGGTGCAGCACTACGGCGCCGAACCGCAGCGCTACTCCGGAAACGGCCTGTCCGTACGCCGGATGGACGAGCCGGTCAGGGTGCAGGACCGTCTGTACGCGCGCGACTACGACAAGTGCGTCCTTTGCTACAAGTGCGTGGAGGCGTGCGGGGACGACGCCCAGCACACCTTCGCGATCGCGGTGGCCGGGCGGGGGTTCGACGCGCGGATCTCCACCGAGTACGACGTCGCGCTCCCGGACTCGGCATGCGTCTACTGCGGCAACTGCATCGGCGTCTGTCCGACGAACGCGCTCGTGCCGATCACCGAGCTCGAGCTGCGCGCGGCCGGTGACTGGCGTCCCGACGACCAGTCGGTGACGACCACGGTGTGCTCCTACTGCGGCGTCGGCTGCAACCTGGAGCTGCACGTGCAGGACGGGCGGATCGTCAAGGTGACGAGCCCGGTCGACCACGACGTCACCGAAGGTCACCTGTGCGTGAAGGGGCGCTTCGGCTGGCAGTACGTCCACGGCGGAAGCTGACCGAGATCGGCGGCGAGCACCGCGGAGGGCCACGGGCGATATCCGCGCCTGCCCTGCGGTGCAGCACCCCTTGGCTACCTTCGTCCCCATGGCGCTCCACCTCACCGTCGCCTCGGGTCTGGCCCCGCTGGCCGACGAGCTCGCGAGGTTGCTCACCGACGCGCCGACCGATCCGTTCACTCGTGACGTCGTGGCCGTGCCTGGTGAGGGCACCAAGTCGTGGCTCGTCGCCCGCCTCGCCGAGCGGCTCGGCGCGAGCGGCGGGCTTTGGCCCGACGGCATCGTCGCGAACGTCGAGTTCGTCTTTCCGGCCACGCTCGTGCGCCGCGCGCTCGGCGACGACCGCAACTCGGGTCGGTGGAGCGTCGGCCCGCTGACCTGGGCGATCTACCAGGAGTTGGGCGACGGTGCGGCCGAGGAGCTCGGACTGGCGCTCGACGCGGTGCGCGCCCGTGCGATCGCCGACCTGTTCGACCGCTACGGGCTGCACCGCCCGACGATGGTGCACGCCTGGGAAGCGGGCCACGACGTCGACGTCACCGGTGCTGCCCTGCCCGAACACGTCCGCTGGCAGCCGAGGCTGTGGCGACGCCTCCTGCACCGCCTCGGCGAACCGAGCGACGTGCGGCGCCTGGCCCTCGACACCGCCGCCCTGCGTGCTGCGCGCATCGAGCCCCTGCTGCCCGACCGGGTGGTCTTGGTCGGGCTGTCCGGCCTGCCGTCGCCCCACCTCGACGTGCTCGGTGCTCTCGCCACCAGACGTGAGCTCCACGTCCTCGCTCCGGCAGCGTCGATCGAGGTGTGGCGGAGGGTGGCCGGCGTCGCCCACGAGCTTGGCGAGTCGGCGGTGCTGCGCTCGGGAGATCCGTCCGCCGCAGCCGTCGCCCACCCCCTCGCCAAGACGTGGGGCCGCGCCTCGCGCGAGGCGCAGTTGCTGCTCGCCGCGATGGCCGCGCGACAAGGCGTGCAGGCACGGCTGGTCGGCGGTGCCGGAGACGACGCCGGCGAACCACCCCTCACGCTGCTTGCGCGCCTGAAGCACGACATCGCGCACGACGTCGCACCGCCGGGGCGACCGACCGCCGGCGCCACCGACCGACGCCCCGAGCTTGCCGCCGACGACGCGAGTTTCCAGTGGCACCGCTGCCACGGTCCGGTCCGCCAGGTCGAGGTGCTGCGCGACGTCATCGTGCGCCTGCTCGAAGAGCACGACGGGCCACGGCCGCGCTTCGAGCCACGCGACGTCGCGATCGTCTGTCCCGACGTCGCCACCTTCGCCCCCCTCGTCGAGGCCGTGTTCGCCGGCGACCCCCAGCACGGCGTGCCCCAGGTGCCGGTCAGGATCGCCGACCGCTCCCTGCGCGCCGACAGCCCGCTGCTCGACGCCGTCGCCCAGCTGCTCGACCTGCTCGAGGGCAGGTTCCGCGCAAGTGACGTGCTCGCGTTTACGGCGCGCGCCGCGGTCCGCCACCGCTTCGGGATCAAGTCCGACCACCTGGCGCGCTTCGCCTCGTGGGCGGCCAGCACCAATGTGCGCTGGGGGCTCGACTCACCGAGCCGCACCGAGTTCGGCTTCCCCCCGAACGTCGTCGCGCACACCTGGCAGGCGGGTCTCGATCAGCTCCTCGTCGGCTCGACGATGCCCGACGAGACGGGCGCGCTCGCCATCGGCGATACGCCGCCACATGCCGGCATCGAGTCCGACGACGTCGATGCCGTCGGGATGCTGGCCGATGTGGTTCGTCAGCTCGGGCTCGCGGTACGGCGCCTCGGCGGAGCACAGAGGGTCGCCGACTGGTGCGATGCCGTCGCGACGTCGGCGCATGCCCTGTGCTCGCTACCCGAGATCGACGCCTGGCAGTGGCGCGACCTCGACCGAGCGCTCGCGACGATGCGCGAAGACCACGAGCTCGCCGGCGGCGATCATGGCCTCACCGTGCCCTCCGCCGAGTTGGCCGTGCTCCTCTCCCAACTGCTCGAGCACGGGGGCGGTCGCGCACGCTTTGGCACCGGCGCCGTCACGGTGTCCTCGCCGACCGCGCAGCGCGGCGTCCCCCACCGGGTGGTCTGCCTGCTCGGCCTCGACGGCGAGCTGGTCGCCGGCACGGCCGCGGCCGACGACCTCGCCGCCGCGCCACCTTGCGTCGGCGACGGCGACGCGCGGAGCGAGCTGAGAGCGCAGCTGCTCGACGCGATCCTGGCTGCCGGCGAGCGGCTCGTCGTTTGCACCACCGGGCGCGACCTGCGCACGAACGCCAACGTGGCGCCGGCAGTGCCCGTCGCCGAGCTCGCCGACCTGATCGACGCGACCGTCCGGGTCGGCGCCGCCCAAGGCCCGGGGTCGAGCGGGAAGGCCAGCGACCGCGTGGCCGTCGACCACCCCCGCCAGTCGTGGTCGGAGCCCAACTTCTGGCCAGGGCGTCTCGGCGTGCCCACGGCATGGAGCTTCGACCGCGCTGCCCGCGACGCGGCCAGTACCCGCCGCGAGGCGCGCCCGACCCTGCCCGTAATGGGTGCCGACCTCCCCCCGCAGCCGCTCACCGAAGTCACCGTCGACGAGCTCGTCGAGGGCCTGCGCAACCCGGTCCGCGCCCTTGCCCGGGCGCGCCTTGGCATCTTCGTCGCCGGCGACGACGAGCGGGTCAGCGACTTGCCCGAGCTGACGACGGTCGGTCTCGGGCGTTGGCAGGTCAGCGACCGACTGCTTGCCAAGGTGCTTGCCGGCGGCCGGCGCCTCGCTGCCGGCGAACGTGACGAGTGGCTGCGGGTCGAGCAGGCGGCGGGCCGGCTGCCCCCTCTCGCCGCCGGCGAGCGTTCGCTGAACGAGTCGCTGAAGGCGGTGACCACCATCCTCGACGCCGCGGAGGCCGAGGGCGTGGCCCTCGACGTCCCCGCGCTTACGCAGGTGCTCGACGTCGCCGTCGGTGACTGCAAAGTGGTGGGGGAGATCACCGGGGTGCGGGGCGAGTTGCTCGTCGAGTTGACCGCCTCCACGCTTCGCGCCCGGCACCGCCTGGCCACATGGGTGCGCCTGGCCGCGCTCACGTGTGCCCGACCCGAAGTCGCGTGGCGCGCGGTCACCGTCGGGCGTGAGAAGGATCGTGCGAAGGTGATTCGGCTCCAGATGCGCTCGCCCGAACACGCGCGGATCGCGCTGCAGTCGGCGGTCGATCTCGTCGGGCGCGTGCGGTGCAGCGTCGTTCCGGCACTGGCCGAGCTCACTCGGGCACTGCTCGACGAGGGCCCCGACAAAGCCGCCAGCGACTGGCGGCCCTCGTTCGCGGGCGCCGGTGGTGACAACGGCAACGAGCGCTACGTCAGGTTCATGCTCGGCGAGGTCGACTTCGAGGAGCTGCTCGGCATCCCTCCGCGCGCCGACGAGGTCGGCCCGGAGTGGGGTGACGCGGCGTCGAGGATCGAACGGTGGGCCCACCGCGTCTGGACAATGGTCGAATCCACGACCGTCCCCGAACAGGTGGAGCCGTGACCGCCATTCCCGCCGCGTTCGACCCGGGCGGGCCCCTGCCCGCCGGGCTCACCGCGCTCGAGGCCAGTGCCGGCACGGGCAAGACGTACGCGCTGACCGCGCTGGCGGTGCGGTATGTGGCCGAGGCGGGAGTGCCTGCCGGCGGGCTGTGCATCGTCAGCTTCACCGAGGCCGCCACGGCCGAGCTGCGCGGGCGTGTGCGGTCGCGCCTCGTCGAGGCGGTCGCGCACATCGAGGCCGGGGCTCCCCCCGTGGACGACCCCGTGCTCGGCGCGATCGCCTCGGCGCAAGACCCCACACCACTGCTTGCAACCCGCCTCGCCCGGCTGCGCCAGGCGGTCGCCGAGTTCGACGCGGCGACCGTGGCCACCATCCACGGCTTTGCCAGTCGCGTCCTCTCCGGCGCGTCGTCGGCCGCTGCCGGGGCGGGGCTGACCGAGTCGGCCTTCGACGTGGACGAAGCCGTCAACGACCTGTTCCTCGCCCGCGCCGGTGACGACCCGGACACCAAGGTGCGTGTCGACAGGGTGGCCGAGGCCGTGCGGGCCAGGCTGTCGATGCCCGAGTCGGTGATGGCTCACCTCGCTCCGTGTCCTGCGGGCAAAGCCGACCCCGCAGGGCCACTGCGTGAGCAGTGGGACCTCGCCGTGGCCCTGGCCGACGACGCGCGTGACGAGGTGCTGCACCGGCGGGCGAAAACGCGCCGACGCACGTTCGACGGCCTGCTCTGCGATGCGCGTGACCTGCTCACCGGCCCCGGCGGGCCGACGGTCGTCGCCGCCCTTCGCAGCCGCTACCAGGTGGTGCTGATCGACGAGTTCCAGGACACCGATCGCGTCCAGTGGGACATCTTCCGCACGGCGTTCGTCGACGGGCCTGCTCCCGTCACCGTGGTTCTCGTCGGAGATCCGAAGCAGTCGATCTACCGCTTCCGGTCGGCTGACATCTCCGCCTACCTCGACGCCACCGCTGCCGCGCGCGAGGTCAGCACGCTCACCACGAACTGGCGCTCCGACGCACCCTTGCTGCGATCGCTCGAACAGGTCTTCGACGGCGCCACGTTCGGCGATGCCGCGATCGCGTTCTCGCCCGTCGACGCCGCGCCGGGCCACGAGCACCGCGGCCTGCACGGCGCCTGCCCGGAGTCGCTGGTGATCCGCTGCGTCCCCCGAGGCGCCGACGCCGCGTTGAGCGCTCCCCGAGCCCGCCGCCTGGTGCGCGCCGACGTCGTCGCCGAGGTGGCCGAGCTGCTCGGGGGAGATGTGCAGGTGGACGATCCTTCGGCCGAAGGCGGCAAGCGGCCCCTCGCCGCCCGCGACATCGCGGTGCTGACCCGCTCGAACGCCGACGCGGTGGCGACGGCGCTCGATCTCGGCGCGCACGGGTTCGCGGCAGCCACCGCGGCCACGCGCAGCGTGCTCGAGACCGACGCGGCGATCCAGTGGACGGTGCTGCTGCGCGCGCTCGAGCGTCCCGGTCACCCGGGGTTCGCGCGTGCGGCCGCGCTCGGCTGGTTCGTCGGTATAACCGCCGAGCGGCTCGCCGTCCCCGACGACGACTCGCTCGCCGAGCTGCACGACGAACTGCGCGAGTGGGCCTTGCTCCTCGCCGGGCGGGGCATCCCGGCGCTGCTCGCCGCCGCTCGCGCCCGCGGCTTGAACACCCGGTTGCTGCAGCGTCGTCTCGGCGAACGCCACCTGACCGACCTCGACCACATCGCCGAGCTGATGCAGTCCGCCACCGGTGGCCGCCCGGTCGGCGCAGCCGCGCTGCTGGCCGTGCTCGCCGAGCTCGGCGCAGGCGGCGACGAGGAGATGGCGCGCGAGCAGCTCGCTCGCCGGATCGACCGCGACGACGACGCGGTCCAGGTGCTGACCATCCACCGCGCGAAGGGGCTCGAGTTCCCTGTCGTGCTGTGCCCGTACCTGTGGACGACGAGGTATGCCGGGGGGCAGATCCCCCACGCCCAGATCGACGGGCGTCGCCAGCTCGACTCCGGGTGGGTGATCGAGGCTCCCACCACCGGTTGGGCAAAGGGTGTGCGTACGCAGGCGTCGGTCGAACGCGACGGCGAGGATCGGCGACTGCTGTACGTCGCGCTCACCCGGGCCCGTCACCGCTGCGTCGTGTGGTGGGCGCCGACGACGGCGAAGGGCAAGTGCACCCTCGGCAGCCTGTTCGAGGAGCGGCTCGGCGCGACGCCGGTCGACCCCGGCGACTTCGCCCCCCTCGTCGACGCCGCGGGCGGCGCCCTCGCGGCTGTCACCGCGCTGGCCCGGCCGGTCCGTTCACCGTCGGGGCCGGTGCAGGAGCCACCGCCGCTCGAGGTGGCCACAGCTCGGCGGCGCGTCGACCAAACGTGGCGGATCTGGTCGTTCAGCTCGGTGAAGGCCGGTGCCGACCTGCGGCGCGTCGACGCAGCAGCCAGCTCCTCACCCCCTGATGCCACCGACCGCCCGGTCGTCGGCGGCGTCGACGAGGCAGCGCCAGGCGCGACGGAGGCGCTGGTCGTGTCCGGCGCAGCGGGTGCTGTCACCACCCGCTTGTCCGACGCGCCCGGGGGCACGCGCTTTGGCACGCTCGTGCACCGCGTCTTCGAGCGCTGCGACTTCGCCAGCGCGACGCTCGAGGCCGATCTCGTCGCGCTGTGCGAGGAGGAGCTGCGGTATCAGCGGCTGTCGGTCGAACCAGCGGCGCTCGCCGCGGCGCTCACCGACGTGGTCGGCGCACCGCTCGGTGGCCCGCTCGGCGAGCGGTGCTTGCGCGATCTGCATCGTCACGACCGCCTCGACGAGCTCGTCTTCGACCTCCCCCTTGCCGCGATCCGCGCCGACCGCATCGGTGCCGCTCTCGCCGACCACCTCGCGCCCGACGATCCGCTGCTGGCGTGGGCGTCTTCGATGCGCGACGAGACCGGTTTCGACATCGACATCGCCGGCATGCTGACCGGCTCGATCGACCTCGTCGCCCGGACCGCCCCCGACGGTCTGTACTTCGTCGCCGACTACAAGACGAACCAGCTCGGCCCGGCGTCTGGCTACACCACCGGCGAGCTCGCCGCCGCGATGGCCCACTCGCACTACCCGCTGCAGGCGGCGCTGTACCTGGTCGCCCTGCACCGCTTCCTGCGTTGGCGACTGCCTGGGTACGACCCGCAGCGTCATCTCGGCGGCGCCGCGTACCTCTTCGTGCGCGGGATGGTGCCGGCTTCGGCCTCTGCCGCGCCCCGCGGGGTGCTGTGGTGGCGGCCACCCGTTGCTGCGGTGCACGCCCTCGATCGGCTGCTCGCCACCGGGGGATCGTCGTGACCGCGGCGCTCGATGTGTTCGACCTGCTCCAGCCGCTGCGCGAAGCCGGCGTGCTCGGCGCGTCCGACGTGCACATCGCTGCCGCGCTCGCGCGCCTCGGCGGATGCGACGACGAGACCGTGGCCCTCGCTGCTGCGCTCGCCGCACGTGCTCCTCGCGTCGGCCACACCTGTGTCGACCTCGGCGCCCTCGGCAGCGTCGACCCGCCGATCGCGCTACCCGAGCTGGACGCTTGGACAGCGGCGATCTCGGCCAGCCCCCTCACCCGTGGCCCCGACGCCCCCCTCGTGCTCGACGGGAACCGGCTCTACCTGCACCGCTACTGGGCCTACGAGCAGGCCGTCTCCGCGCACCTCGCCACACGTGCCGTCGCGCCGGCCGTGGCCGTCGAACCGTCGCCGGACGTCCTCGATGCGCTGCTCACCGGTGAGGGCGCCGCGGCGCAGTGTGACGCCGTCGTCATGGCGCTGCACCAGTCGCTGACCGTGCTCGTCGGAGGCCCTGGCACCGGCAAGACCACCACCGTCGCCGCGCTGCTCGCGTGCCTCACGGCGCACGACCCCTCGACGCGGATCGCGCTCGCGGCACCGACCGGAAAGGCCGCGGCGCGCCTTGGCGAGGCGCTGCGTGCAGCAGCCGGTCGATTGCCCGCCCCGCTCGCCGAGCGCATCGCCACCGCCGAGGCATCCACCATCCACCGCCTGCTCGGCACGCGCGGGGGGCGGTTCCTCCACGGCCGCGACCGACCCCTGCCCCACGACGTCGTGATCGTCGACGAGACCTCGATGGTGTCGCTGCCGCTGATGGCCCGCCTGCTCGACGCCGTCCGACCGCAAGCGCGCCTGGTGCTCGTCGGCGACCCGGCCCAGCTCACGAGCGTCGAGGCGGGCACCGTGCTCGGCGACCTGTCCGGGCCAATCGCCGACCCGGCGGTGGCCGAGCCCCGCGGCGGTCCGTTGTCCGGTCACACGATCGTGCTCCGCCACAGCCGGCGCTTCCCAGCCGGGTCACCGCTCGACCGGTTCGCGGGCGCGGTTCGCCGCGGTGACGCGCGCGCCGCGCTTGCCGTGCTCACCGAACCCGGCGCCGAAGGCAACGGCGCGGGAGCGCTCGAATGGCACGCGAGCCCGGCCGATCACCCCGGCGCCGTCGAACGTGTGCGTGCCCTCGCCGTGCCCGTCGCTCTCGAGGTGGCCGAGCTCGCCGCGGCAGGCGACGCGGCCGGAGCGCTCGGGCGGCTCGGGCAGCTGCGCGTGCTCTGCGCCCATCGCGACGGCCCGTTCGGGGTCGGCGATTGGAACCATCGGGTAGAGGCGGCACTCGCCGCGAGTGGCAGTGGTGTCGCCGGCTGGTACCCCGGGCGGCCCGTGCTCGTCACCGCCAACGACTACGTGAACCTCCTCTACAACGGCGACCTCGGGGTTGTCGTGCGCCGCGACGACCGCCTGGTGGTCGCCTTCGCCGACCACGACGGCGTGCGCTCACTCGCCCCGTCGCGTCTGCAGTCGGTCGAGACGGTGCATGCGATGACGATCCACAAGAGCCAGGGCTCCGAGTTCGACCACGTGGTGGTGGTGCTCCCGCCGGCCGAGTCACCGCTCGCCAGCCGGGAGCTGCTCTACACCGCCGTCACCAGGGCACGCCTCGGCGTGACGCTCGTCGGTGACGAGGCGTCGGTGGTCGCCGCCATCGAACGGCGCGTGGCCCGAGCCGGGGGACTGGGGGCGCTGTTGTGGCCCGGCGGCGCTCGCGGCGGCTGAGCAGCTCAGCCGCGAGGTCGGCACGCGCCGACGATGGTGGAGCCGCGCCCGTCGGGGCGACGGCGAACCTCGATGCCCGTGCGCAGCTGCTGCTTCAACGCATCGACGTGGGTGATCACGCCGACCATCCGCCCGCCCGCCTGCAGGTGGTCGAGCGTCTCGATCGCGTCGTCGAGGGCGTCGTGGTCGAGCGTGCTGAAGCCCTCGTCGACGAACAGGGCCTCAAAACTGCGCCCGCTTGCGCTGCCGCCGCGGCTGACGACGTCGGCCAGGCCGAGGGCGAGCGCGAGCGCAGCCTGGAACTGCTCGCCACCCGACAGCGTGGCTGGGCTCCGCTCACGCCCGGTGTGCGCGTCGAGGACGACGAGGTCGAGTCCGGTGCGACAGCGCAGGTCGTCGGACCCGCCCTCCCGTACGAGCGTGTAACGACCTGCCGACATGCGTTTCAGGTGCACGTTCGCCGCGGCCGCGACCTGATCGAGCTCGCCGGCGAGCACCCACGCCTCGAGGCGTACCTTCGGGGCGATGACCCCCGCGCAGGTGCCGGCGACACGTACGGCGACGTCGCGCTCGTGGCGGATGCGGGCCGAGCCGGCCTCCAGCTGCTGCGCCGTGGTCAGCGCCAGCTCTGCGTCGTCGAGCCGCTGGGCCACCGAAGAGGTGCTCGTGGTGAGGTGTGCCGCTCGCTGCTGGGTGACGTCGGCCGCGGAGGCGAGCGCAACGAGGTCGGGCCGTACGTCGGGCACGCCGAGGTGCTCCAACTCGTCGAGCGCGGCGTTCACGTGGCGCCGTTGCTGCTGCCATTGCGCGATCTCTTCCTCGAGGTCGTTCAGCTCGTCTGCGGACAGCGCGCATGCCCGCGCACCGACGACGTCGTCGAAACCACTCGCGCCGAGTGCCCTGGACAGATCCTGCCGGGCGGCATCGGCGCGCCCGCTTGCCGGCCCCGACGCGGCGGCGGTGTTCGACCAGTCGGCGATGGCCTGCTGGAACACCGCGATCGCGTCGACCCGGCGGGTGAGGTCGGCGGGGTCGATCCCCTCTGCCGCGGCACGCGCGGCAACGAGCGCTTGGCCGGCCTGCTCGACGCGGACCTCGGCGCCGCGTGAGTCGAGCCTGGCCTGCACCACCGCGCCCTCGGCTTGGTGCACTGCCACCCGGGCCAGCTCCACCTCGGCGTCGACGACGACGAGACGCTGGCGAGCCGCGAGAGAGCCGGCCAGCGCGGCCTGCGCCGATTGATGCGCTGCCTTCAGCTCGTCGAGGCGGAGCTCGGCCGCCGGCCCGAGATCGCCGCGGGCCTGCTCGACACGGTCGAAGACCCGCGTGCGGTGGCTGCGCGCCTCGTCCGCAGCATCTCGAGCCGACTCCAGATCGTCGACGCCGACCGCCAGCGCGTCGGGCCCGCTGCGCGCCGGGTGGGGGTGGTCTTCGCTGCCGCACACCGGGCAGGGATCGCCGAGCTTGAGCTCGGCCGCCAGGCGTGGCGCGACTCCGGCGGTGAACGCGGCGAACAGGTTGTCGTGGTGTCGCTCGGCGGCGATCGCCAGTTGATGGGCGTTGCTCAGCCCGACGATGTCGTCGGCGAGCCGCGTGGCGAGCTCGACCACCGCTCGGGCGGCCTCGGCGCGCGCGGCGAGCGCCGAAACCTGCGCCGCGAGAGCCGCGAGTGGTGCGCGCTCGGCGGTGGACAGCTCGAGCGCCGTGGCGGCCGCGCGGTGGTTGTCCTGCGCGGTAGCGAGCGCGCGCACACACTCGCTCGCGCCGTCTCCTGCCGCGCGGACTTGCTCGTCGGCGTCGGCCGCGGCCGCGAGCAGGCGGGAATCGCCGGCGGCTCGCTCGGCAAGCTGCGCGGCGAGCGTGGACGCCTCGGTCGGGGAAGCTGGCGCGACGGCACCAAGGCTCGCCGCCTGGGCAGCGATCGCGCACCGGGAGGCGCGCTCGGCCTCACGGACCGTGTCGAGGTGCAGGACCGCCTCGTCGACAACGAGCGCCAAGCTGACGACTGGCGCCGCTCGCCGCGCGGCCGCTGCCCGCTCCGATGCGAGCTCGCGCACCGGTGCCAGCGCCTCGAGCTGGTCTCTGTGCGAGGCGAGCTGGCGGTGGCGGTCGAACCGCCGGGCGACCTCGACCGCGCTGGTGTGGGCAACTCGCGCCTTCTCCGCGGCGGTACGAGCGGCGCCGGCCCGCGCCTCGCGCTCGGTGAGCACGGGTCGTACATGCGCGAGTGCGCCGGCGAGGTGAGCCAGGCCGGCCGGCGGCTCGTCGGCGTCGTCGGCGTCGGCGGACAGACCGAGCGTGAGGCGAGCGGCGCCGAGAGCGGCGAGAGCGTTCTCGCGGTGGTGGTCGACCTGGCGCTCGACATCGCCAACGGCGCCGGAGAGCCGGCGCGCCTCTTCGCGCATCCGCTCGGTGGCGATCTGGTAGAGGTGGGTGCCGAACAGCTGGCGGAGGAGCTGCTCGCGTTCGTCGGTGCGCGCGAGCAGAAGCTGGGCGAACTTGCCCTGGGGCAGCAGCACCACCCGCTGGAACTGCCCGGCACTCAGCCCGATCAGCTCGGCGCAGCGCGCCGAGACCTTGCCGGGGCCGCGCTCGATTCCCTGCCAGCCGAGCTGCTCGTTGAGCTGGTACAGCTCGGCCTCGGCCTTTTCGATCGTGGTGCCGGCGCCGCGCTTGCGTGGCCGCTCGTACGACGGCTTGCGCAGCACTTTGAACCGGCGCTTGTCGATCTCGAACTCGAGCTCGACCACCGTCGGTACGTCTGCCCGGGCGTGGTGGGAGCGGACGTCGGTGGAGGGTCGATCGCCGGGGACCTCGCCGTAGAGGGCATAGGTGATGGCGTCGAAGATGGTGGTCTTGCCGCCGCCGGTGGGGCCGGCGACGACGAACAGACCGAGCCCGGCGAGGGGAACGAAGTCGACGACCTCTTCTTCGGGGTACGGCCCGAACGCCTGGAGGCGTAACAGCCGGGGTCTCATCCGCGCACCGCCTCGTCGAGCATCCGTACGAGCAGCTCGGCCTCGTCGTGGTTCGGTGCCGTGCCGAACAGGTCGTGCCAGTAGGCGTCGGCGGCGGCGGCGGGGCTGAGCGAGCGCCGCTCGCCGGCGTGGCCGGCGCTCGCCGTGGTGCCGGCGGGGCGCTCGGGACGCAGTTCGATCTCGACCACCCACGGGTAGCGCTGCTGCAGGCGGACCTTCGCGTCGACGACCGGACCGGCGTCGGTGAGCACGGCCTTCACGAACCGGTCGACCGCGTCGAGGCGCACCTCGGCGAGCAGCTCGTCGATGGTGCCCGTGACCTGACATACGCCGCGCCCGCAGGGCACGGCCAGCGGCTGCACCTCGGTGCTGCCGTCGGGTGCGAGCTCGACGAGCAGCACCTGCTTCGGTGCCTGCTCGGAGAAGGAGTAGGCGAGCGGTGAGCCGCAGTAGCGCACGTTCGCCCGACCACCGACGAGCTGGGGCGCGTGCAGGTGACCGAGCGCGCTGTACGAGAACCCGTCGAACACCGACACGTCGACGGCGCCGGTGCCGCCGACGGTGAGCTCACGTTCGGAGTCGCTGCGCACCAGGCCCGGGGCGCCGGCACCGGAGACCACCAGCGCGTGCGCCACGGCCAGCGACCGGGGGGCACGCCGCGCGGCCTTGGCTACGCCGGCAGCCTGGGCGAGCACCGCCTGGTGGGTGGCGCGCCAGCGTCTGGCCGCGGCGTCGGGCTCGTCGCCGGGCGCCGGCGGGCCGACCCGATCGAGCGGGGCGAGGACGGGGTCGAGATACGGCAGCGCGACGACGTCGAGCGGGCCGTCGTCGAACTCGAGCGGCAGAACCTCGCCGGCGCGGTGGTAGCCGCCCCGCACGTGGATCCCGGATTGGTCGGTGAGCCCGCCGTATGCCGCCAGCCTTTCGGAGCTGTCGTGGTTGCCGGAGATGACGACGGTGCGGATCCGCGCGGCCTGGAGCCGCTGCAGCGTGTCGCGCAGCAACTCGATCGCTGCCGTGGGAGGGATGGCGCGGTCGTAGACGTCGCCGGCCACGACGACGAGATCGACCCTTTCGTCGACGGCGGTGGCGACGAGCCACTCACCCATCGCGCGCTGGTCGTCGAGCAGCGGCACCGGGCCGAAGCTGCGGCCGAGATGCCAGTCGCTGGTGTGGAGCAGGCGCACACCCCGAAGGTTAGGAAGGGGGTGTTACACGATCGGGGACCGTCTGCGCCGGGCCGCTCAGCCGAGCTCGCAATGGGCCCGGACGCGACCGCGATCGTCGATCCAGCCCTTGCTCGACGCGTACTCGAGCATCGCGGCGAAGCGCTCGTCCCAACCTGGGGACACGAGACCCGTGGACATCTGGCGCAGGGCCGCGGTCTCGATGTAGGCGTGCTCGCCGTCCACGACGCCGGCACCCTTGCCGAGGAGTGCCGCGCCGACGTCGTCGAGGGTGAGTGCCGTGGCGGCGAGGTGGAAGCGCTGGCAGTCGTCCGCGTCGCGCAGGCTGAGCTCCACCGAGCCGGACTCGTCACGTGCGACGTGGACGTACATCGCCCTCAGTCTCGCGTCTTCGTCGGTCGCGCTCTGCATCGTCGAAAGGGCGAAGGTCGTACAGTCCGGGTCGTGCTCGGGGCGATCGGAGACCTCGTCGAAGACATCGTCGTGTACCTCGGCGGCCCGGTGGCATTGGCGTCGGACACCGAAGCTCACGTCGTCAGGCGACGAGGCGGCAGCGCGGCCAACGTCGCCGCGGTGGCTGCTTCGCTCACCGGTGCGGCTCGCTTCATCGGCCAGGTGGGTGACGATCGCGCGGGAGCCGGACTCGTCGCCGAGCTCACCGCCGCCGGAGTGCAGGTGGTGGGCCGACGTGGCGGGCGCTCCGGCACGATCGTCGTCCTCGTCGACCACCTCGGCGAACGCACGATGCTCTCGGACAGGGGAGCGTCCATGCTGCTCGACGCCGCGGACGCCGCCTGGCTGGACGGCCTGCACACTCTGCACGTTCCTGCGTACTCGCTCGCCGTCGAACCGATCGCCTCGACGGCATTGGCGCTCGCCGCGCTGGCCGGCGAGCGGGGGCTGCGCGTGTCGGTGGATGCCGCCTCGGTCGCGGTGATCGAGGCCTTCGGTGTCGACGCGCTCGTCGAGCGCGTGGCGGCGCTGCACCCCGCGGTGTTGCTCGCCAACGCGGACGAGGCACGGTGCCTCGGTGAGGACGGCATGGCGCGCATCGCCGCCGCGCTGACGGTCGTCAAGCACGGCGCCGGCCCGGCCTCCGTAGTCGCTGCCGGGAAAGACGCGGTCGAGGTGCCCGCGGTCGCGCTAACCGCGGTGGAGGACTCGACCGGTGCCGGCGACGCGTTCGCCGCGGGGCTGCTCTGCGCGCTGGCCGAGGGCGCCGACCCGGTCGAGGCCGCGCGCCGCGCTCACCAGGTGGCTGCGGCGGTGCTCTCCGCGCCGCGCCGGTGACGGGCTCCCTCCGGCGAGGGCGTAGCGTCGACGGCGATGGGTGAGCTGCTGCTCGTCGACGGGCCGACCGACGGGATCGCCCGGCTCACGTTGAACAGGCCGGCGAAGCGCAATGCGCTGTCGATCGCGCTGCGCGACGAGGTGAGCGACACGCTGAGCGAGCTCGCGCAGGACGACGCCGTGCGGGTGGTCGTGCTGACCGGTGCCGGTGAGGTGTTCAGCGCGGGGTTCGACCTGGCCGAGTTCGCGGTCGACGACGCCGACTTCCAAGCGCGGCTGTGGGCGTCGAGCGACCGCTTCCACCGCACGGTGATCGAGTTCCCCTTGCCACTCGTCGCAGCGGTGAACGGCCCGGCGTTGGCCGGGGGGTTCGACCTCGCCGTGATGTGCGACATCCGCATCGCGGCCGACACCGCCCGGTTCGCCCACCCCGAGATCGGCTTCGGCGACGTCGTGTACGGCCCACTGCACGACCTGGTGGGCGGCGCCGTGGCCCGTGACCTCTGCCTCACAGGGCGCGAGATCGACGCCGCCGAGGCGCTCTCGCTACGGCTGGTGTCGGCCGTGGTGCCGGCCGCCGAGGTGCTCGCCGTCGCCCACGAGCGAGCAGCGCTGGCTGCTCGTGCACCGCGTGAGGTGCTGGTGCGTACGAAGGCGAAGGCGAACCGGCGGGCGGCCGTCGGCGGCGGGGCGACGCTCGACCTCTGACGCCCGGCGGTGCTCGCGGTACGCAACGATGTTGCGGTGACGACCTTCCCGGAGCCCCAGACGCCGATCACCCGCCGCCGGCTGCTCGCCCTCGGAGGCGGCGGCCTGGTGGCTGCCGGCCTGGCCGCCTGCAGCAGCGACGACGGGGGAACGCCCGGGGCCGGGTCGTCCGCCTCGACCACACCGCCGAGCGCCAGCGAGGTCACCGAGGCGACTTCGCCGGCCACGGCGGCGCCGACGACACCCGGCACGGCCGGCTCGATCAACTCGGCGGCCACGGTGGACTCGTCGGCGGCCACGGCCGAGGTCGCCAGCGTCGCGCCGTCGCCCGGTACCGCCTTCAGCGCCGCCGACTTCGACGGTCTGGCGACCTGCACCCTCGTGCCGGAGCAGACCGAGGGGCCGTTCTACCTGGTCGCCGATCTGCTGCGGCGCGACGTGACCGAGGGTGTCGCCGGGGCACCGTTGCGTCTCGGCCTGCGCGTCGTGGACGCCGCCTGTGTGCCCGTGCCCGGCGCGATCGTGGACATCTGGCATGCCGATCCGAGCGGCGACTACTCCGGGTTCGTCGACGGTGGCTCGACCGACGACGCCGGCCCGGGGACGACGTTCCTGCGCGGCACCCAGCAGGCGGGAGACGACGGCATCGTCGAGTTCGCCACGCTCTACCCGGGGTGGTACCCGGGACGGGCGATCCACATCCACGTGAAGGTCTGGATCGCCTCGGGGTCTTCGCCGCGTACCGTGCTCACCACCCAGGTGTACTTCGACGAAGCGGTGAACGAGCGGGTGCTCGCCACCTCGCCATACGACGCGCGTGAACCCGCGCAGCGCACGCGCAACGAGGACGACGCGATCGCGGGCGACGTCGCCGCCACCGGGCTGCTCGTCGCCGTCACCGGCGACGTCGGAGCGCAGGTCGGCCTCGTCAACCTCGGCATCGGCGCCTGAATCCCACGTCTCCGGGTCGTGTAGCGTCACGCCGCGAAGGGCCGCGGCCGAAGCCGCGTAGAAGGGGGAACGAAGTGGCACGAAGGTCATGGATCGCGCTGGCCGTGGCGGCCGGCACCCTTCTCGCCGCGTGCGGCGGCGACGACTCCGGCAGCGGCGACACGACGCCGGATACGACACCGGACACGGCTCCGGACAGCGGCGCGCCGAGCACCGATGGCCCCGACGCCAGCACACCGGCTGGCACGACCGGCGCGATCGACCTCGACGCCGTGCTCGGCGTCGATCTCGCCGACTGCGCGGAGCCAACGGGTGGACCGCTGAAGATCGGCTATGCCGCCGACAAGTCCGAGGCCGGCGGGTTCGCCGACATCCCGGCCAGCGCCGCGGCCGAGTTCTTCGTCGAGCTGGTCAACTGCGCCGGCGGTGTCGACGGTGCGAAGGTCGAGCTCATCGTCGAAGACATCCAAGGCGATCCCGAGGTCACCCAGCGAGCTGCGCAGGACCTGATCGGCCAGGGTGTCCACGGCATCCTCGGGCCTCCCTTCGCCGACTTCGGCCAGCCGCTGCTGCAGGTGACGGCAGGTGAGGTGCCGGTGGTGTTCGTGGCCTCCACCGAGCCGGCGCTCGCCGACCCCGGCGCGCTCAGCTATCTCGCCTCGTTCGACGACACCGCGCAGGCCGAGGCCGCGGCCCAGTTCGCGATCGACCAGGGCTGGACGACCGCGATCACGCTCTCGGCCCCGGGGCCCTACTTCGGCTACGTGCCCGAGACGTTCACCGCCGCGTTCGAAGAGCTCGGGGGGACGATCCTCGGCGACTACACGTACGTGCCCTTCGAGGACACCGACTTCTCGGCGCAGGCAAACGAGATCTCCAACCTCGACGAGACACCCCAGCTCCTGTTCACCGCCGCTCCGGGGTTCCAGGTCACAGCCCTGCGGGCGCAGCTCGAGGCGCTGGGGGTGGAGCTCACCTATCTGGGCGCCGATGCGTTCGAGGCGACCGGGCTGATCGCCGAAGGCGACGCGGCGAACGGGATGTTCTACACGACCCACGCCTTCGCCGAGCCGGACAACCACCTCGGCCGGTTCCTCGCCCTGTACGAGGAGGCCACCGGCTCGCCGGCGGAGAACCCGTCGTTCGCCGGGCTCGCCGCCGACTCGATCATGGTCATCGCCCAGGCTTTCGTCGATTCGGGGTCGACCGACCCCAAGGTGATCGGTGAGGCCATCGCGAACATCTCCGGGCTCACCACCATGACCGGCACCACCACGTACGCGGGGACGGGCGGGGTTCCCGACAAGCCGGTGTTCATCCACCAGATCGTGGACGGCGAGGTCACACTCGCCGCCACGATCGAAGGCTGAACCGAACCAGTCGTCTCGATGCTCGAGATCGAGGCGGTCACCACTCGCTACGGCTCGATCAGCGCCGTACGAGAGGTCAGCCTGTCGGTCGGTGAGGGAGAGGCCGTCGGCCTGATCGGGCCGAACGGCGCGGGCAAGACCACGCTGCTCGGCACCGTCGCCGGGCTGCTGTCGCCATCGGGCGGCAGGGTGCTCCTCGAGGGCCGCGACGTCACCGGGTGGTCGCCCGACCGCATGCTGCGCGCCGGGCTCGCGTTGGTGCCCGAGCATCGCCGGGTCTTCGTCGACCTGAGCGTCGTCGAGAACCTCCGCGTCGGCGCCGTCACCGTGGCCCCGCGGGAGCGTCCGGCGTTGCTCGACGAGATGGCCGACCTGTTCCCGATGCTCAGGGTCCGCTGGACGACGTCGGCGGGCTACCTGTCCGGTGGCGAGGCGCAACAGCTCGCCATCGCGCGAGCGCTCATGTCCAAGCCGAGGATCGTGCTGATGGACGAGCCCTCGCTCGGGCTGGCGCCGACGCTCGTCGACATGGTGTTCGGGCTGGTCGACCGGCTACGCGCGGAGGGACGCACGCTGCTCGTCGTCGAGCAGAATGCGAGGCGCATGCTGCAGGCCGCAGATCGTGCCTACGTGATGCGCACGGGTGAGATCTCGATCGAAGGCCCCGCCGCGCAGCTGCTCGCGCGCGACGACCTGTTCGACACGTTCGTCGGAGCCCAACACTCAGAGGCCCGCGAGCGATGACCGAGCTGATCCAGAACCTCGTCGACGGCCTCGGTCGCGGCGGCATCTACGCGCTGCTCGCGCTCGGCATCGCGGTGATCTTCGGTGTGATGCACCTCGTCAACTTCGCCCACGGCGAGCTGATCACGGTCAGCGCTTACATGAGCTACTGGATCCTCGCCGTGTCCGGTGGAAGCTGGTGGGTGGCGGTCCCGGCGATCTTCCTCACGTCCATCGCGACGTCCGTGGCGATCGAGTTCGTCGCCTTCCGCTGGGTGCGCGGCGCGGCGGACTTCACGTTGCTGCTCACGTCGTTCGGAGTGCACTTCGTGGTGCAGGCGATCTTCGTCATGTACGTGTCGGCCAACGTGCGGATCTTCCCGAGCCCGGAGTGGGTCAACAACACCGTCGGTGTCGCGGGCATCAACCTCGAGGTGTTCGACCTGCTCACCATCGCGGCCACGGCGGTGACCCTGCTCGTCACCGTCTGGCTGATGGAGAAGACGGTGTTCGGCATCTCGCTGCGCGCGGCCGCCCTCGACTTCGACGCCGCCCGGCTGATGGGCGTGCGGTCGAGCCGCGTGATCCAGGGCGCCTTCGCGCTCGCCGGCGCGCTCGCCGGGGTCGCGGCGGTGTTCTGGCTGATGCGTGGCGGGCGGGCCCAGCCCGACCTCGGGCAGACGCCGATGCTGAAGGGGGTGCTGGCGGCGATCATCGGTGGCCTCGGCAGCCTGCCCGGGGCGGTGATCGGCGGGCTCGTGCTCGGTCTGGCCGAGGTGCTCCTGCGCTCGTGGCTGCCGACCGACATCTCCGGGCTGACCGACGGCTTCGTGTTCTTGCTCATCGCGCTGCTGTTCATCTTCCGCCCGGAGGGCATCGTGCGCGTCGGCCACGCGGAGCGGGTGTGACGAAGGTCGATCCCGTACGGCGCGTCGTGGCACCCACGGCGTCGGCGATCGTGATCTTCGCCGTGCTGGTCGGTGGAGGGTTGCTCTACGCGGCCGGCGGCGGTGCATCACGTGATGCGCTCGTCACCCAGGGCCTGATCAACGCGGTGATGGTCGTCGGCCTCCAGATCTACATCGGCAACACGGGGATCCTCTCCTTCGGCCACATGGGCTTCGCCTCCATCGCCGGCTACGCCTTCGCCGTCACGGCGATCTCACCGGATCGCAAGCAGCGGGTGATCCCCGACGCGCCGTTCGGTCTCGGCGACGTCCACCTGACGCCGCTCCAGGCGACGCTCGTCGCGGTGGTCGTCACGGTGGCCGTCGGAGCGCTAGTCGGGCTCGGCCTGGCGCGGTCCGGCGCGAAGTCCGGCGCGGTCTCGGCGACCGTGATCACCCTCGCGTTGCTGTTCATGACGCACGAGGTGGCGATCAACTGGACAGAGCTCACCGGTGGCGACCGCGCTGGGTTGACCTTCACCGTCGGCCAGACGCTGCAAGGGCGGGGGTGGATCTACCTCGCGCTCGTCTGCTCGCTCGTCGCCGCCGCGGTGTTCAAGGCGAGCAACACGGGTCGTTTGGCGCAGGCGTCGCGCGAGGACGACCTCGCCGCGCGCGCCGTCGGCATCAACCCGGTGTGGCCGCAGATGGCCGCGCTGCTGCTCTCGGTGGCGGTCGTCGCGGTCGCCGCGTCGCTGCGCGTGTACCAACTCGGCACGATCACGCCGAAGTTCTTCTTCTTCGAGTACACGCTGCTCACGCTCGTGATGCTGATCGTCGGCGGTCGCAACAGCCTGACCGGGGCGATGGCCGGCGTCGCGCTGATGACGGCAGGCAACGAAGTGACGCGCTACCTCGCCGGACCCGACGTCGACGTCACCGGGCTCGGATGGCTGCTGCGTGACGGGCTCAGCCAGATCTTCCTCGGCGGGGCGATGCTCGGGTTCATGATCCTGCGCCCGGGCGGCCTGCTCGGCGACTGGGAGCTCGACCGGTGGGCGCTGCGCAGGTTCCGCACGCGCCGTGAGACCGCGCCGCCGGCCGCGGCCCCGGTGGCCACGCCGAGCCCGGAGCACGTCTCGGCCGCCGAGATCGAGGTCACGTTCGGCGGTTTCCGCGTGCTCGACCGTGCGTATCTGGACGCGTCCAACCACGAGGTGGTCGGCATCATCGGGCCGAACGGTGCTGGTAAGACGACGCTGCTCAACGTGATCACCGGGATCGTCGCCGCGAACGAGGGTCGGGTCACCCTCGACGGGGTCGACCTGACGAACACCTCCACCTACCGCATCGCCCGCGCCGGCCTGGTGCGCACGTTCCAGAACCTGCGTCTCTATCCGGCGCTGACGGTGCGCGAGAACGTCGAGACCGCGGCGATCGTTGCCGGACGCCATCGTCGCCAGCGCTCGCGCGCCGACGTCGACGCGCTCCTCGTGCGGGTCGGGTTGTGGGACGTGCGTGAGCGGCGGGCGCGTGAGCTGGACTACGGCACGTCTCGCCGCCTGGAGCTGGCGAGAGCTGCGGCCAGCGCACCGTCGTTCCTGCTGCTCGACGAGCCGACGAGCGGGATGAGCGACACCGAGTCGCTGGGGATGATCGCGCTGGTGCGCGACACGGCCGCGGCCGTCGGCGCGGGAGTGATCGTCATCGACCACGACCTTGGCTTCATCACCGGGATCTGCGACCGCATCTACTGCCTCGACCAGGGCGAGGTGATCGCGGTCGGTGACCCGGGCGCGATCCAGGCGGATCCCCGCGTGCAAGCTGCATACCTGGGTACTGCTGCCCCCTCGGCCGGGGTCGACGCCTAGAGGTCGTCGACCGAGCGCAGCACCTCGCGCAACAGGTGGGCGAGCTCGTGGCGCTGCGTCTCGTCGAGGCGGTTGGTGACGGCGACCTCCTGGGCGTTGAAGCGTGGGTAGAGCCGCTCCAGCAGGGTGTCACCGGCCGCGGACAACCCGACGCGCACCAGGCGACGGTCGCTCTCGTGCGGGGCGCGGTGCAGCAAGCCGCGTGCTTCGAGCCGGGCGAGCACCCCGGTCAGCGTCCCCTTCGCGATGCCGCACTCGGCGGCGACATGACGGGTCTCCATCTCGCCCCAGATCCAGAGCACCCAGAGCACCTGGAACGAGGTCCACGACAGGTCGTCCTCGCGCAGCACGGTCTGCTCCATGTGGGTGCGCACCGCGTTCGCCACCCGGTAGACGTTGGAGATGGCCGCCAGCGCGCCGGTGTCGAGGCGCAGCTCGCGGACCCGGGCACGCACGTCCTCCTCGGCTCGCACCAGGTCGGTCGGATCGTCGCCAGGCGCACCGGACTGCGACGCTCTCGTCACCCCCGTCCCCTCTCCGTCGCGCCGAACGATACCCGCCTAGCATTCGGGGGTCGGGGTCGCCACACACCAGTCGCCACACACACCAGTCGCCACACACCACAGGTCGCACACACGACAGGTCGGAGACGCCTGTGCCCAAGTACGAGCACGTCGAGCACGGTGAGCACGCCGAGCACGGTGGCATCTTCGGCAGAAGCCTCGGCCGGCTCGTCGGTCGCGCCGCCCCGGCCGTGATGCGCAACATCGAGACCGAGGCGCTGGTCGAGTCGCTCGACGTCGACGCGATCGTCGACGCGCTCGACGTGGATGCGCTGATCGCCAGGGTCGACGTGAACCGCATCGCGGACCGCCTCGACCTGGACCTGCTGGTGAGTCGACTCGACGTGAACGCGATTGCCGACCGCCTCGACCTGGACCTGCTGGTGAGTCGGCTCGACGTGAACGCGATCGCGAACCGCCTCGACCTGGACGCGCTCGTCGACCGTCTCGACGTGAACCGCATCGCCGATCGCCTCGACCTCGACGCGCTCTTGTCCGAGATGGAGCTGATCCCGCTCATGAGCCGCGGCACCCAGGAGATGGCACTGTCGACGCTCGATCTCGCCCGTCGCCAACTCGTCCGTCTGGACGGCGCGGGCAGCGCGGTCGTCGACCGCGTGCTCGGTCGCAGCGGCGCCGATGCGGTGCTCGGACCGGCCGCTGCCCTGCAGAGCGACGCCCCGATCCCCGAGGGCTTGCCGACGCGGCGGGACGTGAGCGGCCACTTCGCCGGGCCGTTCAGCCGCCTCGTGTCCCACGCGCTCGACGCGTCCGCGTCGGTGGCCTTGTTCGGCCTGGCCGGGGCCGTGCTCGGGTTCTTCTACGACGCGATCACCCGCGACGAACGCCAGCTCACCATCGCGCCGTGGCTCGGGTGGACCCTGTTCGCGATCTGGGTCTTCCTGTGGTTCTGGCTGCCCCTCGCGGCTACCGGTCGCAGTCCGGCCAAGGCGTTGGTCGGCTTGCGCGTGCTGCGCGGCGACGGCACGCGTATCGGCCCCTGGCGCGCCTTGGTGCGTGTGCTCTGCCTGCCGTGGTCGATGGCGTTACTCGGCCTAGGTCTGTTCGGCATCGTCCTCGGTCGTCGCCGGCGGGCCATGCACGACGTGATCGCCGACACGGTGGTGGTGTACGACTGGGGTACTCGCCGGGCCGAGCAGCCGGTGCCGCTGCGTGCCCGCCTGGCGGCCCGGCGCAGTGCCGAGGAGTCGGTGGCTGCGGCGTCGACGACGTGACTTGGATCGGCGCGCCGCGGGCCCTACGTAGCACGGTGGCTGTACGCGCGCCGGCGCCGGTGCCAGACTGCGCGTCATGGACGCCGATGCGCCCGACGGAGGGTTCGACGCCTTGTCCCCCGACTCGGGGCGTGAGCGCGTCGTCGTCGGTGTGGGCGGGGGCGAGGCTACGATCAACGCGTTGCGGTTCGCGTACGAGGAGGCCTTGGAGCGCGACGCCACGCTCGACGCCGTCCTGGTGCGAGCCCAGCCGGTGGTGATGGCCGACCCACTCGGGGTGGCGGCCACCGTCGGCACCGAGGTGAGCGCGTCAGAGGCTGCCGCGCGCCTCGACCTGCTGTTGCGGGAGGCGCTCGGTGACGCCGCCGACGACGAGCGGATCACCCGCACGATCCTCGACGGCGATCCGGTGAAGCAGCTGTGTGCCGAGTCGCAGGGGGCCGCGATGCTCGTGGTCGGTGCGGCCACCGGCCTGCAGCGATGGCTGCCGGGGTCGGTCGCCCGGCTGTGCGAGGCGAAGTCGCCGGCCGCGGTAGTCGTCGTGCGCAAGGACACCCAGGTGATCCCCCGCCGCGGCCGCCGGCGCGCCGAGTAGCGCGTCAGCTCGTCCAGCCGCCCGCGGGGCGCTCGAAGTTCACGTGGACCTGCGCCGTGCCGATCGAGTTCTCGTAGTCGCTGAACCGGCGCCCGACGGCGCGGCACGAGCGCCCGCCGATGGCGGCGACCATCATCAGGTAGTGACCGAAGCGGCCCTCCGGCTTGTAGGCGGCGTAGTTCGCCATGTCGTCGATGACGCCGGCATGGTCGCCCCTCGCCCAAGCGGCGAGCACGCGCTCGTCGGCCGCACGCGCGGCCTGGGTGAAGATGTGCACCGGATCGGACGCTTCGTGCCGGCGCAGCTCGCGCAGCGGCCAGAACGTGTGGCTCATCGCGCCAGAGGCCAGCAGCACGACACGCCGGTCCGTGCCGGCGACGGCCTCGGCAATGGCCTCGCCGACGGTGAGGAAGTCGATCGGCTCGGCCGTCTGGCAGACGCTGACCGAGACCCAGCGCTCGTCGCGCTGGAGGAACGGCAACAAGTTGACGGTGGGGTAGTGGATCGGCAGGTAGGGGTCGTCGATCGGGGTGATCCAGCACTCGTCACGGCGCGCTCCGGCGGCGGCGATCGCGTGGGCCAGCTCCGGGTCGCCGGGGAAGTCGAACGGCACGGACGCCATGCCCCGGGGGAGCTCTTCGCTCGTGTAGAACCCGGTCCGACGTTCGTGTGAGGTGACGACGAACTCGACGGTGGTGAACCAGTGGCTGTCGAGGACGACGAAGGTGTCCGCGGCGAGCTCGTCGAGCACCTCCCGCCGCAGCCGGTGCAGGCCGGGCACGAGGGAGATCTCCTTGTTCTCGTTGAGCTGCCGGCGCTGGTCTTCGGGCAGCACGATGGTCGGCACGTGGGCGACGAGTGCGGCTCCGACGATCTCTCCCATGGTTCCTCCGTCCTTCGGCTTCAACTCACCGTGCCGTCGAAGACCTGCAGGGTCTTCAAGTCGCTCGAGAAATCGAGCGCGTAGTCGCCGCCTTCGCGCCCGAGGCCGCTGATCCCGCACCCGCCGAAGGGCGCGGTGAGGTCGCGCACGAGGAAGCAGTTCGTCCAGATGGTCCCGGCCCTGATCGCTTCGCCCATGCGTTCGGCTCGTACGGCCGACGAGGTGTACACGATCGCGGACAGACCGTACGGCGTCGAGTTGGCGAGCGTGATCGCCTCGGCCTCGGTGGAGAAGGCCTGGAACGTGAGCACCGGACCGAAGATCTCGCGCTGGACCACCTCGGAGTCGTTGCCGACCGGCTCGATCAGCGTCGGCTCGTACCACAGCCCGCCCTCTCGCCAGAGCCTCCCGCCGCGCACGATGCGGTCGCCGTTCGCCCGCGCGCGGTCCACGAACCCGGCGACCCGCGCGAGGTGGTCGGGGTGGATGAGCGGCGAGATCGTCGTGGCCGGGTCACGGCTGTCGCCGAGCACGTGGGCGTCGGTATGGCCATGGAACCGATCGAGGAACTCGTCCCTGGCCGCCTCCTGCACGAGCAGGCGGGTGCCCGCCAGGCACACCTGACCGGAGTCGTCGTACATCGCGGCGGCCTTGCGTGCCGCGGCATCGATGTCGGCATCGGCGAACACGACGAAGGGTCCCTTGCCACCAAGCTCGGCGGTGAACGGCACGATGTTGCGGGCGGCCGCGACGCCGATGTGGCGCGCAGTCTCGGGCGAGCCCGTGAAGCTGATCCGCCGGACGCGCGTGTCGCCGACCAGCGCGGCGCCGACCTCCTCGCCGATGCCCTGCACCACGTTGAACACGCCGGGGGGCAGGCCGGCCTCGTCCGCCAGGTCGGCGAGAAGGCTGCACGAGAGCGGCGACCATTCGGCGGGCTTCAACACGACCGTGTTGCCGGCCGCGAGCGCCGGTGCGCACTTCCACGTCGACAGCATGAACGGCGCGTTCCACGGTGTGATCACCACCGTCGGCCCGGCCGGCATCCGCACGACGCGGTTGGCGGTGCCGAACGAGCTCCACACCCGTTCCTCGTACTGCTCGGCGAGGTCGGCGTACGCGCGGAAGTTGCGGGCGCCGCGCGAGAGCACCCGCAGCCGCAGGCTCTCTTCCAGCATCGCCATGTCGAGTGACTCGACCGGGGCGATGCCGGCGACGTTCTCGTCGATCAGGTCGGCCAGCCTCCTCAGCAGTTCGCCGCGGCCGTGGACGCCCATCGCGCTCCAGGCCGGGAACGCGTCGACGGCGGCGTCGACGGCGAGCCCGGCGATCTCGGCATCGCCCCTCGACACCTCGGCGAGCACCACCTGCCAGTCGAGGGGCGTGCGGTCCTCGAACGTCTCGGCCGACGCCACTCGCCGCCCGCCGATGTAGTGGTCGACGGATACCGACGTGCCGCCGACGTCGACGCGCGCGTGCTCGCGCTCGGCAACGGTCATCGCTGCTCCCCGCCGCCATGGCGCGGCCGGATGCGTGGGTACGGCAGCTCGCTCAGCTCTGTCCGGTGTGGCGCGCGCTGGCCGCGCAGCGCCCAGTCGCCGCCGAGCGCGGTCGACAGCACCTCTTCGGTCTCCGTCGGTTGCGCGCCGACCTCGTCGCTCACCGGTGCCGCGGCGACGATCGTGTTCGTCAGCTCGCCGAGTCCTTCGACCTCGACCGTCACCACGTCGCCCGGCACCACCGGGCGGCTGTTCGCCGGAGTGCCGGAGAGGATCACGTCGCCGGGCACGAGGGTGATCAGTCGCGCGATGTCGGCCACGAGGTAGTGCATGTCCCAGGCCATCTCGTCGGTGGATCCGTCCTGGCGCACCTCGCCGTTGACGAGCGTGCGCATCCGCTTCGCGCGATGGTCCCAGCCGCGCACCAGGCCCGGTCCGAGCGGGCACAAGGTGTCGGCCCCCTTCACGCGCAGCATCGAGCCGGAGTCGGTGTCACGGAAATCGTGCAGGCCGAAGTCGTTCGCGATCGTGTAACCGGCGACGTAGTCCGCCGCCTCGCCGTATGCGATGTTCCGGCACGTCCGCCCGATGACGATCGCGACCTCGCCCTCGTAGTTGAGCCACCGACAGTTGCTCGGGCGCACGACGTCGCCGCCGTGAGCGTTCAGCGCGGACACCGGCTTGTGGAAGTAGGTCGGCGCGGGCGGAAGGGAGACGGTGCCGAACTCGTGCACCCTCGACACGTGGTTGAGGTGGCAGCAGACGATCTTGGTGGGCTCCACCGGTGCCAGGTGCACCGCTGCGGCCGCGGGCACAATGCGCCCGTCGGCGGCGACGAGCATGTCTCCGTCGCGGCGTACCTCTGTCGCGGTCCCGCCGAGCAAGATGCGCCGGGTCTCGATCAGCTCGCTCATCGTGTGTCGCTCTCCCCGGGCCCCTTCGACGCCGAACGCTAGCCGCCCCCGTTCCACCCGCCGCCCGGTGGAGCGGCTCCTCACGGGCGCTCGTAGTGCCAGCCGACGGGGCGGCCTTCCTCGTAGGGCATCACCCCGTGGAACGAGCGGCGGTCGGAGTCGAACACCAGCGGCAGGAAGAAACGATCGCCCTCCCACATGTCGAGCTCGGCCGACTCGCGCTCCACGGGATCTTCGCTGCACGCGGCGAGCAGGCGTGGGCGGGGCACCCACTCGAGCGGCCCCTCCGGGTTCGCCGAATGGGGTGTGCCGGTCCAGTGGTCGACGAGGAACACGAAGCCGAGCCAGTCCTCGCCGTTCGGTCCGAAGCCGGGCCACGAGATCGTGCCGCGCAACTCCATCGACGTGACCGCGATCCCCGCCTCCTCGGCCAACTCCCGGCGCATGCAGCCGGCGACGTCCTCGTCACGCTCGAGCTTGCCGCCGAGCCCGTTCCACTTTCCGAACTGCTCGTCGTCGGGGCGACCCGTGCGGTGCACCAAGAGAATTCGGTCGTTCGCGCGATCCCAGACGTAGCAGAGAGTCCCGACGATCGGCGTGTAGGGCATCGTGGCCACGATGCCAGACGCGAGCGTGTCGCGGGACCTTCGACCCTTGGCCGGGCCGCAATGCGGTTCCAGCATGGGCCGAACCATGTCGTCGCCCACTCCCGCCGAGTTGGAGGGCCGGTCGTTGCGGGCTCTGGCCGCTGCACCGGACTCTGCCGTCAGCGCGTACGCGCGCGACGGCGCGGTTCTGCTGCGTGGCCTGCTCACCGACGCCGAGGTCGAACAGCTGCGGCGCGGCATCGACTTCGACATCGCCCATCCGAGTTGGCGGGCGAAGGTGGCGAGCAGGGACGACGACCCGGGCAAGTTCTTCGAGGACTTCTGTACGTGGCAGGAGAACCCGGCCTTCGAGCACATCATCTTCCATTCGCCGCTCGCGGCGACGGCGGCGCGCTTGATGCGCAGCACCACGGTGCGCCTGTTCCACGACCATGTGCTCGTGAAGGAGCCGGGCACGCAGCAGCGCACGCCCTGGCACCAGGACGAGCCGTACTACAACGTCGAGGGGGCGCAGAACATCAGCTTCTGGATCCCCGTCGACCCCGTGCCGCGCGAGTCGACGCTCGAGTTCGTCGCCGGGTCACACCGCGGCCCGTGGATGATGCCCCGATCGTTCCTCGACGACGAGGCGAAGTGGTTCCCCGAGGGAAGCCTGGCCGAACTGCCCGACATCGACGCCGATCGCGGCGCGTTCGACATCCTCGGCTGGGATCTCGAAGTCGGCGACGCGGTCGCCTTCAACATGTTGACCCTCCACGCCGCCGGTGGCGTCCCCGGGGCGCAGCGCCGACGTGTGTTCGGCGTCCGCCTGCTCGGCGACGACATGGTGCACGCGCCGCGTCCGTGGAAGACCTCACCGGAGTTCCCCGGCCTCGCCGACCAGCTTGCCCCAGGGGTGCCGATGGAGCATCGGTTGTTCCCGCTGCTCTGGCCGGGCTGAGCCTGCCCGGTTGACGGTCTGCCGGCCGGCCACGACAATGGCTGTTTGTGCCAGCGACCGCAGATGGGGGGCGCCCGATGGCCACGACCGTCACCAACCGCTACCTGGAGGGCAACTACGCCCCGGTCACGGAGGAGGTCACCGCATTCGACCTCGACGTGATCGGTGAGCTGCCCGAGGAACTTCTCGGGCGCTACCTGCGCAACGGCCCCAACCCGCTCGGCGTCGCCGATCCGGCGACACACCACTGGTTCCTCGGTGACGGCATGGTGCACGGCATCCGCCTGCGTTCCGGGCGCGCCGAGTGGTACCGCAACCGCTACGTGGGTTCGACCCGGCTGAGCGAGACGCGCGGTATGCCCGACATCGAGGGCCGCAACTGGAACTCGAGCCCGTTCGGCCCGAACACCAACGTCGGCGGCTTCGCCGGCACGACGTGGGCGATCGTCGAGGCCGGCGGGTGCCCGGTAGAGCTCGACTACGAGTTGGAGACCGTCGGCCGCAACGACTTCTACGGGACGCTCCCCGGCGCGTTCACTGCCCATCCCAAGGTCGACCCCGACACCGCCGAGTTGCACGCCGTGGCCTACTCCTGGCAGGAGTGGATGGATCACGTGCAGTACATCGTCGTCGGCACCGACGGGCGGGTGAGGCGAACGGTCGACATCGCCCTGCCGGGGATGACGATGCTGCACGACATGTCGCTGACGCGACGCTTCGCCATCGTGTACGACCAGCCGTGCACGGTCGACTTCGACCTCGCGTTCGCCGGGCGCTTCCCGTTCCGCTGGAACCCCGACTACGGCAACCGCCTCGGCCTGTTGCCGCGCGAGGGCGACGCCGACGAGATCACGTGGGTGGACGCCCCGCTCTGCTACTCGTTCCATCCGCTGAACGCCTACGACACCGAAGACGGCAAGGTGGTCGTCGACCTGTGCGTGTACGACACGATGTTCGCCGCCGAGATCCTCGGCCCGTTCGGCGACGGCGTGGGCCGGCTCGAGCGCTGGGTCGTCGACCACGCCGAGCGAACCTGCTCGGTCACCGTGGTCGACGAGCGGTCGAACGAGTTCCCCCGCCACCGCGGCTCGCTGACCGGCAAGGAGCACAGGTACGGCTACTGCGCGTCGCCGTCGGTGACGCCGGGCGAGGGGTGGCCGACCCTGAAGCACGACCTGGCGCGAGGCTCGAGCGAGGTGTTCGACCACGGACCGGGCCGCGCCGGCGGTGAGCCGGTGTTCGTCGGGCGCGAGGGGTCCACGGTCGAAGACGACGGCTGGCTGATGACGTTCGTGCACGATCTCCCGCAGGGAAGGGCCGAGTTCGTGGTCCTCGACGCGCAGGACTTCGGGCGCGGATACGTGGCGCGCGTACCACTGCCCCAGCGAGTGCCGTTCGGGTTCCACGGCAACTGGGTGAGCGACCGCGCCGTCCCTCCTGCCTGAACCGCCCCCTCTCGGCCGGCCTCGCGGCCTGGCGGTGCAGACCCCGACGGGCTTGCGGAAGCACGCCTGGCGTGGAAATATGACTGTTCCGATCAGATTTATGGAATATGTCAGGATTTCCGAGGAGGTCCGCGTGACGAGATTCGCCGCCACGGTTGCCATCGACGCCGACCGCCTCGCCGGTCGGTTCGAGACGTGGTCGGCCCGCGACGTCGTCGCGTGGGGCCTCGGGACCTTCGCGGGACGGATCTGCGTCGCGGCGTCGATGGCCGACACGGTGCTCGTCCACCTCGCGACGACGGTCGATCCCGACGTCGAGGTGGTGTTCCTCGACACCGGCTTTCACTTCTCCGAGACCATCGTCACCCTCCGCCGGGCCCATGCCCGCTACGGGTTCGACCTGCGCGTGGAGCGGCCCGACCCCCAAGCGCCCGACCTGTTCGCGGCCGGCACGGAGGCGTGCTGCGCGGCCCGCAAGAGGACCTTGCTCGACCGGGCGCTGGCCGGCAAGGACGCCTGGATGACGGGCCTGCGCCGCAGCGAGGCGGACACCCGGCGCGCCACGCCGGTGATCTCGGTCGACGGCCGCGGCCTCGTGAAGCTGGCTCCGCTCGCCACATGGAGCGACGACGACGTCGATCGCTACGTGGCCGAGCACGACCTGGTGGTGAACCCGCTCTCGTCCGAGGGCTATCCCTCGATCGGCTGCTGGCCCTGCACGGAGCCGGTCGTGGACGGCGAGGACGCTCGGGCGGGTCGCTGGCGGGGCACCGCCAAGACCGAGTGCGGGCTGCACCTGTAGTCGATGGACGAACTCGTGAAGGACGAACTGGTGACGGACGAACTGGTGAAGGACGAACGCCCCGCCAGCGCACCGAAGTACCCGGTGAACCTCGACGTCGACGGCGTCGCCTGCCTCGTCGTCGGTGGCGGTGAGGTGGCCGCACGCAAGGTGGCCGGCCTGCTCGGCTGCGGGGCCGCGGTCACCGTCGTCGCGCCCGACGCCGTCGCCGAGCTGCGCGAGAACCCGCGGGTCCGCTGGCACCGCAGGGGCTACCGGCGCGGCGAGGTGGCCTCGTACCGGCTGGCCATCTCGGCCACCGGTGACCCCGACGTAGACGCGCAGGTGTCGAACGACGCCCGCGCCGTCGGCGTGCCGGTGAACGTCGCCGACGTACCCGCCCTCTGCACGTTCACCCTGCCCTCCATCCTGCGCCGCGGCGACCTGCAGATCGCGGTGTCCAGTGCGGGGCGCAGCCCGGCCTTCGCCTCGTGGGTGCGCAACCGGATAGAGGCGAACCTGCCGGCGCACCTCGTCGACGTGCTCGAGCTGCTGGCGGAGACCCGCCGGGGGATGCTGGCGGCCGGTCGGCCGACGGAACACCGGGGCTGGTTCATCGCCCTCGACGGCGGCCTCGTCGACCTGGTCGCCGAGGGCCGGACCGCCGATGCGAGGTCGCTGCTGCGCGAGGCGCTGGAGCTGGAGGAGGCGTCGTGACCGTCTACCTGGTCGGAGCGGGCCCGGGTGACCCGGGTCTGCTCACGCTGCGCGGGGCCGAGTTGCTGGGGCGTTGCGACGTCGTCGTCCACGACCGGCTCGTGTCCGACGAGATCCTCGCGATGGTGCCGCCTTGGGCCGAGCGCCTCGACGTCGGCAAGGTGCCGAGTGCGGGCGACACCCAGGCGGCGATCAACGACCTGCTCGTCGACCGCGCCAACAGGTTCGAATGCGTGGTGCGACTGAAGGGCGGAGACCCGCACGTGTTCGGACGCGGCGGGGAAGAGCTCGCTGCCTTGCGCGCCGCCGGCATCGATGCGATCGTCGTGCCCGGTGTGTCGTCGGCTGTGGCCGCGCCGGCGGCGGCGGGGATCCCGCTGACCTCGCGGCACGCTTCGAGCGGCTTCACGGTGGTCACCGCCCACCAGGACCCGGCCAACGACCAGGTGCTCGACTGGGGGGCGCTCGCCCGGCTCGGGACCACGCTCGTCGTGTTGATGGGCGCTGCCCGGGCGCGGTCGATCGCGCTGCGCCTGATCGCCGGCGGGATGGCCGCCGACACCCCGGTCGCCGTCGTCACCGATGCCACCTTGGCCACCCAGCGCGAGCAGCGCATGACGCTCGGCGAGCTCGGCACCGAGCCCGTCGAGAGCCCATCGGTGATCGTCGTCGGCGCGGTGGCCGCGCTCGATCTGCGCCCACACCTTCTCGCACTGACGGAGGACGCCAGATGAACCCCGTGCTACACGACAGAGTCCTCGCGCCGAGCGAGCCAGAGATCGAGGCCGACGCGGCCAAGTTCGAACGGATGCTCGCCGACTTCCGCGCCGGGCGCATCGACGACGACGTCTTCCGCACGTTCCGCCTGGCGAACGGCATCTACGGCCAGCGCCAGGGCGGCGAGAACCACATGGTCCGGGTGAAGGCTCCCTACGGCAGCGCCACCCCGGAGCAGCTGGAGATGCTGGCCCACATCGCCGAGGCGCACTCGCGCGGCTGGGGGCACATCACCACCCGCCAGAACGTGCAGTTCCACTTCGTGCAGCTCGACGAGATCCCGACCGTCATGCGCAAGCTCGGGTCGGTGGGCCTGACCACCCGGGAGGCTTGTGGGGACACGGTGCGCAACGTGCAGGGCTGCCATCTGGCCGGGGCTTGCCCGTACGAGGTGCTCGACATCACCCAGTGGGCCGAGGCCGCGTTCCGCCACTTCCTGCGCAACCCGCTCGGCCAGCGTCTGCCGCGGAAGTTCAAGATCAACTTCTCCGGCTGTGCGACGGACTGCGGGCAGGCGATGTTCAACGACGTCGGCGTCGTCGCCACGACGCGTCTGCGTGACGACGGCACGGTCGAAGCGGGTTTCCGTGTCTATGTCGCCGGTGGACTCGGTGCCAACCCCCATCCGGCGCTGGCCGTCGAGGAGTTCACGAGCCGCGCAGACCTGCTGGCGACGATCGAGGCCGTGCTGCGCGTGTTCGAGCAGACGGGCAACCGCGAGAACCGGATCCGGGCCCGCATGAAGTGGGTCGTCGACACGCTCGGCATCGACGAGGTGCGCCGCCGCGTGCTGGCCGCGCGCCGTCACCTGCCGGCGTCGTCGTCGTGGCCGGAAGGGATCCCGGCCGAGGTGCTGGCCTTCGGCGACGAGCCGGCGGGCGCCGGCGCAGGTGCCTCCACGCCGATCGGGCAGGGCACCCCGGTGACGCTCAGCCGCAAGGACGACTACTCGCGCTGGGTCGACGCCAACGTGGTGCGCGGCGTGGCGAACGGCACCGTCTCCGCGTACGCCTGGGCCGAGCTCGGTGACGTCACGCCCGAGCAGTTCCGCGGGCTCGCCGCGCTCCAGCGTGAGCTCGGGGCCACCGTGCGCCTGACGAACCGCCAGAACATCGTCTTCCGGGGACTCGCCGAGGACCAGCTGGCGGTCCTGTACGAGCGCCTGCGGTCGTTGGCGATGAGCCGCCCCGGTGCCGAGCTGGTCCGTGACGTCGTGTCGTGCCCTGGGGCGGACACCTGCAACCTGTCGATCACCCAGTCCCGCGGCCTGGCCAAGGCGATCGGTGACCGGTTGGAGGAGGAGGGTCTGGCCGAGGTGGGCGGGCTGCGCGTCAACATCTCCGGCTGCATGAACTCGTGTGGGCAGCACCACGTGGCCGACATCGGCTTCTTCGGCGCCGAGCGTCGTGCCCACGGCCGCACCGCACCCGGCTACCAGATGCTGCTCGGTGGTTTCGTCGGTGAGGAGCAGGCCCACTTCGGCGACAAGGCGCTGCGCCTACCGGCGCGCAACGCCCCCGAGGCAGTCGTGCGCGTCGTGCGCCGCTTCGCCGCGGAGCGCGTCGCGGCGGAGTCGTTCCGCGACTGGATGGACAGGGCCGGCGGCGCGAGAGCAATCGCCGTGGGGCTGGCCGACCTCGACCACTTCCCGAGCCCGGAGGAGGCGCCGGAGTACTACGTCGACTTCGACGAGGCGGCCCCGTTCGAGGTGGTGCTCGGCCAGAGTGAGTGTGCGTGAACGCACGCGCCGCGGTCCTCGCCGTGATCGACGCTGCGAACGCGGCCGACCCGAACACCGTGGAATGGGAGGGCCGGCGCCGGCCGCGTGCGCAGCTGCAGGGTGAGCTGGCCTCGGCATGGCTGGCGCGGCTGCGCGGCGACGCATCCGACGCCCTGGCATACGCGGTGCGTGCCCATCACATCCGTCGCTGGACCGTCGAGCGCGACGACTACCCGGCGGGGCGCAGCGGGTACCTGCGCTGGCGCCACGCTCTGAAGCAGGTGCACGCCGACGCGCTCGGCGAGGTGCTCGCGCCGCTCGGGCTGCCCGCCGCGTCGGTCGGCCGGGCTCGCCAGCTGGTGTCGCGGGCTGGCCTGGGAACCGACCCCGAGGCACAGACGGTGGAGGACTGCGCCTGCTTGGTCTTCCTGCAGACCCAGTACGCCGAGCTGTTGGAGCGGATCGTCGACGACGACCGGGCCGAGGTCATCGTGCGCAAGACCCTCGCCAAGATGAGCCCAGCCGCAATCGCGCTGGCCGGCGAGGTGCCCGTCGGCGACCGGGGGGCGGCACTGCTCGCCCGCTCAACCGCCCTGCCCTAGCGCTGCGGCGGGGCTCACCTCACTCCGGCCGCGCTCGCGATCCACCGCCGGCTGCGGACCCGACGGTTGTTGAACGCCGCGCGAGTGCAGATCCACAGCAGCAGCCCGGCCCACACCGCCGGCAGGCCGAGCGATGGCCACAAGCGCACGGCGACGAACACGGGAAGCGACACGGCGAACGCCATCGTCGTCTGCCAGCGCAGGTTCGCGAAGTCGTTCGCCCCCATGAGCACACCGTCCAGTACGAACGTGAAGGCACCAGGGAGCTGCATCGCCCCCAGCCCGAGCATGGCGACGGTGGCCGCGTCCTGCACGCTGGCATCGGGCGAGAACACCGCCGGCAGCACCGGCGCGAGGACGAGCGCGGCGCCGGTGAGGACCACTCCCGAGCGCCATCCCCAGCCGTACATGTGCTCGACGACGTCCACGGCCTGCGCCTCGTCCTGCGCGCCGAGCGCATGCCCGACGAGCGCGGTGCCCGCAACCTTGAACATGTCGACGCCGATCGCGAGGAAGAGGAAGAGCTGTAGCGCCACCTGGTGGCCGGCGAGCGCGTCGGTGCCCACCGCGGAGGCGGCGTAGGTTGACATCGCGAGCGCGAGGAGCAAGAAGCCGGTGCGCTGCACCAGGTGCCCGCCGACCTTCAGCACCTCCCACATCACGGAGCGGTCCACGCTCAGCCGGTGGAGGCCGTCGGCCCGCAGGCGGGGGACGACGATCGCGAGCATCACCACCCCGGCGACGGCCTGCGCGAGCACGGTGCCCCAGGCACTGCCGGCGATGCCGAGGTCGAGGCCGAACACCAGCACGAGCTCGACGACCAGGTTGAGCACGTTCGCCGCGATGGCGACGTAGAACGGCCGCTTGGTGTCCGGGAGGCCGTACAGGTACCCGATCGAGGCGATGGTGACGAAGTGCAGGGGCAGGCCGATCGCGCTGATGCGCAGGTAGGTCGTGGCCGCGTCGATGGCGGCAGGGTCGTCGCCGAGCAGCGACGCGAAGGCATGGGCGCCGAACGCGACGAGCATCGCGACCCCGCTGCCGATCGCGATCGACAACCACAACGCCTGCAGTGCGTCGACGGCGCCGCCGGCCCGGTCGCCACGTCCGCGGCGGACGGCGACGCGCACGGTGGTGCCGTACGACAAGAAGTTGAACACCCACACGAGGGTGTTGAGCACGACCGCGGCCAGCGCCAGCCCGGCGAGCGGGGTCTCGCCGAGCCGGCCGACGATCGCGGTGTCCGTCAGCACGTACAGCGGCTCGACCAGCAAGGAGCCGAGCGCGGGGACCGCGATGGCGAGGATGCGGCGGTCGAGGTCGTCGAGGCGCCAGCTCGGCAGGCTCAGACCGGGGCCTCGCACTGGAGCCGCGGGCTGCGTGGTGCGGGCAGGTGGTCGTGCATGTCGGCGACCAGGTCGTCGCGCAGCGCGCGCACCGCCGGATCGTCGAAGCGGTTGGCGCGCTGGAGCGGGTCGTCGGTGAGCGAGTACAGCTCACCCTCGGAGCCGTCGTGCAGGGTGCCGGGCAGGCACGTGGTGCATACCCATCCGTCTCGGCAGATCGAGCGCAGCCGCACGACCTTGTCGAACACGACGCTGTCCCATTCGGTGAGCACCCGTTCGTGGCCCAGCGCGGCGGCGTCAGCGTCCGACGTCGGCAATCGCGGCGCTTCCACGTAGCTCGGCGCGGGCAGGCCGGCGATCGCGCAGAACGTCGCCGCGAGGGACACCAGCCCGACCGGTGCGCTGACGACGGCGGGCGCGACGCCGGCCGTCGGCGCAGGCCGCCACACGAGCGGCAGGCGCATCAGAGCGTCGACGTGGTAGGGACCCTTGAACAGCAGGCCGAAGTCGCCCTGCAGCTCACCGTGGTCGGTCGTCGCGATCACGTCCAGGTCGGCTCCCCAACCGCGCCGCTCGACGGCGCCGAGGATGCGCCCGAGCGCCTCGTCGATCATCTCGTTCTCGATGTGGGCGAGCGCGTTGACCTCGCGCACCTGGTCGTCGGTCAGTGTCGAGGGAACCCAGGTGGCCGGCGCCTCGTAGTTGGAGACGAAGGTGCCGTCGTACCACTGCCGCCACTGGCGAGGCTTGGCGTCGAGGATCGCCTCGCGCTCGGCCCGGTCGGCGGGGTATCCGGCGGGCAGGTCGAGCTGGCGCCAGTCCACCCGGTGGAGCTCGCTCGCCGGCGGGTCCCAGGGGTGATGGGGATCGGGGAAGCTGACCCAGCAGAACCAGTCCTCGTCGTCGTCCAACGAGTCGAGCCAGGCGATGGCGCGGTCGGCGACCCAGTCGGTGTGGTACCACTCGCGCCGAATGGCGCTCGGGCTCACCTGGGGCGCGCCGGTGTCGCCCCCACCGGCGCCGTTCACCCGTAGTGCGGCATCGAGCACGGGGTAGTACATGCCGACGGCCTCCGGATGCTCACGCTGCAGCCACTGGGAGTAGTGCAGGGGCCCGTTGGCGGTGTGCGTGGCGAACTCGAGGTGCTCGAAGCCGCGGTGGGGCACCGGGCGGCCGTCGGCGTCGGGATGATGCGCGGTGAAGGCCCCCTCGCGGCCGAGGCGGTTCTCCGTGAAGCGCCCGAAGGGGTCGAGGAAGGGCTCGAAGTGGGCCTTGCCGACGAGCGCGGTGCGGTAGCCGGCGACCCACAGCCGCTCGGCGACGCTCGGCGCGTCGATGGGCAGCGGCACTCCGTTCATCCACACCCCGTGGGTGCTGACGTGCTGTCCGGTGAGCATGGTCGCTCGCGACGGCATGCACACCACGCTCTGCGGATGGGCGCGCTCGAACCTGACCCCGCTCGCGGCGAGCGCGTCGACGACGGGTGTGCGCGCGACGGCACCACCGTTGCAGCCGAGCGCGTCGTAGCGCTGCTGGTCGGTGGTGACGAAGAGGATCTTGCGTCCCATGCTTTCCTTCCTGTCGGCGCGCCTGCGGGCCGGTTGTCGGGCCTAGGTGGCCAGCACGTCGCGTTCGAAGCGTTCCTTCAGCCGGGCGAGGCCGGCCGCCGCGGCCCCGGCGACGACGAGTGCCATCGCGTCGGGCTCCATGTCGGTGGAGTAGACGACCGTGCAGCGGCGCGGTCCGTCCTCGATCACGTCGAGGGTGCCGAGGTGCGCGGTGATCAGCGGGTTGCCGACGATGCGGTACTGGAACCGGCGCTGGTCGTGGTCGTGGGTGACGATCTCTTCGTGGAAGCTGATCCCGGTCGCGAGCGTCACCGTTCTCGTCGCGGGGCCGGTCATCGGGCTCTCTGCAACCGGGAACCACTCGGCCAGCCGGCCCGGGTCGCCCGCGAACGCCCACACCGCGTCGGCGCCGGCGTCGATGTGCACATGCCGGCGGACGCTCCCCACAACCGCGGAGAGTACTTCACGCTCGGCGAGGTGCTCCGAGCGGGGTAGGGGCGGAACTACCGGCTACGGTCGCCGCGACATGGGGATGTCGTACCGCGGCGGGGGGGCCGATCGGTTCCGCACTTTGCTCGGCCAGCTCGCGCCTGCCGTCGGGCTCGTCGCCGTGCAGCTCGTCTGGTTCGGCATGCCGCTCGGGGCGTGGATCCGCGGCGTGGTGATCGGCCTGCTCACCGCGCTGCTGGCGGTGGGCATGGCCCTCGTCTACAGAGCGAACCGGGTGGTGAACTTCGCGCAGGCCGACCTCGGGTTCGTGCCCACGTCCCTTGCCGTCGGGCTGATCGTGTTCAGCGGCTGGCCCTACCTCGCCGGGCTCGGCATCGGCTTCGTCGCCGCGCTCGTCCTCGGCGCGGTGGTCGAGCTCGCGCTCGTGCGCCGCTTCGCGCGTGCGTCCCGGCTGGTGCTCACGGTGGCCACGATCGGCATCACGCAGCTGCTCGCCGTGCTCGCGGTGCTCCTGCCGCGCCTCTGGGACCAGAACGCGGCTTCGCAGCGCATTCCCCCGCCGCTCGACTGGAAGCTCACGATCGGCACGTTCATCCTGTCGGCGAACGACCTGATCGCGCTCATCGTCGCGCCGCTGGCGATGGTCGCCGTCGCCGTGTTCCTCGGTGCCACCCGCGTCGGTACCGCGGTGCGCGCCGCGGCGGAGCGCAGCGAGCGGGCCGAGATGCTCGGCATCCCTGTCACCTGGCTGTCCACCATCGTGTGGTCGATCGCCGCGGGGCTCTCGTTCCTGGCCCTGTTCCTGCGCGCCGGCATCCTCGGCGTGCCGCTCGGTTCGGCGCTCAGCCTGACGACATTGGTGCTGGCCCTCGCCGCACTCGTCATCGGACGCCTGCGCCACCTGCCGACCGTGGCGACGGCGGCGGTGGCACTCGGCGTGCTCGAGTACGGAGTGGCGTGGAACGCGTCGAGCCCGCTGCTCGTCACCCCCATCGTCGGCGCCGCGGTGCTCGCCGCGCTGTTGCTGCAGCGCCGTCGCACGACACGTGCCGACCAGGACGAGCTCGCGTCGTGGCGCCTGGCCGACGAGGTGCGCCCGCTCACCGACGAGGCGCGGGCACTGCCGCTCGTGCGCCTGCTGCGCGTCGGAGTGGCCGTGCTGCTCGTGGCCGCCGTCGCCGCCGTACCGCTGCTGCTGCGCACCGACCAGGTCATCAAGGCCACCGCGATCGTGGTGTTCGCCGTGGTCGGGGTGTCGCTCGTGGTGCTCACCGGTTGGGCCGGCCAGATCTCGCTCGGCCAGGTCGCGTTCGTCGCCCTCGGCGCCGCGGCCAGCGCCAAGTGCACCGCCACCTGGAACCTGGACCTGACGCTCGCCTTGGTGGTGGGGGGCGCGGTCGGTGCCGTCGCCGCCTTCGTCGTCGGCCTTCCGGCCCTGCGACTGCGCGGTCTCTATCTCGCCGTGACGACGCTCGTGTTCGCCCTCGCGATCTCGACTTGGCTGCTGAACGACCGCTTCTTCGATTGGATACCGAACCAACGCATCGAGCGCCCGCCGCTCTTCGGCCGGATCGACGTCGATTCGCCGCGCAGCTACTACGTGTACTCCGTCGTCGTCCTCGGGCTGGTCCTCGTCGGTCTGCGCGGCGTCAGGCGCAGCAGGACCGGGCGCGCGATCGTCGCCCTCCGCGAGAACGAGCGCGCCGCCCAGAGCTACTCGGTGTCGGCCGTGCCGGTGAAGCTCACCGCGTTCACCATCTCGGGTGCCGTGGCGGGCGTCGCCGGCGGGCTCTACGTGCACCTGACGCGCAGCTTCGACCTGGCCAGCTACGGGGCGGGGGAGAGCCTCGACGTGTTCACCGCGGCAGTGGTCGGCGGCCTCGGCTCGTTGTTCGGCGGAGTGCTCGGTGCCGTGTACCTCCGCGGCACGCAGTGGTTCATCACCGCCTCGGAGTGGCGGTTCCTGTCCTCGGCGGTCGGCGTGCTGCTGGTGCTGATGATCCTGCCGGGCGGCCTCGGCAGCCTCGTCGTGCGCCTACGTGACCGGGTGGTGGCTCTCGTGACGGCAAGGGCCGAGCAGTGAGCTCGCCGACGCTGTTGCGACGCTTCGGGCGGGGAGTGGCGCATCCGATGGAGTGGCTGCGCGGGGTGTGCGGGGGCGAGTCCGCGTTCCCGCTCGTCGTGCTGTTCGGCCTGAACGCCGTCGACGAACTGGACCGCACCGCGTTCGGGATCCTGCTCCCCGAGATCCGCGATCACTTCGGCATCGACATCACGACGGCGCTGTCCCTCGTCGCGCTGTCCGCCATCGCGGCACTCGCGCTGCAGGTGCCCATCGCGCAGTTCGCCGACCGCTCACGGCGGGTGCCGCTCGCGATGATCGGGGCGCTCGTGTGGGCGGGCTTCTCCGGGCTCACCGGCCTGGCCACCGGCCTGATCGTGCTGACGGTGGCGCGCAGCGGATCTTCGCTCGGCAAGGCGGTGATCGACCCGACGCACAACTCGCTGCTCGCCGACTACTACCCGATCGAGGCACGGGCGCGCGTGTACAGCACGCACCGCGCGGCGAACGCGGTCGGCGCATTCGTCGGCCCGCTCAGTGCGGGGCTCCTCGCCTACGCGTTCGGGTGGCGGGCGCCGTTCCTGATCTTCGTCATCCCCACCATCGTGTTCGCGGTGCTCGCGCTGCGGCTGCACGAACCGATCCGGGGGCGTTGGGAGCGCCAGGCGGCCGGCGCCGCCCAAGGGGTGATCGACACCGAGGAGACGGCGCCCTCGTTCGGCGAGAGCTGGCGGACCGTGCACAAGGTGCGCTCCCTGCATCGCATCTGGTGGAGCCTGCCCTTCCTCGCCACCGCGCTCATCGGGTTCGTCACGCTCGCCTCGTTGCTGTACGAGCAGGAGTTCGGGCTCGACGAGCGTGCCCGTGGTGTGGCGGCAGCCGTCGCCGAGCCGTTCCAGCTCGTCGGGCTCGTCGTCGGTGCCCGCATCGCCACCAGGCGCTTCATCGGCAACGTGAAGGGCCTGCTCCGCTTCCTCGCCACCGTCGCTCTCGGCACCTCGGTGGCCTCGGTGCTGTTCGCGCTCGCGCCGAACGTCGTTCTCGCCGTGGCACTGAACTGCGTCATCTCGGCGGCGCTCGCGATGATCGGGCCCGGCATCCTCGCCTCGTTGTCGCTCGCCATCCCTCCGCGGGCACGGGCGACCGGTTTCTCGGTGGCGTCGCTCTGGGTGATCCCCGGCCTCTTGATCCTGCCGTTCATCGGCTGGGTGGCCGACACCTGGAGCATCCGCGTCGGGATGCTCGCGATGCTGCCGATGTTCGTGATCGGCAGCATCGTGTTGCGCAGCGTCGGCGACGTGATCGACGGCGACATCGCCCAGGTGTGGCAGTCGGCCGCGGCGCGCGCCGAGGTGCTGTACGAGCGCCGGCAGGGCAAGACCAGCCTCTTGCTGCTGCGCGGGGTGGTGTCCGGGTACGACGACCGTCGGGTGCTGCACGGCGTAGACCTGCACCTCGACGAGGGCGAGATCGTCGCCCTGCTCGGCACGAACGGGGCGGGCAAGTCGACGCTGTTGAAGACGATCAGCGGGATCGTCGAAGCCGACCGGGGAGCGATCGTGTTCGACGGTCGCGACATCACCCACGCCCCTCCGAACGAGATCGCTGCGCTCGGCGTGGCGCAGCTGCCGGGCGGTCAGGGCGTCTTCGGCTCGCTGAGCGTGCGCGAGAACCTCGAGCTCGCCGGGTGGACCCGGCGTCGTGACCCCGCGGGCGTCGCCGCCGCGACGACCGAGATGCTCGAGCTGTTCCCGGTGCTCGCCGAGCGCATGGACTCTCCTGCGGCCAACCTGTCCGGCGGCCAGCAGCAGATGCTCGCGCTGGCGATGAGCTTCGTGATGCGTCCTCGTGTGCTGCTGATCGACGAGCTGTCGCTCGGGTTGGCCCCGGTCATCGTCGGCCAGCTGCTGCCGATCGTGCGGCGATTGGCCGACGACGGGGTCACGGTCGTGCTCGTGGAGCAGAGCGTCAACGTGGCGCTGACCATCGCCGACCGGGCGTACTTCTTGGAGCGGGGCGAGATCCTCTTCAGCGGCTCCGCGGCCGGGCTGCTCGAGCGCCCCGACCTGCTGCGCTCGGTGTTCTTGTCCGGCGCCGCTGCGGGCTCGGCCGACGGCGAGGCCCAGGCCACGGCGAATGGCGATGGTGCCCATGGCCCGCCCGAAGCGGATGCCAGGGTCGAACCGGCGGCGCTGGCGATCAGAGACCTGGCGGTGAGCTTCGGCGGGATCCGGGCGGTGGACGGGGTCGACTTCGACATCGCGGAGCGGGAGATCGTCGGCGTCATCGGCCCCAACGGGGCGGGCAAGACGACGGTGTTCGACCTGATCTCGGGCTTCACCCCGGCAGACCAGGGCACCGTCGAGCTGAACGGCCAGGACGTGACCGCGCTCGGACCGTCCGGACGGGCCGCGGCCGGCCTCGGCCGGTCGTTCCAGGACGCCCGGCTGTTCCCTGAGCTGACGGTCGCCGAGACGCTCGCGATCTCCCTCGAGCGTTTCGTGGGCAATCGCAGCGCCCTCGTCGCCGCGCTTCACCTGCCGATGGCGTTCGAGTCCGAGGAACGGGTCGCGGCTCGGGTCGACGAGCTGTTGGAGCTGATGGGACTCGGCGACCACCGGCACTCGTTCGTACGTGAGCTCTCGACGGGCACGCGCCGCGTCCTCGACATCGCGTGCCTCGTCGCGCACCGGCCGTCGGTGGTCCTGCTCGACGAGCCGAGCTCGGGCATCGCCCAACGAGAGGTGGAGGCGTTGGCGCCGGTGGTGCGGCGCCTGCGTGACGAGATGGGCGCTGCGCTCGTCATCGTCGAGCACGACATCCCGTTCGTGTCGTCGGTGTCGGACCGCCTGATCGCGCTCGACCAGGGTCGGGTGGTGACGAGTGGCCACCCGGCCGACGTGCTCGTCCATCCGGGTGTCGTCGAGTCCTACCTGGGCACCTCGGGTGCCGCCATCGCCCGGTCGGGAGAGACCGGCGCAAGCCTCACAACCGTCAGCAGAGGGGAGTAGTCCGTGCAACCAGCAAGCTCGGGCGGCGGAGCGACGAAGTCGCGATCGCTGCGCAAATGGGGACCCGTCGCCGCGCTCGTCGCGGTGGCCGCAGTGGTCATCGGGGTGATCGTCGTCGCCGGCGGCGGTGACGACGACGGCGCCGACTCCACAGGGGCCCCGGTCACGACGACAGGGCCGGCGGACACCGACGCGCCGGACACCGGAGCACCGGACACGAGTGCACCCGACAGTGCACCCGACACGGGAGCACCCGACACCGGCTCCCCGCCGGTCACCGGTGGGGGAGAGGTGACGTTCCCGCTCTCGTTCTCCGAGGCGCAGGATCAGGGCATCGAAGTGGCCTGGGACGAACGGTGCAACACCGAGACGGGCTATCTCGCCGTGCGCGACTTCTTCGCGCCGGAGTGCTACGCCCCCTTCGAGGGGGACAACGGCGGTGCGACCGCGCCAGGTGTCACGGCCGACTCGATCAAGATCGTGCTGTACCAGGGCCCCGAGGAAGACCCGATCATCAACTACATCACCGACGCCATCGCGGTGGAGGACACCAACCAGCAGCAGGCCGACACGGTCCGCGGCATGCTCGAGTACTACGACGTGTTCTACGAGTGGTACGGGCGCAAGGTCGACCTCGTCGTCTACGAGAGCACCGGGATCGCGAACGACGAGGTGACCGCGCGTGCCGACGCGATCGCGATCGCCGAGATGGAGCCCTTCGCCGTGCTCGACGGCCCGGATCTGACGCCCGCCTTCGCCGACGAGCTCGCGGCCAACGGGGTGCTGTGCGTGTCGTGCACGCCAGGGCAGGCAGACAGCTGGTACGCCGAACGCGACCCCTACGTGTGGGGGCTTGCCATCGGCGCCCGGCAGGCCCGTGCCCACGCACGCGAGATGGTCGCGAAGCAGCTCGTCGGTAAGAACGCCGAACACGCCGGCGACCCGGCGTTCCAGGAGACACCGCGCAAGTTCGGCGTCGTCTACATCGAATCCGGCGGCGACTCGAAAGACGTCACCGACGAGTTTGTCGCGGGACTGCGCGACGACGGAGCCGACATCGCCGAGGTGCTCCCGTACCAGCTCGACCCCGCGACGATCCAGGCGAGCGCGGCCCAGATCATTGCCAAGCTGAAGGCGTCCGGGGTGACGTCGGTGCTCTTCATCGGTGACCCGATCGCGCCGCGTGACTTCACGCGCGAGGCGACCGCGCAGGAGTACTTCCCCGAGTGGATCCTCGCCGCGGCACCGCTCGCCGACATCACCGCGTTTGCCCGTACCTACGATCAGCAGCAATGGGCGCACGCGTTCGGCGTCACGCAAGTGGCGGCGCGGTTGATGCCGGAGATCAGCGGCTACTACGCGCTGTACCAGTGGTTCCACGGCGAGCCGCCGCCCGCGAAGGACACGATCGGCGTGGTCGTACCGCCGATGGCCACGATGGCCGCGGTGCTGCAGATCACCGGCCCGAACCTGACCGCTCAGAACTGGCGGGACGCGTTGTACGGACGCGAGACGCTCCACGCGATCAGCGCCCCGTTCCTCAGCTGGGGCGAGAATCTTTGGCCCGACCCCGATTACAGCGGCGTCGACGACTCCACCATGATCTGGTGGGACCCGACGGTGGAGGGGCCAGACGAGATCCGCCGTGACGGCGTCGGCATGTACCAGTACGTCGACGGCGGCACCCGCTACCTGCCCGGCGAATGGCCGACCGAGGAGCGCTACTTCGATCCCGAGGGGGCGGTGACGATCTACGAGGAGCCGCCGCCCGGCGAGGAACCGCCCGACTACCCGAGCCCGGCGGGGTAGCCCCCCGACGACTTCCGCGTCGACTGGTCCCTGGCACACCGGCTGCTCATGCCGGCAGGGACCAGTCGATCGGGGTGCGCCCGGCCGCGACGAGGGCCGCGTTCGCGCGGGAGAACGGCCGCGACCCGAAGAACCCGTTGTGGGCCGACAACGGCGACGGATGCGCAGACTCGATCACCACGTGCCGCGCGGTGTCGACCAGTGTCCTCTTACGGCGGGCGTTGGCGCCCCAGAGCACGAACACCACCCGCTCCGGCTTGGCGCTGACGGCGCGGATCACCTCGTCGGTGAACTGCTCCCAACCCTTGCCGTGGTGCGATGCCGCCTGACCGGCGCGCACCGTGAGCGTGGCATTCAGCAGCAGCACTCCTTGGCGAGCCCAGTGCTCGAGGTTGCCGTGCGCCGGGGGCTCGATGCCGAGGTCGTCGTGCAGCTCACGGTAGATGTTCGCGAGCGATGGTGGGACGGCGGTGCCGCGGCGCACCGAGAAGCACAGCCCATGTGCCTGTCCCGCACCGTGGTACGGGTCCTGGCCGAGGATCAGCACCTTCGTCTCGGCGTACGAGGTGAGGTGCAGCGCGGCGAACACCTCGTCGGGCGCCGGGTACACGAGGTGCCGGCTGCGCTCCTCGGCGACGAAGCCCGCCAGCTCGGCGTAGTAGGGCTTTTCGAGCTCGGCCCGCAGCACCGGGTTCCAGTCCGTCCTCGCCATCGCAAGGCCCATGCTCGCGCCTTCGCGCGCCGAGGTTCAGCCGGGGCCGCTGTTGTCGTCGTCTTCGCTGTCGTCGTCGCCGCCGTGGTGGCCGTTGTCGTCGTCGCTGTCGTCGTCGTTGTCGCCGCCGTGGTGGCCGCTGTCGTCGTCGGAGTCGTCGCTGTCGTCGCCGCCGTGGTGGCCGCTGTCGTCGTCGGAGTCGGGCGTGGTCCCGGTGCCGGGTGTGGTGCTGTCCGGGCTGGTGCCGTCGGGGGCGGTGCTGTCGGGGGCGGTGCTGTCGGGGGCGGTGCCGTCGGGTGCAGTGCTGTCAGGGCTGGTGCTGTCGGGGCTGGTGTTGTCGGGGATGGTGCCGTCGGGTGTGGTGGCGTCGGGGCTCGTGCTGTCGGGGGCGGTGCCGTTGGGGCTGGTGCCGTTGGGGCTGGTGCCGTCGGGGCTGGTGCTGTTGGGGCTGGTGCTGTCGGGGGCGGTGCCCTCCGGGGTGCTGGAACCCGGTGTGCTCGACCCCGGTGCGCTCGAATCCGGCGACGTATCGGCGACGACCGTTTGGTCGGAAGGGCTGTCCTCGCCGCGAGGCCCTTCGTCGGCCTCGCGGGCGGCGACGAGCCCCGCCGTGCCGAGCACGGCCGCGGCGCTGACGGCGACGGCGAGGGTGAGGCGGCGTGAGCCCGAGGTGAGCGTGCTGACGACGTTGCGCATCGGTGTTCTCCTGGCTGTTGGTGGGTGACTTCCGCATGACACGACGCCGGCGAGCAGCGGGTTTGGCGACCGGGAGGATTGTTCGCCGACCGGCGCCGTCGGAGGAGCCCCTAGTCGTTGCCCGACGAGCTGTCGTTGCAGCTCCTCACCACGTCGGCGCCGGCGATCTCGAACTCGATCTCCGAGCTCCCGTCGTCGGCTTCGAACTTCACCCGGATCCGGTCGGGGTCGACATCGTCTCCGGAGTGGGCGTACCCGGGTGCAGGGCTCACCCCGGTGAGCGCCAGGGTGTCGCCGGAGCGCCGCACCGTGGCGCTGCCCCCGGCGCAGGTGTGCGAGTAGGACTGCGCAGTCGGGGTCGTCGTGGCGGTCGTGGTCGGCGCAGCCGTCGCGGGTGGCTGCGTGGGCGCGGCCGTCGCCGGGGGCTGGGTGGACGGTGGCTGCGTGGGCGGCGGTGAAGTGGCCGCGTTGGACGGGAGCGTCGGCAGAGACGTCGTACCGCCGCCCGGCACCGAGCTGTTCGACGTGGCGGTGCCGTCGACGACGCCGGGCACCGTCGTGGCGCCGGCGAGATCGCTCGTCGTCGGCCCGGTGGTCCCGGGTGACGAATTCGCCGATTCCTCGGTGCCCGGTGTGCCCACCTGCGTCGTGGACGCGCCGCTGCTGTCCACCGTGATCGGTTCGGCAGGTCCCAGGCGCCTGCCCTCGTCGTTGGTCGACACGCTGAAAGCGACCAGGCCGACCAGGCAGGCGGTGCCGGCGCCGAGGACGATGGCCGCCGCGCGGCGCTGCCGCGCGCGCTTCACGCGCCCGAGAACGCTCCGGTAGGCGACGTCGCTGTCCGGCTCGGGGCCGCTCGCGGCGCCCAACATGCGGGAAAGGTGGGGGTCGTCGTGGTCGTGCATCAGTGGTCTCGCTGGTTCTGCTCGTCCGGGGAGCGCAGGGAGCCGTCGGGTTCGACGCGCCCGCGCAGTCGCTCACGTGCTTGGTGCAGGTGGTACTTCACCGCGCCCTCCGAGAGCTCGAGGGTGGCGGCGGTCTCGGCCACGCTCAGCCCGTCGACGTAGTAGAGCGCCACGGTAAGCCGCTGCTGGCGGGGTAGGTCGGCCAGCAGAGTCCTGAGCAGCCCGTCGTGGCCCGGCTCGTGCTCGGCGACGGTGCTCTCCGCCCCGGCTCCGAGGCGCTCCACGGCTCGGTCCTTGCGGATCCGCCGACGGTTGTCGTCACGCAGCTTGTTGATCGCCACCCGGCGGATCCACCCGACGGGGTCGTCGTAGTGCTGCAGCTTGCGCCACCGGAGGTGGGCCTTCACGAACGCCTCCTGCACGGCATCGGCTGCTCCGTCGGCGTCGCCGCAGACGAGGGTCAGCGCCCGCACGAGACGCCCGTAGTGGGCGCGAAAGAGCGAGGCGAGATCGACCGTGGCCCGGTCGGGCACCAGGTGGATCTCGTCGCGGCTCATCGGGTGGTTCGTGACATCGAGGACAGCCGTCACTGCCCGAAGACACGACGCGAGTCTGGCCGCGGTTTGGTCGCATGTGCGTCTTCTACAGTCGGCGTCCATGGAGGTGCTTCCGCCGTCGATCCCGCGGGCGACGCTGGCCACGCTCCCGACGGCGCTGGAGCGCGGTCCGGTGCTGCCCGGTGGCGCCAGGCTGTGGGTCAAGCGCGACGACCAGACCGGCCTCGGGGCCGGAGGCAACAAGGCCCGCAAGCTCGAGTTCCTGTGCGGCGAGGCCATTGCGACAGGGGCCGACTCGCTGGTCACCGTCGGCGCAGGCCAGTCGAACCACTGCCGGATGACGGCCGCGGCCGGCGCGGTGCTCGGCCTGGAGACCCACCTCGTGCTCGCCGGCGAACGTCCCGACGAGTTGTATGGCAACCAGGCGCTCGCGGCCCGCTTCGGAGCACACCTCCACTTCACCGGCGCTCACGAGTCGCACTGGGGCGAGCTCGAGATCGCGCGGGAGGCGTTGCTCGCCGAACTGGCCGATCAGGGATTGCGCCCGCACGGCATTCCGATCGGGGGCAGCACCCCGGTCGGCGCGCTCGGCTACGTGGTCGCCTTCGCCGAGCTGATCGAGCAGTGCCGCACGGCCCAGGTGACCCCCCGTGCCGTGGTGGTGACGTCGTCGAGTGGGGGCACCCATGCCGGCCTCGTCGCCGGGCGCGCCTGGTGGCGGGCGGCGACCGGCGACGCGGCACTGCCCGAGGTGGTCGCCGTCGGAGTCGCCCGCGGGGTGAACGCCGGTTCGCCCGACACGGCAGAGCTGGCGCAAGGCGCGCTGCGCCACGCCGGGTTGCCCGGCGATGTCGGCGCCGGCGACGTCGAGCTCGACCCGCGCTGGATCGGCGACGACTACGCCGTGCCCACGGACGCCGGCGACGACGCGATCCACTGGGCGGCGCGTCGCGGCGGGTGGGTGCTCGATCGCACGTATACGGGCAAGGGCCTGTCCGGCCTACTCGGCATGGCGAGCGAAGGCCGCTGGGGTGACGGCGACGACGTCGTCTTCGTCCACACCGGCGGCATGCCGGCGGTGTTCGCGCCAGGGGGCAGCCCGGTCGCGGCGCGGCCTCAGGCGTAGAAGCCGACGAGGGCGGCGCCGCAGACCGCCAGGCCGAGTCCAGCCGCGTGCCACCAGCGGATCCGCTCCGCCGCCAGGCGCGCGGCCAGCCCCACCGTGACGATCGGGTACATCGAGCCGAGCACGGTCGCCACTGCCACAGGGCCGCGCTGGAGCGCGGCGGTGATGAGCGCCCCCGCGACGGCGCCTGTCGCTCCGCTCCAGATCGCTCCCGGCACCGGCCTGGCGAGGGGAACCCGCCGAAGCGCGACGAAAGCGACGACGGCGAGCGTCGAGCTGAGCGACGACGCGGCCAAGGGCCACTGGCCCGATTCGGGCGACGTCTCTCCGAGGAGGATGAAGAACCCCGAGAAGCCGAGCCCGGCGAGCGCCGCGGTCAACAGCACGACCTTCGAACTGGCGCGGCCGGGTTTGTCGCCGATGTCGTCGGGCGCGTACGCGAGCAGCGGCACCGCGGCCAGAGCGACCGCTACGCCCACCCATCGCCCGGTGGAGAGCTGGACTCCGCTGAGGAGGTCGTAGGCGACGGGTATCGACGCGCTGATCGCTGCCGTCGTCGGCGCGGCGATGCCCATCCGGCCACTGGCCAGGGCCGAGAAGAACAAGATGTAGGAGGCGCCGACGAGCACCCCGCAGGCCAGCCCCAGCCATATGTCGCGTGCTGCGACCTGCTCCCAGCCGACGATCACGGCGATCAGCGGCACCATCAACAGGTACGTCGCCTGGGCGTAGGCGGTGACGAGCGCGGGGTGCTGCTGCTCGCCGGCACGTCCGCCGAGGTAGTCGGACACCCCGACCACCACCGACGAGGTGAGCGCGAAGACGACGGTGATCACAGGCTGCGCTGGCGCTCGAGGAAGTCGAGCAGCAGCTCGTTCACCGCGTCTGGTGCCTCGAGATTCGACAAGTGACCGACGCCGGGCAGCACCACCAGCCGAGCACGGGCGAGATGATCGGCGAGGTACCTGGCGTAGGTAGGTGGCGTCTCGCGATCGTGCTCGCCCACCACCACGACCGTCGGGGTGGCGATGCGGCCCAGCTCCGCCGCGAGGTCGTGTTCGGGAAGGCAGCGCACCGCCGCTTCCAGCCCGGCGGGGGAGATGCGAGACATCGCCGCGCAGGCTTCGGCCACCGCAGCCGCGGGGGCGGTGGGCGCCATCACCGAACGGATGACCCGGTGGGCCATCGTCGCCGGTGTCTCTCCGGCGTGCAGCGGGGCGAGGCGCGCGGCCACCCACTGCTGCGCCGACGTGGCGCCGTCGAGGCCGAACTTGGGGCTGGTGTCGACGAGCGACAGGGTGCGGACGCGTTCGGGAGTGCGGTGCGCGGCGTGCAGGGCGATCATCCCGCCCATCGAGAGCCCGACCAGGTCGGCGCGTGACACTCCCAACTCGTCGAGCAGCATCACGACGGCATCGGCCAGCAGCGGGAAGCCCAGTCGGCCCTCGGGCGCCGGGCTCTCGCCGTAACCCGGCATGTCCCACGCCACCGCCCTCCAACCGGCTTGGCCGAGAGCGCGCAGCTGGGGCTGCCACGCGGTGCGGGTGCCGCCGAGGCCGTGCAGCAGCACCACCGCCTCGGCGTCGGCCGGCCCGTGCTCACGCCACGCGATCGGCCCGCCATCGTGGTCCTGCATCGCCGGGATGCTATGCCCACCGCCTCACCCCCCACTTCGCCACCGCGGCTTCTCGCGGCACTTCGCCACCGCAGCTTCTCGCGGCAATCCACCGCGGCTTGCGCGCCAATCTGGAGCGATAGCTGCGGCAGGAGTCGATTCGTTGACAGATTGGCGCGGAAGCTGCGGTTTGTGGGGGTGGCTAGCGTGGTCGGATGGCGCACGGCGGGAACCAACACGGCGGGGACCACGACGGCGGGGACCACGACGGCGGGAACCAACACGGGGGGAACGAGATCCTCGACGTCGACCTGCTCGCGTTCGAGCGGGGCAGCGGCACCGCGCGGCGGGCCGTCGTCGACGGCGTGCGCCGCAGCCTGGCTACCGGGTTCGTCTACACCAGCCACGACATGTCCGAGGCCTTGCTCGACGACGCGTACGGGATGCTTGCCGAGTTCTTCTCGCTGCCTGCGGTCGAGAAGCAGAAGTTCACCCCAGAGGGTGCTCACGGCCAGACCGGCTACACCGGCCTGCTCGTCGAGACCGCCGCGTCGAGCGAGCGCCCCGACTGGAAGGAGATGCTCAACTGGTCGATCGAGCTGGCGCCCGGTCACCCGTTGAAGCGCAAGCACCCGACCGCCTACCCGGACCAGGTGCTGCCCGAGGCCGCCGTGCCGGGCATCTCCCACGTCCTGTACGCGTTCCACCACGCGGTGAGCGACCTCCAGACCCGGTTCCTGCGGGTCATCGCCGAGGGCATCGGCTGTCACGAGTCGTTCTTCGACGGCATGGTGGCCGACGGGCCGACCCTGACCCGAGCGATCCGCTACCCGTCCATGGTCGAGGTGCCGAGCGAGGGCCACGTGTGGGCCGCCGAGCACGGGGACATCAACTTGATCACCGCGCTGCCGCGAGCCACGGCGCCCGGGCTCCAGGTGAAGGTCGACGACGGCTGGGTAGACGCGGTACCTCCCGATGGACGGGTGATCGTCAACACCGGGATCATGCTGGAGCGGCTCACCAACGGGGTGATCCCGATCGGCTGGCACCGGGTGGTGGCCGCCCCGGGCTTCGAGGGCGAGCGCTACAGCGTCGTGCAGTTCTGCCATCCGCGCCCGTGGACGGTGCTGCATCCCGTGCCGTCGTGCGTCACCGCCGACCACCCGCAGCGCTTCTCGGCGATCACCGCCGCCGACGCGCTCGACGAGGTGCTGTACGAGATCAACCTCGTCGAGGACGCGCGGCGCGTCGCGGACCAGAGCTAGCCGAGGTACCGCTCGCCCGCTTGCGTGACTGGGCGGAAGACGTCCTCGGCCGGGGCCGGCCGGTGGCGAGCACCTCGGCGCAGCCCTCGGCGATGCATGCCGCGAGCACCTGGGGGTCGTGAACCGCCGAGGTGTCGAACACGAGGCCGATCGTGCAGTGGTCGAGGTAGGAGAACAGGGCGGCGCTGAACGCCGCTCCAGACGTCGGCGCGAACGCGTACTGCAACAGCACCGGCGCACCGGTGAGGCGGACGGGTTCGGTGAGCCCGGGCACGTTCGTGGCCACGAGGTCGATCGACTTCAGCATGCTGCCCATCACCGCCGCGGTCACCTGGGGCGGCACGACGTTGAAGGCGGCCGCGATGACGTCGTTGAGGCCGAGTGCGGGCTCGCGGCGCTCGCTCCGGGCGAGGTCGCCCAGCCCGCGCATGCGCTTGCGCGGATCGGCGATGTCGATCGGCAGCGTGAACCGCACCGGCGTGAAGCGGTTGCCGCCGAGCGGGTCGTCGTCGCGGCGCAGGTTCACGGGCATCGTCACCCGCAGGGCCTCGCACTGGACGCCGTGAGCCTTGTGGTAGCGGTGCATCCCGCCGGCCAGCGCGGCGAGGAACGCGTCGTTCATCGTGCCGCCCGCCGCATGCCCCGCGGCCTTCAGCGCGTCGAGGGAGAAGTCGAGCGCCATCAGCCTGCGTGACATGCCGCGTTCGCGCATGATCGGCGACATCGGCTCGCGCACGGGGCGCAGCAGGCGCGCCACGCTCTCGGTCGTGCGAATGACGTTTGTCGTCGTGCGCATCGGGTGCCGCGCCGCGTCGAAGCTGTCCTGCACCAGGCGGATGCCGAGCTCGGCCAGGTCGGTGTCGTGGTGCTCGTGCTGGCGGCTCGCTTCGAGCACCGCCTTGCGCTTCTTCTGCGCAGTGCTGGTCGCGCCGGAGGGCTCGGGGTCGAACAGGAGCCGGCTCAGCCTCACCGCGCCGACCCCGTCGGTCATCGAATGGTGGATCTTCTGGACGATCGCGGCGTGGCCGTCGGCCAGACCGTCGACGAGCGTGAACTCCCACAGCGGCCGCTCACGGTCGAACGGTGCCATGGCGATCGGGGCAGCGATGTCGAGCACCGTCTGGAGGTCGCCGGGCCGCGGGGCGCGCACGCGCCTCAGGTGGGTGTCGAGGTCGAAGTTCTTGTCCTCCACCCAGCGCGGCGGACCGTAACCGAAGGGGCCGTCGGCGACGCGTTGGCGCAGGCGTGGGATGTCGACGCTCAACTCCGCCAGCCGCCGGCGCAGGTCCGACCAAGCAGGAGTCCTGCCGAGCAGGGTGATGCCGACGATCGTGGTCCGCAGCGCCGGGTCGCGCTCGATGCGCCAGACGGTGGCGTCGCTCGGCTTCAGCCGCTCTCCGAAGTGGCGGTTCGTCTGGGCGGAGAGGGACTCGGTCATTGCGCCATTGCACTCCGCTCGACGTCCGTAGGCAAGGGACCAACGGTCCGGCGCACGGGAACAGCAGGTGCGGAGCCGCATTATGGTCGCTCCCCATGGTCGCTCTCACCGGCAGGGCCAAACCCCGCATCGCGATGACCACCTGGCGGCGCACGATGCCGACGTTCCTGTCCGAGCGCACCGATCTCTACACGCTCGGCGCCGAGTACCCCGCCGCGGTGCTGGCCGCGGGCGGCCTTCCCTACCTGCTGCCGCACCATCACGCCGAGGATGCCCAGTCGGTGTTGAAGGGCTTCGACGGCGTGGTGCTGGTCGGCGGCGACGACGTGGATCCCGCCCAGTACGGCCAGCCCGACCACGGGTGCTCGAAGGGGGTGTCGCCCACCGCCGACGAGAGCGACATCGCGCTCGCGCGGGCGGCGGTCGACCTGGAGCTGCCCACGTTTGCCATCTGCCGCGGCTGCCAGGTGCTGAACGTGGCGATGGGCGGGACGCTGTTCCAAGACGTCACCGCCGGCGGCACGCACCACGAGCCGATCAGCCCCGTGCCCGACGAGGTCCTCGGCGCCCGCCATCCGCTACGCATCGCCGCGGGCAGCAGATTGGCCAAGGCGTACGGCAACACCGAACACGTCGTCAACAACATCCACCACCAGGCCATCGACCAGGTCGCGCCGCGGTTTCGCGCCGTGGCATGGGCTCCCGACGGAGTGATCGAAGCGATCGAACCCGACGACCCCGAGCTCGCCGTCCTCGCGGTGCAGTGGCACCCGGAGAAGATCGTCAACGAAGGCGACCACGTGCTGTTCGAGCACTTCGTGAAGGAGATGATCGGTTAGGTGGGCGAGATGGAGAACCATCGGGCGATGTTGCTCGCGCGAGCCGACCAGCTGGGTCGGGTCTTCGCGACCCGAGCCGAGCGGCACGACCGCGAGGCGAGCTTTCCCTACGAGGACTTCGACGACTTGCGCGCCGCAGGGTTCCTCGGCCTGTGCGTGCCCGCCGAGTACGGCGGGCTCGGCGCGGACTTCGCCACATACGCGCGGGTGGCCGAGGCTCTCGGCCACCACGCACCGGCGACGGCGCTCGCGTTCAACATGCACTGCGTGACGATGATGCTCACCGGACAGATCGGTGGCGACCTGTCATGGGACGGCTCCGACGAGGCGATGCTCGCCGACCGCCGCCGGCAGATCTACACGGGGGTGCTGGAACGCGGCGACATCCACGCCCAGCCGTTCTCGGAGGGCATCCTCACCGGTGCCACGGTGGGGTACGCGACCGTCGCCCGTCCCGTCGAGGGTGGCTACCGGCTGAGCGGCAAGAAGATCTTCGCCTCGCTCTCCGAGGCGGCGACGTGGCACAACGTCGTGGCTGTGGTCCCCGGGGAGGAGCGGGTGCGGTTCCTCGGTGTCCACCGCGACGCGCCAGGGCTGCGGATCGAGGGCGAGTGGGACCCCGTCGGCATGCGCGCGACCTTGTCACGTGACCTCGTCCTCGACGACGTCTTCGTACCCGCCGAGCACGAGTGGCTGCCCCCGGACGGCTTCAACCAGGCCGCGCGGCGCTGGCCGCACTTCTACCTGACGCTGTCGTTCACCTATCTCGGCCTGATCGGCGGGGTGCTCGAAGCGACCGCGGCGTACCTGCGCAGCAGCGGCCGCCACACCAACGCGGTCAAGCAACAGGGGTGGGCGGCGATGCAGATCGCCCACGAGCAGGCGCAGGCGCTGATGTATCGGGTCGTCGACGAGGCCGGCGTCGATCCGACGCCCGAGCAGGTGCGCCGCGCGTGGACGGCGATGGTCACCGTGATGGAGACCGCTCCGTCGGTGGCTTCGACAGCGCTGCGCATCTGCGGCGGGCGCTCCTTGCTGAAGCCGCAGGTGCTGGAGCGCATGTACCGCGACGCGCGATGTGGCTCGACGATGCTGCCGTGGGCGGTCGACGTCTGCTTGGAGCGCCTCGGCGCTTACGGGCTCGTCGACTCCGACGAGCGCCCTCCGGCGTGAGCGCCCCGGACCTGCGATGAGCACCGACGCGTCGCCCAACACCACCGAGTGGCACTGGATCCGCCGTGTGGCCGAGCAGCTCGAGGCGTGCGCCGTGCGCGCCGGCGAGATCGCAGTCGTGCTGTGCGAGACGCGCAGCCGTCGCGTGACCGTCGAGACCGCTCGACTCGCGCTGGCCTACCTCGGCGCGCAGGTGGCGGTCGTCGAGGTGCCGACCCCGGCCAACCCCGGCCCGGTGCCGATCCGCTCCACCGGAGCTTCCGTGGCCCTGCAGGGCCACGCGGGGGCCGTCGCTGCCTGTTCCGCCGCGGGGATCGTCGTCGATTGCACCGTCGAGGGTCTGCTCCACTCGCCCGAGCTCGGCACGATCCTGGCCGGTGGTGCCCGCGTGCTGATGATCTCCAACGAGCATCCGGAGGTGTTCGAGCGGCTCGCCCACGACCCGTCGCTCGCCGGTCGCGTCGAAGCCGGCCTGGCGTTGATGCAGGCCGCCGAGGCGATGCGGGTGACCTCGCCGCACGGCACCGAGCTCACCGTGAACCTCGACGGGGCGCTGCGCGCCGGTAGCTGCGGGTGGACGACCGAGCCGGGCACCATCGCCCACTGGCCGGGTGGGCTGGTGCTGTGCTTCCCCGCTGCGGGATGCGTGGCGGGCACGATCGTGCTCGCCCCGGGCGACGTGAACCTGACGTTCAAGGAGTACGTGCGCACGCCGGTGCGGCTGACGATCGCCGACGACCACATCACCGCGGTCGAAGGCGACGGCCTCGACGCCGAGTTGTTCGCCTCGTACCTCGCCGCGTGGGGCGATCATGCCGCCTACGCGGTCAGCCATGCCGGCTGGGGGATGAACCCCGGCGCGCGCTGGGACGTGCTGCAGCTCTACGACAAGGGCGACATCAACGGCACCGAGTTGCGCGCGTTCGCCGGCAACTTCTTGTACTCGACCGGTGCCAACGAGGTGGCCGGGCGGTTCACACGTGGCCACTTCGACCTGCCGATGCGCGGCTGCACGGTGGTGCTCGACGGCCCGGCCGGTACCACCACCGTCGTCTCCGCAGGCCACCTCGCCATCTGAGCGCGCCGAACCGCGGGGCTTCCACCCGGTCCGCTCGTACCGCGGTGGTACGTTCCGCCCCCATGGGGAACCGCAGGGTCCGGGTGATGTGGAGCGATCTCAACGGCCTGTCGCACGGCCGGTACGTGCCCGAGGGCCGCCTCGGCGAGCACGGACACCACGCCGTCACGACGTTGTCGATGGGTCTGAACGGCGAGATCCTGCCGGTTCGGGGTTACGCCGCCGACGTCGGCTATCCAGACCTGTCGACGGTCCCGCTCGTCGAGACCCGCCGTCCCGGCTGGGAGCCCGACACCGACGTCGTCGTAGCCGATCTCGAGTACCACCACGAGCCGCTCGCGCTCTGCCCCCGCAACGCGTTGAAGCGGGCGGTGCAGGCGTGGCGGCTGCTCGGTTTCGAGCCTCACCTCGGGTTCGAGCTGGAGTTCTACGTGCTGCAGCGCGACCCCGACGCGATCGGCGGCTGGGCGGCGCTCGACAACCCCAGCCACCGGGTCTACGGGGTCGGGCGCGGCGCAGACACGACCGGGCTGATGCTCGAGTACTACGACATGGCGGAGCACCTCGGGCTGTCCCTCGAGGGCCTGATGAGCGAGTTCTGCCCCGGTCAGATGGAGCTCAACATGCGCTTCGGGCCGGCGCTCGACGCCGCCGACCGCACCTTCATCTGCAAGGAGATGACCACCGAAGTGGCCGCGAGCCGTGGGTACAAGGCGACCTACCTCGGCTATCCGGTGATGGGCTTCACCGGCAGCGGACTGCACATCAACATGTCGTTCACCCCCGTCGGCGGAGGCTTCAACTCGTTCCACGACCCGTCCGATCCCGACGGCATCAGCTCGCTCGCCCGGCAGTGCATCGGCGGCCTGATCCAGCACCACGAGGGGACGACGGCGCTGTCTGCCCCGCTGAACAACAGCTACCGGCGCCTGCGCCCGGGGATGATCGCCGGCTACTGGGCCAACTGGGGTCTCGACAACCGGATCAGCACGTACCGCGTGCCGGGCCAGCGCGGCGCGTCGACGCGCATCGAGAACCGCCTGCCGTGCGCTTCGGCGAACCCGTACCTGGCGGCAGCCGCGACGCTGAACGCGGCCCTGCTCGGGGTGGTCGACGGGCTCGACTGCGGTGAGCCTCAGCTCGGTGACGCCGACGCGGAGCCGTGCACCGACCGCCACACGCCGCACACCCTCGAAGACGCCCTGGCTGCGCTCGAGGCCGACACGGTGCTGGTCGAGGCGATGGGGCCCGATCTGGTGCGTGCCTACACCACGATCCGGCGGTACGAGCAGGAGCGCTTCGCCGCGACCGGCGAGAAGTGGAGCGACGACGAGATCAGCCGTTTCGAGCTCGAGGAGTACCTGCGGCTCTTCTGATTCGGGCCCGATCAGGAGAGCGAGCGTCCGGTGGCTCCGGGCAAGGTCACGCCGGCCAGCGCCGCGACCGTCGGGGCCCAATCGGTCGCGTGCGGGGCGCGGCCCGAGATCGATGCGGTGAGCCCGGCCACCGCGTGGTGGCCACCACCGACGATCGCGATCTGGGTCTGCGTCCTCGGGCTGCCGTGCACACCCTGCAGCATGCCCGCCCACTCCGGGCGGCCGAACCACGTGCCCGCGAACGACCAGACGAGCCACCCGTCGCGCTCGCGGTGGCGCACTTGCGCGTGGCCGGACAGCGCCGGGTGGCGGAGCAGCCAGCGACGGGCCTCGGCGTCACCGTGGACCAGCGCCGCCGATCCCTCGTCGTGGACCTCGAGCGCAACCCCGGCGTCGGCCGCGTCGGTCACCAGGTCGACGGGCTCGGGCACGGTCACCGTCTCCTGGTCGTGGTCGCTGACGACGATCACCACGGTTTCGTCCCACTGCGGGGCGAGGGCGTCGAGGAGTCGGCCGACCACGGCGTCGGTGGCGCGGAAGCGGTCGATGGCGGTGGGGGAGTCGGGGCCGTACAGGTGGCTGGCGGTGTCGGGGTCGTTGATGTGGGTGACGAGCACGCTCGGGCGGCGCTCGATCGCGTCGAGCAGGTTGTCGAGCACGGCGGCGTCGGAGGGGTAGCCGAACTCGCACGTCGGAGTACCGGCGGGTAGCACCCCATCGGGAGGCCAGTGCCGGTCGGCGTCGGCCGCACCCATCACCGCGACCAGCTCCTGGTCGCCGAGCACGGCCTCGATCGCCACACCGGCCTCCTGGCAGGCCGAGAACAAGGTGGGGACCGGTGTCGGGGCGCGGCGGTCGGCGTTCACGAGCACTCCGTGCGCGCTCGGCCCGACACCTGTCGCGAACGTGCGGATGTTCGGGTACGTGGACGCGGCCATCACCGCCGTGCCGCCCTCGACCGAGCGCGCTCCCTGCTCCGCGAGCTCCCACAGCCGCGGTGTCAGCTCCTTCGAGACGTGCCGGTTGGGCAGCGCGTCGAGGATGCAGAAGACCACGTGCACCGCGCGATCGTGCCATGCGCCCGGTGCCGGCGGGCGCTATGCCAGCGACACCTCGATCGGCAGGCGCTTCATGCCGGCGATGAAGTTGCTGCGCAGCCGCTCGACCGGGCCCACCAGGCGGGCGCCGGAGATGCGCGGCAGCAGCTCTTCGAAGAGCACCTTCACCTCCATGCGGGCGAGCTGGGCTCCGAGGCACAGGTGGGGGCTCATCCGCCCGAACGCGACGTGGTCGTTCGGGTGCCGGTGGATGTCGAACGTGAACGGGTCGGGGAACTGGGTGTCGTCGTAGTCGGCCGACACGAACCAGATCACCACCTTGTCACCGGCTTTCACCGAGCGTCCGCCGAGCTCGGTGTCGTGGGTGGCCGTGCGACGGAAGTGCATCGTCACCGTGCCCCAGCGGATGATCTCCTCCACCGCAGAGTCGACGAGGGCGCTGTCGCCGCGACGCACGGCGTCGGTCAGTTCGGCCATCACCATGGGGCGCTCGAGCAGTGCCTTCATGCCGGCGGCGACGGAGTAGCGGGTGGTGTCGTTGCCGGCGGCGACCATCAGGGTGAAGAAGTTCTTGAACTCGAGCTCGCTCAACTGCTCGCCGTCGACCATCGGATGCAACAGGTCGCTGATCACGTCGTCGGTCGGGTTCGCGCGTCGCTCCTCGGCGGCGCGCTCTGCGTACTCGAACAGATCGAGGTGCACCGGGCTGCGGAACGGCATCATCCGGAACGACTCCGTGTCGGACAGCCCGACCGGGTAGTCGGTCATCTCCGGGTCGGTGTTGCCGAGCAGCGCGTCGCCGCGCTCGACCAGCCAGTCGCCGTCGGCGTCGGGGATGCCGAGCAGGCGTCCGAGCATTCGCATCGGGAGCTGCTTCGCGATGCGGTCGACGAAATCGAAGGTGCGTAGCGGCAGCGCCTCGTCGACGACGGCCCGCGCGAGGAGGCGGATGCCCTGCTCGTACGCGTACACCTCGCGACGGCTGAACGGCTTCGAGACGAGGCGCCGGTAACGCGTGTGCTCGGGCGGGTCGAGCTCCATGATCGTGCGCCGGGCGTCGCACTCCTCCGGCGTCATCTCCTCCAGACGGATCCCCTGGGCGGAGGAGTAGGTGGCGACGTCACGGCTGACGGTGAGCAGGTCGTCGTAGCCGGTGACGGCCCAGAACCCGTGACCGCCGTCGGTCTCTTCCCACCACGAAACAGGATCCTCCTTGCGCAGGCGCAGGAACGTCGCGTGGGGGACACCCTGCGTGTACGTGTCGGGATCGGTGATGTCGGCGTCGGCGGGGCCGAGGTCGAGCTCGGCGCCGTCGGCCACTGGTGCGGGTCCGGTCATCTGGGCTCTCCGGGGATGGTGTGGTCGATGCGGGTCATCGGGAGGTGCTGGAGCGTTCGAGGGTCGTGCCCCCGTTCCACGAGGTGCCAACTTCGCGCCAGTAGCCGCCGATCATCTCGCGCGGGGCGAGGCGGGTCAGCTCCTCGACCGGTGACTCGTGCAGGGTGATCGTCGCCTCGCCGCAGAAGCACGGGCCCGTCTCGGCGTCGTAGCCGCTCATCGTCACCAACTCGTGGAGCGAGTCGGTGCCGTCGCTCTCGATCGCCGGGAGCCAGCGGTGGTGCAGCATCGGGTGCCCGTTCACGAACCCCGCCGTTTCGCTGACGCCGGTGATCTCGAACGTGGCGTCGATGAGGCGCCGCCCGGCCGCGCTGGCGGTGGCCCCGAAGCGACCGCCGGGTTCGAGCCGTGGGCCTGCCCGGCCGACGCGCACGGCCCGGGTGAGGTAGAGCTCCCCGAACTTCTTCGGGTAGCCCTGGTGGTGGCCGCGCACCATCGCGAAGTCCTTGTCGACCCAGATGTAGACGCAGCGGCTGTAGGTCTCGCCGCGGTACGTGCAGCGGACGACGACGAAGGTCTCCATGTACTGGCTGCGCACCGGGTCGAGCAGCTCGTCGAAGGAGTCACTGCAACTCTGCCAGTCGGCCCAGATCACCGCGACCGCGCCGGGGTCCTCCCGTGCTGGTTCGAGCGGGGCGGGGAGCAGCTCGGCAACGGCGCCGGGATCGGTGCGGTACTCGATCGTCAGCATCTGCCCGCTGTAGTGCCACGGCGGGCTGGGCACGATCGAGGATGCCCCGGTCGCGGAGCGGGGGAACATGAACCCCTGCAGCGCCTCGACCCCCATGACTTCGGAATCGTAGTCGTTCGCCGTCGAACGTTCGTCTGCCGCGGTAGTACCTTCTGTCCACGTCATGGACGACTCGGCAGCGGCCGCACCGGCGCAGCGGAACCCGAGGGAGCTGGCGCTCGCGATCGACATCGGGGGCACGAAGATCGCCGCCGGGCTGGCCACGCGCCAGGGTGATCTGGTCGACCGCGACCAGGTGCACACCGCACGCGACCTGAGCGGCGACGGCCTGTTCGACAGCCTCGCCGAGATGGTCGAGAAGCTCCTCGATCGTGCCGCCGGCCGCGACCTCGGCAAGGTGGTGACGGTCGGTGTGGGGTGCGCGGGGCCGATCACGCGCGAGGCGGAATCGGTGTCGCCGCTCAACATCCACGCCTGGCGGTCGTTCCCGCTGCGCGCCCGCCTGCGCGAGCTCACCGACCGGCCGGTGTACGGCGACCTCGACGCGAAGGCCTATGCGCTCGCCGAGGGCTGGCTGGGCGCCGCCCGCGGCCGGTCGAGCTTCCTCGCGATGGTGGTCAGCACCGGCGTCGGCGGGGGGATCGTGCTCGACGGCCAACTGCTCGACGGCGCCAGCGGCAACGCCGGCCACATCGGCCACATGATCGTCGTCCCCCAGGGACGGCGATGCGCTTGCGGATCGCGCGGCTGCCTCGAGGCCGAGGCGTCGGGGCTGGCGATCGAAGCGATCACCGGTCGCCCGCCGACCGCGCCGTCCTACGAGATCATGCAGCGCACGGGACGCCTGGTGGGGTTGGCGGTGGCGAGCGTGTGCAACCTGCTCGACCTCGACCTTGCCGTCGTCGGCGGCTCGGTCGCCTTCGGCTTCGGGGCGACGTTCTTCCACGCCGCGCAAGAGGTGATCGACGAACACAGCCGGCTCGAGTTCTCGCGCTCGGCGCGCATCACCCCAGGCCGGCTCGGCGATCGCGGCCCACTCGTCGGTGCCGCCGCCGTGGCCTGGCGCGGGCATAACCGGAACTCGGTGTTCTAGCCTTTGCCGCCAGGACGAAGGGTGGGTGGAGAATGACGAAGGTTCGCAAGAGCGGCGAGAGCGCGATGGTCCAGGACCGTCGCGGCGCTGGGTCGAGCGGCGGTGGCCTCTCGTTCCCCGGGCTCGGCGGCGGCGGCGGTGGGGGCTTGCCGATCCCGACGAAGATGGGCGGTGGGCTGATCGGGCTGCTCGTGCTCGCGGCCGCGATCTTCTTGCCCAAGCTGCTCGGCGGGGGAGGGACGAACAGCGGCGTCGGACTCACTCCCGACGGTGGTTCTTCGAACGGTGGCAACGCGACGTGTGAGTCCGAGCTGGAACAGGTGCTGTGCGGTGCCGTCGAGGACGTCAACGCGTTCTGGACCGATCAGTTCCCGACTTCGTTCTCGCGCGACTTCGAGCCTGCCCAGACGGTGTTCTTCAGCGGTGGCACGAACACGGGCTGTGGCCAGGCGTCGGCCCAGACCGGGCCGTTCTACTGCCCGGCCGACAGCCTGGTGTACTTCGACCTCGACTTCCTCGTGCAGCTGCAAGATCAGTTCGGCGCGCAGGGTGACCTCGCCGCGCAGTACATCGTCGCCCACGAGTACGGCCACCACGTCCAGAACCTGCTCGGCATCAACGATCAGGTGCGGCAGGCGCAGCAGAACGACCCCGGCCGCGCGAACGAGTACTCGGTGGCGCTCGAACTCCAGGCCGACTGCATGGCCGGGGTGTGGGTCCACGACGTCGCGCAGCGCGGGCTGCTCGACAACGCGAGCGAGGTGAACGAAGCGCTCAACGCGGCGGCAGCCGTCGGCGACGACCGGATCCAGGAGCAGACACAGGGCCGCTCCGATCCCGAGACGTTCACGCACGGCACCAGCCAGCAGCGCCAAGACTGGTTCAATCGTGGCTTCACCACGGGTGACCCGAACCGCTGCAACACGTTCGACGAGATCCTGTAGTCCAGATCCTGTAGTCCGGGTTCAGCCGCCGAACCGGCGGTAGACGCGCTCCAGCGGGCCGCGCCCCAGCCGATGGTGCCACCACGCGGCCAGCGCGATCGCCGCCACCCAGAAGCCGAGGGCCAGCGCGAGCGAGGTGTCGAGACCGGTCGGGCCGACCCAGCCCCGTCGCTCGACGATCTCGTTGAACACCAAGATGTGCAGCACGTAGATCGTCAACGTCAGCTGGCCGGCACGCTGCAGCGCGACGACGGGCGGTGTGCTCTGCCAACGCTCGGCGACGACGGAGACGATGCCAAACGCGGCGATCGCCGACCCGAGAGCACTGAGCGTGTAGAGCAGGCCGCGGTCCCACGGGTTGACCGACGTGAGCAGCTGCCACCGCGGCGAGTCCGGTGCCGCCAGGGCGATGCCGGAGGTGACGAGCACCAGCCCGATGCCGGTTCCGACCAGCCGAGCGCGCATCGGCGCGAGGCGGTGCAGGTGGCGCCCGATCAGGATGCCGGCGCAGAAGAACGCGAACCACGGCAGCACCGGGTGCGTGTAGTCGACGAACGTGCGCAGCAACACGTTGCGCGGCGAGTCCGGTTCGCTCGGGTGCAGCCAACTCGTGTCATGCCCGTCGAGGCGCCGCTCCAGCTCGAACCACGCGATCCCGGCGGCGGCAAGGGCAGCCACCGCGCCGACGAGCGCGACGACGCGGTCGCGCGCTGTGATCAGCGCCGCGGCGAGCATGAAGTAGGCGCCGTAGAAGAAGAGGATGGTCCCCGGCCAGATCCAGTTCAGTGCGTATCCGCTCGCGTAGAGGAGGAACCCGCGCCGCAGCAGGCGCCACCTGTCGTCGACAGCCGCCGCTCGGTCGCCCGACATCCGGCTGCGCCGGGTCAGCATCGAGACCCCGATGCCGGCGACGAGTACGAACGTGGCCGCGAAGCGCGTCGACAGCGGTCCGTCCCACGGGTGGAAGAGCCGCTCCGCGAAGGAGCGATCCTCGCCGTCGAAGCCGGCGTTCAAGTAGCCGTGGTAGTTCATCACCACGACGCCGACGAGCGCGACGGCGCGGGTGACGTCGATCCCGATCACCCGCTCGGCACCGGTGCTGATCGGCGGTGCTGCCGGGTGGTCGAACTCTCGCTCCGCCGGCGTAGGCGCGGTCACGGCTCCACCGTCAGGCCCAGACGACTTCGTCGACGAGGGTCCAGGTGAGCGGGCGCTGGACGTCCACACGGTCGCCCGGAACGGGCACCTGGCCGGCCGCAGGGCCTGCCGCGGGGGCGAAGAGCATCGAGGTGTGCATGTGTGGAGGTTCGAGCAACGCGAGCCGCCGGCGCGCGAAGTGGAACGGGCTGAGACCACCCTCGAGCGGGTGCACGCCGTGGGCGGTACCGGCGGCGACCACCACCAGGTGGCCGTCGCCGGGCACCTCGACCATGCGGTATCCGGCCCGAGTCCCGGCGGGTACGGCACGCACGTCGAGCACGGTCGCGTCGAGGTGCATCGGCCGCTTGTCACCGTGCCACAGCGCAGTGCCGAGGCGGATCCGCCAGGTGCGCTCCGAATGCCTGGAGCACAGGTCGGAGTACGCGCCCGCATCGAGGTGGCTGGTCCAGATCGGTACGGAGGAAGCGAGCGCGGCGATCGTCGCCTCGATCTCCCGCGCGTTCTGCGCTGCCGGGCCGGCGATCGGCGGATGCACGGAGAACCCGGCCACGTCGAGCCCATGTTCGCGGGCCGCGGCGGCCAGCTCGACCGCCTCTGCCGGCGAGCGCCCGTAGCGCAGCATCGGGCTCTCGACCTTCACCAGCACCGACCCGCTCCAGCCGGCCTTACAGAGCGCGTCGAGGTGGTGCGGCGCCCCGATCGTGAGCACCACGTTCGCTGCGAGGCCGACCGGCGGCGACATCGTCGGTGTCAGCACGACCGGCTCGGCGCCGGCGGGCAGCCCGGCGAGCTCGTGGACGGTGCCGACGGCGATCGTCGGCGAGATCTTCAACGCCTCGGCAGCGAGGGTGGTGCGGCCGAACCCGTAGCCGTTGCCCTTCACCACGGGAACGAGACCGGGGAAGGCTGCGGCGGTCTCGGCGACGTGGGCCCGCCAGGCGGACTCGCGCACCGTGAGCCGCAGCGTCATGCCCGCGGACCCTAACCCGACACCCAATGTTGAGTTGTCCGATCGGATTTATCGACGTAGCGTTCTCCCGATGCGGCGTCTGCCCCGTTTCCCGAACCCCGTCAACGAGACCTCCGCCCGCCTGGTGGCCGCCGGAGTGGTGCTGCAAGCGGTCGCCTTCCTCGTCGTGCGGGAGTGGTGGCTGCTGGTGCCCCTCGCGTACGGCTTCGTCGCGCGCGTCGTCGCCGGCCCGGCCTTCAGCCCGCTCGGCCTCTTCGTCACGAAGGCGGTCACGCCGCGGTTGGCGATGCAGCACCGCTTCGTCGCCGGGCCGCCGAAGCGCTTCGCGCAGGGGATCGGTGCCGCGTTCTCGGTGGGGGCGCTCCTCGCGTGGGCGTTCGGCGCGGTGGGCCTCGCCATGGCCCTGATCGCCGGCCTCGCCGTGGCCGCGTTCTTGGAGGCCGCGTTCGCCCTGTGCCTCGGCTGCATCGCCTTCGCCCAACTGATGCGCGCCGGGGTGATCCCGGACGCGGTGTGCGTCGAGTGCGCCGACATCTCGGCGCGCCTCGTGCAGTCTCCTTCTCGCTGAACGAGCACTGCACGCCGGCTTCCGGCTAAACCTGGTTCGTCGCCTGAGCGTGTGTAGGACGTGATCGTGGAAGCGGAGCGGACGTCGTTGCAGTACGACGGTTTCTTCCGCGACGAGCATGTGAAGCTCGTGGCGCTCGGGATCGCGCTCACCGGCTCCCGAGAGGCGGCCGCCGACATCGCCCAGGAAGCCCTGCTGCGCGCCTACCGGGCCTGGCCGAAGGTGTCGCAACTGGAGCGGCCGGGGGCGTGGACGCGCCGGGTGGCGATCAACCTGGCCACAGATGCCCAGCGCCGCGTGGCGAGGGAGCGCAGTGGCGCGCGGGCCATTCGTCCAGACGTCGTCGCTGCACCCGAACCGCCCCACGAGCAGTTCTGGAACGCCGTACGGGCGCTCCCCGAACGCCAGCGGGCGGCGGTCGCGCTGCACTACTTGGAGGACCTGGCGGTGTCCGACGTGGCCGAGATCCTCGAGGTTGCCGAGGGGACGGTCAAGGCGTCGCTGCATGCGGCCCGGGCAACGCTCGCCCGCGCGCTCGGGGTCGAACAGGAGGACGAAGATCGATGAGCCCGCTCGACGAACGTGCACGCGCGGCCGCTGCGGCCGTGAGGGCCGAGGCCGCAGCCGTGGCAGACACGGAGCGCGCCCTGGCCGGGCTCCAGGCCGGCGACGCGGCGCGACGCAACCGCCGCCGCTTCTCCCTCGTGGTCGGCGGTGTGGCAGTTGCGGCCGCCTCGGTCGTCGGCGTGGCGCTCGTCCGCAACGGTGACGGCAGTGATTCCACCGTCGACCCCCCGGTCGCCCCGGTGTCGACGAAGCCGGAGACGACCGACGCGCCGCAGACCGCTCCGACCACCACGCCGGCCACCACGCCGATCACCACGCCGATCACGACGCCGATCACGACAGGGCCGGGCGAGGGGCCGCGAACCGTGGTGATCGGCACCGACCTCGCCGTGGCCGCCCAGCCGGAGGCGACTGCACTCGTCACGTATGGCCGGGGATCGGGTCCCGACCAGCTCGGCGTCGAGGACTGCCAGGAGTGCGATCCCTTGCGCCCGCTCACACCGATGCTCGTACCCCGCGGCGCCGGCACGCTCGTCGTACCCGATCCGGTCAACTCCCGCTGGTCGCTGCTCGACCCCACGGCTGACGGGTCCACCTACGTTGCGTTCCCTGCCGGACGAAGCGCGAGCGCGGCGGCGCTCGGCCCCGATGGTCTGATCTACGTCGGCTTCGTCACCCCAGAGCCGGCGAGCGGGTCGTGGCCCGCCGGCGAGCACGTGCTGGCCACGTTCGACGTCGCGAACCTGGCGACCCCGTTGCGGGAGGTCCCCGTCGACGGCCTGATCTCTTCGCTGCGCTTCGCAGGCTCCGAGGTCGTCGCCCTCGTCGGCCTGACCGACGAGCGCTTCCCCCTCGTCGGCGACGGCACCGCGGCCACGTTCGAGCCCCACTTCGACGCTGTTCCGCCGACGGTCACGCTCGGCGAGGTGACGTTCAGCTTCGATCCGCTCATGTCCCCGGGCCCGCCGATCGCCCTCGCCGACGGCACGCTGCTCGTGTGGGCATTGCTGCCGAACGACGAGACGGTGCTCTACCGCCTCAGCCCCGAGGGAGAGGTCGGCGCCGCACGCGTCGGAGGATGGAGCGACGCCTACGACCAGAGCGACCCCTACACCGACTCCTCAGTACGGCTGTGGCTCGAGATGCTGCCTTCGGGCGAGATGCAGGTGGTCATGGCCGACCTGCCGAGCGTGGCCCGGCCGACCCCGTGGGAGAGCGCCGCCGGGGACTTCCCCGAAGGCGTCTCCGTGCCCGCCGACCCCACCGCCGACCCCCAGCAGTCGTCAACCCTGCTGATCAGGCGGCTGGTGGAGATCGTCGGGCAACAGCCCCACGACTGCGAGGTGGCGCGCGAGGTGTCGGTGATCGGCGGCACGATCGTGCGCGTCACCGGGACCTGCGACGACACCTTCAGCGGCACCGACTACCGCGTCGTCGGCGTCGAACGGATCGGCGCCTCCGACGTCGCCGTGGTGGAACGGCGCTGGCTCTGCAGCCGTGGCTTCGACGGCGAGTTGTGCGTCTGAGGGGTACGTGGCCACGAGGCGAGCTCGGGCAGCAATGGGCCGATCTCGCCCTCGGTGAGACAGCCACGCCAGAGACCCCATCCATACGCGGCGTCGTCCAGCAGGGCCAGCGCGGTGTAGCGGAGCGGGTCGACGCCTGGGCGTCGCTCCCGCCAGTCGACGAGGGCAGGCACCAAGGCGGCCGCCGTCACCACCAGACGGGCGCGGCGCGAGCCGCGCACGGCGACGACGGCGGCGATGGGCCACCAGGCCCTCGTCACCGCCGCGGCGAGGGTGCGCCCGGCGAACACGTGCCCGAGTCCGGCGAAGCGCAGCGCCAGTCGCCATGGGCGGGGCACGTTGCGCAGTCGTCGCGCTAAGGCAGCTGTGGTGGCCGCGGCCGTCGTCACTGCCACCAGCGGGTGGCCGGTGGCAGCGAACCCCCACACCGCCGCGCTCCACCCGCTGACCCTTGCCGGCGCCAGGGCGCCCGGGTGGCGCCGGGCGAGGGGAGCGGCCGACGTGCCATACGAGTACCGCTGGCGGGCGAAGGCGGCGAGGTTGCGCCGTGGGCGGTGGCCTACCGACACCGCCGGTTCGTACCGGCACGCCCACCCCGCTTCGACGAGCCGCCAGACGAGGTCGACGTCCTCGCCGTAGCGCAGCGCCTCGTCGAAGCCACCGATCGAGGCGAGTGCTTCCAACCGCACCAGCAGCGCCGCCGCCGGCACGTAGGAGACGCGTGTTCCCGGGCGGATGCGGGCGGGGTGAGGGCCGAGGTCGAGCGGCGATCGCGCGGCGTCGAACGCGCCGAGCACGCCTGGCGCCCCGACGCTGAGGACACGAGGGGCGACGAGGCCGACGCGCTCGTCGTCGAGATGGGCGAGGAGCGGACCCAGCCAGTCGCCATCGGGCGGTTCGGTGTCCGCGTCGAGGAACAGCGCGACAGCGGTGCGCACGGCGCCGAGCGCGGCGTTGCGGGCCGCGGCCGGGCCACGGTTGCGGTGAAGGCGAACCACACGCGCACCGGCCAGCTCACCGACCGGCTCGGTGGAGGCGTCGTCGACGACCACCACTTCGCCCAGAGCGCCCAGCCGTCCGACGAGCGCGGCCAGCACGGCGCGGTCCTCGTCGTGCACGGGGATCACCGCCGTCACCTCACCCGCGCCGTAGGCACGAGCCGGCCCAGGCAGCGGGTGCACTGCCCCCGCGTCGACGAGGCGGTCCGTGAGCGGTTCGTGCCCGGACGGGCAGGGCTCTCCTCGCTCGATCGCTTCGACCACGCGCACGCCTGCCGGGCCGAGGCGGAAGAGCCGCAACGGCGAGCCGGCGACCACGACGTCGCCGTGCTCGGGGCGCGTCCAGGAGCGGTCCACCACGAACCGGTCGGGCCCTGTAGGGCGGTCTTCGCTCACCGCCACCACTCGTCGACGGCGGCGACCAGGTCGACCACGAGCCGGGTCAGCAGCGCTCGACCGTGCACATCGCTCGCTTCTCGCGGATCGCCGAGCACGCCGTTCGGCGAGACCGGGCGCACTCCGTTCGCGCGTAGCTCTTCGATCAGGTCGGCCAGCGGCTCGGTGCGCCCCGCCGTGCGTTCGGCGCGGACCAGGTCGGGTGCGATGGCCAGCATCAGCGAGGTCTCCGTCTCGCCGGCATGGGCGTCACCACCGCGCACGCGAGGCCACCAGGCCATCGCCCGGCGCCCCTCGGCTTCCAACCTGCTGACGGCGCGTCGCACCGGAGCGTCGTTGCCCGCATGGCCATTCACGAACACCACGCCGGCGCTCCAGTCGGCGGAGCGGACGAGCTCGACGAGCATCAGCTCGGTCGCTTCGACACCGATCGAAAGCGTGCCCGGAAAGCCCTGGTGCTCGCCGCTCGCGCTCACCGTGAGGGGAGGAGCGACCATCACGTCGCCGGGTTCGAAGGCGTCGGTCAGGCCCTGGGCCAGGGCGACCGCGATCCTGGTGTCCGTGTCGAGCGGCAGGTGCGGTCCGTGCTGCTCGCACGAGCCGATGGGAACGGCGAGCAGCGGGCGCGGCGTGCGGTCCCACAGCTCCGACCACGTCGCCGAGCCCAAGAAGCGATGCCGCTGGTTCACGGTGTGTTCTCCCCCACTGCGTAGACGAAGCCTCCGCGGGTGCCGACGTACACCCGCCCCTGCCACACCGCCGGCGTGGACTCGATGTTGCCGCCGAGCTCGACGCGCCACAGTTCCACCGGTGCACCACCGCCGCCGCCCAGGTCGTAAGCGTGAAGCACACCACCGGCGTCGCCGACGACGAGCACACCATCGACGACGGCAGGCGAAGACAGCATCCCCCACGGCAGGTCGAGCGTCCACCGGATCTCGCCGGTGGCGCGGTCGAGTCCGTACACGGTGCCCGGCTTGGTCGGCCACACGACGAGATCGCCGACCACGGCCGGCGTGCTCCACGTTCCCGTGTCCGGGCCGCCGTGGACGTCGACCGACCAGACCACGGGGTCGTCCAGGCGGGGGTCGACCTTCAGCATCTGGCCGAGCTCACGTCCACGCGCGGTGTCGCGGTCGACCTCCACACCGACGTACAGGTAGCCACCGTCGTCGGTGACGACGGTGGCGTCGCCGTCGTCTCCCGTCCAGAAGCGGAACACCCGAGTCACCTGACCCTCCCCGGTGCGCAGCGGCGTCAGGTCCCAACCCTGCAGCAGCCCGCCGGAGGAGTTGAGGTACGCGATGTCGCCGCTCATGCTCACCGACGACTCCAGGCTGACGCGGTTGTCCCCGACGGCTGACAGCAGCTCGTCGTCGAAGCCCGGCACCCGGAAGGCGGGCTCGGGGGCGACGGTGACGAGACCGTCGGCGCCGTAGCCGCGGTGCAGCTCGTAGCCGACGAACCACGAGTTCTCCCCACCCTCGATCAGGTGCCCGCCGACGACGAGCGGCGCCGCGTCCCAGTCGTCGTTCCAGCGCCGGTCGGCGGTGCGGCCGTCGAGCGACCAGAGTTCGCGCGGCGCCGGGCCGTCGATGGCGATGATCCGCAGCCGGTTGTCGCGCGAGCCCGCGTAGACGAGGGGGTACCCGTCCGGGTCGACCGTCACCGTGCCTTTGGCCAGATCGCCGGTGGGGAACGGAGGGAGGATGTCGAGGCCGGTTGCCGCGTCGACGAAGTGCACCGCCCGGTCGTACGCACCGAAGACCACCCACGTGCGACCGTCTCGCTCGAACACCGCCGGCTGGCCCGTCCAGCCGGTGCCGCACCACGTACGGATCTCCCCGTACTCGCTCGACTCGGCGCACATCGCCCGCCCGTCCGGTGGGTAGCGCCACAGCACCTCGGGCCGGGTTCGCGGAACGGGACCGGTGCCCATGAAGCTGCGCGTCGGATTGCCGCGGAACGTGAGCAGACCCTGCACCGCGCTGCCCCACGGCTGGGCGAACCCGTCAGGGTCGGCGAGCAGCGCCGGGACAGTCGTAGTCGTGGAGGTAGTCGTCGTGGAGGTAGTCGTCGTGGCGGCAGTAGTGGTCGTAGTCGTAGTCGTGGACGTCGTCGTCGCCGTCGGGGCCGCGGTCGTGGTCGTGGCCCCCGCAGTGGGCGCGGTCGTCGCGGTCGTGGTCGCCGTGGACTCGTCGTCCGCGGCGCATGCCGCACCCGTGGCGAGAGCGGTCATGGTGGTGAGCGTGGCCAGCCCGACCCGCAGGTGCTGGGCTCGGCAGGCACGCATCGGCGCCCACGCTAGTTAGCGCCGCCGGATCAGGACCGGTAGCCCCACTCCGCCAGCGCGGCAAGGATGCGCCGCGCGGCCTCCTTCGGCGGTGCCTCCAACGTCTCGCCGTGGCTCGCCGCCTTGCCGGCCATGGTCAGCTCACGGATCCGCCCGAGAGCCGTCTCCGCGGCGGGAGCGGGCAGCACGCGCGCGCGGGGGCGGTAGGGCCGCAGCGCCGGTGGGACCAGTTCCAGCGCCGTAGGGCCGGGTAGCACGGTGACGGTCGCCGCGTTCGCGGCGAGGGCCGACCCGAGCGGTGCCCGTCGCAGGCGGGCGGTGCCCCCTTCGACGGACACCACGGCTGGCGCGTGGACGCGCAAGCGCTCGCGACGTCCTCCGTCCAGGCGGCGCAGCACCTCGAGTGGTCCGTCGCCGGCGAGCGAGACGTGCAACACGCCGAGCGCCTGGGCCACGCCCAGGTGTGCGGCGAGGTAGGCGGGGACCGACCCGGTGCCGCGATCGAGCGAGTGGTCACCGCACCAGACGAGCGATGCGCCGCCCAGCGCACCACGCAACGCGGCAGCGACGCGGGCGCTGTCCAGTCCGTGGGGCACGTCGATGCGCACCGCGCGGGTCGCGCCGACGGCAAGCGCGTCACGCAGCGCCGCCTCGGCGGCAGGTGACCCGGCGCAGACCACGGTCAGCCGGCCACCCATCGCCTCGGCCGACTGCAGCGCCCACTCCAACGCGGCCTGGTCGGCGGGGGAGATCCCCGCGAAGCGCTCGTCGGCCTCCGGAGTGGGAGCCACCCACTTCACGCAGGCGAACACTTCGGGACCGTCCGGTGGCGCCACCGGTAGTCCCTCAGGTGCGGTGGAAGACGACACCATGGCCACCCTCTGGATAGCTCCACGTGATCGCGCCGGCGGTGTTGCACACCATGTAGCAGGTGCCGCACTCGAAGCACTGCTCGTAGTTGAAGAGAATGCCTCCGTCTGCCGTGGGCACGAACAGGTTCGCCGGACACGCGACGACGCACGCGCGCGTCGTGCACCCGTGACAGGCATCGTCGTCGACGACGATGTGCGCCCGCTCGTGCACACGGAACTCGGCGGTCTCCATCCGCTCCTCGAACGAGAGCGCCGGCCAGCTGTGGTCGGGCTCGATGTGACCGTGCAGATGAGGGGTCACCCGCGGGGTGATCCTCGTGCTCGCCTCCACGCGCGTCGAACGGCCGGCCATCAGCCGAATCCTCGCACCGCGGTACGCGCGTCACGGATCAGGTCGCGCCAGCGCAGCCCGGCTCGCTTGCGCTCCTCGAGCACGATCCGGCGCAGGCCCGGCTTGGGGTCAGGGTTGTCTACGCGGAACATGCGCTCGACCACGTTGGCGACGAACGGCGGGTATCGGTGCTGCACGCGGTCGGAGAGCACGAGCGAAGGCACCCCGCGCAACTTCTTGTGGTCTTGCAGGACGAAGCTTGCCTCCAACCGCTCGCGGTAACCGGCGAGCCCGGCCAAGCTCGTGTCGCCCTTGCGCAGCGCCTCGGCCGCGGTCTGGCCCGCGTACATCCCGCTCGCCATCGCGAAGTTGACGCCCTCCAGCCAGATGCCGGCCGCGAAGCAGAGCGCGGCCGCGTCGCCGGCGACGAGCAGGCCGGGCGCCGCGAAGTCGGGCAGCATCGACCATCCGGACTCGGGGATGAGGTGGGCCGAGTACTCCTTCAGCTCGCCACCCTCGACGAGAGGCTTGATCGCGGGGTGCGCCTTGAGGCGGGCGATGATCTCCTCCGGCCGCTTGTCCTGCGCGGCGAGCTTGGGCAACTTCAGCACCACGCCCACCGAGATCGTATCGAGGTTGGTGTAGAGGAAACCGCCGCCGTTCACCCCCGACGTGCCGCCGAGGATCTCGATGTCCACACCCTCGGAGTCGCGCACGCCGAACCGCTCGTCGATGACGTCCTTGGGCAGAGCGAGGGTCTCCTTGACCCCGAGCGTGTAGTTCGACGCGTCGAGCTTGCCGTAGAGCCCGGCCTCCTTCGCGAGGAAGCTGTTCACCCCGTCGCATGCGATGACCATCGGCGCGCGCAGGTCACCGCCGGGACGGTCGGTGCGCACGCCGACGATCGCCCCCGAGGTGTCACGCAGCAGCCCGGTGACGGTCGTGCTGCAGACGAGGCGCGCGCCAGCCTCCTCGGCCTGCCCGGCAAGCCAGTGGTCGAAGTCGGGGCGGTAGGCGGTGGCGCCGTTGTACGGAGGTTTGCCCCACGCGTTGGTGCGGTAGTCGACGGTCAGCGCCTGCGTCTCGGTCATCAGCATCGTCGCCCGGCGCACCACCCAGCGCTGGACAGGTGCCGTCTGCCACCACTCGGGGATCAGCTGGTCGAGGACGCGGGGATAGACGACGCCGCCGTACATGTTCTTCGAGCCGGGGAACGGCCCCCGCTCGAGGAGCACCACCGACAGCCCGGCGCGGGCGAGGACGAGCGCCGCGCTGGCGCCCGCCGGGCCGGCACCGACGACGATCGCGTCGGCGTCGTGGTTCATCGTGGGGCTCCTTCGCCGACTTCGCCGAGCTCGCGGACCAGGGCGGCAAGCTCGTCGATGACCGCGTTCGCGTCGGCCACGACGGCGAGGTCGGCGAGCTGCATCATCGGACAGTGCGGGTCGGTGTTGACGCTGACGATGTGGTCCGGCTGGCCGAGCCCGCTGGTGTGCTGCACCGCGCCGCTGATCGCGAACGCCATGTACAAGCGCGGGTCGACGACCACGCCGGTGGTGCCGATCTGGCGGGAGTGGCCGATCCAAGCGCGGTCGGTGACCACCCGCGTCGCCCCGAGCGAGGCGCCGAGCGCAGCGGCGACCGCGGAGAGCTGGGCGAAGCGTTCGGCCGAGTCGAGCCCACCGCCGCCGGCGGCGATGCGGGGTGCCTCGGCGAGGTCCATCGTGGTGACGTCCGGTGGCAGTTGCTCGATCATCTCCGCGTCCTCGCCGTGGTCGTCGCGGCCGGCCGCAGACGTGGCGAGCTCGATGGCGACGACCTCTGGGGGTGCGGCCCCGACACGGTGTTCGGCACCGCGGGCGCCGGGTTGGAGAGTGGCCACGAACGGCCCACGGGGCCGCACATCGGCGACGAACAGCCCGCCGTGGCGGGCAAGGCTGATCCGCTGCGGGGTGATCGAGATCGCACCAGCGTGCAGGTCGCGGCCGAGCTCGTGGGCGAGCCGCGGTGCGAGGTCTCGGCCGTCGGGAGACGCGGGCAGCACCAGGTGGTTCTCGGCGCGCAGGTGAGGGGCGAGGACGCGTGACCAGGCGCCAGGCCGGAAGAGCCCGAGCTCGGCTGTCTCCACCCTCGACGACATCCCGGCCAGGCCCTGCGCCGCATCTGCGGTCCCCTCGCCGACGAGCAGCACCGCTCCACCACACTCGGCCACAGCCTCTGAGCCGCCGGCAGGGAGTGCTCCGGCACGAACGGGTACGACTGCGAGCATGGCGTGGCCGAGGCTAATGGCGCCCCACCTCGCTAGGCGCCACCGCCGTCGCTGTCGTCGTCGCTGTCGTCGTCGCTGTCGTCGTCATTCGCTTCTTCTTCGGCGGCCGCCGCGTCTTCGGCGGCTTATGCTTGTTGGTTGCGCCAGCGGATGAGGGCGCGGAGGCGGTCGAGGTCGTCGATCGGTCTCACCGGTTGGGGTTTGACCTGGTGGTGGTCGCTGACGTCGGGGTGGCGGTTGTGGAAGGCGCACAGCAGCCGTCCGTTGAACTGGCTGGTCTGCCCGCCGTCACGCCAAGCGGTGATGTGGTCGACGTCGCAACGCTCCACGCTCTGGTAGCAGCCGGAGCTGTGTTGGCAGCGGCGGTCACGCACTTCGATCGCGCGCCGCAAAGCGCCGGTGAAGCGGCGTTTGTGGGTGACGGCGATGACGGTGGTCTTGTTGTCGAAGATCACCGATTCCACCAACGCGTCGTTGACCAGCCCGGCCGCTTGGCCGGGGGTGATCACCGTGCCGTTGGACAACTCACACATGTGCCGCAACGTCTCGTCGCCGACGAGCACGGTGACAAGTGGCCGCTGCCGACCGGTCTTGGACGCGGCCGATCGTTTGGCCATCTCCACCAACGCCGCCGCCCGCCGCTGCGCAGCGGTTCTCACCACCAGTTGCGCCTTGTCAGCGAGCAGCAGCTGGCGTTCCAGGCGGTTGAGTTCGTTGGTGAACACCGCCCCCGACACTGCGTCGAGTTGACCGTTGATCACCACCGTGCCATCCAAGATCGCGGACGCGTGCAACGCGTTCGCGCTCTCGTTGCGTTCGGCCTCTTCCTCAGCGGCGGCGGCGTCGGCGCGTTGACGCCAGTACCTGACCAGCCGTTCGGCGTCGGGGAACGGCAACCTGGCGCATTGGTCGACGAGCCATTCCTCGCTTTCGGTGAACGCGGCCTGGCAGGGTTCCTTGCGCGCCTTGGCGAACAAGTACACGTGATCCAACGACAACCGACCGGCGGTGATCGCCGCTGCGGTCTTCGTCATCACGGCAAGGTCCCGCGCCCTGGCGATCTCCACCCGAGCGGAGTGCGTGGAGGTGTTCGTCTCCCGGGCGAGGCGGTGGGCGGGGCTGCGTGACCCGTCTGCGGCCCACACCCCCCGCATGTCCCAGCGGCGAACGACAGCGGCGCGAGCCACCCCCAACCGGGCGGTGCAGCGCTGCACGGCGATCGTCAACGCGTGCAATCTGTCGTCAGACAGACCGACGAGGTCGAGACTGGACAGTGCATCGACACCGGCGTTCAAGACCGCCAGCGCCTCTTCTTCGACCCCTACAACCCCGACTACGGGTTCCATAGACACAGTATACGAACATATGTTCGTCTTGTCAACCCGTACTCGGAGGATCTTTGCGCCCAGCACTAGCCTCGTTCGTTTGAGGCATTCATGACCACGAGCTCCGACGCGGCTGCAGCCGCCATCGACACCCACGGCATCGACCCCGAGGTGTACCACCGCCGCTCCGTGATCCTCGCCGTCTTGTGCCTCAGCCTGGTGCTGGTCGTCGCCACGGTCAGTTCGGTCAACGTCGCCATCCCCTCGATCGCGCGAGAGCTGCGCCCCTCCGATACCCAGCTGCTGTGGATCGTGGCCGCATACGCAGTGGTGTTCGCTGGCCTGCTGCTGCCCGCGGGGGCGCTCGGCGACCGTTACGGCCGCAAGGGTGCGCTCCAAGTCGGCCTCGTCATCTTCGCGGTGGCGTCGACGCTGTGCGCGGTGATGCAGTCGCCGAACTCGCTGATCATGATGCGCGGGGTGATGGGCGTCGGCGCAGCGCTGATCATGCCTTCGACGCTGTCGCTCCTCACGAGCGTCTTCCCGCCGCACGAACGCCGCCGGGCGATCGCGGTCTGGGCGGGCTTCGCCGGGGCAGGAGGCGCCATCGGCCCGCTGCTCGGCGGCGCGTTGGTGGAGCACTTCTGGTTCGGGGCGGTGTTCTGGGTGCCGGCACCGATCGCTCTCGTGGCGCTCGTCGCGATCTCCTTGATGGCGCCGTCGTCGCGTGACCCGCAGGTTCGCAAGCTCGACCTCGGCGGGGCGTTGCTGTCGCTCACCGGCTTCGGGGCGCTGCTGTTCGCGATCATCCAAGGTCCCGAGCTCGGATGGACGGACGCGCTCACGCTCGGGGCGTTTGCGCTTTCCGTATTGGCTCTCGTCGGATTCGTCCTGTACGAGCGCGCCATTGCCGAGCCGATGCTCGACATGGGTTACTTCGCGATCCCGAAGTTCTCGAACGGCGCGCTCGGGATCACGTTCGTGTTCTTCGGCATGTTCGCGATGTTCTTCACGCTGACCCAGTACCTGCAGTACGTGAAGGGCTACAGCCCGCTCGGTGCCGGGCTGCGCGGCATGCCCTTCGGGATCACGATGATCCTCGTCTCACCCCGCGGGCCCAAGCTGGTCGAGCGGTTCGGGACGCGGCTCGTGATCGTGACGGGGATCGTGATGGCCTCGGCAGGGCTGTTCTTGCTTTCCCTTTCGCAGCAGGACACGCCGTACTGGCGCACCGCGCTGGCGCTGGTGGTGATGGCGTTTGGGCCGGCATTGGCGGTAGCTGCGCTGACCGCCGGGTTGATGTCGTCGGTGCCCACCGCGAAGGCAGGTGTGGGCTCGGCGGTCAACGACACCACTCGTGAGGTGGGCGGCGCCATTGGCATCGCCATCATCGGGACGATCGTCAACAGCGTCTATGCAGACCGGCTTTCACCGGCAGTCGCTCAGCTGCCCGAGCCGCTGCGTGAGCTGGCCAAGGACTCGGTCGCCCGCGCCGACCTCGTCGCCGAAGAGACCGGTGTCGAGGCTCTGCGTGTGGCTGCACGGGCGGCGTTCGTAGACGCCATCGGCATCGGTCTGAAGGTTGGCGCCGCGATCGTGCTCGCCGTCGCGGTGGTTCTCGCGTTCACGCTTCCTTCACCCGCCGACGACACCGTCGTCACGCGAGGCTGACAGCAGCCGCTCGGCGAGGCGTTCCTGGCGGCGCCGGCGCATCCAGCGAAACACCTCGATCAGCATCGTCACCACGAGCGATGCCCCGAACGCGAGCAGGAACGCCAGCGTGTGGTTGTCCTCGAACCGCTCGCCGAACACGTAGCCGAGCAGAGCCGCGTACGACGCCCAGACGAGCGCGGCGACGGCCACCCAGGTGGCGAACCAGCGTGCCGGCTGGCGGGTGACACCGCACGACAGGGTGAGCGCGGTGCGCCCACCGGGCACGAACCGCGCGGTGATCAACAGCAGGCCGCCGCGGAGCTGGATCTGTCTCGACGCCCACGCCAGGCGCTCGGCAGTGGCGGGGCGCTTCTCCGCGCGCCGCGCCATCCACCCGCTTGCCCGGAGGCCGATCTGATACGACATGTTGTCGCCGACGAATGCTCCCGCCGCGCCGCACAGGATCACCAGCCACACCGGGTAAGACGCCGTGCCCGCCGCACTCGCGGCGACGCCGCCGACGATCACGGTCGTCTCGCTCGGCACGATCGGGATCACCGAGTCGAACACGGCGACCAAGAAGATCGCGGCGAGAAACCACCAGTTGCCGCTGAGGTCCTTCAGCCACTCGGTGAGATCCCCGAGGATCCCCGACGCGGCCCACATGGCCCTCGACCCTACCGGTGCCCGCCGCCTGCGGACGCTGACTCAGATGGTCTGCGAGCGAAGAGCTAGCGCCAGCTCGGCCGCTGCGGACGGGTCTGCTGCCGTGACCGTGAGGTGTCCCATCTTGCGCCCCGGTCGTGGCTCGTGCTTGCCGTAGAGGTGGAGCCTGGCGTCGGGGTGGTCGAGCACCTCGGTCCAATCCGGCTCGCCGTCGATCCAGCGGTCGCCGAGCAGGTTCACCATCGCTGCCGCGGGGGCGGTCATCGTCGTCGGGCCGAGGCCGATGCCGCACACCGCGCGTACTTGCTGCGTGAACTGGCTCGTCGCGCACGCGTCGAGCGTCCAATGACCGCTGTTGTGCGGGCGCGGGGCGAGCTCGTTGACGAGCAGGTGGTCACGGACGACGAACTGCTCGACCGCCAGCACGCCGACGAAGTCGAGCGCCTCGGCGATCGCGTCGGCCAGCTCCACCGCCGCGGCGGCGAGCGCCGGGTCCACGCGGGCGGGCACCACCGTGAGGTCCAAGATGCTGTCGACGTGGTGGTTCTCGGCCACGGGGTAGGACACCGAGCGGCCGCTGGCCGTGCGCGCGATGAGCACGCTCAGCTCTGCGTCGAGCTGCAGGCGTTGCTCGAGCACGCAGGCCACGTTGCCCACCGCGTCCCATGCCTTGGCCAACTCTGCGGCGGTGGACACGGCCACCTGGCCCTTGCCGTCGTAGCCGAGGCGCGCGGTCTTCAAGAGGGCCGGGAAGCGCATCGACGACGCCGCGCGGTCGAGGTCGCCCGCGTCCTCGATCACCGCGCACGGCGCGGCAGGGATGCCGTGCTGCTGCAGGAACCGCTTCTCCAGGCGGCGGTCCTGGCAGAGCGCGACGGCCGGCGGCGACGGAGCGACGAACGTCAGCCCGGCGAGCGCGTCGAGCGAAGCGGAGGGCGGATTCTCGAACTCGGTCGTCACCACCGCGCACGACGCGCCGATGCGCTGGAGTGCGGCGGGGTCGTCGTAGGGCGCCACGACGTGCTCGTCGGCGACGGTGCCCGCCGGGGCGCGGGGGTCGGGCTCCAGCACCACCGTGCGGTAGCCCATGGTGCGGGCCGCGATCGACGCGTACCGGCCGAGTTGGCCGCCACCGAGAATGCCGAGCGTCGCCGGTGGCAGGATCGGTCTGCCGGGGGCGGAGACGCTCATTGCGGCGGCAACGTCGACGACGCCGCCTGGTCGTGGCGAGCGGCCCGGTCCGCGTCCAGGCGGCGGGCCAGGTCGTCGTCGTCGTGGGCGAGCATGGCAACCGCGAACAAGGCCGCGTTCGTGGCGCCCGCCTCGCCGATCGCGAACGTGGCCACCGGGATGCCGGCGGGCATCTGGACGATCGAGTAGAGGGAGTCGAGCCCGGCCAGGTGCCGTGAGGGCACCGGCACGCCGAGGACGGGCACCGTGGTCTTCGAGGCGAGCATCCCGGGTAGGTGGGCGGCGCCACCCGCGCCGGCGATGATGCACCGCAGCCCGCTCGCTGCCGCCGACTCGGCATAGGCGAACATCTCGTCCGGCATGCGGTGAGCCGACAACACCTGCACCTGGTAGGCGATCGAGAAGCGCTCGAGTACGGCCACCGCGTGCTGCATCGTCGACCAGTCCGACGACGAGCCCATCACCACGCCGACTGCCACGGCCGGCTCCGCTCGCTCGCTCACCGCCCCAGTCTGGCAAACCTCGCCGGGAGAGGCTCGTCGGCTCAGATCGCCGAGCCGGCGCGCTCGCCCTCGACCACGGCGGCGTGCGCCCGGCGGGGGGCGACGCAGTCACCGACGCGCTCGACGCTCCAGCCCTTCGCCTTCAGCTCGTGGTAGAGCCACTCCACCGGGTTGGCGGGTACGGCGAGCACCACCCAATCGGCGATGCGGGTGGCCTCGGCGCCGGTCGGATGGTGCAACAGCTTCAACGTCTGGCCGTCGACGCCCATCGGGACGAGGTCGGTGGACTGCTCGATGCCCTTCGCCCCGGCCCGCATCCACCAACCCTCCATGTCGAGGGTGATCCCGAGGTCCTGGCCGACGACCATCCCGTTCGTCAGCACCTCTACCCGGCAGCCACGATCGGCGAGCAGCTCGGCCACGGAGGTGGCCTGGTGGAAGCCGAGCTCGTCGACGACGACGACGATGTCGCCTTCTGCGGGACCCCCGTTCGGGGCCGATCCGTCGAGCACTGCGCGCACGTCGCACACGTGGTCGGCGCCCTCTGGCACCCACCAAGGCCGGGCAGGCTCGGCGCCCATGGCGACGATCACGTGGTCCGGCCGCTGCTCGGCGACGAGGCCGGGCCACACCCCGACGCCGTAGGTGATCTCCACCCCGAGCCGGCGGCACTCGGCGACCTGGTTGCGGATCATGTCGCCGAACTCGGCGCGATTCGGCACGCTCGCCGCGAGACGCACCTGGCCTCCCGGCTGGAGATGCTGCTCGAAGACGTGCACCTGGTGGCCCTTGCGGGCAGCAGCGATGGCCGCCTGGAGTCCGGCCGGGCCGGCACCGACCACCATCACCTTGCGCGGGTTGTCGGTGGCATCGCTGTGGTGGGAGATCAACCACTCGTGCTCACGCCCGGTGCGCGGGTTCTCGATGCAGCCGAGCCAACGGTTGAGGCCCATCCGCCCGACGCACTCCTGGTTGCAGCTGAGGCACAGGCGGATCTCGTCGGTCGCCCCGGCCCGAGCCTTCACGGCGAAGTCGGGGTCGGCGATCTGGCCGCGCACCACGCCGACGAGGTCGCAGTGGCCCTCGGCCAGAGCCCGCTCCGCCTGCAGCGGGTCCTTGAACCGGCCGACGCCGACGACGGGCAGGTCGACGGTCTTGCGGATCGCGCTCGGGATGAACATCGCGTACCCGGGAGGCACGTGCATGCTCGCCTCGATCATGTGGAGGCTGGCGGTAGCGACACCGATCGAGGTGTTGATGTAGTCCACCTGACCCGTCGCCTCGACGATGGTGGCGATGGCGACGGCATCGTCGATCGTGGTGCCTCCGTCGACGAGCTCGTCGCCGCAGATGCGCACGCCGAGAGCCAGGCGGTTGCCGACCACCTTGCGTACCGCCGACACGATCTCGGTCAGCAACCTGGTGCGGTTGCGCAACGAACCGCCGTAGTCGTCGGTGCGCCGGTTCGTGAGCGGCGACAAGAACCCGCGCACGATCGAGGAATGGCTGCACTGCAGCTCGATGCCGTCGAAGCCGCCCTCGGCGCAGTTCTCGGCCACCGTCGCGTATCCGTGGACGACCTCGTCGATCTCGGCGAGCGAAACCGCCTTCGGCACCTCCCTGAACAGCGGGTCGGCCACCGCTGACGGCGCCCACACGGGCAGTCGGCTGTACATGCTCGACGCCTGTCCGCCGTTGTGGTTGAGCTGGGCGAAGATCGGCACCCGATGACGGTGGACGGCCTCGGTGATCCGCCGATACCCGGGGATGACCTCGCGGCGGAAGCCGTGGATCAGCTTCTCGTAGGGCCAGTCGGTCGGGTGGGTGGAGTGCTCCTCGGTGATCACGAGCCCCACCCCGCCTGCGGCCCGCGCGGCGTAGTACGCGGCGTGCTGCTCGGTCGGCCTGCCGTCCCTCGCGTAGTTCGTGAGGTGAGCCCCGAACACGAGCCGGTTCCGAGTGGCGACAGGGCCGAGCTGCTGTGGTGTCCAGAGGAAGCGGTAGGCCATTGCAGCTCGGAACGCTAGCGAGGGGTGGGGCTGATGTCGGGCTCGGTGCCCGACATCAGGCGGCGGACATTCGGCAGGTGCCGCCAGGCGACGAGCACGGCGAGACCGACGACGGCGAGCACTTCTCCGATCGGCCTGCCGACGGCGACGAGCGTGATCGGGAACGAGACGACCAGCGCGAGCGAGCCGATCGACGCCTTGCCGGAGATCTTCGACGTCACCAACCAAAGCGCACACATCCCGAGCGAGATCAACGGGTACAGGACGATCATCGAGCCGCCGGCGGTGGCCACTCCCTTGCCGCCGCGGAACCCCCGGGTGATCGGGAACACGTGACCGACGACGGCAGCGATGCCGAGCATCAGCCCGCCGGGAAGCCCGGCCAGCCCGTAGCCGACCGCCGCCGCGGCCGCGCCCTTCAGGCCGTCGAGCACGAACACGTAGACGCCCTGGCGGCGCCCGAGCACGCGGCCGACGTTGGAGGCTCCGGGGTTCCCCGAGCCGGCGGCGGTGATGTCGACACCCTTCGAGCGGGCTACGAGTTGGGCGCTCGGGAACATGCCCAGCGCGTAGGCGACGGGCACGAGCAGAGCTGCGGCGAGCATCTCAGACGCCGTCTACGGCGAGGGCTGCGCGGCGACCGTCGAGGATCGCTTCCAGGTACGTGCGGGGGGCGACGCAGTCGCCGGCCTGCAGGTCTGCGTCGGCCAGCGCGGTGTCGGGCAGCCGGAACCCGCAGTCGACCACTGCTGCACACTCGATCGAGCGGATCGTGCCGGCGAAGCGGTCCTCCACCTCGACCGCCAGCCCGTCGCCCTGCCTGCGGACGCGGCGCACGATGCTGCGGCGCTCGACCGCGACGCCCAGCCGAGCCAGCCGGACGTTGGCCGGCGCCAGGTCGCCGCTGCGGGACAGTTCGTTGCCGGCGACGTGGTCTGGTGTCACGAGCACTGCCCGGGCGCCGAGCTGTTCGGCCAGCGCGACCGCGATCGGGCCGCCGATGGGGTCGACGACGACGATCGTGCCCGCCGGCGGCAGCGCGCTCTCACCCCGGCGCAGATCGGCGACGTCGATCACCTGAGCGGGCGACACGTCCTCATCGAGGGCATACGACGGCTCGCCGCGGCGCGAGCCAGTCGCCTGCACCACGACCGTCTCCGGGGACGCGACCACCCCGGGAGTGCCGAGCAGTTCGACGTCGACGCCGAGGCGTTCGCATTCGGCGGCCAGCCAGCGCACGAGCGGTTCTCCCGGACCGTGCCGGGCGAGGCCGCCGAGCGTGGCGTCGCGCTCGACGAGGCGGACGCGGTGGCCGCGCAGCGCGGCCACCCGGGCGGTCTCCATCCCTGCGGGCCCGCCGCCGACCACCACCACGTCGCGGGGGCGGGTGGTCGGCGAGGTCCAGTCGGGGTCCTCCTGCTCGTGGCCGCTCGAGGGCTCACCGACGCAGCTCACGATCGGGTTCCGGGCGTCGCGTACCTGGCAGGCCTGGTTGCAGAGGATGCACGGCCGTACCTGCCCCACGGCTCCGGCGGCGACCTTGGCCACGAGGTCGGGGTCGGCGATCTGGGCACGGGTCATCTCGACCGCGTCGGCGACGCCACCGGCGATCGCTTGCTCCGCCAGTGCGGGATCGACGACCGATCCTTGGAGCACCACCGTCGCCCACCCGGCCAGCTCGGCCTTGACCGCCGCGCACACGTCGGTGTTGAAGCCCTGTGCCTCGTGGAAGTCGGGGCGCGTCTTCTCCGCGGAGAAGATCGCCCCCCGCGTGACGACGACGTAGTCGATGCCGGTGTGGGTCAGCTCGGAGGCGACGCCGGGCGCCATCTCCGGGGTGAGCCCGGCCCACGGGGCGAGCTCGTCGCAAGAGAGCCGCAGGCCGAGCACGTGGGTCGGCCCGAGCACGCCGCGCACGGCAGCCAACACCTGACGCGCGAACAGCAGGCGGTCCGCCCACTCGTCGTCACGGTGGTTCGTCAGCCCGCTCAGGAACTGGCGTACCAGGCTGTGCTGGCCGGCGTTCACCTCGACGCCGTCACAGCCCGCCTCGACGGCGAGCTCGGCCGCGGCGGCGAACCCCTCGACCACGGCGGCGATCTCGTCGGGCTCCATCCACTTCGGGACCTCGCGAGAGTTGACCTCCGGTACCCGTGAGGGCGCCCAGAGCGGCGCCTGGCTGTACGCGCTCGAGCCCTGACCGCCGGCATGATCCAGCGAAGCCACGACGAGCGCACCCTCTGGCCTGCAGGCGGCGACGATGGCTGCCCAGCCTTCGGCGCAGCGCTCGGCCAGCGGGGCGCGTTCGTACGGCCAGTCGCTGTCGTGGACGCTCGCGCCCTCGACGACGAGCGTGCCGCACCCACCGCGGGCACGGCGCAGGTAGTAGGCGACGTGGCGTTCGGTGAGGCCGCGGTCGTCGTCGCCGAGGTTGGTCACGTGGGGTCCGAAGAGCACGCGATTGGGGGCGGTGCGCGGCCCGAGGGACAGGGGCTGGAGCAGCTCCATCAGGGTGCGGCCAGGGTCGGCTTGCGACGGAGCGTGACCGGCTTGGTGTGGTCGGCCGCCGGGCGCGGGTTGTGTCGAGCGTCGACCGCCGCGAGCAGCGTCGAGCCGGCACCGACAACGCATTCGGGGTCGGGGCCGTCGAGGGGCAGGCCGGTGAAGAACTTCGCCGCCATGCACCCACCCTGGCAGGCGTCGAAACTGCCACAGCTCGCGCAGGCACCCGCGGAATGGGGCTCACGCAGCTCCGCGAAGAGCGCGCTCTGCCGCCACACCCGTGCGAAGCCGCCGGCCTCACGCACGTTGCCGGCGCGGAAGTCGTCGTGAATCACGAACGGGCAGGCGTACACGTCGCCCACCGGGTCGATCAGGCACACCACCCGGCCGGCCCCGCACATGTTGAGCCCGGGCAGGGACTCGCCGAGCGCGTTGAGGTGGAAGAACGAGTCTCCGGTGAGCACGGAGTCGCCGTGCTGGAGCAGCCAGCGGTAGACGTCCCGCTGCTGGGCGTCGGTCGGGTGCAGCTCGGCCCACGAGTCGGCCCCGCGGCCCGAGGGTCGCAGGCGGGTGATGCGGAGCTGGGCGCCGAACGAGTCGGCGAGGCGGCGGAAACCGTCGAGCTGGTCGACGTTGTGGCGGGTGACCACGACGGAGATCTTGAACGGGCCGAAGTCGGCATCGCGGAGATGGCGCATCGCCGCCAGGGCGGTGGCGTGTGAACCGGCGCCGCGTACGGCGTCGTTCGTGGCGGCGTCGAGACCGTCGAGGGATATCTGGACGTCGAGGTAGTCGAGCGCCGCCAAGCGCCGCGCCGTCCCGGCGTCGATGAAGGCGCCGTTGGTGGAGAACTTCACGCCGATGCCGCTGCCCACCGCGTGCTCGACGATCGGGAAGAAGTCGCGGCGCACCATCGGCTCGCCGCCGCCGATGTTCACATAGAACACCTGGAGGGCAGCCAGCTCGTCGAGCAACGCCTTGGCCTCTGCGGTGTCGAGCTCGCGGGGGTCACGGGTGCCGCTCGACGAGAGGCAGTGGACGCACTGCAGGTTGCACGCGTAGGTCAGCTCCCACGTGATGCAGATCGGGGCGTCGAGGCCGCCCTTCAGCTGCTCAACGAGCGGTTGCGGGTTGGCGCTCACGGACGATCTCGGAGGTTTCGAGCGAGGTGAGCGCGGCGACGAACGCCGGCCAACGCCGCTCGTCGATCGAGCAGGCGACGAGCGCACCGCGCAACGACGCGTGGTCGCCGAGGGCGTTCACGACGCCGGCGACGTCGGGGTGTTTCAAGAACACGAGGCGCCTGTTGCCGTAGTGGTAGGCGAGCGCGCCGAACGGTTCGGGCCGCACGGAGACCTGCGGGTGCAGCTCCAGGGCACGGTCGAGCGCGACGGCCATCACCGGCGGCGAAGTAGTAGGCGGCGTCAGTAGACGCCGCACATCCCGTCGATCGAGATCTCCTCGACGAGGAGCTCCTCGGCGATCAGCAGGTCGCCGGTGGCGCCCGTAGGCGTCGACGGCGAAGGGGTGGACACCGCGGTCTCGGCGGCGCTCTTCGCGTCGCGCGGTGCGGCGGAGGTGGGCTGGTGCTCCATGGAGGACGAGCGTAGCGATACCCGCTCGGCACGCGCATGCGGGCCCACTAGCATCGCCGACCCCTGTGGATGCCTCCCCTGTCGTCGACGTCTTCCCCGAGCTCGCCTCCGAACGCGCGCGCCTCTCGTTCGCGCGCGCCTGCCGAGACCGGATGATCGAGCGCTTCGCGCACGTCGACCCGGAGGCCGCGGCCGACGAAATCACGAAGGAGTACGTCGAGATCACCGTCGCCGAGGCTCTCGACGACCTGCGCACGCCGGGTGCCGGCGACTTCTTCGGGCGCATCGACGAGGAAGCGCTTGGCCCGGGAGACGCACCCGAGCGGTGGTACATCGGGCGGCGCCACATCGAAGACGACGGGCACGAGCCGGTGGTGGTCGACTGGCGGGCGCCGATCGCCGCGCCGTTCTACCGGGCGACCGTCGCCGACCCGCTCGGCCTGGTCCACCGGCGGCGCTTCACCCTTGCCGGCGGGGAGATCACCGCCTATCTAGACGAGCACCTCGACGACCCGACCGCGGCCGATGTCGCCACGGGCATCCCCGATCCGGTGCTGGCCGAGATCGGCGCCGCCCGCACGGGCGCGATGCGCGAGATCGTGGCCACGATCCAGGCCGAGCAGGACGTCGTCATCCGCGCCCGGGCCGACCAGTGCCTGATCGTGCAGGGCGGCCCGGGCACCGGCAAGACCGCCGTCGGGCTCCACCGCGCGGCGTACCTGATGTTCGAGCACCGGCGCCGGCTGAGTCGTGACGGCGTGCTGGTGGTCGGCCCCAACCCGGTGTTCCTCGACTACATCGCGAACGTGCTGCCCAGCCTCGGTGAGCGCGCGGTGCGCCAGTGCACGGTGCTCGACCTGTGCGCGCCGCGAGTGGACGTCTCCGACGTCGACCCTGCGGGAGCTGCGGTGGAGAAGGGTTCGCTCGCGATGGTCGAAATGCTCGAGCAGCGCCTGTTGGCGGCGATCAAGCCTCCCGACGACGACGTGCAGGTGCCGATCGGGACCCGCGTCTTCGTCTTCTCCGCCGGCGAGGTGGCCGGCTGGATCGAAGAGGTGCTCGACGGGCGCCTGCCGCTCAACCGCCGCCGCGAGGCATTGCGCGCGGCTGCCCAGCGTGAGCTGCTGCGGCGTACGGGGCGTGACGACTCGTGGGCCAACGCTCGAACGTTGCAGCAGGCGCTCCAGCGTGCGTGGCCCGCGCAGCACCCCGTACGGGTGGTCGACAAGCTGCTGGCTGCGGCCGGCTACGGCCCCGGGGGCAAGCGCCGGCGCTGGACGGCGGCGGACCAGTTGCTCGTCGACGAGGCGAACTCACTGCTGAACGGCCCGCCATTCACCTACGGCCATCTCGTGGTCGACGAGGCCCAGGACCACTCCGCAGTCGCCCTGCGCGCGATCGGGCGGCGCAGCCCCACCGGCTCGATGACCATCCTCGGGGATCTGGCGCAGAGCACGGCGCCGGCCGGCCAGGAGGACTGGTCCGCAGTGCTCACGCACCTCGACGCGCTGGCCGGCCACGTCGCCGAGCTGACCATCGGTTATCGCGTGCCGGCGCCGATCCTCGACGTCGCGAACCGGCTGCTGGCGATGACCGCGGTCTCGACGGCACCGAGTCGCAGCGTCCGCCTCGAGGGAGCCGCCCCGGTGGTCAGGGTGGTTCCCACCGAGCGGCTGGCCGCGGCCGCCGCCGAGGAGGTGCGCCTGGTCAGGCACCGCCACCCGCTGACCGGTGTCGTCGCCCCTCAGCACCTCCACCCGGCACTGACCGAGGCGCTCGCCGCGGACGGCCTGTTCGCCGTGGCGTCGGCAGCCGGCGCGCCCGGCGACGACCGGGTGCCGCTCTTCACCCCGGAGGCCGTGAAGGGGCTCGAGTTCGACGGTGTGGTGGTGGTGAACCCGGCAGAGATCCTCGACGGCACGGCCCGGGGCGCGCGACTGCTGTACGTGGCGATGACCCGGGCGGTGCAGGTGCTGCACCTCGTCGGCGACGCGCCGCCTCCGCACTGGCTGTTCCCGGTGGTTTCGACGCACCCACGGGGTGGGTAAGTCCGGCTCGTCCCACGGAACCCACGAAAGCAGGCACTTGAAATGGCGAGAGTGCTCGTCGCGCTCGACGACTCCGACACCGCGGTCCACGTCGCCCGCCGCGCCCACGAACTGTTCGGTGACGACAGCCAGTACTTCGCGATCAACGTCGGCGACCAGGTGGTGCTGCCGGACACCGTCACGTCGGTCCCGTTCGGCGTCGCGTACCCCTACGTATGGGCCGATGGCCGTTCGACGGTCGTGATCGCCGACGGCGTCGACCTGGGCGACGTCGAGGACGCTCGCGAAGAAGAAGCTCGCGACCAGGCCCAAGCGGCCGCAGAGGCCGGCGGCATCGACGACGCGGAGGCGATCGGAGGGCTTGGTGACCCGGCCGGAGCCATCGCCTCGGAAGCAGAACGCCAGCAGGTGGACGTGATCGTCGTTGGCAGCACCGAGCGCAGCCTGTTGTCGAGGCTCGTCAACCCCTCTGTCGCGAAGGGCGTCGAGTCGCTGACGAGCATCCCCGTGCTCGTCGTGGAGACCGACTGAGCTCTCGGCGCTCGAGCGCTGTCAGGCTCCGGGTGTCGCCACCGCCCGTGCGTCGCCTACAGTCCGCGCGGAGGGGCTGAGCGAGTCCCGCGGAGCCAATCGGGGGTGTCCGGTGAAGACCAAGGCCGCTGTGCTGTGGGAGACGAACCAGCCGTGGAGCGTCGAGGAGATCGAGCTCGACCCGCCGGGGCCCGGCGAGGTGCTGGTGAAGCTGGCCGCGTCGGGGATGTGCCACAGCGACGAGCATCTCGTCACCGGCGATCTGCCGTTCGCCCTGCCGATCATCGGCGGTCACGAAGGGGCCGGGGTGGTGCAAGAAGTCGGTTCCGGGGTGAGCTGGCTCGCCCCCGGTGACCACGTCGTGTTCGGCTTCATCCCCTCGTGCGGGCGCTGCCCGAGCTGTTCCACGGGCCACCAGAACCTCTGCGACCTCGGCGCGTTGATGGGTCTCGGCCTGCAGATCTCCGACGGCACGTCACGACACCACGCGCAGGGCAAGGACGTCGGTCTCATGTGTCTCCTCGGCACGTTCGCGCACCACACGGTGGTCAACGAGGCGAGCTGCATCAAGATCGAGCCCGACGTACCCCTCGACAAGGCCTGCCTGCTCGGCTGCGGGGTGGTCACCGGATGGGGCTCAGCCGTCTATGCCGCCGAGACGCGGCCCGGCGACACCGTGGCCGTGGTCGGTGTGGGCGGCATCGGCGCTAACGCGATCCAGGGCGCGAAGCTGGCCGGGGCGAAGCGGATCGTGGCCATCGACCCGGTCGAGTTCAAGCGTGAGAAGGCGATGGAGTTCGGTGCCACTCACACCGCCCCCTCGCTCGCCGAGGCGCTCCCGCTGATCCAGGACATCACGTGGGGCACGATGGCCAACAAGGTGATCATGACGATGGGCGTCGGCTCCGGCGAGGTGATGGCCGACGCGCTCGCGCTGGCCGCGAAGCGCGGCCGGGTCGTCGTCACCAACATCCACCCGGCGATGGAGGCATCGGCCAGCATGAGCCTGCTCGACCTCACGCTGATGGAGAAGCAGGTGGTCGGGTCGCTGTTCGGCTCGGGCAACCCGCGCGCCGACATCCCGAAGTTGCTCGGCCTCTACCGGGAAGGCCAGCTCGACCTCGACGGGCTCGTCACCCGCACGTACCCGCTCGAGGGCGTGAACGAGGGTTACGAGGCGATGCGCCGGGCGGAGAACATCCGCGGCGTGCTGGTGTACGACTGAACACGGTGAAGACCGAGAACACGGCAAGGAGAGACCGATGAAGGCGCGCGCTGCGGTGCTGGCGGGGCTGCACCAGCCCTGGAAGGTGCAAGAGATCGACATCGACCCGCCCAAGGCGGGTGAGGTCCTGGTGCAGTGGAAGGCCGCCGGGATGTGCCATTCCGACGAGCACATGGTCACCGGCGACATGGTCCCCGATCCCGAGTTCATGGCCTTGCTCGGCGCGGAGAGCATCTTCCCGCTGATCGGTGGCCATGAGGGCGCGGGGGTGATCGCCGAGGTGGGTCCCGGCGTGACGTCGGTGCAGCCCGGCGACCACGTGTCGGCGAACTTCGTGCCGAGCTGCGGGCGGTGCCGCTACTGCGTCACCGGCCGATCGGTGATCTGCGACAACGGTGCCGCGACTCTGGCCGGTGGGATGATCACCGACGGCACGCACCGTCACTTCGTCGACGGCCAGCCGATCACCATGATGGCCAAGGTGGGCACGTTCTCCGAGTACAGCTGTGTCTCGGAGCTGTCCGTGATCAGGGTCGATCCCGACCTCCCGTTCGAATGCGTCGCCGTCGTGTCTTGCGGGGTGGCCACCGGATGGGGCTCTGCGGTGCGCCGCGCCGGTACCCAGGCGGGCGACACCGTCGTCGTGGTCGGCATCGGCGGCATCGGCATCAACGCCGTGCAAGGCGCGCGCATGGTCGGCGCCAAACGGGTCATCGCCGTCGACCCGGTGGAGTTCAAGCGGGAGAAGGCGATGGAGTTCGGCGCCACCCACACGTTCGCGTCGATGGCCGAGGCCCTGCCCGCGGTGATGGAGATGACGTGGGGCCAGATGGCCGACCGGGTCGTGATGACGCCCGGAGTGCTGCACGGCGAGATGATGGAGGAGGGGATGAACCTCACCGGCAAGGGCGGCACGCTCGTCGTCACCGCCATCTCGCCGATGTCTTCGAACGAGGCCTCGGTGAACCTGTTCTCTCTTGCGATGATGCACAAGGAGATCAAGGGCACGATCTTCGGCAGCCTCAACCCCCGGGTGGACATCCCCGGGCTGCTCGACATGTACCGCACCGGCCAGCTCAAGCTCGACGAGCTGATCACGCGTCGCTACCCCCTCGACGAGATCAACGAGGGCTACCGCGCGATGCGAGACGGGGAGAACATCCGCGGCGTCATCGTCTATGACTGAGCGCCCACTGCTCGACCGCGCGGCCGAGCAGGTGGTCGGTCGCCGGCGGGAGCTGGAGCTGGTGCTCGCCGCCCTCGCCGCCGATCGCCACATCCTCCTCGAAGGGCCGCCGGGCACGGGCAAGAGCACGCTCCTGCGGGCGGTCGCCGACGAGCTCGGCATCGGCTTCGAGTTCGTCGAGGGCAATGCCGAGCTCACGCCGTCGCGCCTCGTCGGCCACTTCGACCCGGCGCGCGTGCTGAGCGAGGGCTACGACGCCGACGTGTTCGTGGACGGTCCGCTCGTGTCGGCGATGCGCGACGGCTCGCTGCTTTACGTCGAGGAGATCAACCGCATCCCCGAAGAGACGTTGAACGTGCTGATCACGGTGATGAGCGAGGCCGAGCTGCACGTGCCCCGGCTCGGGCGGGTGAAGGCCACCGCCGGCTTCGCGATGGTGGCGGCGATGAACCCGTTCGACGCGGTCGGCACGGCGCGCATCTCGAGCGCCGTGTACGACCGCTGCTGCCGCCTCGCCGTCGGGTACCAGTCGGCCGGCGACGAGACGCAGATCGTCACGCGGGCGGCCCGTGCCGCGATCGACGCGGCATGGGTGGGCAAGGTGGTCGAGCTCGTCAGGCGCACGCGCTCGCATCCCGACCTGCGCGTCGGCTCCTCCGTGCGCGGGGCGATCGACCTCGCCGTCGTCGCCAGGTCTCTCGCCGAGCTGCGCGGGCTGCCGGTGGATCACCCGAGCGTCGGCCTCGACGCGGCGCTGGTGTCGCTGTCAGGTCGTGTGCGCCTGCGCGAGGGCGCCATGGCGACGGCCGAGGAGATCGTCACCGAGCTCTGGCAGGAGGTGTTCGGGCGTGTCGGCGGTGGTGACGGCGAGGGAAAAGACGCGGCCCCGAGCGGGGCCACGAGCTCGGCCTGAAGCGGCCCCACGTGGCCGAGGGCGACGCGGCCGACGACGCGGTCGCTCAGGCGTCGAAGCGCACCCAGTCGCGCCGTGAGCTCGCCCGCCACGATCGCTTCGAGCAGGTCTCTCCCGAGGTCGGCGAGATCGACGACGCGGCGGTCGAGGAGGGCCTGCGCGACGACCCCGACGAGACCCTCGCGCTGCTCGCCGACCTCACCGGGGCGACGGACCCCAAGCTGCGTGAGCTGGCCCGACGACTCGCCGGCCAGCTGTTCCTCGACCTCGCGAAGCGCGGGCCGGCACGCCCGCGCGGTGTCGGCAAGCTCGCTTCGCTGCCCTACCGGCCAGGCGTCGGCGAGCTCGACCTCGACGCCAGCCTGGAGCCGATCGTCGAGGCGCGCGGCGCGGCCGCGGCGGTCGATCCCGAGCGCCTGCGCGTGCGGACCTGGGTGAAGCCGGGCACGGCGCTCTGCCTGCTCGTCGACCGCAGCGGCTCGATGGGCGGCAAGCCGCTGGCCACGTCGGCCGTGGCCGCCGCTGCGGTGGCGTGGCGCCAGCCGGGCGACTACAGCGTCGTCGCGTTCGGCAAGGACGTCGTGGTGGCGAAATCTCAGGACGTGCCCAAGGATCCCGGCAGGGTCGTCACCGACGTGCTGGCGCTACGTGGCTTCGGCACGACCGACGTCGCTGGAGCGCTCGAGGTGGCGAGGGGCCAGCTGGCCCGCAGCCGGGCCGGCCGCAAGATCGCGGTGCTGCTCTCGGACTGCCGGGCCACCATGCCCGGCGACGTCGTCGCGATGGCGAGGGCGCTCGACGAGCTGGCGATCATCGCGCCGGAGGGCGACGCCGACGAGGCGCGCGCCCTCGCGGCGGATCTGGGGGCCCGGATGACGACGGTCCGTGGGCCGAGCGAAGTGGTCGAGGCGTTGCGCCGCGTGCTCGACGACGGCGGGCCCGCGCCGCGGCTCAGCAGCTGACGTCGGCGGGGGGCACGATGCCGAAGACGTCGTCCTCGGCGAGCACCAGCGGCAGTGTCGACGTGGTCGGCGCGACTGTCGATCCGGTTCCGGGCGGGTCGCTCGCCGTCGGTGCGGTGCCGGCGATCGTGGTCGTGCCGTAGATCTGCTCCAGCACCTGCTCGGGGGCGTCGGCCAAACGGGCTTCGCCCCTGAAGACGGAGAGGATCGCCTGCATGTTGTCCGAGTCGAGCTCGGGCACCAGCACCGAGTTGCCCGAGATCGTTGCCGGAGTGGAAGCGATCTGGTACGTGCGCAGCGTGACCGGGTCGAGGTCGCGCATCGCTGTCGCGAGGTCGAGCAGCCTGCCGATGGTCAGGCCGCTGTCGGTGTGGACGTAGTCGAGCGCCGTGTCGATGAGGTCCTTCGCCACCCGAGGGTCGCGGACGCCTTCGTCGAGAGCCGCCGACAGCGCGCGGCGCAAGAAGTCCTGCTGGCGCGAGATGCGACCCCAGTCGGCCGACTTGTCTTCCTTCCACTCCCCGCTCTCCGGGTCGAGGTAGTGGAGGTGCCGCGAGCGCACGTAGGCGAGAGCTGCCTCGCCGTCGAGCGTGACGCAGCCGGGGTTCGCGATGTCGAGGTTGGTGGAGCGGTCACGCACTGCGAACTGGAACGGCACGGCCACCCCACCCACGGCGTCGACCATGTTCTTGAACGCGCAGAAGTCGACGTTCAGGTAGTGGTCGATCGGGATCTGGAAGTTCTCCCAGATCGTCGCGATGAGCGGGTTCGGGTCGTCGATCACGAACGCGGAGTTGATCCGGCTCTTGGAGTTGCGCCCGGCGATCTCCACCCACAGGTCGCGGGGGAACGACAGCACCGCGGCCTGGTTCGAGCCGGGGTCGAGGCGGATGACCATGATGGTGTCCGACCGCTCGCCCAGGTTGTCGCGGTCGCCGAACGCGGCGTAGTAGGGCGAGTCCGGGTCGACGCAGGCGTTGTTGTCGCTGCCGGTGACGAGGAAGTTGCGGGCGGTCATGTCGACCGCCACCGGCACCGTGGTGTCGGCGGGATCGGTGGCACTGGGGCCGGTGTCCGCGACCGCGGAGTCGGTGGGCGGCTGCCCGGCATCGGTGGTCACCGAAGCCGACGGGTCGGCGATGGTCACCACTCGGCGGTCGTTGGCCTTCTCGTTGCCGTAGAACATCACCGCGGCCGTTGCGAAGCAGGCGGCGACGACGCCGAGGTTGAACACCAGCACCCCTCGCTGGGGCCAGGTGCGACGCAACCGCTGTCGCTTGGGCGCAGCCGCGTCGCCAGGAGAGGGATCCGCAGGTACGTCGGCCATGGCACCGAAGAAGCTACCGGCCGCCGTGTCGGCGGCGGCCGCGCGCCGTCGGGTCAGGTCGGCGAAACGGCGGCGAGGGTGACGTCGACTCCGAGCGCGTCGGCGGGTTCGAAGGCGAGCTCGGCGATGGTCCCCGCGTCGAGGAGGTCGGCGCGGCCGAGCTCGACACTGGCACGGACCACGTCTGGCCCGCTGACGAGGACCCGCTCGACGCCGGCTCGCTGGGAGAGCTTGGCCTCGGTCTTCGCCCGGCGAACGAGCGTGAGCACGTCGCACACCGGGTCGAGCGCGGCGGCGTCGCCGCCTGCGGGCAGCTCTGCCGCGTCGGGCCACGGGCTGCTGTGCACCGAACCCTGCTGCCACCAGCTCCACACCTCGTCGGCGGCGAAGGGCAGGAACGGCGCGAACAGCCGCTGCACCACGGAGAGCGCCAGCCGCAATGCGGTCAGCGCCGACGCGGCGCCGGCCTCGCCACGACCCCCGTACGCGCGGGACTTGACGAGCTCGACGTAGTCGTCGCAGAACCACCAGAAGAACGCTTCCGTGCGCTCCAGTGCCCTCGCCTGGTCGTACGCGGCGAAGGCGGTCGTGGCGTCGAGTACGACGGCGCGCAGGCGGGCGAGCATCGCGAGGTCGACGGCGTCGCTGACCGCGCCTGGCGACGGTGACGCCGGCTCACCGAAGCCGAGCACGAACTTGGTCACGTTCAAGAGCTTCGTGGCGAGCTTGCGCCCGACCTTCATCTGCTCTTCGCTGAACGCGGTGTCCACGCCGGGGCGGGCGCTCGCCGCCCAGTAGCGCACCGCGTCGGAGCCGTAGCGGTCGAACAGGTCGATCGGGGTGACGACGTTGCCTTTCGACTTCGACATCTTCTTGCGGTCGGGGTCGAGGATCCATCCGCTCAACGCGGCGTGGCGCCAGGGCAGGTCGCCCACCTCGAAGTGGCTGCGCACCACGGTGGCGAACAGCCAGGTGCGGATGATGTCGTGGGCCTGGGGGCGCAGGTCCATCGGGAAGACGCGCTGGAACAGGTCGGGGTCGTCACCCCAGCGTCCAGCGATCTGGGGCGTCAGCGACGACGTCGCCCAGGTGTCCATCACGTCGGGATCACCGGTGAAGCCACCGGGCTGGTCACGCTGTGCGGGTGTGTAGCCGGCCGGCACGTCGGTGGAGGGGTCGATCGGGAGCTGGTCGTCGGCGGGCAGCAGCGGCTCGTCGTAGACGGGCTGGCCGTTGTCGTCGAGGCGGTACCAGACGGGGATCGGGACGCCGAACCAGCGCTGGCGGCTGACCAGCCAGTCGCCGTTCAGCCCCTCGACCCAGTTCTCGTAGCGGTGACGCATGTGCTCGGGGTGCCACTCGAGGTCTTGGCCGCGCTCCACCAGGGCCTCGCGCAGGGCACGGTCGCGGCCGCCGTTGCGGATGTACCACTGCCTGCTGGTGACGATCTCGAGCGGGCGGTCGCCCTTTTCGTAGAACTTCACCGGATGGGAGATCTCGCGGATCTCGCCGAGCAGCTCGCCGGACTGCTGCAACTGCTCCACGACCGCGCGCCGGGCCTGGTTCGCGCCCAGCCCGGCGATGGTCGCGTACGCGTCGCGCGCCTTCCCGCTGTCGAGCCCGGCCGGGGGATCGGCGATCATGCGCCCGTCGCGCCCGACGATCGCCCGAGTCGGCAGGTCGAGCTCACGCCACCAGACCACGTCGGTCAGGTCGCCGAAGGTGCAGATCATCGCCACGCCGGTGCCCTTGTCGGGCTGGGCGAGCTCGTGGGCGACGACGGGCACCTCGACCCCGTACAGCGGGGTGAGCACCGTCGAGCCGACGAGCGAGCGGTAGCGCTCGTCGTCGGGGTGGGCGACGAGTGCCACGCACGCCGCGAGCAGCTCGGGCCGGGTGGTGTCGATGACCACGTCGCCCCCGCCGTCGCCGCGGTGGAACGCGAGCTGGTGGTAGGCACCTTTGCGCTCGCGGTCCTCGAGCTCGGCCTGCGCGACGGCTGTCTGGAAGTCGACGTCCCACAACGTCGGTGCCTCGTGGCTGTACGCCTCGCCGCGCTCCAGGTTGCGGAGGAACGCGCGCTGGCTGATTCGTCGGGCGCGATCTTCGATGGTGGTGTACAGCAGCTCCCAGTCGACCGACAGCCCGAGGCGCCGGAACAGGTCTTCGAACACCTGCTCGTCCTGCGCGGTGAGCTCTTCGCACAGCTCGATGAAGTTCGGCCGGGAGACCGGCACCGCCTGGTGATCCTTCGGCGGATCGCCGCGGAAGGGCGGTTGCAGCCCGGGGGAGTATTGGACGTGGGGATCGCAGCGCACGCCGAAGTAGTTCTGCACCCGGCGTTCGGTGGGCAGGCCGTTGTCGTCCCAGCCCATCGGATAGAAGACCGCCTTGCCCGTCATCCGGTGGAAGCGGGCGAGGGTGTCGGTGTGCGTGTAGCTGAACACGTGCCCCATGTGCAGCGAACCCGACACCGTCGGCGGGGGGGTGTCGATGGCGAACACCTGGTCGCGGTCCGCGGTGCGGTCGAACCGGTAGATGGCGTCGGTCGCCCACCGCTGCATCCAGCGGGCCTCGATGCCGTCGAGCGACGGCTTGTCGGGGATGTTCGCCATAGGGCGCACAGGCTACGCGGCGCCACATTGGCCCGGGCAGTCCGATTCCTCGCCGCGTAGGCTCGGGCTCCGATGCTGCACCTGTACGACACCGCCACGCAGGAGGTCCGCGAGCTCGCGCGGCGCGACCCGGGCACGGTGAGCATCTACCTGTGCGGTCCGACGGTCTACGGCCCACCTCATCTCGGCCACGGGCGCGCGACCGTCGTGTACGACGTGCTGCGGCGTTACCTCGAGTGGTCGGGCCTCAAGGTGCGCCTGGTGTCGAACATCACCGACATCGAGGACAAGATCCTCCAGCGCGCCGAGCGCGAGGGCAGGCCGTGGCAGGAGATCACCACGCGCTGCGAACGCGTCTGGTTCGAGGCGATGGCCGCGCTCGGCGTCGCCCGCCCGAGCGAGATCCCCCGCGCCACCGAATACGTGTCCCAGATGGTGGCGATGATCGGCGAGCTCGTCGAGTCCGGGCACGCGTACACGACCGACGTCGGCGTCTACCTGTCGGTGCAAGACGTCGAGGGCTACGGGTTGTTGTCCCATCAGTCGCTCGACGCGATGGTCGCCGGTGGGGGAGAGCGAGAGGTGCACGGCGCGGAGCACAAGCGGCACCCGGCCGACTTCGTGCTGTGGAAGCTGAGCAAGCCCGGTGAGCCATCGTGGCCCTCGCCGTGGGGCGACGGTCGCCCGGGCTGGCACAGCGAGTGCGTGGTGATGAGCCTGGAGCTGCTCGGGGAGGGCTTCGACCTGCACTGCGGGGGCATGGACCTGAAGTTCCCCCACCACGAGAACGAGCGCGCCCAGGCGGTGGCGCTCGGCAAGCGGTTCGCGAATCACTGGATGCACAACGGCTTCGTCGTCGACGCCGAGGGCGAGAAGATGTCGAAGAGCCTCGGCAACGTCGACAACCTGGTCGACCTCGTCCAGCACTACGACCCCCGGGCATACCGCATGGTGCTGCTGCAGACCCACTACCGCAGCCCGGTGCGGGTGGGCAGCGACAACCTCGACGCGGGGGCGAAGGCGCTCGCCGGGCTCGACTCGTTCGCCGCGCGCACAGCCGGTCTGGCGCCTTCCACGGCCGACGCCGATGTGACTCGGCAGTTCGCGCAGCGGATGGACGACGACCTGGACACTCCCGGCGCCACTGCGCTGCTGTTCGACACCGTCCGCCGGGCGAACGCGGCGCTCGACGCCGGCGACGAGGCGGCTGCCGCGTCGCTCGCCGCGGCGGTCGGCGAGATGTGCACCGCGCTCGGTCTGGTGTTGTCGGCAGGGGTCGAGGTGCCCGACGATGTCGCCGAGCGCGCCGCGGCGCTCGACGCCGCCCGACTGGCCAAGGACTTCGCGACGGCCGACGCGATCAGGGCCGAGCTGCAGGCCGCAGGGTGGATCGTCGAGACGACGAAGGCCGGCACCAGCGTGCGGCGCTGATCGGCCGAAAGAGCTCCTCGACTTGCCTCGCACCCGTACCGATCGCGCCCCCCTGCCCCAGGGCTTTTGGACCATCTGGACGACGGTCGCGCTCGACCTCGTCGGGTTCGGCATCGTGGTGCCGATCCTCGGGCGATACGCCGAGCGCTATGGCGCGAGCGGGCTCGAGGTCGGCCTGCTGTTCGCCTCGTTCTCGCTGGCCCAGTTCGTCTGCTCGCCTCTGCTCGGGCGGCTGTCCGACGTCGTCGGCCGCAAGCCGGTGATCGTGGTGTCGCTCGTCGGCACGGCGATCGGTTCGTTCGTCACCGGCGTCGGTGGAGCGCTCTGGGTGCTGTTCCTCGGCCGGGTCCTCGACGGCGCGTCGGGCGCCTCGGTCGCGGTCGCCCAAGGCGCGATCACCGACGTGGCCACGCCCGAGGAGCGGCCGCGCTTGCTCGGCCTGCTCGGCGCGGCGTTCGGCGTCGGCTTCGTCGTCGGGCCTGCGCTCGGCGGGCTCGCCTCGCTGGGCGGCGAGCACGTGCCGTTCTTCGTCGCCGCGGCGATCGCGTTGGCGAACGCGGTGGCCGCGCTCGTCCGGCTGCCCGAGACCCGCAAGGTGCGCCGCGATGCGCCCGCTCCGCCACGGTCGGGACGCGCCGCGCGGCTGTGGGGCTTTGCCGTCGTCGGCTTCGTCGCCATCGTCGCCTTCAGCGGATTCGAGGCCACCTTCTCGCTGCTCGCCGGTGACCGCTTCGGTCTGGAGGAGGGCGGCATCGCCGCGGTGTTCGTCGGCGTCGGGGTGCTGCTCGTCGTCGTGCAGGCCGGTGTCGTGCGCCCGGTCAACGAGCGGATCGGCACGGCGGGGTCACTCCAGGTCGGCCTGGTGCTGAACGCCGCGGGGCTGGGGCTGCTCGCGGTGGCCGAGACGTGGGCCGTGCTGGTGCCCGCGTTGGCATTGCTCACGATCGGCCAGGGGCTCGTGTCACCGAACCTCTCGACGCTCGTCTCGCTCGGCGTTCCGGACCACCAGCGCGGCGAGGCGCTGGGATTCCAGCAGGGCGCGAACGGCATCGGCCGGGTGCTCGGACCGGTGCTGGCCGGGGTGCTCTACGACCGCGTGTCGATCGGCGCGCCCTACCTCGTCGGCGGCGCGCTTTGCCTGCTGGCGATGTCGGTGCTGGTCGCGCCCACCCGCTGGCGCCAAGCCGCGACGTGAGTGGCCTCGAAGCCGGCAGTCACTCACCCGGTTGCTTCGTCATCGTCCTTGCCGTACATTTGCCGTACATGGCCACCATCGCTCGTACCAGCCGGCTCGAGGTCCGTACCACCCCGGCCGACCGGGAACTGATCGACCGTGCCGTCGCGGCGAGCGGTACCGACCTCACCACGTTCGTCGTGACCAATCTCACCGATGCCGCCGCCCGGGTGCTCGCCGACCGCACCGAGTTCGCGCTGGACCCCAAGGCGTGGCGCGCCTGGGAGGCGGTCAACGCCCGGCCGGCGCGTGACCTGCCCGGTGTCCAGGCGTTGCTCGATCGGGCCTCTCCGTTCGACGAGTGACGGCGCGTTACGCACCGCCGCGTCTGCTCGATTCCGGCGATCACCTCGACAGCTTCGAGTGTCGTTCGGCCGAACAGACCAACTGGCTGCGCCGCCACGCCCGCCAGGCGCACGCAGCCAACAGTGTCAAGGTGCTCGTCGTAACCGAGGTCGACAGCCCGACCGTGGTCGCGTACTACGCGTGGTGCATGGCATCGGTCCGGCCGGCCGATCTCCCCGAGCGTCACCGCAAGGGAGCCGGCGCGTACCCGCAACCGGTCGCGCTGCTCGCCCGTCTCGGCGTCGACACCGCCCACGAGGGTCGTCGCCTCGGCAGCGCGCTGCTTGCCGATGTGATCCGCCGGGCCGCCGCGCTCGGTACCGAGATCGGCTGCCGGGCGTTGCTCGTTCACTGCGAAACAGACCAAGCCCGTGCGTTCTACCTCCGCCATGCACCCGAATTCGAGTCGTCCCCGACCGACCAACTGCACCTGACGCTGCTGATGAAGGATCTGCTACGCCTCCGCCCCTGAGACATCGTCACTTCAAGAACCGGCTCGTCGTGTTGTCGGCCAGCACCTTGCCGCCGGTCTGGCAGGTCGGGCAGTAGCACACCGTGTAGCCGGAGTACTCCACCGCCCGGACGGTGTCGGCACACACGGGGCACGGCTCGCCGGTGCGTCCGTGAACGCCTCCGGGTCGGTCGGCCGACGAGCTCATGTCCGCTCGGGTGCGTTCGTAGGCGAGCCCCTCGGCGACGGCTTCGCGGATCGCGGCGAGCACGATCTCGGCGCCTTCGACACCGAGGCGCTTGGTGTTGGCGAACGGCGACACCCGGGCCCGATGGCAGACCTCGTTGGCCAGCCGTCGACCGAGCCCGGCGATCGCCCGCTGGTCACGCAGGAACCCGTGGAGGCGCATCGGGTGGGCGGCGAACCGTGCCGCGAGCGCAGCCGGATCGAGGTCGGCCGGCTCAGGCCCGAGCTTGTCGAGCGGAGGCGTGGTCAGCTCGCGCGCGGGGTCGAGGCACCACACACCGGCGCGTCGCTCTGTGCCTGCTTCGGTGAGCAGCAGCGCCGGCCCTTCGTCGAAGACGAACCGGGCCTGCCCGCCGCGCGGCTTGGCCGACTGCTTCTGGTCCACCAGCAGCCGGCCGCCCTGCATCAGATGCACCGCGAACGTCACCGACGGAAAGTGCAAGAGCAGGTACTTGCCACGCCGCCCGACGTCGGTGAGCGCCTCGCCGTAGGCCGCTTCGGGCGCGGGCTGCACCGTGCGCAGCGCGGTGAAGGTGAGCGGGCGGAACTGCACCAGTACCCGCCCGGCGAATGCGTCGGTCAGGCGCTCGGCGTGGGCCTGCACCTCGGGCAGCTCCGGCATCGGTCGACCCGCCCTGCGCTCAGCGGTACTCGGTGCGCTCGCGAACGGTGGTGAACACGGCGTCGAGCGCCCCGAACACCGGTTGGTTGGCGGTCAGCGCATCCTGGCTGCCGTACAGCCTGATCCGCCCGGTGATGAACGCCTGCTGAGCGTTCAACGCCCCGGTCGCGACTTCGACGGCGGTCTCCCAGTCCTGCTCGAAGCGCACGTCTTCGGGCTCGGCGGAGCCGGCACCGAACGCCGCGACGCCGTCGGCGACCTGAAGGTGGTAGGTGACGTCGCCTTCTGGCCCACCGGTGACGACCTGTGTCACGCCGATGGTGTGAGTGGCCGCCAGCCGATGCAAGGCGTCGCTCGCCGCCACCTCTGTCGAGAGGGCGTCGATCCAGTCGAGGCTCAGGTAGCGCACCACGGCTCCAGTCTGGCGCACGCCGGGCGCGAGCCGTTGCGCCGGGCACCCGGGCACCAGTGGCGCCGGGAACCCGGCCTACAGTCGACCCGATGAGCGCGCTTCAAGAGATCGGCCGAGGGGTGAAGGTGTTCGACGCCGCCCCCGTGCAGGGCAGGTTCATGGCGATCGAGACGCCCGAGGATGTGCTCGCGCTGATGGACACCGGGGCAGAAGGCGTGGTCGGACTCGTCCGTGATGCCGGGGCGACGTTCCTCGCGCCGATCTACCACGAGCTGACGGCGGTCATCTGCAGCAGCGGCACGCCGCGCAGCCACATCGGCATCGTCAGCCGCGAGTTCCAGGTGCCCTGCGTGATGGCCTGCCAGTTCGCGTCTGATGAGCCTGAGGCCGGCGCGCTGGTCGAGGTGGACTGCACCGGCGAGGAAGGCATCGTCCGTGGGTGAGCGGACCGGCGGCGACGACGCGGCGCGCAAGCGGCGGGTGAACGAGCTGATCGAGTACATGGCGCCGGTCTCGCACCACCTCACCGAGGAGCGGACGGCGCTGGAGAGCAGGCTGATCCCGGTCTCGGCGTACGTGGTGACGGCGTGCATCGAGTCGTTCCTGCGGTACCCGGAGATGATGCGCGCCATCGACGCGGTGCTGCCGGCCGAGGAGATCGGTCGCCGCGCCCGCCGCCCCGGTTGCCGGGTCAACACCGTGTACCTGTGGAGCATCGCCAACTTCTGGCTGATCGGGCGCAAGGTGTACGAGCAGCTCGATCCCGCTTCGGCCAACGATCTCGACCAGGCCTTCACCGTGATGGACTTCTGGGACCGCGCCGCGCAGGGCTTCCACGGCGAGGGGCATCGGCTGGCCGCGGACACCGCGCAGGTGACGCCGTATTCGGCCGAGCACATCGGCGCCCTGATGGCCGGGGTCCGCGACGTGCGTGACCAGGCCGAGCGCGACCGCATCAAGCGCTTCAACGCCACGCTGGTGAGCTACCTGTTCCTGCTCTACTTCGACACGCGCGTCGGCGCCGGCGACACCGGGCCTTACGTGCTCGACGACGGGCGGGTGCTGTTGGTGCGCGACTACTACCACCTCGCCGAGAGCGACTTCGCGTGGAGCACCGTGGCGAGTCGTGTGCCGTACTCCGACCTGACCGCGGCGCTGGTCCTCGACGGCGTGTCGATCGACAGGGTGACGGACTTCGGCACGAGCTACACCACGCCGGAGGACTACCTCGACCGCCTCGTCGGGTTCGCGCTCTACCGACCGGACTCGTCGACCGGCGAGCTGACCCCGGTGGGGCTCGACGAGCTCGACACGATCGTCGCCGAGGTGCGGGCTGCCCAGGGTGCCCACTACCGGGCGATCGCGGCGATGACCCGCGACGAGAAGATCGCGTGTGGCGCCTACGTGTACTTCTCGTTCTTGCGCCCCTTCGCCGAGGAGGCCGGCATCGCCGACGGGTTCGACTGGACGGTGCCGCGCGACATCCCCCCGATGGTGTACGAGCTGGTGTCGCAGATGGAGGGCGACAACGCGGGGCTGCCCGACGACGGGCCGTACTACTCCACGTTGCCGTGACCGGCCGGTGACGAGCCGCTGGGCGAGCGCCGACGAGCGCCGCCACCCCGACGCGCCGGTGGAGGAGTGGACGTTCGCCTTCTGGACCCCCGACGGGACGCTCGGCGGTCTGTCCGGCCACCGGCTGCTCGGGCGCCGCGCGTGGTACTTCGCCGCGCTGGCCCGAGCGGGCGAGCCGCTGCTGCACGTCACCGAGTGGGACGTGACCGTGCGCGCCGACCCGATGATCGTGAAGGCCGAGGCGCTGTGGGCCGAGCACACCTGCGACGCCGCTTTCGAGCAGTGGTGCGTCGGCAACGAGGCCTACGCGGCGGCTCTCGACAGCGCCGACGACGCCCTCGATCGGGCGTATGGGGTGCCGACGGCGATGGCCTTCGACCTGGAGTGGTACGCGAGCGCCGAACCGGAGGCGATCGAACACGGCTACCGCCAAGACGGCGTCGTCCACGGCACGATCGAGCTCGCCGGTCAGCCCCACGTCGAGCTGGCCGAGGTGCCCGCAGAGCGCTCGCACCGCTGGGGCGATGCTCTCGGACCGCTGCCGGTAGAGCCTGCCGTCGCCCACCTCGGTCTGCGCGCCGCGTTCGCCTTTCCCGACGGCACCCTCGCCGACTGGGTGCTCACCCCATCGGGCTGGCACGCCCGCGGCGCGCCGCTGGGCTCTAAGTTGCTGCTTCGGTGACCAACACGCTGCGACGTCTCCGACTCTCCATCGGCGCGCTCGTCCTCGTGTTCGTGGTCGGCACGCTCGGGTACATGGCGTTTGGGTTCTCGGTGCTCGACGCGGTCTACCAGACGGTGACGACGATCACGACGGTCGGCTTCCGCGAGGTTCAAGAGTTCTCCGCCGGGGAAAAGCTCTTCACCGTCGGGCTGATCATCGTCGGCGTCGCGATGGTGCTCTACACGTTCACACTGGTCGTCGAGGTGGTGGTCGGCGGCCAGCTGCAGGAGATCGTCGGGAGGAGACGGATGGACAAGCACATCGCCCGCATGCAGGGCCATGTCATCGTCTGTGGATGGGGTCGGGTGGGCCGCATCGTCGCGCACGACCTCCATCTCGCCGGGCTGGAGCTGGTCGTCGTCGACCACGACGTTGTCCGCCTTGCCGACGCTGCCCTGCCGAGCGTCGTCGGCGACGCCACGCGCGACGAGACCCTGCGTGCCGCTGGCATCGAGCACGCGAGAGCCCTCGTCGCCGCGCTCGCCGGTGACGCCGAGAACCTGTTCGTCACCCTCTCCTCCCGTGAGATGCGACCGGACCTGTTCATCGTCGCGAGGGCCCGGTCAGAAGACAGCGTCGGCAAGCTGGCGCGCGCAGGCGCCGACCGGGTCGTCAACCCGCAAGAGCTCGGCGGTGCCCGGATGGCGTCCTTCGTCGCCAGGCCACACGTGGCCGAGTTCGTCGACGTGGTGATGCACGAGCGCAGCCTCGAGTTCCGCTTGCAGGAGGTGGAGGTGCCCGAGGGATCGCCGATCGCGGGGCGCAGCCTGCGTGAGGCGAACCTGCGTGAGCTGACCGGGGCCTTGGTGCTGGCGGTGCGCCAGCCGAGCGGGGCGTTCAACACCAACCCGGACCCGGATACCGCGATCGAGCCTGGTCAGGTGGTGATCGCGGTCGGTGACGACGCCACCCTGCGGCGCCTCGTCGCGCACGTGCAGTCCTGACGCCCGTCGTTGGCCTGACGGCTCGGCGTCGAGTGCTACGGGTAGGTTGCAGTCGACGGAAAGGCGGCGATGAGAGCCAAGACGAACCTGGCGGTGCTGGTCGGCTCGCTCGTCGCCTTCGGCCTGCTAGCCGTCCTCCAGACGGCCTCGGACGACGACTCCGCGACCCCGGCTCCCGCCGAGTCGAACCCGACCGACGAAACGACCGACGACTCGACACCCGACGACACGACCGGCGACTCGACACCAGACGACACGACACCCGACGACACGGCCGGCGAAACGACACCAGACGACACGACCGGCGTCAGCCCCCGCTCCGATCGGGTCGATCCGATCGCCAAACCGACCAAGGCGCAGCTGCAGTCGGCGGGGGTGCGCTTCGAGTTGGCCATCGACATCGCCAACCTCACCGGCATGGTGTGGAACCACCGGGAGGGCGCCTTCTACGCGGTCACCCAGGACGGCTTCGTCCACCGCATCGACGAGGAGGTGACCACCGCGGAGGTGGTGATGGACATGTCGTCGGAGGTGACCGAGCTCCTCCCCGGTTCCGAGCGCGGCCTGCTCGGCATCGACTTCGATCCGCGCAACGGGCGGATGTTCCTCCACTACACCGACCGCGGCGACGATACGAACGTCGCCTCGTACGAGATGGTCGACGGGAAGCCGGACCCGGCCAGCCGCCGCCTGGTGCTGTTCGTCGAGCAGCCCGGTGTCGGCCACAAAGGTGGCGAGCTGTGGTTCGACGCGAACGGCTTGCTGTACGTCGCGCTCGGCGACGGCGGAGGCAGTCGCGGCCGCGACGCGCAGGACTACACCAAGCTGCTCGGCGCCATCTTGCGGATCGCTCCCCGCCTTGATGCCGAGGGCTACGACGTGCCCCCGGACAATCCCTACGTCGCCGATCCGGCGAAGAGACCCGAGATCTGGGCCAAGGGGTTGCGCAACCCGTGGCGGTTCTCGATCGACCCGGGCTCAGGCGACATGTACATCGGTGACGTCGGCGAGGACTCGCTCGAGGAGCTGAACGTGATCCCTGCCGGGACGAGCGGGCAGAACTTCGGCTGGTACTTCTACGAGGCGTCGAAGCTGCGCTACGACGGCGCTCCCGCAGGCGTGGTGCCGCCGATCTTCGAGTATCCGCACACCGTCGGCCCGGCGATCATCGGCGGCCTCGTGTACTACGGCCAGGCGATCCCTGCATTGCGCGGTGCCTACGTGTTCGCCGACATGACCGGGCTGATCTGGGTGCTCGGCGGCGAGGGTGAGGTGCAGCTACCGCTGCGCCAGGGCGGCGTGATCACCGGCTGGGCGGAGGGCCCGGACCGCGAGCTGTACGTGCTCACCCTGCGCCAGGGCCTGCTGCGGATGTTGCCTGCCTGACCGGGCGGCGGTTGCGCCGGGCGAACCACACCACGGCTGCCACCAGCAGCCCGGTGACGAGGAACGGCCCGGCCAGCGCCAGCGCCACAGCGGCTGTGGCGAACATGCCGGCGAACGCCGACCAGCCGTCGGCCAGGGCTTCGACGACCGTCGGCCGCGGGTCCTCGAAGGTCGTCGAGAGAGCGGCGATGCCCTCTGCCGAGGTCGACAGCTCGATCGTCAGGGTGGACATCGCCACCTGGTCGTCGAGCACGCGCTGCGAGCCGAGCAGGGATTCGAGGTCGGCCTCGCGCCGGGTCAGCTCACCCTCCACCCGCACCACGTCCTCGATGTCGACCGCTTCGGCGAGCAATGCCCGTACCCGCTCGACGCTCGCCCGCGCGGTGGCGATGCGGCTGTCGAGGTCGACGAGCTGTTCGGTGACATCGATCGACTCCTGGGTGCGGCTGAGCAGGGTGCCCACACCCCCGAGGTCGGCGATCGTCGCTTCCAGCTCCTCGGGTGGCAGCCTCACCACCAGCATCGCCCGCGCGTGCTCGGGGTCGCCCATCTGCAGGTCCACGTCGAACACCGCGCCGCCGCGGGCGGTGACGATGGCGGAGATCTGGTCGACGGCTGCGGGCACGTCGGGCACCTCGATGCCGGCGCTGCCGGTGACGACGATCGAGCGTCCCAGCCCCGCGATGCCGGCGGGCAGTGCGAACGCATCCGCTTCTCCCTCGCTCGCCGGTTGTCCGCTGGCCAAGTCGCCCGTCGATGCGTCAGCGTCCGCGGTGTCACTGCCCGCAGCGGAATAGCTCTCGCTGCGCTGCAGGTCGGCGGGAGCGGTCAACTCCGCAGACGAGTCGTCGTCGCCCCCTGCGCACGCGACCAGCGCGAACGCCACAGCGGCCACGACGGCGGCGCCTGCCAGTTGGATGGTGCGGGACCGTCGGGTTGTCGTCATGGGAGTCCGACGACGGGCGCGGAGTGCCGGTTCCCGGACGCGGCGGAGCGGATTCCGGGACGCGCGACCTGCAGGGCTAGCGTCGGGAGCGCTCGGCAAGCCGGACGCTATGGCGGGTGTTCGAACCCACGCGGCGACCGCAGCAGAAAGGCGCGACATCGACATGGCGCAGACGGCGACGACGCGTGGACCCGTGGGTGGCTCGGCCGTCGGGCGGGACACCCGCAAGAGGAAGCCGTTCCTGCTCGACCTCTACTCGACGGCGGTCGGCAAGAAGTACGTGATGGCGATCACCGGATTGATCGGCATCGGGTTCGTGGTCGTCCACATGATCGGCAACCTGAAGATGTACCTCGGGCAGGAGGACCTCGACCACTACGGCGAGTTCCTGCGCGAGCTGCTCGTGCCGATCCTGCCGCGCACCGTCGCCCTGTGGCTGCTGCGCTTCGTCCTCATCGCCGCAGTGGTGTTGCACGTCCATGCCGCGGTGACCCTCACTCGCTTGAACCACAAGGCTCGCCCGGTTAAGTACCAGAGCGAGCGTGACTACCAGGTGGCCAACTTCGCGAGCCGCAGCATGCGCCTCACCGGCGTCGTCGTCGTGCTGTTCTTGCTGTGGCACCTCGCGGACTTCACCTGGGGCACGACGAACGGCATCGGCGCCGACGGCGAGTTCGTGCGCGGCGCGGTGTACGACAACGTCGTGCGCAGCTTCGAGCGCGTGCCGGTGGCACTGTTCTACGTGCTGGCCAACATCGCGCTCGGCGTGCACCTGTTCCACGGCACGTGGAGCCTGTTCCAGTCGCTCGGGTGGAACAACCCGCGCTTCAACGGCTGGCGGCGCGGCCTGGCTGCCGGTGTGGCCGGACTCGTCGTCGTCGGCAACGTGTCGTTCCCCCTCGCCGTGCTGGCCGGCGTCGTCGGCTGAAGGAGCTCTCGTCATGTCGATCTCGCTCGAGTCCAAGATCCCCGCCGGGCCGGTGGAGGACATGTGGGACACGTATAAGCAGGATGTGAAGCTCGTCAACCCGAACAACAAGCGCAAGTTCAAGGTGATCGTCATCGGCACCGGCCTCGCCGGAGCCTCGGCGGCGGCCACTCTCGCCGAGCTCGGGTACCAGGTGGAGGCGTTCACGTTCCACGACTCGCCGCGGCGAGCGCATTCGATCGCCGCGCAGGGCGGGATCAACGCGGCGAAGAACTACCGCGGCGACGGCGACAGCATCCACCGCCTGTTCTACGACACGGTGAAGGGCGGCGACTTCCGCAGTCGCGAGGGCAACGTCTACCGCCTGGCCCAGGTGTCGGTCGACATCATCGACCAGTGCGTCGCGCAGGGAGTGCCCTTCGCCCGGGAGTACGGCGGTCTGCTCGACAACCGCAGCTTCGGCGGGGCGCAGGTGAGCCGCACGTTCTACGCGAGGGGCCAGACCGGCCAGCAGTTGCTCCTCGGCGCCTACCAGCAGCTCGCCCGCCAGGTCGGGCTCGGCACGGTGAAGTTGTGGAACCGGGTCGAGCTGGTCGACGTGGTGGTCGTCGACGGCCGCTGCGCGGGCATCGTCACCCGCGACCTGATGAACGGCGAGGTGGCTTCGCACGCCGCACATGCGGTGGTGCTCGCCACCGGCGGCTACGGGAACGTCTTCTTCCTCTCCACCAACGCGATGGCGTGCAACGTCACCGCGGCGTGGCGGGCGCACCGCAAGGGCGCGCTGTTCGCGAACCCGTGCTACACCCAGATCCACCCCACCTGCATCCCCCAGTCCGACGAGTTCCAGTCGAAGCTGACGCTGATGTCGGAGTCGCTGCGCAACGACGGGCGGGTGTGGGTGCCCTCACAGGTGGGCGACACGAGGGCCGCCGACCAGATCCCCGAGGGGGAGCGCGACTACTACCTGGAGCGGCTCTACCCCTCGTTCGGCAACCTCGCCCCGCGTGACATCTCCTCGCGCGCGGCCAAGCGGGCGGTCGACTCGGGCCGCGGCGTCGGGCCTCTGCAGAACGGTGTCTACCTCGACTTCTCCGACGCCATCGGCCGCCTCGGCCAGCCGGTCATCGCCGAGCGGTACGGGAACCTGTTCGAGATGTACGAGCGCATCACCGGCGAGAACCCTTACGACGTGCCGATGCGCATCTACCCCGCTTCGCACTACACGATGGGCGGGCTGTGGGTCGACTACGAGCTGATGACCAACGTGCCCGGCCTCTACGCGGCCGGCGAGGCGAACTTCTCGGACCACGGCGCGAACCGCCTCGGCGCCTCCGCGCTCATGCAGGGTCTCGCCGACGGCTACTTCGTGCTGCCGTACACGATCGGCAACTACCTCGCGCCGATGCTCAACCAGGCGATCCCGGGCACCGATCACCCCGAGTTCCGTGCCGCCGAGCAGGCGGCGCGCGACCGGTACCAGCGCTACCTCGACATGAATGGCAAGCGCTCGCCGGACTGGTTCCATCGTGAGCTCGGCAAGATCATCTGGGACAACTGCGGGATGGAGCGCACCGCGCAAGGCCTGCAGAAGGCGCTCGCCGAACTGCCTGCGCTGTACGAGGAGTTCTGCCAGGACTTGCGCGTCACCGGTGGCGGCGACACCACCAACCAGACGCTCGAGAAGGCAGGGCGTGTCGACGACTTCTTCCAGCTGGGGATGCTGATGTGCCGCGACGCCCTCGAGCGTGAGGAGAGCTGTGGCGGCCACTTCCGCGCCGAGTACCAGACCGACGAAGGCGAGGCGCTGCGCGACGACGAGCGCTTCGCCCACGTCGCCGCATGGGAGTGGACCGGTGACCCGATGAACGCCGTCCGCCACGTCGAACAGCTCGAATTCGAGACCGTCCACCTCGCCACCCGGAGCTACAAGTGAGCACGCTGAACAACCTCACCCTCACCATCTGGCGCCAGGCCGGCCCGGACGACTCCGGCCGCTTCGAGAGCTACCGCATCGACTCGATCAGCGACGAGGCGTCGTTCCTCGAGCTGCTCGACATCTTGAACGAGCAGCTCATCGAAGAGGGCAAGGAGGCGATCACCTTCGACCACGACTGCCGCGAAGGCATCTGCGGCACGTGCTCGTTGATGATCGACGGCCAGGCCCACGGCCCCCAGCGCGGCACAGCCACCTGCCAGCTGCACATGCGCAAGTTCGCGAGCGGTGACACGATCGTCGTCGAACCGTGGCGCGCGTCGGCGTTCCCCATCGTCAGGGACCTGATGGTCGACCGCGGTGCATTCGACCGCATCGTCGAGGCGGGCGGGTTCATCACCGCCCCTACCGGTGGCGCGCCCGACGCGAACCTGATCCCGATCCCAAAGCCCGTCGCCGACGCGTCGATGGACGCCGCGGAGTGCATCGGCTGCGGCGCGTGCGTGGCGGCATGCCCGAACGGGGCGGCGAACCTGTTCACCGCGGCCAAGATCGCCCACCTCAACCTGCTACCGCAGGGGCAGGCGGAGCGCTACCGCCGCGTCGAGGCGATGGTCGAGACGATGGACGAGCACTTCGGCTCGTGCACGAACCACGGCGAGTGCGAGGCCGCGTGCCCGAAGAGCATCTCGATCGACGTGATCGCGCTGATGAACGCGGACTACCTGAAGGCCAAGTTCAAGAACCGCAAGACCCTGTCCCGCTCGTAGACCTCAGTCCGCCCGACGGGTGATCGTGCAGTGGTCGCGGTTGGTGGCCACGACGTCGCCGGCGACGAGCGTCAGATCGAGCACCAGCGGGCCTTCGACGTCGGGCACGACGTGCTTGACCGTACCGACGCGAACGCAGTCGTCGGCTCCGATGTCGCCTTGCCATTGCCAGTGCTGCGTTCCCCCCGGCCAGTTGAGCGTCGCGGTGACGACGGCATCCGTGAGGGGGGAGCGCAGGTCGCTCACGACGTGCACGTCGAGCGCCAGCGCGTCGTCGGGCCGGCATTCGACGGGGAGGCGGTCGGCGACGACGATCACAGGCGCGCAGGCCTCGGCCAGGGCGTGGAACGCCTGCTTCGGCTGGCGTTCGTGGTCGAGCATGCTGCACGACACCATCGGCTCGGCGTCGTTCAGCATGTACACGCAGAACCCACCCGTCGGGCGGTACTTGAGGCGCCGCAGCGTCTCGACATGGTGCTTGACGAGCTTGGCCTGGTACTCCTGCGACGCCTGCTGCCACGACGCGAAGGTGTCGTGCTCGGCGGGGGGTACGTACCGGGAGAACAGCTCGGCCTGCATGCCGTAGCGGGTGGCGAGGTGTACCCAGTCGAGGTGCGGCCACTGCCGTGGTTCCATGAACGACGCCTCGGTCGGCACCGCCTGCGCGCCGAACTCGCTGACGAAGCGCACGAGGCGCGGCACGGTGGCCGCGAACCCGGGCAGATCTCGCTCGTCCCCGTGGAACCAACCGAAGTAGAGGTGGCTATCGGTGCCGTCGAGCTGGGGCAGGTGGGGTAACACGCCGCTGTGAGCGACGACCGGTCGGGTGTCGTCGGAGCGCTCGAACGTCCGCTTCACCCATCGGTCGAGCACGCTCTTGTTCCAGGTGGGTAGCTGGTTGGCGGCGGCCAGGGTGACGACGAGCTTGCCGGTGTCGAGGGGTTCGCCGGGTTGGAGGTCGAGGCGAAACGGCTCGTTGTGCCCGCACCACACCGCGATCGACGGGTGGTGGCCGAGCGAGTACACCGCTTCCTCCGCCTGGCGCACCGCTTGCCGGCGCACCTGACGGGCGTAGCCCCACTGCAAGGGGAAGTCCTGCCACACGAGCATGCCGGCCTCGTCGGCGGCGTCGTACAGCTCGGGGCGGCTGATGTGCGCGTGCACGCGCACCATGTCGAGTCCCGCGTCGCGGGCGAGGCCGATGTCGCGGCGCAGCTCCTCGGCCGAGGCGTCGGCGAGCGCGGTCCGGGTGGGGGCGAGGTTCGCGCCCTTCACGAAGAGCTGCTCGCCGTTGACCGACAGCTTCCAACCCTGCATCGCCACTTCGCGCAGCCCCGTGCGCAGCTCCAGACGGTGGCTCGGTTGACCGTCGACCAGCACCTCGACGGCGACGTCGGTGAGCTGTGGCTCCCCGAGGGCCCATGGCCACCACAGCCGCGGGTGCTCGACGTCGACGGTCCAGTCGTGGTCGTTCACGCCATGGGCGAGTGTGCGCTCGTCGGCGTGCACGAGCTGGCCGTCGACCCACGTCATCAGGCGTACCGAGCGGGCAGTCTCGCTGTCGAAGCGGGCGTGCAGGCGCAGGTGCGCTCGTGATTCGTCGGCGTCGCGGCACAGCACGCGCAGGCGATCGATGCGCACCGCTCCGGTGGACTCGATCCGCACCGGTCGCCAGATGCCGCCGGGGTTCCACCCCGGCCGGATGCAGTCCCAGTGCTGGAATACACCGGTGATGTTGCGCTTCGCGCGTTTGTCGGTCTGTGGCGAGCACGTCACCTCTACGGCGAGGGCGTGTTCGCTCCCCAGGCGGCACAGCGCGGTCACGTCGTAGGCGTGGGGCACGAAGTACCCCTCCGGGTCGCCGAGATAGGCGCCATCGAGCCACACGTCGCCCTGGTAGAAGATCCCGTCGAGCACCACCCAGCGACGCTCGCCCGGCTCGGGCACGGGCTGCTCGAAGCTCGTGCGGTAGAGCATCGGTCCGTCGCTTTCGGCGAACGCGGGGACGGAGCGCCAGTGCCCGGGGACCGGTACGCGCTCCCACCCGTCGTCGTTCACGTCGAGGCCGATCGCCGAGCGGCGGAGCTCGTCGTCGGCTGGCGCTGCCCGCCAGGTGCCCGACAGATCCATCGGGGCAGGGTAACCGGACGAGGGTCGCACCCCGGTGGCCGCAGTACGGTGCCCGGGTGCGTACGCTCCTCGTCGGCCTCGCCGCGGGATTCCTGTCCGGGGTGTTCGGCGTCGGTGGCGGGATCCTCGTCGTGCCGGCATTGGTGTACCTGCTCGGCATGGACCAGCGCCTCGCGCACGGCACGAGCTTGGCCGCCGTGTTGCCGATCTCCGCGGCGAGCCTCGTCGGCTACGCGATCGCCGGCAACGTCGACTGGCCGGTGGCGGCTCTCCTCGCGAGTGGCGCGGTGGTCGGTGCGCTGATCGGCACACGCCTGCTCCACGTGCTGCCCCACCGCGCTCTCGCCCTCGTGTTCGCGATCGTCCTGATTGCCACCGCGATTCGCCTGTTCATCCCCACCGAGGCATCCGGGCGGGCGAGTCTGACGGTGCTCGGGGCGATCGCCCTCATCGGCGTGGGCGTGCTCACCGGCATCCTCGCCGGACTGCTCGGCGTCGGCGGTGGAGTGATCATGGTTCCGGTGATGATCGCGGTCATCGGCATCGCCCCCGTCGTCGCCAAGGGGACCTCGGTGGCGGTGATCATCCCGACGGCGCTGATGGGCACCTGGCGCAACCGCTCGAACGACAACACCGACTTGCGGGTGGCGGCCACCGTCGGCGCGTCCGGCGTCGTGTCGGCGCTCGCCGGAACGTACGTCTCGCGGAACCTCGACGACACGGTGTCGAACGTCCTCTTCGCCACGCTGGTCCTGTTCGTGGCGGCGCGCATGCTGGTCGACCTACGAAAGCCGCCCGCGCCGGATGTGGACGGGTTCAACCTCGATTAGCCGCGTCGTAGGTCGACCTGCCCGTAACCCGCGGGCTCCCCGTCACCGCCGTGGGGAGTCGGCGGTAGGGTCGGTCCATGGCGCAGCGAACGCATCCGTCACCGGCCACACTCGGCCAGCTGATCGAGTCCGGCTGGCGTTCGGCGCCGGTCAAGGAGGAGATCCGCCGCAACGCCGTGGCCAAGATCGCCGCCGGCGAGCCCCTCTTCGAGGGTGTCATGGGCTACGAGCACACGGTGATGCCTCAGCTCGAGAACGCGCTGCTCGCCGGTCACGATGTGATCTTCCTCGGCGAGCGCGGTCAGGCGAAGACGCGCATGATCCGCTCTCTCACCGGCTTGCTCGACGAGTGGATGCCGATCATCGCCGGCAGCGAGATCAACGACGACCCGTCTCATCCGGTGTCCCGCCACGCCCGCGACCTCGTCGCCGACCGCGGTGACGACACCCCGATCGAATGGGTGCACCGCTCCACTCGCTACGGCGAGAAGCTGGCCACGCCGGACACCTCCATCGCCGACCTGATCGGCGAGGTCGACCCGATCAAGGTCGCCGAGGGCCGCTACCTGTCCGACGAGCTGACGCTGCACTACGGCCTCGTGCCGCGCACCAACCGGGGCATCTTCGCGATCAACGAGCTGCCCGACCTCGCCGAGCGCATCCAGGTCGGCATGCTGAACGTGCTCGAAGAGCGCGACGTGCAGATCCGCGGCTACAAGATCAGCCTGCCCCTCGACGTGATGCTCGTCGCCTCGGCCAATCCCGAGGACTACACCAATCGCGGCCGCATCATCACTCCGCTGAAGGACCGCTTCGGCAGCCAGATCCGCACGCACTACCCCCTCGACGTCCCGGTCGAGGTGGCGATCATGCGCCAGGAGGCGAGGCAGGGCGACGTCGGCGGGGTGACCGTCTCGATGCCGTCCTACATGGAAGACGTCGTGGCCACCTTCAGCCAGCTCGCCCGGGCGAGCAGCCACGTCAACCAGCGCAGTGGGGTCAGCGTGCGCCTCAGCGTCAGCAACCTGGAGGTGCTCGCGGCGAACGCACTGCGCCGCGGCCTGCGGGCGGGCGAGGTGTCGGTTGTGCCACGCGTCTGCGACCTCGACGCCTTGGCCGCGTCGACGAGCGGCAAGGTCGAGATCGAGTCGCTCGAAGAGGGTCGCGAGGGCGCGATCTTGGAGAACCTCGTGAAGGGCGCGGTGCTGACCGTGTACAAGGAACGGGTCAGCCCCGAGACCGTGCGCGACGTGGTCGCCGCGTTCGAAGACGGTGTCGTCGCGCACACGGGAGAAGACGTGCCCTCGCCGGAAGAGGCCCGCACCGTGGAGCAGGTGCCGGCGCTGCGTGCACCCGTGCTCGCCCTGACGGGCGGTGACGAGTCGCCGGCCGCGGTCGCCGCCGCGGTCGAGTTCGTGCTCGAGGGGCTGCACCTGTCCAAGCGGCTCAACAAAGACGCGTCGGGCGCTCGCGCCACCTACCGCAAGCGCTGAAGTCGCGGGTTCAGGCCACGAAGGGTGAGCGCGTCCACAGCTCGCCGGTGTCGTGGCGCCCGTCCGACACCGGTTCGCCGGTGAGGTTCACGACCTCGATCGGGCCGGGGAAGCCACGCAGCAGCATCGGCTCGTGCGGCTCGGCGTTGACCCCTTCGGGCAGTGCTTCCACCTGCGATGCCGGCAGCAACACCTCCCACTCGGTGGCGGCGTCGCACAGGCGTGCCGCGAGGTTCACCGCCGACCCGATGTAGTCGTCGCCCTCGAACAGCAAGGCATAGCCACTGGCGGCACCGACCCGCAGCGTCAACGGGTGACAGGGCTGAACGCAGGCCCGCCCGAGCTCGAGCGCGAACATCACCGCGTCGGACTGGTCGACGGCGACGACCATGCACCCGTCGCCGAGCCACTTCGCGATGCGCACCCCGCGCTCGGAGGCGACGTCGCGGGCGATCGCGCGGAAGGCCGACAGGATCCGACCGGCTGCATCGTCGCCGTTGACGGCGGTGTAGTCGGTGAATCCGGACAGGTCGACGAACACGAAGGTGCGGGGAACGCGCATGGCAATCGTGCGCCAGGCTACGCCCGGACGCGCTGGCAGTCGCGGTTCATGGTGTGACGTACGGACCACCACTCGCCGTGAGCGGGGGTACCCTTCGCCGATGGCCACCCGGTTCACGTATTCGCGCTGGGACGGCTCACAGCGCGGCTTCGACCTGGACGCCGACGCCCTGTTCGACGAGATCACCGACGACCTGCTGTACCACGGCGACGTCAACAACGCCCTGCGCAGGATGATGCAGAACGGTCTGCGTGACCGCAACGGCGAACAGTTGCAGGGGCTGCGCGAGATCATGGAGCAGCTCCGCCAGCAGCGGCGCGAGCGCCTGGAGCGCTCCGACCTCGGCGGCGTCTACCAGGAGATCGCCGACGAGCTCGGCGACATCGTCGACGAGGAGCGCCACGCCATCGAGAACGCCGTGCGCGACGCGGAGGCCTCCGGCGACGAGCGTCGCGCCGAGACCGCGCGCAGTGCCGCCGACGAGCGCAACTTCCGCCTCGACATGCTTCCCGACGACCTCGCCGGCAAGGTGCGTGAGCTGTCCGCGTACGACTTCGAGTCCGCCGAGGCGCGCCAGCGGTTCGAGCAGCTGATGGACAAGTTGCGTGAGCAGCTGATGCAGCAGATGGTCGACCAGATGTCGTCGGCGATGCAGAACATGTCCGCGCAGGACATGCAGCGGATGAAGGACATGCTCGCCGCGCTGAACGAGATGCTCGAGCGCCGCGCCCGCGGCGACGACCCGGGCTTCGAGCAGTTCATGGAGCAGTACGGCGACTTCTTCCCCGAAGATCCGCAGTCACTCGACGAGCTGCTGGAGCTGATCGCGCAGCGCATGGCAGCCATGCAGGCGATGCTCAACTCGATGAGTCCCGAGCAGCGGGCCCAGCTGCAGCAGCTCTCCGACCAGTTGCTCGAGGACATGGATCTGCGCTGGCAGATGGACCAGCTCGGCCAGAACCTGCAGCAGCTGTTCCCGCAGATGAGCTGGAACCGCAGCTACGACTTCGAGGGCCAAGACCCGATGGGTTTCGCCCAGGCGATGCAGACCATGCAGGAGCTCGGTGAGCTCGACCAGCTCGAGAACCTGCTGCGTCACGCGACGACCCCCGGACAGCTCGCCGAGGCCGACATGGACCGCGTTCGCGATCTGCTCGGCGACGACGCCGCCCGGTCGCTCGAGCGTCTCGCCGAGCTCACGAAGATGCTCGAAGAGGCCGGCCTGATCGAGCAGAAGGAGGGCCGGCTGGAGCTCACGCCGAAGGGGTTGCGCAAGATCGGCTCGAACGCGCTGCGCGACCTGTTCAGCAAGTTGTCCAAGGACAAGCTCGGCCAGCACGAGATGGACCGCCTCGGCCACGGGCACGAGCGCACTTACGAGACCAAGCACTACGAGTACGGCGACCCGTTCAACCTCGACCTGCACCGCACCATTCGCAACGCGCTGCACCGCCAGGGTGCCGGAACGCCGGTGCAGCTCTCACCCGACGACTTCGAGGTCGAACGCACCGAGCACCTCACCCGCTCGTCGACGGTGCTGATGCTCGACCTGTCGCTGTCGATGCCGATGCGCGACAACTTCCTGCCCGCCAAGAAGGTGGCGATGGCCCTGCACTCGCTGATCACGTCGCAGTTCCCGCGCGACTACATGGGCATCGTCGGCTTCTCCGAGACCGCGCGCATCCTCACCGCGGAACAGCTTCCGGAGGTGTCGTGGGACTTCGTCTACGGCACGAACATGCAGCACGGCCTGCTGCTCGCACGTCAGCTGCTGGCGCGCCAGAGCGGGACGAAGCAGATCATCATGATCACCGACGGCGAGCCGACCGCTCACATCTCCGGTGACGGCGACGTGTTCTTCCACTACCCGCCGGTGCCCGAGACGATCGAGGCCACGCTGCGCGAGGTGGTCCGCTGCACCCGCGACGGCATCCGGATCAACACGTTCATGCTCGACGCCAACGGCTACCTGCAGGACTTCGTCGAGCGGCTCACCTCGATCAACCGCGGCCGGGCGTTCTTCACCACCCCCGAGACGCTCGGCGACTACGTGCTCGTCGACTTCATCGAGCACAAGCGCCAGCTCGCCCGCGGGCGCGCCGCCCGCCCCCGCCGAGCCGGCTGACGCGCGGCACCATCTCGGTCTAGCCGAGGGCGGGGTGCTGGTGGGCGAAGATCCCGGCCGGGTTCTCCCACCCTGGCACCGCCCACACCCGGAGCATCCACGCCGTTTCCGGGTCGAGCTCGCCACCGACCAGCTCGCAGTCCACTCCGGTGACCGCGGCGTCGAGGGGCAGATGCAGCTCCGGCCGGCCACCGCCCGCGACGACCGTGCAGGTGCCGGCGTGGGGGTGCCAGATGTCGTCGCCGCCGGTGAAGCCCTCCGGCGCTTCGCCGTCGTCGGGCCACAGCGCGTACTCCACGCCGACGACCGCGGCACCGGGCGAGTCGCTCGCGTAGACGAGGCCGAGCGGACGGTCGATCGCGAACGTGCCGGGACGCCCCGAGGCCTGCGGGGGCACGGCCAAGAGGCCGTCGAGCGCAGTGTCGACTCCGACCCGTGACCAGCCGGCCTCCAGCGCGTCGGCGAGCGTGGGCAGGGACAACGCCAGATCTCGCACCTCGACGAGCTCCCCGCCCAGCACGGCTCGCTCGTCGGCGGTCAACGTCGAAAGCGGAACGCCGGCGACGGTGGTGTCGTGGGTGTGATCGCCGGTGATCAACCCGCCGGCGGCGTCTTGCACCCACGAGCCGGCGGCCAGGCCGGGCACGGCGGCGACGGCGACGGCGAGCGGGGCCAGGTTGGCGATGTGCCATCCGCGAGGGCCGAGGACCTTGCCGGAGGTGAACAAGCCGGCGGCGGCGATCGTGCCGGTGACGAGCTGGGTGGCCACGAGCACGAGCTCGAGGCCGCTCGGGCTCGGCGCGGTGGCGTCGTAGGGACCGAAGGGATAGCCGACCGTGCGTGTGAACGACAGGGTGGCCGCGCCGAGGGTCGACACCAGCAACGCCGCCCACATCGCCCACCTCCGGTCGGTGACGACGACGGCCAGGCCGAGCACCAGCGAGACGATGCCGGCGACCGCCAGCGCGAACCCTTCGAGCTTCCACCCGACACCTCGCCCCGCCGCCACCAGCAGGTGCATCGACCCGGTGAAGACGAGCAGGCCGGCGAGCACACCACGCCCGGAGACGAGGCGCGCGGCAGGCTCACCACGCGGCGCGGGAGTGGGCTGCGCGGACGGGGTCGTCGTCTCGGGTCCGCTGGTGAGGGCGCTCATCCGGAGGCTCATGCTGGCACCTGCCGCGGCGGGGGACCAGGCACGGAAGGCGAAGTTACCGAGGGGTAGCCACGGCGGTTACCGCTTGGTAACTTGGAGCACATGGCAGACTTCTCGCTTCAGCTCAACGAAGACCAGCTGCAGATCCAGAAGTGGGTGCACGACTTCGCGGAAGGCGTCATCCGCCCCGCCGCCCACGAGTGGGACGAGCGGGAGGAGTTCCCCTGGCCCGTGGTCGAGGAGGCAGCGAAGATCGGCCTGTACGGCGTCGACTTCTTGCTCAACGCGATGAGCGACCCGAACGGGTTGACCTTGCCCGTCGCGATCGAGGAGCTCTTCTGGGGTGACGCCGGCATCGGCATGGCGATCATGGGCTCGGCCCTCGCCGCCGCCGGCATCAGCGGTAACGGCACGCCCGAGCAGGTGATGGAGTGGGTGCCGCAGTGCTACGGGACACCCGACGACGTCAAGCTCGGCGCGTTCTGCGTGAGCGAGCCCGACGCGGGCAGCGACGTCAGCAGCCTGCGCACCCGTGCGGTTTACGACGAGGCCACCGACGAGTGGGTGCTGAACGGCACGAAGGCGTGGATCACGAACGGCGGCATCGCCAACGTGCACGTCGTCGTCGCCGCCGTCGACCCGGAGCTGAAGGGTCGCGGCCAGGCGAGCTTCGTCGTTCCCGGCGGCACGAAGGGCCTGTGGCAGGGGCAGAAGTACCTGAAGCACGGCATCCGCGCCAGCCACACCGCCGAGGTCGTGCTCGACGACGTGCGCGTGCCGGGTCGCTGCCTGCTCGGGGGCAAGGAGAAGCTCGACGCCAAGCTGGCCCGGGCCAAGGAGATGGGCTCGACCGGTGCCAAGCAGCCCGCGATGTCCACCTTCGAGGCAACTCGCCCGGCCGTCGGTGCCCAGGCGCTCGGCATCGCCCGGGCCGCCTACGAGTACGCGCTCGACTACGCGAAGGAGCGCCACGCGTTCGCCAAGCCGATCATCATGAACCAGGCGATCGCCTTCAAGTTGGCCAACATGATCACCGAGATCGACGCCGCTCGCCTGCTCATCTGGCGGGCCGCGTGGCTGGCCAAGAACGGCGGCTACAAGAACGCCGAAGGCTCGATGAGCAAGTACAAGGCCAGCGAGGTGGCGGTGTGGGTGACCGAAGAGGCGATCCAGATCCTCGGCGGCTACGGCTACACGCGTGAGTACCCGGTGGAGCGCTGGCACCGCGACGCGAAGATCCACACGATCTTCGAAGGCACCAGCGAGATCCAGCAGCTCGTCATCGCCCGCGCGATCTCCGGCCTGCGCATCGAGTGACTTCGACGTAGCGGCGCCCCGGCCGTCGGTACGGCCAGCGGCCGTCGGTACGGCGTGCGGCCGTCGGTACGGCCTGAAGTGCGATATGTCAGAGCACCCGTCTGTATTGAGATATCGCACTTCCATCGACGGAGCACGTGACCGAGGGCGTCAGCGCCGGTGTCGTGGCGCGTATCCGGCGTCGTGCGACCCGCCGAGCGTACGCTGGCTGACATGACGAATCTGCCTCCTCCAGCGCCGCCGCCCGTGCCACCGCGCAAGCCGTTCTGGAAGAGGTGGTGGGTGATCGCGATCGCCGCGATCGTCGTAATCGGGGTCATCTCCACCGTGGCCGGCGGCGGCAACACCGACGACGACGGTGACGGCGGGGCGGGCACGACCGAGGTTAACGACACCGACGCACCCGACACCGACGCACCCGACACCGAGCCGCCGGCGACCGAGCCGCCGGAGACGGAACCGCCGGAGACGGAACCGCCGGAGACCGAGCCGCCACCTCCTCCGGCGGATCCGGTGATCGGTGACACGATCGACATCGGTGACGGCGCGATAGCACGGGTGAACTCGGTGACGCCGAACGCACCGCCGTTGAGCGACTTCATCACCCCGGACCCAGGCACGACGTTCACACGGATCGCCGTCGAGCTGTGCGCCGGGTCGGAGGTGCTTCCAGCGAACCCGCTCTACTTCTCCGGGTCGCTCGACGACAACACAGCCGCCGACGCCGCGCTCGGCGGTCAGGCGTTCGAGACGTTCGGTGTCGCACCGGGAGGCTGCACCGGTGGGACGATTGATCTGACCGTTCCCGATGGGCGCACGCTGGCGTCGGTGATCTTCACCGACGCCATCTTCCGCGAAGTCGGGCGTTGGTCGACCGCTTCGACCGTCCCAGTCGCTGGCCCGTTGGCGCCGACGCAGCCGCCGGTCAGCGCCGGGCCCGGTGAGGTCGTCACGATCGCCGACGGCGGCACCGCAGCCGTGCGGTCCGTGACCGGCAACGCCGCGCCACGCAACGACTTCGTCGACGTCGCCGACGGAAACCAGCTCGTCGAGATCGACGTCGAGCTGTGCGCCGGATCCGCGCCGCTGTCGGTGAACCCGTTGTACTGGGTGGTGACCGACGCGTCGAACGTCAGCTACGGCGCCGAGCTCGGGGGTCAGACGCTGACGACGATCGAACTTGCCGCAGGGAACTGCACCGCAGGTGTGGTCGTGTTCCAGATGCCTGTGGCATCAACTCCGGCGTATGCGGTGCTGACCGACACCGGCTTCGACGAGATCGGCCGCTGGCGCACCGCCTGAACCGAACCTGCCGAAGCTCACGGCGATTCTGCGCATCGAGTGGCTCAGGCGTAACGGCGCCACCGCGCGCCCGCCGCGGCGCCCCGGCCGTCGGTGCCGTGGAAGTGCGATATGTCAGAGCACCCGTCTGTATTGAGATATCGCACTTCCATCGACTGGAGCACGTGAACGAGGGCGCCGGATTGGCCCTACACCTGCCTGCGGACGGAGAATCGCGCATCGAGTCGTCCACCAACGGAAGGAGTCGAGGCATGTCTGAGAATCGTCGCAAGCGCACGGTGTTCATCACCGGGGCGGCCGGTGGTCTTGGCCGCTCGTCCACCGAGCTGCTCGTGAAGAAGGGCTGGACGGTCTTTGCCGGGGACTTCGACCAGGCCGCGCTGCGTCGCCTGACGAAGGCCGTCGACGTCGTGCCGGTCGCCGTCGACGTGACCGACCAGGCCAGCGTCAACCGCGCTGTGGCCAAGGTCGGCAAGCTCACTAAGGGGCTGGACGGCATCGTCAACTTCGCCGGGATCCTCACCATCGGATCGATGATCGAGCTTCCCGAGGACACGCTGCGGCGCATCTTCGACGTCAACGTGTTCGGCACCTACCGGGTGAACCAGGCGTTCTTCCCGCTGCTGAAGGCGCGCAAGGGGCGGATCGTGAACATCAGCTCGGAGACCGGCTGGCAGAGCGGCGCCCCCTTCAACGGCGCCTACGCGATGACCAAGCACGCGATCGAGGCGTACTCGGACTCGCTGCGGCGGGAGCTGGCGCTGCTCGACATGCACGTGGTGAAGATCCAGCCCGGCCCGTTCCGCACGGAGATGACCGCCTCGATCGGTCCCAACTTCGACCGCGCCGCAGACCAGTCGCAGCTGTTCGGCAAGGTGCTGCGCAAGATGCGCGGTGCGGCCGTCCGCGAGGGCGAGCACTCGAGCGACCCGGAGATCCTCGCCGAGGCCGTGCTGAAGGCCCTGACCGCGAAGCGGCCCGGCCCGTCCTACAGCGTCCGCCCGGCCAGGGAACGGGCGCTGATGGAGTACCTGCCCACCCCGGTCGTCGACCGAGTGATGCTGGAGTTCTTGAAGCGGATGTGAGCATGCCCGGCCGGCGGTCTTGGGTGCCGGCCGCCTCGTTTGACATCCTCAGGCCCATGATCGACGAAAAGCTCGAGGCCATCTTCGACGACGTCGTGCGTCGCAATCCCGCCGAGCCCGAGTTCCACCAGGCCACCCGCGAGGTGCTCGAGTCGCTCGGCCCGGTCGTGGCCAGGTACCCCGAGTTCACCAGGCACAAGATCATCCAGCGGATCTGCGAGCCCGAGCGCCAGGTGATCTTCCGGGTGCCGTGGCAGGACGACCACGGCGAGGTGCACATCAACCGCGGCTTCAGGGTCGAGTTCAACAGCGTGCTCGGCCCGTACAAGGGCGGCTTGCGGTTCCACCCTTCCGTAAACCTCGGCATCGTGAAGTTCCTCGGCTTCGAGCAGATCTTCAAGAACGCGCTCACCGGGATGCCGATCGGGGGCGCCAAGGGCGGCGCCGACTTCGACCCGAAGGGCCGCTCCGACGACGAGGTGATGCGCTTCTGCCAGAGCTTCATGCTGGAGCTCGCGCGACACCTCGGCGAGTACACCGACGTGCCCGCCGGCGACATCGGCGTCGGCACGCGTGAGATCGGCTACCTGTTCGGCCAGTACAAGCGGATCACGAACCGGTACGAGTCCGGTGTGATCACCGGCAAGGGCACCGCCTGGGGCGGATCGCTCGTGCGCACCGAGGCGACGGGCTACGGCGTGGTGTTCTTCACCGACGCGATGCTGCGTGCCCGGGGCCTGTCGCTGGACGGCAGGTCGTGCCTGGTGTCCGGCGCGGGAAACGTGGCGATCTACGCGATCGAGAAGCTGCACGAGCTGGGGGCGAAGGTCGTCGCGTGTTCGGACAGCGACGGCGTCGTCCACGACCCCGCGGGGATCGACCTCGACCTGTTGAAGCAGGTGAAGGAGGTGGAGCGGGCCAGGCTGACGGTGTACGCCGAGCGACGGGCATCGGCCACGCACCTGCCCCACGGCGACATCTGGTCGATCCCGTGCGACGTCGCGCTTCCCTGTGCGACGCAGAACGAGCTTTCCGGCAGCGGCGCGAAGTCGCTGATCGACAACGGCTGCATCGCCGTCGCCGAGGGAGCGAACATGCCGTGCACGGCGAACGCGGCGCGGGCGTTCGTCGAGGCGGGGGTGTCTTTCGGGCCGGGCAAGGCGGCCAACGCCGGCGGAGTGGCCACCTCCGCGCTGGAGATGCAGCAGAACGCGAGCCGCGACTCGTGGACGTTCGAGTTCACCGAGTCCAAGCTGGCCACGATCATGGAGGGCATCCACGCGGTGTGCCTGGAGACGGCCGACGCGTTCGGCGCCCCCGGCAACTACATCGTCGGCGCCAACATCGCCGCCTTCCAGCGTGTCGCCCGTGCGATGCTCGCCCTCGGCCTCGTCTGAAAAAGCGCGGCTAGCGCGCCAATCTGTCAACGAACCTGCGGCAGGCGCCGGTTCGTTGACAGATTGGCGCGAAACCTGCGGTTTAACCTGCGGTTTGCCCTACGGGCTACGGGCTACGGGTTCGCGGCGGCGGCGGCGGCGAGTTCGACCACGCCCACCCGGGCGCCGAGGGTGAGCGAGGCGCGCACCCGGGCGTCGCGGGAGAGCCTGGCCCAGCAGTCGCCCATGTCGGCGGAGAAGTCGATGTCGTCGAACACCACCAGCGTTCCCGGAGCGGAGCCGGCGACGACGGCCTCGAACTGGGGGATCACCCACTCGCTGGTGTGCACGCCGTCGAGGAACGCCAACCCGATCGGCGGGTGCTGCGCTTCGAGCATGCCGAGGTTGTCCTCGAACTTGCCCTCCACCAGGGTGAACCTCGTCCCCACCGCCGCCAGGTTCTCCCGGGCGACCTCGGCCCACGCGGGGTTGATCTCGAACGTGACGGGGTGGCCGTTGCCGTTGCCTTCCAGACCGGCGAGCCAGTACATGCCCGACACCCCGAAGGCCGTGCCGACCTCGACGACGAGCGAGGGCTGCCGAGCGGACACCAGCTCGCGATACGCCCGCCCGAACGCGGCGGGGGCCGTACCACGCTCGGCAGGCGTGTCGCCGCGGTGCCTTGCCCGTATCCCTCCCACAGCGTCTGCGGGCCGCGGGCGTCGGTCAGGCGGGTGCGCTGCTCGACGAGGGCGTCGAGTGCCGATCTGCCCGGGTTCCAGATGGGCCGCTTCAGCAGCCCGGCCAGGAACGACCCGTCGTGGCGACGCACCCAGCGCACCCGCAGCCGTCCGGAGGCGACGACGCCGCGCTCGCCTGCGGCAACCGCACGGGAGACCAGCTTCACGGGTGCGGATCGTGGGTGGAGGCGTAGGCGGTGCGTCGCATGACAGCCTCCAGGTTCCACGTGAGCACCTCGCGCGCCCCGGGCAGGCGAACGACGGCTCGGGCCCACGACGGGTAGTACCGCGGCGCCAGCGAAAGCAGGCTGAGGGCGTCGTCGTCGCGGATCCAGCGGACGACCTCGCCGATGCTCAGCCGGTAGAGGCTCTCGCCGGGCACGTTCTTCACCGTTTCGCCGCGTGCCTCGTACCTGCGTACCGCGCGCTCGGCACCGAAGTAGTGCCACGGAGAGATCTCGTGGCCACCCCACGGTGACAGCCAGTTCGTGAACGAGAGGTAGACGACCCCGCCGGGCCGGCAGCAGCGCCCGAGCTCGCCGAGCAGGAGTCGCGGCGCGGGGACGTGCTCCAACACGTTGGAGCAGTGCACGACGTCGAACGTGGCGTCGGCGAACGGCAAGCGCTGGCCGTCGGCGACGATCGCGCGCTGTGCGGAGCGCCCGTGCAAGGCCAGCTCCGCCGACGACGGGTCGACGGTGACGCAAGTCGCCCCGGCATCGTCGAACGCGTCGGCCACGTAGCCCGGGCCGCCGCCCACGTCGAGCACGTCCGCGCCACGGACCGCCTGCCAATGCGCCACCGTGGCCACCACGTCGCGCGCCATCATCGTGTAGAGCCGGGCGGGATCGTGGCGCTCGGCCCGGAAGGCCGAGAACAGCTCGGCGGTACGGCGCAAGTCCCGACGTGGGCCGCTCACTGCGACCTCCCCCTCGGTCCGCGGGCGATGGCTTCCAACGCGACCTCCTCGAACAGATCGACGGTGTGGTTCACGTCCAGCTCGGTGGCCCGCCCGCGTGCCGCCTCGCCGTAGGCGCCGAGTTGCGCCCTGTCGCCGGCCAGCTCGACCCAGACCTTGGCGAGCTCGTCGGGGCTGGTCACGAGACGCCCCGTCACGGCGTCGACGATCGCGTCACGCACACCCGGTGCGTCGAAGGCGAGGGCGGGGGTGCCGTGCGCGCCGGCCTCGGTGATCGCGATGCCCCACCCCTCGTGGCTCGCGGCGTGCACCAGCAGCCACGCCTCGGCCAGCAGGCGGTGCTTGTGATCGTCGTCGACGCGCCCGACGAGCTCTACACCCTCGCCCGCTCGTGCCGCGAGGCGGGCTCGCTCAGGCCCGTCGCCGATCACCACCAGGCGTCCACCGACGACGGGACGCACGTGCTCCCACGCGTCGAGCAACAGCTCGATCCGCTTGTGCGGCACGAGTCGCCCGAGGGCGACGAAGAGCGGCTCGGTCGAGCGCGCCGCTGCCGCGCCGGGGGGCGGTGCGTCGATCGTGTTCGGCACGATGCGGATCTGCGATTCCCGGAAGCCGAGCTGACCGAGAGCCTGCGCGGTGGACGGCGAGACGGCGACGACGAGGCAGTTCCGGTAGACGAACGGAACGAGGCGGCGTTCGAACCAGCTCCCGGCAGCCGCGATCGGTCGGGGGAAGGTGAGCGGCCACTGCTCGGTGTGCACGTGGTGCACGAGCAGCACCGTTGGGCCGCGGCGCCAGAGCGGGGTGCAGTAGGTGGCGCCGTTCGCCACGTCGAGCACCAGATCCGCGCCGCGGGCATGGCGCCGGTCGAGCAACGGCATGCGCAGGTACTGCGAGTAGGTGCCCCCGGCATCACGGGCCGCGTACGAACGGCCGCGCTGGTCGCTGTCGCCCGCGCCGGCAGCGGCGGTGCCGACCGGCCCGCCGCAGAAGAGCTGCACGTCGTGCCCGCGTCCGGCGAGGCCGGTGGCGAGCTGGTCGACGAGGCGTTCCGAACCCCCCGCCTGCGGGTGGGCGAGGTCACGCCAGGCGTGGATGACCAGCTTCATCTGCTCAGACCCCCATCGCCGACGGCCCGGCGTCGAGGTGTGCCGCTACGGCCGGCGCGAACGGCCGGTCGCGAATCCACCACAGCAGGGCAAGGCCGGCCAGCCCGGCCAGCGTCGCGCCGGCGAGCCAGGCCACCGACGCCTGCATGATCGTCAGCCTGCGCCACATGACGAACACGGGCAGCAGCACCGCGGTGACGAGGATCAAGGGGAGCGCGAGGATCATCCGCGACAGGTGCCTGACGTTGGCCACCGCGTTCGCGACGGCGAAGCAGGCCATCGGGATGGCGGCGATCGACAGGACGCGGATGACGGCGACGGAGTCTTCGTAGTCGCCGCCGTACACGCTCTCGACGAGGGTCGCGCCGAGCTGCGTGACGACTGCCATCGCGCTCGACAGCACCAGACCGAGCACTAGAGCGTGACGGGTCTGTTCGGCGAGCGGCGACGTGCGCCCGGCGTCGGCGAGCAGCGTGGTGGCCACGTTCTGGGCGATCACGTACATCAGCAGGGCGATGTTCCAGGCCAGGAAGAACTTCGCGTTCTCGTCCGAGCTCACGGCCAGCGCGACGAGCAGCGGCAACGACGTCGGCGCGGCCCTGGCGACGAGTGTCCCCGCCACGGTCAGCCCGAGGTAGCCGACGATCGACCTGGCGTCGGGCGGGAACGGACCTAACGCGAACCGCTGCGGGTCGTGGCGTTCGGCCAACAGCCAGACGACCGGGCCGGAGAGGGCGACGACGCCGGTTCCCGCCAGGAAGTACGGCAGCGGGTCGTCGCCACGGCACACGACCGCGACGAGGAGCACGCTCGTCACCGCGACTGCTGCCGAGCGGGCGATGATCCACCCGTAGCGGCCCTGCCCGAGCAGGCGGATCTCCACCAGGATCGTCCCCGATGCTCCCGCAGCGATGGCCGCGAACGCGAGTGCACCGGGCACCGACTGCAGCGGCTCGAGCTGTTCGATTCCGGCGACCGTGACGACGGTCGCGACGCCGATGGCGAGAGCACCGGCGGCGAGCATCGACACCGCCAGGGTGAGGTTGTGGACCACCCGCGCCGGGTGGCCGGGCGTCACCCCGAACCGAGCTACGGCGGGCACCAGCGTGAGGGCACAGAGGTAGGTGAGAAAGGCGATGGCACTGGCGAGGGCGGCGACGCGACCGACGTTGTCGCTCGTCGTCACCCGCGCGGCGATGGCCCAGAAGAGCGCACCTCCCGCAGCGATGACGAGCACCGACGCAGTGAGCACCGACGAGCCACGGAGGATGGCGCTGTCGCGCAGGCGCCGGCCTTGCTCGGTGGCGGCGCCCGGGGCGTCACGGTGGCGCCGACTCGTCCCGAGCACGAGGCTCGACAGTACCGGACCGGCGCATCTCGGCGACGACGCCGGAGATGCACACGAGCGTCAGCAACACCGCCAGTCTGGCGCTGTGGTGCGCAAGGCCGCGCTGCGCGGGCCACAGCGGCCACACCGGTTCCAGCGGAGGCCCGAGCGGTGGGATGGTCGCCAGGGCGGCGAGCACCACCAGCGCGACGGCGGCGGCGCCGATCGCGGTGGAGCTGAGCCAGCCTCGCTCCACGCACACGACGGCGACGGCGACGACGAGCAGGCTCGGCCATCCGCCCACCAGCGTCGCGAACACCAGCGTGGCCGCGAGGCTGGCAGGCACCAGCCAACCCGGCACCACCTGGCGGCGAGCGCCGGTCACCCGGGCCAACGCCGCGCGCCGGGGGTCGGCGATGACCAGCGCGACGAGCACGCCGAGGGTGGCGAGCGCGACGTCGGCGGAGCGAGCGAACAACGCCTGGCTCGCCTGGCCGACGCGGATCTCCTGTGGGCCGCCCTCGGCCAGCACCCACCCCGCCTGCACGTCCAACGACAGTGTGGCGAGCGTTCCCGATTCCGTCGACGCTCGCCACCCGGGGGAGTAGGCCTGGCCGAGGACTACCCTCGTGCCGGCGGGAGCGTCGAGGCGCAGGGTGTGCTCGACGGCGCCACGCTCGACGACCTCCACCTCGACGGCCGAAGCCGGTACCGGTTCCCTTCCGTCGGTGGCGACGAAGCGGGCCCAGTCGAGGGGCAGACCGGGCACCGTCGAGAGCTCGTGCCACCCGCTCGACAGCTCCAACGCGGTGCACGCCTCGATCGCCACCGGCGTCCCCGCCAGCAGTTCGGACAGCGCGCCGAGCGGTCTCACACCGACCGTCCGGCCGTCCAGCACGACCAGGTCCTCCCTGCACTCGTCCGCCCGGTAGGCGAGTGCATTCGCTCGGTCGTTCAGCTCCACCTCGGCGATGGTCATCGACCAGCCGCTGGCCGAATCGAGGGTGGTCGGCGAGACGGTGAACGAGATGTTGTCGGCGAGCGGCGCGCCCGCAGGCCAGGTCAGCTCCACGCTGCAGGTGGCCTCGCCGGCGATGGTGACGATCCGCACCTCGCCGCGCTGCTGCTCGCCGCCGCGCCGGCAGCTGCGGGCCGGGTCGAGCCGCGTCTCCACGTCGCCGCGGGCGACGTCGAGCCGATGGGGGAGATCTGCGCCGCCGTCGACGCGCAGCACGAGTCGGGCGCTGCGAACGTCGTTCCCCCTGGTCCCCTGGACGCCCGCGACGAACGTGGAGACGGGTGCCGAGTCCAGTTCCCACGAAGTCGCCGTGTCGCCGTCGAACGCGCGAACCGGTTCGCCGCCGGTTGGCGCGATGCCCGACGTGACGGCGTCGATCCACAGCTCGCTGCGGAGCAGGCGCGCGACACCCGTCGCGGAGCCGGCGGGTGTCACCTGCAGCGAGCCCTGCAGCTCGAACGGCCGCCCGACGGGCAGGCGGAACCTCCGGTTCAGGGCGCCCTCGGGGTCACGGGGCAGTCCGGTCAACCGTTGCAGCTCCACCGAGAACGCGGCGTCGGCCAGCGGCGCACCTACCTCCGGTGAGCTGTCCGCAAGGCGGGCGAGGTCGTCGGGCAGGACGACCCTCTCGGCAAGGTCGAGCCCCGGAACCTCTACCTCGGCCAAGCCGAACGGCCCCCCACCGTCTCCTTCCACCTCCAACGGGACGATCACGAGCTCGTCGGTGGTCTGGGGCGGGATGCGCAACGCGTTCACGGTGCCCGGTTCGACGTCGAACTCGAACGGCTCCTCGCCGGGCACCACCACGGCGACCCTCGACACCGTGCGGCCTCCGTCCACCACGGCCACCCGCACCCCGACCTCGTCGATGCTGTGCGGTTCGGCCAGCTCGACTCGCACCGCCTGACCGTACGAGGCGGCACTGACCCCGGTCAGCCAGGCCGTCGTCGGGTCGCCGTCGAAGGCCGCCGATGGCCGGTGGGCGAGCCCGGGGTCCCACAGCGATGCAGGCCCGGCGTATGCGATGCGCACCGCGTCGCCGAACGTGGTCACGCTCTGGCTGCCCTCCACACCCTCGAACAGGTCGTCGACGCGATCCGTGTCGAGCGCGGTGAGAGTGCGCTGCTCCTGTCCCCACGCGAGCGGGCGGCGACGGTTGGTGTCGCTCAGCACCACCGACGCCCCGGCGTCGAGCTCGGCCGCGACCTCGCCGGCGTCGAGCGGTGCCGTGTAGCGGATCGGCCCGAGGGTGTCGAGTGCGGCGGAGCGGGCGAGAACCGACCACGCGGCGCCGTCGCCGGACACGAGCACGGCAGGCGCCGGTGTGACCGCACGGACGACGTCGTCGACGCCGGGCACCACGAACACCTCTACCGGATGCAGCCGGCGCTCGTCGTCAGCGCTCGCCGTTTCGTCGTCCGGGCCGGTGACGTTCTCGCCCTGCCTGCCGAAGGTCTCGGTCAAGGCCAGCGTCTCGTCGTCGCGCAGGCCCTGCAACATCTGGGGCCTGGCCACACCGGCCGCCTGCCAGTCGAGGTCGTTGCGCACGACCACGTACTGCACGCCGAGGCGACGCAGGATCGGCGCGAGCGTGCCCGGCTCGTACCGGCCGCTCGTGACGAAGCGGTCGATGGCCACGGTGAGGTTCGCGGCCTCGGCCGGCGAGCCAGTGAGCGGCTGGGCGAAGATCGCCGGGCGGTCGAGCAACGAGGGGAAGATGTCGCCACCCGCGGCCGAGCCCCAGCGGTAGGCCTCCACGCTCGATCCGGGTAGGACGAGCACCCGGCCGGCCCCTGGCTGGGCATCGAGCCACGAGAACGCCTCGCGCCAGTAGTCGGGGACATCGCCGTGAAGTCGCTGGCCGTACGCGAACGCGTCGCCGGACAACAGCGGCCAACCGGAGGGCACGAGCACGAGCGCGATCGCGCCGGCGGCGAGCACCGTTCGCACCCGACGCGGCGGCCCCTCCCGTCGGTTCCGCTCGCGGAGCTCCCTCATCGCGAGGGCGGACAGCACGGCGACGGCCAAGACGAGCCCGGCACCGGCCTTGTACACGTTCCTGAACGCGAAGAGCGCCGGGCTCGCGTCGTAGAGCCGGCGCAGTGCGGACCCGAGCGGAGCCGGGTTGCTCACCGGGTAGGCACCCACCATCGCGGCTGCGGCCACGGCCAGCACGACGCCCATCACCAGCCGGATACGCCGGCGGCCGAACACGACTGCCGCCACCGCCACCGCCACGGGTACGAACGTGGCCGCGATCACGTACCAGTTCGTGAAGTACACCGTCAGGTAGGGGAACACGAGTGGTCCCCGCGGGTTCCAGTACTGCAGCCAGAACCCGAGACCGCGCAGGCTCTCCGCCCAGCTCGACGAACGGCTGACGGCGTCGACCGACTCGGTGCTGCCGAGGTTTCGCGCGAGGGTCTCCGACGACATCACCGAGCGGACCACCACCGGGGCAAGCGCGAGCATCGAGAGCGCCAGCGCCCGCGCAGACCACGAGAGCATCGAGCGCAGGCCCACCTCGCGCCCGGCGACGAGGCCGACGGCGATGATCACGGCCGGAACGAGCGCCATGGCCAGCCCCGGCGGGTTGTGCGAGCCGGCGGTGGCGAGGGCGAGCGCGAACACCGCCGCCCACCGCCAGCGCGAATCAGTGGTCGCGCCACGCCACACCGCGAGCACGAACCAGGGGCACAGCGCGACGTTCAGCAGCAGCGCAGTCGGGAAGAAGAAGCCCGACGTGAACGGTGCACACACGAACCAGGCGCCCGCGAGGAGGGCCTCCGCGCGGGCGCCGGGCAGGGCAGCACGCGCGACCGCGGCTGTGCCGATGGCTCCGATGCAGAGCACCGCCGCGAACCAGAACCGCTGGGCGAGCCAGGGCTCGAACCCGACCGACCGCACGAGCATCATGAACGAGTCGGTGACCGGCAGGTAGTGCTGCGTCGGACCGCCGAGGTCCACCTCGGGGTTCCACACCGTGAAGATCGATGCGAACGAGCGGTGCGGGGCCCAGTTGTGGACGAACCGGTTGTCCCCCAGGTACCACCCCGGCTCGTGGGCGAAGGCGACGAATGTCGCCAGCAGGGCGAGCCCTGCCGCCACGGCAGCAAACCCAGCCGGTTTCGCTCCACCGCGATCTGTGCCGATGGCGACCCTGTCGCTACCGCGAACGCGGTGGAAGACGGCGAAAGCGAACGCGAAGAGAGCTACCGCGAGGGGTAGCACGAGGTCGCGAAAACCCCAACTCATCGGAGGTGGGCGCCGTCCCGGGAAGGGTCAGCGAACCGGGCCACGCCGCTGCGTGGCGCTGGAACCGACGGGCTCAGCTGGTGGTCGTCGAACGACGGCGCACGGCGGTCGACACGACCAGAGCGCCACCGAGTGCGGTGAGACCGACGGCGACAGGGAGCAGCGTCGAGTTGTCGGAACCCGTTGCCGGCAGCGTCGTGACGCCGCCTCCGCTACCGGTGCCTGCACACACCGCGTTGGCCGCCGCGACGGCCGCTGCGTACGCAGCCACGTCGAGCTCGCCGTTGACGAAGAAGTCCGCGGCGTCGACAGTCGGGGGCACGCACGTCTGGGCGCCGGCCGTCAAAGTGCCGGCTCCGAGAGCGAGCCCGCCAGCGAGCACCACCGCCCCTGTCCACGTCTTGAGATTCACCACTACCTCCCCGTCAACTTGGGTGGCAGGATAACCGCAGGTCGCAGGCAGATCAAGCCTTCTTCTGAAAACCTCCACCGTGCGCATCGCCCTCGTCCTGCCCCCTGCGAAGACATCGCACGAGATCGACACCTTGCGCGCGGTGCCCGGTGCCGAGGTGCAGGTGGTGGCCGATCCGGTGTTTCACCCCGACGCCACGCACCCTCTGCGCAGCTTCGCCGTGCCGTGGCTCGGCTCGCCGCGGCGCTGGACCGCGGCCCTCGCGTGGCTGCGCGGGATGGGAGATGTGGCCCTCGGCGATCTCGACGCGGTCGTCTCGTTGGAGCTGTTCAGCGTGGCCACCGGCCAGGCTGCCGGGCTCGCGGAGCGCCTGCAGGTTCCTCACCTCGTGTACGTGACCGAGATCCTCGACGACAACCCGCTCTACCGGCTGCCGCCGTGGAGGTGGTATTCGCGACGCATCCTGCGAACCCTCGATGGCGTGCTCTGTTGGAACGAGGCCGGAGCACGCCATGCCGTGGCCCGCGGCGTCGATCGAGCCCGGATCGAGGTGGTCTCACCAGGTGTCGACACCGCCGTGTTCCATCCTCCGCCATCTCGATCGACCGAGCCGGTCGCGATCACGGTCGGTGAGCTGCGCGCGGACAAGGGCGTGATGAACGTGATCGCCGCTGCCGATCGCGCAGTGGCCCGGCTGCCGGGCGGGTTCAGGCTCGTCGTCGTGGGCGACGGGCCGCTGCGTGACGACGTCGACGCGGCCGCCAGGGCGCGGCCGTGGCTCGAGGTTCGCGGCCGCTTGGCGCGATCCGAGGTTGCCGACGAGCTGCGGCGCGCTGCGGCGTTCGTCCTCGCCCCCGAGTCCCGCCCGTTCTGGGCCGAGCAGCTCGGCTTCGCGGTGATCGAGGCGATGGCGTGCGGTCTGCCGGTGGTCGTCACGAGGTGTGGCGCCCTCGGCGAGGTGGTGCCGGAGTACAACCCGGTGGTCGACGAGGGAGATCTCGACGCCGTCGCCGACGGTTTGGTGCAGGCGCTCGGCCCCGCCGGCGCCGAGTGGGGTGAGCGCAACCGCATCGCGGTCGACGAGCGTTACACGCTCTCCACTCAGGGCCGCCGGCTCGGCGAGGCGGTGGAGCGGCTCACGAGATCTCGTTGAGCGACACGCTCGTGAGCGAGTGCCCTGGCGCGACCGCCCGCGCCGTGGCGCGCACGCGGCGACGGATGCGCACCAGGTCGAACAGCATCAGCAGTGGGTCCTTGGTGAGGCGCACCTTGCTGCCCGGCTGCTCGGTCCACTCGACGGGCACCTCGATCATCCGCGCGCCGATCTCGCGGGCGAGCATCAACACCTCGACGTCGAACGCGAACCCGTCGACATGCGTATGGGCGAAGAGCGTTCGGCCGAGCTCGCCGCGGAACGCCTTGAATCCGCATTGGGTGTCGAGCAGCTCCAGCCCGGTGGCCAGCCTCACTGCGCGGTTGAACATGATGCCCATGTGGGTACGCGCCCAGCTGGCGTCGCGCACGTCCGCCGCCGCCGCCGCGCGGGAGCCGACGGCCACGTCGGCGCCTGCGAGGGCCGCGGTGAGCCGCGGCACGTCGGCCAGGTCGGTGGCCAGGTCGGCGTCCATGTACATCACAATTCGTCCCATCGAGGCGCCGATCCCGGCGCGCACGGCAGCGCCCTTGCCCTGGTTGCGCAGCAGGTGCACCACCCGTACTCCCCGGGCAGTGGCCGCGGCGTCGAGCGCGGCGCCGGTGCCGTCCGTGCTGCCGTCGTCAACCAGGATCACCTCGGTGTCGTCCGTGGCGAGCGCGACGATGGCGGGCAGCGTCGCGTCGAGGCGGTGCATCTCGTCGTAGAACGGCACCACCACGCTCAGCTCGGTGCGCCCACTCGCCATCGAATCATCGTAGAACGCGTCGGCCGTGACTCAGGTGGCGCACGGGTGCTCTGGTAGACAGGCGATCCGTGGTGCCCGACCCGGAGCTCGTCTCGGTGGTGCTCGCCGTCCGTGACGGAGAGTGCACCATCGACCGCACCTTGCGCTCGGCCCGCGCCCAGACGCACACGAACATGGAGCTGATCGTCGTCGACGACGGCTCGACCGACGCGACCGCGACGATCGTGCAGCGCCACGTCGAGCAGGACGCGCGTGTCCGGCTGGTGCAGATCCCACCGACCGGCGTCTCGGGCGCGAGGAACGCCGGCATCGCGCAAGCGGCGGGGGAGTACCTGGCCCTCCTCGACGCCGACGACCTGTGGCACCCGGACAAGACCGCGAGGCAGCTCGCGCGCTTTCGGGCCGGAGCAGGCGAACTGGCCGCGGTGTGGTCGTTCTCGGCATCCATCGACGGAGACGACCGCATCGTCGGCGAGCTGCTGCCGTTCGACCGCGAGACCATGGCCAGGACCGACGGCTGGGTGCTGCTTCCGATGGTGTACCGCTACTTCCCCGGCGGCTCGGCAGTGATGTTCCGCACCTCGAGCATGGTCGAGTCCGGCTGCTACGACCCCGGCCACCCAGTCTCGGAGGACCTGGCGGTGATGCTCCGGGTGGCCGAGCGAGGCCAGATCGGTGTCGTGGCCGACCTGCTCGTCGGCTACCGCCAGGTCGGCGGCAGCCTCTCCTCGGTCCCGGAGCGCAACCTCCGCGCGCAGCTGCCGATGTTGCGTGAGCTGCGCGGGCGGGTGCCATGGGTCCCGAAGAGGGTGCTGCGTTGGTCGAAGGCCGGCCGCTACGTACAGGCTGCGTCGGGCGCGATGCGCAGCGGCCACCGCCTGCGAGGTGTCGGGTACGGCATCGCGGCGGTCGTTCGCGACCCTGCCGTCGTGCTTCACCCCCACGCCCTGCCACGCGCGTTCGGCTTCCTCGCGCGCGGGCGGCAGCCCTCCCACGGTGAGGGCTGGCTGTTCCCCGACGACCTCGACGTCTTCGTTAAGAGCCGGCCGCCGGAGGGGATCGGGTACCGGTGGTGGGCGTCGGTGGAACGGCGTCGGTGGAGGTGGATGCAAAGGGCCGAGCTCCGCGGCCGGGCCGCAGGAGCGAAGTGAACCACCTCGGCGACGCGGTCCGCCAGGTCGGCGTCGGAGTCCGGCGACGCTCGGCGGGAGCCCGGCTCGTCGCCGGTCTCGCCCGCCGCGACCGCGACTTCGCGCTCGCGCTCGGTTACTTCGGCTTCGGCAATCTCGGCGACGAGGCCCTCGCGGATCTGTTCCGGGCCCGGTCGGAGCTCGACGTCGCTGCCTCGGACTTCCCCCGATGGCTGACCGCGCTGCTGGCCGCCCGCCCGCAGCGCTTTGGCAACGTGCGCCAGATCGTGCTCTTCGGGGGCACGCTGATCGGTCGCTGGCCGTGGAGCGGACGGCTCCGTGAGCTGCACAGGCTGTTCCCCGAGGCGTCGATGTGGGGCCTCGGCGTCGGGGTCGAGGACCCCGCCGAGCTCGCCGCCGCCGACGCCGGAGCTTGGCGGCGGGAGGTGGACCAGCTCCTCGATCTTGCCCCGAAGATGGCGGTGCTCTCGGTCCGCGGACCACGGTCGCGACAGGTGCTCGCCGCCGCCGGCCTCGACCTGCCCTGGGCGGGTGACCCGGCCCTGCTGCTCGGTCCGACGCAACCGCCGGCGCCGGCCGAGGAGCGCTCGGTGCTCGTGACGGTGGGTGCAGTCGACCGCGTTGACGGAGCTTCGCGGCGCCACCTCGCCGAGCTCTTGCAGCAGAGCGTGTCGTCCCTGGTGCAAGCGGGTTGGCAGGCGACGGTGATGCCGGTGCACCCCATCGACCGGGCCGAGGTGCGGGCTCTGGCCGCGCACGTTGGTAGCGCCGGCTTGCGGGTGGCCCCGGTGACCACCTCGTGGCGGCGGTTCCAGGAGGCGGCCTCTCGCCACCGGGTCGGCCTGCACGTGCGCCTCCACCCGAGCGTGCTCTCGGCGGCCACGTTCGCGCCCCATGTCCAGCTCTCCTACCTGACCAAGTGCGACGACTTCGCGGACACCATCGGAGCCCGTCCGCTGGCGGTCGCCGGTCTCCGCCCGGGAGCTGTCGTCGAGGCCGTGGAGGAGGCGGCACAGCACTGGGACAGCCGCCGGCGTGAGCTCGTCGAGGCCGTCGGTGCCGCCCGGGCGCGGCTGGAACTGCACTTCGCGGGTGCTGCCGACGCCTTGGCCGCGCGTTCGGTACCGAAGTGACGCGGCGTCGTTCCACCGAGACCGGCGAGCCCCTGTGCCCGGCGTGGCCGCTGGTGGTCGGGCTGCTGGCAGTGGCCTTCGTCGTCTTCTTCGTCGCCGAGCGAGGTGCGTGGGTTCCCGACAACCGGCTGATCCAGTTCTTGAACCCCCGCCGGGGCTTGTCGCTCGCTACCACCACCTGGTCGTCGAACGAGACCCTCGGGCGCATGCCCGGCTACCAGGGCATCGTCGTGTGGTCCTACAGCGCTCTCCTCGACGGTCTCGGCGCCGCGCCGTGGCTCATCCAACGGGTCTTCCACGCCACGCTCGTCGCCGGCGGTGCCGTCGGGGCGGCGCTCGTGGCGAGGGAGTTCGTCGGCCGCACCCTCCTCGGCCCAGCGGTGGCCGGCCTGTGGTGGATCGCCGCGCCGTTCACCTCTGCGTTCTTGCTGCCGTCATGGCTCTACGTCAACGCCGCTGTGCTGCCCTGGCTGTTCCTCGCGTGGCTGCGGGGTACGACGACGACCTCGCGCTGGCGGTGGGCAGGATGCTTCGCACTTGCGGTGGCCGTCGCCGGGTTCCTCAACTTGCCCGGCCTGGTACTCGCCGCCCTTCCTCTGCTGCTGCTCGTGCCCTACCTGATCTGGACCGGTCAGTCGAGCTGGAGGGCCTCGGCCTGGTTCCTGGCACGGGTCGCGGTGCTGGTCGCGCCGGTGATCTCGTTCGACCTGTACCGCTCCCGGCTGCTCTCCGCCTGGTACGACGTGAACCTCTCGACGTCGGAGACGGCCGAATCGGTGGGCCGTTCCGCTAGCTGGTCGGAGAGCCTGCGCGGTCTCGGCAACTGGCTCACCTACTGGAACCCGACCGGCCCGCCATTGAAGCTCTGGCTGCTGCCGCTGCTCGAGCGTCCGGCGGTGATCCTCGCGTCGTTCGCTCCGGTCGTCGCCGCCGCATGCGTGGTGACGCTGTCCCGCTGGCGGCCGCGGCTGCTCTTCGGCGCAATCCTGGTGCTGGCGACGACGGTGATGGTCGGTCTTCACCCGATCGAGTCGCCGAGTCCCATCGGGCGGGTTCTCTCCGCGACGTACGACTCGCTGCCGTGGACGTTCTCGCTGCGCAACGGTTACAAGGCCGGGGCCGGCTGGCTGCTCGCCACGGCGGTGTTGCTCGGTTACGCCGCGGCGTGGCTCTCCGGGGCCGTACCCCGCCGCTGGGCGGCGCTGCGCTCGTTGCCGCGAGTCGGCAGCCCGGGTACGCGGTGGCGGGTGCTCGGGGCAGCCACCGCCGTGGGCGCCCTTGCCGTCACCACCGCTTCGCCGATCTGGACCGGCGAGATCTACAGCCGTCCGGACACGCTGGAGGCAGTCCCTGACTACTGGATCGAGGCGTTCGACTGGCTGGAGAGCCAGGAGCTCGACACGCGCACCATGGTGCTGCCCAGCGTGGCCGACGTCTACCGCTGGGGCTCGGCCACCGACGGCGACATCTTCGGATCGCTGCTCGCCAGCCCGTTCGTGCTCGACGCCCCGCTCGCCCAGCCCGCGGCAGTCACCGCCGACGCGATCCGCGCCCAGAGCGAGCGGATCAGCTCCGGCAACCACGCGCCTGGCACGTTCGCCGAGATCGCCCGCCGGCTCGGCATCGGCCATGTGATCGTGCGCAACGACACCCGCTGGGAGCTCTTCGGCGTGGTCCGGCCCGCGTATCTGGACAGCTTGCGCGCTGATCCAGGCCTGAACCTGGTGGCGACGTTCGGAGATGCCGGGCAGAACGTGGTGGGCGAGGGTGACACCGACGTGGCGGCGTTCCGCGAGCTCGAGCTGGCGCCGGTCGAGGTGTACGAGGTGGTGGACGGCCCGGACGATCCGGTGAGAGCGGTTGCCGGCCCGTCCCTCCTCGTATCCGGCGACGCGACGTCGTGGGCGACGCTCGCGGCCGCCGGCGCGCTCGCCGGTTCCGGGCCGATCCGGTACACGGCGGACCTTTCGCTTCATGAGCTGCGCGGGGAGCTGTCCCAGGGTGCCCCGTTGGTGGTCTCCGACACGAACCGCAGGCAGTCGACCGAGGGCTTGGGCCGGGGGGGGAGCAAGCTCGGATACACCGGCGCGCTGTTCGGGCGGCCCGGGAGCCAGAGCGTGACTTCGTACGGCGACGCCGCTTCGATCACGAGCCTCTCCGCACCGAGCTTCTTCGACCTCGGTCCGCCGTTTCGCCCTGCGGCAGCCTTCGACGGGTCGGCGCAGTCCGCGTTCATGACCGGTGTGCTGGCCCCCCTGACCCCCGCCAACGGCCTGCGCGTAGACCTGCGCGAACCGGCCTCGATCGGCTCGATCGCCTTCGACGCGGTGCGCACGCCCGGTCTGCGCGACGTGACCGGTGTGGAGCTGCTGTTGTCCACCGGGCTCGAAGTGCCGGTGGAGCTGGACGAGGAGGGTCTTGGAGAAGCGACCTTCGCGCCCCAGGAGGTCACCTGGTTCGAGGTGAGGGTGACCGAGCTGGAAGGCGTTGGCACCGGCGCCTGGGGCTTCGACGAGATCGACGTTCCTGGCCTCGACCTGGTCGAGCGGATCGAGGTGCCCGACGACGTGATCCGCGTCGCCGAGCTCGACCCGGCGACGGAGGAGCTGCTCGTCGCGGCGCCGACCACGTTTCAGTTCGAGCGCCTGGTCCGTGGCAGCCAGGCGGTGGAGAGCTCGTTGCAGAGGCGCTTCCGCGTACCGGCCGATCGCGAGTTCATGGGCTACGGCGTGGTGCAGGCGACGCCGCAGGTGTCCGATGAGCAGCTCGCCAGCTTGCTCGACCTGGCGCAGTACGCCTCGTCTCCCAGCCGGCTCGACGGCAGCCTGGCCGGCAGTGCGCTGATGGCCCTCGACGGCCGGGAGGACACGTCGTGGGGATTCGACGCCGCGCAGCCCGGTGAGCTGCGAGTGACGATGCCACCGCAGACGGTCTCCACGGTAGAGGTGGTGCTCGACGTCGGGCTGCTCGACGCGGTCGGCTTCGCGGTTCAGGTGAGTGCGGGCGGCGAGACACGCACCGTGCGCCGCGCGTTGCCCACCCGCTGCCAGCCGGGCGCGCCGTGCCGCGTCGCCGTCACGGTGCCATTCGGAACCGGAGCCGCCGATGCCGCGCTCGTCGAAGGGCTCGACGTGACGGTGCAGGCGACCTCGCCGGCCGGTGAGCCCGGCTCGATCAGCGTGCTGGAAGTGCTCGTCGACCGCACCGCGAACCCGGCGCTGCCCGACGTGATCCCCGAGACGTGCGAGGAGGGAATGGCCACGCTCGACGGCGCCGCGCTCGGGGTCAAGTTGTTCGCTCTCACCGCCTCGCTCTTCACCGGGGCGCCGATTGCCATCGACGCGTGCAGCCCGGTCACCCTCACAGAGGGATGGCACGAGCTCGGCTCGGGAGATGCGGTGCCGTTCTCCACCTTCCGGTTCACCGCCGGTGATGCCCCCGACGCGGCGGCCGCGCCCTCGGTGACCGTCGAGGAGCGAGCTGACACCCACATGCGCGCCACCGTCGAGGCGGGCGAGGGAACCTCGCTGATCACGGGACAGGCGCCGTCCACGTTGTGGCGGGCGGAGGTCGGCGGCGAAGACCTCGGGCCACCGATCGTGCTCGACGCCCAGATGGCGTGGCCCCTGCCCGCCGGCGGGAGGACCGACGTCGAGCTGTCGGTGCCGGCGCAGCGCACGTCTGATCTGTTGCTGTACGTGATGCTCGCCGGGCTGGGGGTGTGCGTCGCGCTGGTAGTGGTCGGGCCGCGCAGCCGCCGCCCGAGCGTCCCGGTTGACGCCCAGCCGCGTGAGGCTCGGCCGTGGATGCCCGCGGACCTGATCCTGTTGTGGACCGCCGCGGTGGTGGCCGCGGGTGCGATCGCCGGGTTGGGCGGTGCCGTGCTCGCGGCCGCGGTGGTGGCGCTCTCGAAGTGGCGGCTCGTGGAGCGCCGCATGATCGGCGCGGTCACCGTCGCGCTGATCGTGCTCGCCGCGCTGGCGACGATCCCCCCGCTAGGGCCCGAGCTGGGCATGATCAACCCCGAGTGGCCGAACGACCGCTCGCTCGCCTGGCACGCGGCGCGCATCGCGGCAGTGATGCTCGTCGCTTCGATCACCCTGTCGGTGTCTGCTCTCGGCAGGCGCCCGCCGGGTCTCACCGCGCCCGACGAACCGGCGCGTGACACGATTGCGGGATGGCCCGATCGTGGAGGCGGCGACGGTGAGTGACCAGATCGAGACGCGTAGCTCGTGGCTGAGCGCCGACGCCATCGAGCAGGCGAGGGCGAACCTGCCGATCGTCTACGTCGAGGCTGTACCGGTGCGGGTGGACGCGCGTGGCTGCGTCACCAAGGTGGGGACGCTGCTCCGTGTCGGGGCGGACGCCAGCATCAGCCGCATGTTCGTGAGCGGCCGCGTGCTGTACGGCGAGCGCCTGCGCGACGCGCTGATCCGCCACCTGGAGAAAGATCTCGGGCCGCTGGCCCTGCCGCGTGTGCCGCTGAACCCGGCGCCGTTCACGGTGGTCGAGTACTTCCCCGACCCGAGCGTGAGCGGCTTCTACGACCCGCGCCAGCACGCAGTCAGCCTGGCGTACGTGGTGCCTGTCGACGGCGACTGCGAACCGACCCAGCGCGCCCTCGACCTCGCCTGGATCACGCCGCAAGAGGCCGTCGGCGAGCAGCTCGTCGCCGAGATGTCGAGCGGCCACGACCGGCTGCTGCGCCTCGCCCTCGCGCACGTCGGCGAGCTCCCCTGACGGCGCTTCAGCCGGCGGTGGTGAACGCGCCGATCTGCTGGCGAGCGAGCGCGATCAGCGAGCCCTCGGCGAAGGGGACGTCGGCGGCGTGTAGGCCCCACCCGCCACCGAGCCCGCCCGGCACGACGTCGCTGCGCAGATCGGCGCTGTCGGTGTCGACGGAGATCGCGAGGTAGCTGAACCCGTCGTGCTCTACGCACTCGCCGGTGAACAGCCCGGGGAGTGCCATGAACGGGGTGGTGATGCCGTCGTCGTCGAGGGGTCCTCCGAGCGCCCACGGCGCGGTGGGGAAGATCGAGTCGAGCGGGGCGGGCCCGCCGCCCAGCGCGGCAGGGTTGGTGCACCCCGACATCTGTCCCTCGCCCGAGCCGAGCGGGAACGGGAAGGGGCGGCCGAAGAACGCGTCGACCCCGGGCGGGTCGGTGGCGCTGAACGAGGCGTAGGTCACCACGCAGCCGATCTGCGTCGCGTCGCGGCAGAGGGGCACCTTGTCTGTCGCTCCGCCGACGTCGGCGCCGGTGGGCACCTCGAAGTTCGTGCCGATCAACATCGCGCTCACGAGCAGCGCGAGCTGGGCGGGGTCCTCCTCGATCTCCTCGCCGAGCAGCCGGGTGAGGTGGATGCTGCCCTGGCTGTGTCCGAGCAAGATCACCGGCCGTCCGGCGTTGTCGTGGTCGAGGTAGTGCCGCCACGCGTCGAGCACGTCGGCGTAAGCGCCCAGCCAGTCGGAGGCCTCGGCGTCTCCACCGAACAGGCCGGCCAGCGTGACCGAGCGGTACAACGGCGCGTACACGGTGCAGACCTGGTTGAACGGCGCCGCCTGCATCCTGACGACGCCCACCTCGCTGCCCGGGATCATGTCGCTGCGGATCGAGGCATCGTCGCTCGTCGTCGGGTAGACGTAGAAGCAGTCCACCGGCGGATCGACGGCCGGCGGGGCAGGGCGCGGCGACAGGCTCCCGTCCGCCGCGACCTCGGTCACCGGCTGCTCGGTGTCGCACAGGTCGTCGGTGTCGGCGCGACAGATCCAGCTCGCCGGGTCTTGGTACAGCTCGCTCACATGCGGTGGGCGGCTGGTCGTGGTCGTGTCGGTCGTCGTCGGCGCACCGGTGGTGGTCGTCGTCGTGGTCGTCGGCTCGCTGCTGGTCGTCGGCGCTTCGCTGGTCGTCGTCGGGTCGCTGGTCGTGGTCGTGTCGGTGGTCGTCGTCGTGACGGCAGCGGTCGTCGAGTCGGCGGCGGTCGTCGAGTCGGCGGCGGGATCGTCGCTGCCGCCACACGCCGCGACCGTCAGCAGGCACATGGCCACCACCGGCGCGCCAAGAGTCCGACATCGCGGGTGCATCACGCCAGAACCTATTCACCCGCCCGCGACGGGCCATGATCCTTGGGTGCCGACGGGACCGCGGAACCCCTTTCTCGCCGACAGCAGCTATCCGATCGCCCACGGCCGCCCCGACCAGCAGGACAACTCCGCGGCCGCGGGGCCGACCGGGCCCACCCGGCGCCTCGGGCCCGAGGACCTGCAGTACGTGTGGATCGGGCCGGGCCACTACGGCGGGCTGATCTCGGGCGTCTACCCCGACGGACGCCGCACCATCTGGAGCAATGGCCGCCAGCAGATCGTGAAGCTCGACTACGACACGCTCGAGGTGCTCGCCGCGATCGAGACCGGGGTGGAGCCGATCACTCCCGTCGCCGAGCTGGAAGCGGCAGTTGCCGGGCTCGACGAGCTGCGCGGCGACGAGGCGATCGTCCACGCGATGGGCATCGCGATGCGCTTCCTCACCGGGCTCGACGGCGTGTACGCCCTGCTCGACGCCGAGCATCGCCTGTATCTCGGACGCCACCGCGGCGCGGTCTGCTACGAGGAGCTCGATCCCCGCGACAGGCGCTCCGCCCTTCGCGTGCGCGCGACATGGGAGAAGCCCGCGTACGTAGAGGGTCGCTTCGTCGGCATCAACCTCACCTTCGACGGCCGGATCGTGATGACCACCGACCACGGCTGGGTGGTGTGCCTGCAGCGCGACTTCGAGGGTTTCGACGCCATCCAGCTGCCCGGCGCCGCCGAGCAGGCCGCCGAGCACTGCGCGCGGATGGAGGCGGAGCGCGGCGGTGGCTACGGCTGGGTGCGCACCAGCACGTGCGTCGACGCGGACGGCGGCATCTACGTGAGCTCGGTCGACCACACCCACAAGGTGGTGTGGACCGGCACGCGGCTGTCGGTGGATCCCGCCGACGGCGCGTGGTCGGCGCGGTACCGCAACGGCTCGGGGGTCGGTTCGGGCACGACGCCTTCGCTGATGGGCTTCGGCGAGGAGGACCGGTTCGTGGTGATCGGCGACGGTGACGACATCGTGAACATCACCCTGCTGTGGCGCGACGAGATCCCCGAGGACTGGGCATCGCTGCCGGGCGCGCCGTCGCGCCGCATCGCCGGGCTGGGGCCGGCCACGATGGGCGACCCCACGCTCACCAAGGTGGCGACCGAGCAATCGATCACGGTGTCGGGCTACGGAGCGATGACGGTGAACAACGAGGCGGCTCACGTTCCGGCCGGGTATCCCGCGCGCGCCGGGCGCCTACTGGCGTTCCTGCTCGGCCACGACCCCGCCTACACGCCCCACGGGCTGCACAAGTACGAATGGGACCCCGCCGCGCGTACGTTGCGCGAGGCGTGGGTGAACCGGGCGGTGTCGTCGCCCAACTCGGTGCCCTTCGTCGGCCAGGGTTCCGACATCGTCTACACCTGTGGCACCCGCGACCGGCAGTGGACCATCGAGGGGATCGACTGGACCACGGGTGAGTCGCGCTTTCACTACGTGGTCGGCGGCTCCATGTACAACACGCTCGCCGCGGGGGTGACCCTCGACGAGGAGGGCCGGCTGTTGTACGGGACGATCTTCGGCAAGGTGCGCATCGGCTGACCCGTGGCGGGCGGTGGTCGCCGCCGCAGTGCCGGCGATTGACGTCTCGGCTCAGTGCCGGCGCTTGACGACCCGGCGATGCGTGCTGCCCACCGGGCGGCGCGCGGGGCGGCTGTGCACCTGCCGTTCGGTGTCGACGTCGACGACGATGCCGCGCGTGTCGATGTCGCCGGGTTCGCTCGGCGACACCTGGATCTGCGCGCCTTCCTCCTTCGGCTTACGACCGAGCACCTTGTCGAGGCCGAGCATCCCACCGGCGACGATCACCCCGACCGCGCCGTACCGTCGACGAGCCGAAGCCATCAGCATCGCATCGTCGGTGCGCGCCGGCTCGAGAACGCGATCACCGTGGTTGCCGTGGTTGCGGTGGTCGTCGTGGTCGTCGTCGGGCGCGCATCTTGCGGCGGACATAGCGGCAACCTACCGGGAATGCGCGATGAGGGTGCCGAGCGTCCTCTACGCTCCGAGCGTGCCGGAGGGGGACACGATCAACCGCACCGCAGTGGCGTTGCGCACGGCACTCGCCGGGCGCCCGACCGAGCAGTTCCTCGCCGACCGCCACATCGGGCCCCACCCCTCACCCGGCAACGTCGTGGAAGAGGTGCGCAGCCGCGGCAAGCACCTGGAGATCCAGTGGGAGGACGGGCTGATCCTGCACACCCACATGCGGATGAGCGGCTCGTGGCACCTGTATCACGCCGGCGAGCGCTGGCGTAAGCCCCAACGCAACGCGGTGGTCGTGCTCGAGGTGCCCGACTGGGTGGCGGTGTGCTTCAACGCCCCGGTGGTCGAGACCTACCAGTCGCTCGACCGCCGGCGGCATCCCGGCTTCGGTGGGCTCGGGCCAGACCTGTGCGATCCGCGGTCCGACCTGCGCGAGTGCGTCAGGGCGATCCTGCGCTACCCCGAGCCCGAACGCGCCGTCGCCGACGTACTGCTCGACCAGCGCGTGCTCTGCGGCGTCGGCAACGTCTACCGCTGCGAGGTGCTGTGGGCGTGCCAGCTAAGCCCGTTCGCTCGCGTCGGTGACCTCTCCCGCGAAGACGCCGCCGACGTGGTGCGCTCCGCTGCTCGCATGCTGAGGGACAACCTGAACGGGCACGAGCGCGTGACGGCACCCGAGGTGCCCGGCGGCCTCGCCGTGTACGGCCGCAACGGCAAGCGGTGCCCTCGCTGCCGCGGCACGATCGAGGTGCGTCGCTTCGGCGAGCACGCCCGCCTGCTGTACTTCTGCCCCGAGTGCCAGCACCGCTTGGACCGACGGGTGTCGCGGGCGGTATCCGTCGAAGACGGCGAGCGTCCCGCCGACCCCCACCCCGCCGCGGTCCTGTTCCTGGCCGAAGCCCGCGCAGCCCGCGGCCGCCGCCAGGGCGAGATCGCCTTCGGCTGAACCCCCCGGACCCTTCGCCCTTCGCCCTTCGCCCTTCGCCCTTCGCCCGGCTCGCGGCTCGCGCGCGCAAGCTGCGTGCGCGGCTTGCGCGCCAATCTGTCGCGATACCTGCGGCAGGCGCAGCTTCGTTGACAGATTGGCGCGGAAGCTGCGGTTTGGTTACTCGGTGGCGATTGCTTCGAGGATGTTCATCTTCGCGGCCCGCCGCGACGGCCACCAGCCGGCGAGTACTCCGGCGACGACGGCGCCGATGAGCACGATGATCACCATCGTCGTCGGGAACGTGATCCCGTCGATCACCGTCTCCGGCACGGCGATCGACAGCGCGACACCGAACAGCAGGCCGACGACGACGCCGACGAGCGCGCCGAACACCGAGACGATCACCGACTCCCAGCGCACCGTGCGGCGCAACTGGCGACGGCTCATCCCGACGGCGCGCATCAGCCCGATCTCACGAGTGCGCTCCAGCACGGAGAGCGCAAGCGTGATCGCGATCCCGATGACGGCGATGACGATCGCCATGCCGAGCAGGGCCGTGATGATCGCCAGCAGCTGGTTGATCTGACCCTCTTGCTCGGCGCGGAACTCGGCGTTGCTCTGCAGCTTGGCCTGCGGGAACTGCACGATGGCGGCGTCGACGGCCGCCCGGCCCTCCGCGGGTTCGACCCCGTCGGCGAGCCTCGCGATCACGAAGAAGTCGCGCGGCGGCACGTTGGTGACGCTCTCCATGGTGGAGATGCTGATCAGCCAGTTGCCGACGAGCGAGGCGTCGTCGAAGATCCCGGCGACGGTGAGGGTGGCCTCGACGCCGTTCTGGTAGACGACGTCCAGCGGGTCGCCGAGCGCAAGGTCGAGGTCGTCGGCGGGGCCCTCGTGCACGAACACCCCGCCTTCGGTGAGCGCGTCGTAGCTGCCCTCGACGAGGCCGATGTCGGCGAGGCCGGCGAACCCGGTGGGGTCGATCGCGCCGAACGCCTTGACGTCGCCGTCGACCTCGGCCGCGATTCCTCGCACGGGGGAGACGGCGGCGAGCTCGGGCAGGGTGGCCAAGCGGCCGGCGAGTGCCGGGGGCAGGCCCTGGAACGACTTGTCGGTGATGATGAAGTCGGCGGTCACCGAGCGGTCGAGGACCCGCCCGAACGTGTCGCGCAGCGACGACGCGAACACCGCCGCCGCGCTGACGAGCGCGACCCCGATCATCAGTGCCGACGCGGTGCGTGCCGTACGTCGCGGCACGCGCCCGGCGTTCTCGCGGGCGAGCCTTCCCGGTACGTGGAAGGCCTTCGCGATCGGCCAGCCGAGCGCGCGGGTCACCGGGCGGGCGACGACCGCGGACAGCCCCGCGACGCCGACGAACACCGCCACCGCTCCGCCGCCGGCGAGCGCGATGAGGCCGGGGGTGCCGCCTGGGCGCAGGAAGATGCCGACGAGGAACATCACCGCACCGACGACGGTGGCGATGCCGCCTACGACCAGCCGGCGGTTGGAGGTGAGCGCGCCGAAGCCGATCTCCGGTCGCATCGCGGCCACCGGCGGGATGCGCGCTGCTCTGCGCGCGGGCAGCAGCACCGAAACGAGGGTGATGCCGACCCCGACGAGGAAGGCGACGGCGACCGTGCGCGGCTTCATGACGAGTGCCGCGGGCGGGAACCCTGCCCCGGCCGCGTCGAAGATCGCGATCAGGCCCCGTGCCACGCCGATGCCGGCGAGGATGCCGAGCACGGTGGCGGTGATCGAGATCAACAGCGCTTCGACGAGGATCATCCGGCGCACCTGGCGGCCGCTCGCCCCGACCGCGCGCAGGAGCGCCAGCTCGCGCAGGCGCTGGGAGATCGTGATCCCGAACACGTTGTTGATGATGAACGCGCTGACGAACGCGGTGATGAACGCGAACACCAAGAGCCCCGTCCCGAACACGCCGATGAACTGGTTGATCGCATCGGAGTTCTCCTCGGCCACCTGCTCGCCGGAGACAACTTCGACGCGCGGAGGCAGGACGTCTCCGATGCGTTCGGCGACCACGGCCGCGTCTTCGCCCTCGGCGACCTGTACGTCGATCGCGTCGAACGTGCCCACCGAGCCGAGGACTTCTTGCGCGGTGGCCGGGTCGAACGCAGCGATGGTCGCGCCGCCGAAGCCGTCGGCGTTGCCGAGCCCGATCAGCCCGACGATGGTGAACGTGTGGGGACCGGTGTCGAAGATGATCTTGATCTCGTCGCCGACCTCGAAGCCGATGCGGTCGGCCGTCGCCTTGTCGATCGCGGTCTGGTCGGAACCTTGCGGCTCGACCCCGTCCTTCAGCACCATCCCGCCGAGACCCGACTCACCGGTCCACGACGCGCCGAACATCGGCGCGCCCTGGGTGACCACGGGCTCCCCGTCGGGATCGAGCAGCTGGGCGTAGCGGGTGAGCAGCGGCTCCACGCGCCCGACCCCGGGCACCGACGACACGACGTCGACGAGCTCGGCGGGGATCGGGTCACGCTGCGCGTCGACGTCGTCGAACGCAAGCGAGGAGCGGACCTCCAAGTCGACGTCTTCGTTGAGCCGCGAGAACAGGTTGTCGAACGTGGCCTTCAGGCTGTCGGCGAGCACGAACGAGCCGGAGACGAACGCGACGCCGAGCAGGATCGCGAGCCCGATGAACAGGCTGCGGCCCCACCGGGCTCGCAGGCTCTTGCGGGTGATGGTGCCGATCATCGCGCTCAGTCCCCGAAGCGCTTCATGCGGTCGAGCACGCGCTGGGCAGTCGGCTCGAGCATCTCGTCGACGATCTTGCCGTCGCCGAGGAACACCGCCCGGTCGGCATAGCCGGCCGCGGTCGGGTCGTGGGTGACCATGACGATCGTCTGGCCCATGTCGGTGACCGCTTGGCGGAGGAAGCCGAGGATCTCGGCGCCCGCGCGGCTGTCGAGGTTGCCGGTCGGCTCGTCGGCGAAGATGATCTTCGGCTGGTTGGCGAGCGCGCGGGCGACGGCGACGCGCTGCTGCTGCCCGCCGGAGAGCTCCGAGGGTCGGTGGCGCAGACGATCGCGTAGGCCGACCCGGTCGATCACCTCGTCGATCCACGCCGTGTCGCCCGTGTCGCCACCGAGGGCGAGCGGCAGGGTGATGTTCTCGAGCGCGGTCAGTGTGGGCACCAGGTTGTAGGCCTGGAAGACGAACCCGACGTCGCGCCGGCGCAGTTCGGTGAGGTCGTGGTCGTTCAAGGAAGCGAGGTACGTGTCGCCCACGTACACGGCACCGCTCGTCAGCGAGTCGAGCCCGGCGAGGCAGTGCATGAGCGTGCTCTTGCCTGATCCGGAAGGGCCCATGATGGCCGTGAAGCGGCCTTCTTCGAACGCCACCGTCACCCCGTCGAGGGCACGCACCAGGTTGTCGCCGCTGCCGTAGTGCTTCGCGGCGTCAATGGCTCCGGCCGCGGCTCGGCCGGTCGCGGGGATGGCGGTGTCTGTCATGGGTCCTTTGTATCGCCCATGTCGGTATCGCCCAACCGCGTTCTGCCGTACGCTCGACGGTCGATGGTGTGCCCCTCCTGCGCCAGCTCGGTCCCCGAGGGCGCGCGCTTCTGCCCGTCGTGCGGACATGCACTGACGCCCGCGCTCGGGGGCGAGCGGCGGGTGGTCACGGTGCTCTTCGCCGATCTGGTCGGGTTCACCCAGCTCGCCGAGGAGATGGATCCCGAGCACGTGACGCGGCTCGTCGACTCGTGCTTCGCGCTGCTGATCGGCGACGTGACCTCGTTCGGCGGCCATGTCGACAAGGTGCTCGGTGACGCGATCGTCGCGCTTTTCGGGGCGCCCGTTGCCCATGAGGACGATGCCGAGCGCGCGGTACGTGCCGCGTTGCGAATGCAACGAACTCTCGCTTCACACGCGCTCGCTCTCGAAGGAGTGCCCCAGATCCGCATGCGTGTCGGCATCCGCACCGGCGAGGTCTTGGTCGGGGCGCTGACCGGCAGCGACTACACGGCGATGGGCGACGTCGTGAACTCGGCCAGCCGCCTGCAGGCCGAAGCTCCGCCGGGTGGGGTGCTGGTGGGGGCGGACACCTACGAACTGACCCGCGACGTGATCCGCTACGAGCCCTTCGGCGACCTCGCGTTGCGCGGCCGGTCGCAGTCCATGGTCACCTACCTCGCCGTGGAGCCGTTGGCCTTGCCCGGGTCCGGCCGCAGGCGCAGCGGCGCGGCACTCGTCGGGAGGGATACCGAGCTCGCGCTCGGGTTGTCGGCGATCGACGTAGCTCTCGCTTCCGAGCGTGCCGTGCTTGTGGCGGTGGAGGGTGAGGGTGGGGTCGGCAAGAGCCGTGTCGTCGACGAGCTCGTCGGACACATCGCCGGCTGCCAGGACGTGATGTTGCTGGAGGGCGCCTGTGTGCCCTACGGCGAGTCCAACGTGTGGTGGCCGGTGGCGAGCGCGCTGATGGACCACCTCGGCATCGACCCGTCGCTGCCCGCCGACGAGGCGAACGCCTTGGCGATCGAGCGCGGTCGGGAGATGTTCGGAGCCATCGTCGGGCCCGATGTGCTCGACGACCTCGGTCAGGCGATCTCGCACCTGCTCGGCCTGCCCTCGCGCCTCGACACGCTCGACCCCTCCGTCGCGCGCGACGTGCTGGTTGCTTCCCTCGCTGCGCTCCTCGACGCGAAGCTCCGCAAGGGTCCGGTCGTGGTCAGCGTCGTCGACGTGCACTGGGCGGACACCGCGGTGCTGGAGCTGATCGAGCGGCTGCTCGCCCAGCTCGCGCGGCGTCCCCTCGTGGTCGTCACTTCGGCTCGCTCCACGCCCGAGCTCGCCTGGCCCCCCGCGGCGCTGCGGGTGACGACGGTCCGGCTGTTGCTCGAGCCGCTGACGCGCGCCGCTTCGGCCGAGCTCGTCGCGGCGGTGGCGGGCGCCGACCTCGATTCGTCCACCGTCGACGAGCTCTACGCCCGTAGCGGCGGCAACCCGCTGTTCCTGGAGGAGCTGGCCGGCCTCGTCGGCGCAGGTGGCGCAGTGGCCGAGCTGCCCGACTCGCTCCGCGGGCTCGTGGCCGCGCGCCTCGACGGGCTCCCCCCCGAGCAGCGCTTGATCATCGAGAACGCCGCCGTGATGGGCACGACCGGCAATGTGGTGGGCCTCGTCACGTTCGCGGGCAAGCTGCGCCAGACCTTCGATCCCGCGGATCTCGCCGCTCTGGCGGAGGCCGGGCTGCTCGACGTCTCCGGCTCGCGGTGGCGGTTCCGCTCCAATTCGGTGCGTGACGTCGCGTACCAGATGCTCACCAAGGCCGTCCGGGCTCAGCGCCACGCGGGGGTGGCGGCGGCGTCTGCGGGAGGGCGCATCGCGGTCGAGGACGTCGCCCACCATGCCGCCACCGCGGCCGAGCTCGTCGCTGAGCTCGGACTCGTCGCCGGAGTGCCCGACGACATCCGTACGCAGGCATACGCGCTGCTGCTCGAATCGGCGGCGAAGGCGTTCGACAGCGGCAGCCTGAAGCTCGTCCTGCGCCAGACCACGAGGGCGATCGACCTGCTCGGCGACGACGTCGCCACCGTCGGCCGAGCCGCTCTCGTGCTGCGCGGCGGCGCGTCGGTGGAGCTACGCCGCTTCGCGCCGGCGCGCAGCGACCTCGAGCTGGCGCTCACCGCGTCGCTCACCGCCGGCGACCTGGTGAACGAGGCCGAGGCACGGCGGTGGCTGGGCACGATGTGGCAGATGGAGGGTGACCTCGATGCCGCCCGCCGCGAGCTCGGTCACGCGGTCGAGATCCTGCGTGCGGCCGGTCTGGAGCCCCAGCTCGCGCGGGCATTGCGGGCGCGCGGCTTTCTCGAGCTGTTCGGCGGCTCGCTGCGCGACGCCGAGTGGTTCTTCGGTGAAGCCGAGGGGCTGTACCGCGATCTCGGTGACACCCGCGGGCTGGCGTGGGTGGAGCAGCACCGGGCGTGGGCGTCGTTCATGTCCGGCGATACGGAGGCCGCCGCAGAGCGCCTGCAACGCGCCGCGACCACGCTCTCCGAAGCCGGCGACCGCAACGGGGTCGGCTGGGCGTACGGCCTGCTCGCATGGGTGCACTTCTTGAACCGCCGTTTCGACGAAGCCGATTCGCTGGCCGACCTCGTGATCGTCGAGGCGGGCGAGCGTGGTGACGAGTGGGCGGCGGGGATGATGGAATGCCTGCGCGCTGCTCTGCGACTGTGGACCGGTCGCTTGGAGGAGGCCGTCGAGCTGGCCGAGAACGCGCGAGCGCGGTTCCGCCGCCTTGGTGACCGGTACGGCGAGGTCCAGGCGATGGCGCCACTGCTGCGGGCCCAGCTCGCCACCGGCCGCGTTTCGGCCGCGATGCGCGGCGTGGAAGAGCTCGTCTCCCAGCAGACCGGCTACGGCGCGACGGCGTTCCCGCTCCTCGTCGCCGCCGGTGTGGTGATGCACGCCGGCGACGGGGCACGCGCGCTCGCGCTCGTCGACGAGGCGTTGAACCGCTCCGACGAGGTGGAGGGCGCGTCGGGGGAGGCCCTGATCATCAGGGCGGTAGCCCTCGCGCAGCTCGACCGGATCGAAGACGCGGCCGATCAGCTCGCCTTGGTCGCGGAGCCGATGTCTACCCATCCCTTCGCCCAGACCGCGTCGGCGCTCGTCGCCGCGCTGGGAGGTAGAGCCGACGACGCCGTAGAGCTGGCCGCCGCGGTCGACGACACCGCCGGGGCCACCTACCTGGACCGCACGATTGCCTTTGTCGCCGCCGGCGCGGCCTACGCCTTGCTCGAAAAGCACGACGAGGCGCGCATCGCTCTCGACAAAGCGGTGGACGTCGCTGTCGGGGCAGGCGACGTCGTGGCCTGCACGCTCGCGTGCCAGGCGTTCGCCGCCGTCACCGGTGAGACGCACCCGCACGGTCGCGGCGACCTCGCCGTGCTCGGTGAGGGTTGGCGTCGAGTCGTGGCTGCACTCGGCGCCTTGGCGCGGTAGCGCCCGCGCCTTCGGAGATTCCTGCAACTTTCCGCCCAACGGGGTTGACGTAGCGAACATATGTTCGTATACTGGTCTGATGGAACCCGTAGTCGGGGTTGTAGGGGTCGAGGATGAGGCGCTGGCGGCTTTGAACGCCGGTGTCGATGCCCTCTCTCGGCTCGACCTCGCCGGGTTGTCTGACGACAGATTGCACGCGTTGACCGTTGCGGTGCAGCGCTGTACCGCTCGGTTGGGTGTGGCCCGCGCCGCTGTCGTTCGCCGTTGGGATATGCGGGGGGTGTGGGCCGGCGATGGTTCGCGCAGCCCCGCTCAGCGCCTGGCCCGGGAGACGAACACGTCGACGCACTCGGCGCGGGTGGAGCTCGCCCGGGCGCGGGACCTGGCGATGATGCGTCATGCTGCGGCGGCGATCACCGCCGGTCAGCTGTCGCTGGATCACGTGTACCTGTTCGCCAAGGCACGCAAGGAACCCTGCCAAGCAGCGTTCGCCGACAGCGAGGAATGGCTCGTCGACCAATGCGCCCGGTTGCCGTTCCCCGACGCCGAACGGCTCGTCAAGTACTGGCGTCAACGCGCCAACGCCGCCGCCGCCGAGGACGAGGCCGAACGCAACGAGAGTGCCAACGCGTTGCACGCGTCGGCGACCTTGGACGGCACGGTGGTGATCAACGGTCAGCTCGACGCGGTGTCAGGCGCGGTGTTCACCAACGAACTACAACGCCTGGAACGCCAGTTGCTGCTCGCCGACAAGGCGCAACTGGTCGTGCGCACCGCGACACAGCGCCGGGCGGCGGCGTTGGTGGAGATGGCCAAACGCTCAGCCGCGTCCAAGACCGGCCGCCAACGCCCACTGATCACCGTGCTCGTCGGCGACCAGACACTGCGGCACATGTGTGAGCTGTCCAACGGCACCGTGATCACCCCCGGCCAAGCAGCCGGACTGGTCAACGACGCACTAGTGGAATCGGTGATCTTCGACAACAAGACCACCGTCATCGCCGTCACCCACAAACGACGCTTCACCGGCGCCCTACGCCGCGCGATCGAAGTCCGCGACCGCCGCTGCCAACACTCCTCAGGCTGCTACCAGAGCGTGGAGCGTTGCGACGTCGACCACATCACCACCTGGCGCGACGGCGGGCAGACCAGCCAATTCAACGGGCGACTGCTGTGCGCCTTCCACAACCGCCACCCCGACGTCAGCGACCACCACCAAGTCAAACCCCAACCCGTGAGACCAATCGACGACCTCGACCGCCTCCGCGCCCTCATCCGCTGGCGCAACCAACAAGCACAAGCCGCCGAAGACAAAGCCAACAACGACGGCGACAGCGACGACGGTGACGACGCAGACGGGACGAAGTAGTCACCAGCGGTCGCGGTGCACGACCTCTTCCAGCGGTCTGCGTGAGACCGGGCCCTCCGGGCCGGCGGGCCAACCGAGGGGGATGGTGACGCCGAGGTGGCGGTCTTCGGGGATGCTCAGGATTCGCTTGAACTCGGCGGGCGCGGTGGCGTGGAAGGTGGTGAATGCCGCGCCCAGGCCGAGTGCCCGCGCGGCGACGATCAGGTTCTGGCTGGCGGCGTAGACCGCCGACCACATCATGTGCTCCATCGGATGGTGCGCCGGGTAGACGTTGTGGCCGCAAACGACGACGATCACCGGCACGTCGGCGAGCGAACCCGCCAGGTGGCGGGCACCGTGAAGGGTGCGCCGCGCGGTCGGGTCGTCGGGCTCGCTCGCTCGCGCCGCGACCTGCGCGAACGGCTCCACGGCCTCGCCGAGGCGCCGGCGTTGCTCGGCATCGGTGACGACGACGAAGTCCCAGCACTGGTTGTTGCCGGGGCTGCCGGCGCGCGTCGCCGCCCAGAGCACGCGCTCGATCAGCTCGTCGGGGACGGGGTCCTCGCGGTACCACCGCATCGCCCGAGCCGTTCCCATCGCCTCGAAGACGTCCATGGGGAAATGATGCCCGAACGCCGGCGCCCGGCGCCTTTCCGTCAGGTCACTTGTTGGGCTGGGGCAGCACCCGCAGGTACGGCTTCAACACCTTCCAACCCTTCGGGAACAGCTCCTTCGCCTCGTCGTCGGTGACCGCCGCGCCGATGATCACGTCCTCGCCGTCGCGCCAGTTGGCGGGCGTGGCGACCTTGTAGTTGGAGGTGAGCTGCAGCGAGTCGATGACCCGCAGGATCTCGTCGAAGTTGCGACCCGTCGAGGCCGGGTAAGTGATGATCAGCTTCACTTTCTTGTCCGGCCCGACGACGAACACCGAACGCACCGTCAAGGTGTCGTTCGCGTTCGGGTGGATCATGTCGTAGAGGTCGGAGACGACATGGTCGGCGTCGCCGATCATCGGGAAGTTCACCGCGGTCCCCTGGGTCTCGGCGATGTCCTCTTCCCACGAGAGGTGGCTGTCGACGGGATCGACGGAGAGCCCGATCACCTTGACGTTGCGCTTGTCGAACTCGGGCTTGATCTTGGCCACGTAGCCGAGCTCGGTGGTGCAGACCGGGGTGAAGTCCTTCGGATGGCTGAACAGCACACCCCAGGAGTCGCCGAGCCAGTCGTGGAACGAGATCGTGCCCTGAGTGGTCTCGGCGGTGAAGTCGGGAGCGGTGTCTCCGAGGCGAACGGCCATGTCTGTACTCCGATCAGAGGGGACGGGTGAGGCGGTCGAGTGTACTCCCAAACCCGACCAGTCCGCTCAAGATTCTTCCCGGCCCGTAGCGTGTGCCGATGAGCATCTCCGTCGACGTCGACGCGCTGCGCGAGGCGATGGCCGGCAGGCAGCAGTGCTACCTGCTCACCGTCGCCGACGACGGGCGCCCGCACGCAGTAGCCGTACGCCCCGAGCTGGCGAACGCCAGGTTCGCGGTCGGCACCGGGCAGAAGTCGTCCGCGTATGCCGCTGCCCGCCCCGCCGTCTCGCTCGTCTGGCCGCCGAACGAGGCCGGCGGCTACACGCTGATCGCCGACGGCACGGCCACCGTGTCCGGCCAATCCGTGCAGATCGACCCGACGCGGGCAGTGTTGCACCGGGCCGGCTCGCCTGCCGGTGGCGAGTCGCGCTCGGACGACGTCGCCTGCGTCAGCGACTGCGTGCCCCTCGTCCGCCAACCGAGCCCGTAGCGACGGCTCGCTCAGGCGAGGTGGCCGATGCGGGCGACGGGCGACGCGTGGCCACGAAGCCGGGCGCGCGCCGCGCGCAACCCGGCGAGCAGATGGTGGCGCAGCTCGGCGGGGTCGATCAGGTCGTCCACCGACATGCCGGCGGCGGTGCGGTAACCCGACGCGAGCTCGGCCTCGAGCAGTGCCTGGCGGCGAGCCTCGTCGGCCTTCGTCGCGTCGTCGGCGCCGCGTGACGGCATCGCGCCGAACGTCACCCCGGGGAACGCGAGGTTGAGCGTCTGGCCGTCGAAGGGGTTCATTCCCATGGCCGAGCTGCCGAACCCGTACGCCTTGCGCAAGGTGACCTGCAGCTTGGGCACCGTCGCCCGGTGCTGGGCGGCGAACATCCGACCGGCGTGGCGCAAGATGCCGGCCCGTTCGGCGACCGTGCCGGCCATGACCCCGGGGTTGTCGCTCAGCAGCACGATCGGCACGTGGAACGAATCCGCGACCTGCACGAAGTGGGCGGCCTTGTCGGCGGCGTCGGCGTCGATCGTGCCGGCGAGGTGCAGCGGTTGGTTGGCGACCACCGCCACCGGCTGGCCGCCGAGGCGCGCCAGGCCGGTGAGCAGCGAGCGCCCGAAGCGGGGCTGCACCTCGAACCACGTGCCCTCGTCGACGACCACCCGGATCACTGCGGCCATGTCGTAGGCGCGGCGCGGGTTGCGGGGAACGATCTCGTACAGCTCCGGCGTCGGGCGGTCGCCGTCGGCGGCGGCGCCCACCGGCGGGTGCTCCCACGCCGACGACGGCAGGTACGACAGCCAGCGCCGCACCTGGGCCAGCGCGTCGAGGTCGTCGGTCGCGAGGTTGTGGACGACCCCGCTCGCCAGCGCGACGTCGGGGCCGCCGAGCGCGAGCCGGTCGACCTCTTCGCCGAGCGATGCCTTCACGAGTGGGGGACCGGCGGTGAAGATCGCCGCGTCGGGGGTCATCACGGTGAAGTCGCTGAGCGGAGCGGTCAGTGCGCCGTGGCCGGCCGACGAGCCGAGCACCGCGGTCGCCATCGGCACCAGCCCGCTCGCCGACGCCTGGGCCTGCAGGTCGTTCGGATGCCGGACCGACGGGGGGTCGTCGGGCAGCGGCGGGCGGTGCCCGGCGCCTTCGAGCAGCATCACGAGCGGCATCCGTTCCTGCACGGCCAGCTCCACCAGCCGGTGGCGCTTGGCGGCGGCCCCGGCGCCGATCGATCCCCCGGCGACGGTGAAGTCCTCGGCGCCGATCGCCACCGGCCGCCCGTCGAGCTCGCCCACCCCGGCGACGAACGCGTCGGCGGGCAGTTCGCCGACGAGCACGCCGATCTCGGTGAACGAGCCCGGGTCGGCCAGGGCGTCGACGCGCTCGCGGGCGTTCAGGCGGCCCTCGTCGCGGCGGCGGGCAAGGCGCTCCTCGCCACCCATCGCGCGCGCGGCGTGCCGGCGGGCGGCGAGGTCTTCCAGCAGCGGGGCCCAGTCGTCGGTCATTGCCGCTCCTCAGGCCCCGCGGCGGCGGGCGCGGTAGGCCTCGACCACCGGGGCCAGCTCGGCCGGCGTCGCGCCGTGCAGGATGACGGCGTCACAGCCGAGACCGAACTGGGCGAGCACGGTGTCGACGCAGGCGTCGGGCGACCCGACGGCGGCAGGCGCCAGCCACTCGGCTGGCATCAGCGTGGCGATGTGCTCGAGCTCGGCGTTGGAGGCCTTCGCGTCGAAGGCGCCGCGGAAGCCGGCGACCAGCGGATCGGCGCGGAACCTCGCCAGGACCGACGGATCCCAGCCGTTCGTCGACACCATCAGGTCGCCGTATCCCTGCAGGTAGGTGGCCAGGCGCCCGACCGTCTTCTTCAGGCGCAGCTCCTCGGGCAGGTGGTCGCCGACCGTGGCCAGGCATGACCACACCTTGACCTGGTCCGGATCGCGTCCGGCCTGCTCCGCAGCCTGCTTCACCGCGGCCACCGCGCGGGCGGTGGTCTCGTCGGTGAAGAAGGTGTGCAGCACCACGGCGTCGAACGCCCGCCCGCCGAGGGCGAGCGAGTTCGGCCCGAACGCGGTCAGCAAGACGTCGATGTCCTCGTCGAAGTCGGTGTCGAGCACGAGCACGGGCCACGATCCGGCCGGCCCGTCGTGACCGACGACGACCTCGCCCCGCCACAGGCGCCGCATCAGGCCGACGAAGTCCTCCATCTGCGCCGTGGTCACCCGCCCCATCCCGAACGCGTCCTGCATCGGGGCGATGCCCCGGCCGAGCCCGAGCGTGAACCGCCCCCCAGTGAGGCGGTGCATGGTGGTGGCGTACGACGCGGTGACGATCGGGTGCCTGGTGTTGTGGTTCGTCGCCGCGGTGGCGATGTGGATCTGCTCCGAGACCGCGGCGGCAGCACCCGACAGCGTCGCGGCCTCCTTCACGTTGAACCGCTCCGAGATGAACGCCGTGCCGAGGCCCATCGCCTCGCCGGCGCGGACCTCGTCGATCAGCTCACGTGGCGATTGCGCACCGCCGGCGAGCGTGTAGAAGCCGAGCTCGGGGAACTGTGCGTCCATGGGGACCCAGACTGCCAGAGGCCGGCGCCTAGGCTGGGACCGGCGCTCCCGTAGCTCAGTTGGATAGAGCGGCTGCCTCCTAAGCAGCAGGCCACAGGTTCGATTCCTGTCGGGGGCACTTGCCCGCACGGCCGTCGACGGCCCACCACCGCGGTGGCGGGGTAACACGAAAATCGCGGCGAGGCGATGGAAACGCGGCCGGCAGCCCGTAGCCTGCGGCACCGTTCGGCGAGTGGTGCCGGACGTGTGAGAGAAATGAGTTCCGCCTTGGCTGTCGGCACTGTCAAGTTTTTCAATTCGGAGAAGGGGTACGGCTTCATCACCCGTGAAGACGGGCCTGATGTGTTCGTGCACTTCTCCCAGATCGCTGGTACGGGCTTCAAGAAGCTCGAAGAAGGCCAGCAGGTCGAGTTCGAGGTCGGTCCCGGCCGGAAGGGCGACGAGGCGCGCGACGTGCGCGTCATCAGCTGACCTTCACGCTGTCGTACAGCTGAACGTGGAACCGGACGTCCGTCAGGGCGTCCGGTTCTGACCGCGTCAGGGGCCATCTAGGAGACGTCTAGGCGGAACACCTCGATCGCGTTCTCCCGCAAGAATGGTGCCCAGACGTGCTCACGCAGCGGCACCTGTTCCATCTCCGCCGCGATGCGATCGAGCGAGAGCCCCATCGGGTAGTAGCCCGCGTACATCACCTTGCCGACACCGCGCGTGTTCGCGAAGTCGACGATCGCCTTCGGGTAGTACTTCGGGGCGAACGCCGACGTCATGTAGTAGAGCCCTGGCCACTTCAGCATCAGCTTCACGGCGAGCTCTTCCCACGGCTCGGCGCCGTGGCGCATCACGATGCGCAGTTCGGGGAAGTCGTAGCAGACCTCGTCGAAGTGCTCGACGTGCTGGCAGTGCATCGGCACCCGAGGCCCCGGCACACCCGCGTTGATCACGACCGGGATGTCGAGCTCGATGCACGTCGCGTAAAGCGGGTAGTAGCGACGGTCGCTGACGGGGACCTGGGGCAGGCAACCCGCCGGGAACGAGGTGACCGCCTTCACGTTCCAGCGAGCATGGGCCTCGCGCACGCGCCGCACCGCTCCCATCACGTCGTTCGGGTCGGCGTCGATGCAGGGGATGATCCGGTCCGGGTGCAGAGCGAGGGCCCGCTCCGCGTCTTCGCTACCCATGTGGATCATGCCCATCGCCACCCCGCAGCGGTCCATGTCGGCGACGAGCATCGCCACCGGGTCGATGCCCTCGCCCACGTCGCCCGGCACCTCGGTGAACATGTACTCGGCGGGCATCGCCATCGACTTGGAGGCCTGGTCCTTCAGCGCGCCCTCCATGAACCGGTAGTGGTCGGCGGCATGTTGTTTGGGGAGTCCGATCATCAAGTCGATCACGCCGACGTTTCCGGGAAAGGCCATGACGCCGAGGTTAGGAGCCGAGCCCTAGCGTGGCCCCAATGGCGAAGACGTCGAGCACGCCCGCGCTCGTCGTGCTGGCACGCGCCGGTGTCGAGCACACGGTGCACGCCTTCGACGCGAGCGACGATGGCGGCCTCGGCTACGGGCGGGCCGCTGCGGGCGCGCTCGGTGTCGACGAGGCCCGCGTGTTCAAGACGCTGCTCGCCGTGGCCGACGGGCTCCCCGTCGTGGCGGTCGTGCCCGTCGCCGGGGAGCTGTCGTTGAAGGCTCTCGCCGCCGCGGTGGGCGCAAAGCGCGCCGAGATGCTCGCCGTGGCCGATGCCGAGCGGTTGACCGGCTACGTCGTCGGGGGGATCAGCCCGCTCGGGCAGAGGAAGCGGCTGCAGACGGTGGTCGACTCGTCGTGGCGCGAGCACGACACCGTCTATGTGAGCGCGGGTCGCCGCGGCCTCGACGTGGAGCTCGCGCCGGGCGAGCTCGTGGCGCTGCTCGGCGCACGTACCGCGGACCTGAGCACGCACTGAGTCGTTGGGGTCCCCAGTCGTTGGGTTCCCAGTCGTTGGGGTCCCTAGGTGGTGCGTCCGCTGCCAGATAGAGTGGAACGGCCCCAGATCCGGTTGCGAGAGCGCTTCGGGCTCCGGGGGAGCACGACGGATGACGAGCCAGCACCCCGACCTCGCTGCCGAGCAGGCGTACATCGACCATGCCTACGACTGCCTGGATCGCAGCCGCGCCGACGCGTGGAAGCTGCGCCAGCTCTCCGAGGCCGGTCTCGGCGGCACGTTCCAGGCGCGATACGAGCGCGACGTGTTCGACGAGGCTGTGGTGAAGCGCCTGGCCGATCTCGAGCTGGGCAACGCGGCCCTCGTCTTCGGTCGCATCGACCGCCTGATCGAGGGCCCCGACGGCACGGAGAGCTTCCACATCGGACGCCTCGCCGTCGCCGACGAGCATCGTGAGCCCATCGTCGTCGACTGGCGGGCACCGGTCGCCGAGCCGTTCTACCGGGCGACCGGGCGTGAGCCGATGGGGCTCGCCCGCCGTCGCCACTTCCATGTGCACGGGCGCGAACTGCTCGGCATCGAGGACGAGCTGTTCGGCGAGGGCCACCTCGGCATGGGCCACGACGAAGGCCTCGACGGCCAGCCGGCCGGGGTCACCCATGCGGGCACCGGGCTGCGCGGCTACAGCACCCTGCTTGCGGCGATCGAGCGCGGCCGCACCGGCCAGCTCGGCGACATCGTGGCCACGATCCAGGCCGAGCAGGACGCGATCATCCGCTCTCCCCAGCCAGGTGTGCTCGTCGTCCAGGGCGGCCCGGGTACCGGCAAGACGGTGGTCGCGCTCCACCGCGGCGCCTACCTGCTGTACACGTTCCGCTTCCCGCTCGAAGACCAGGGCGTGCTCGTGATCGGTCCGAACCGGGTGTTCCTGCGCTACATCGAGCAGGTCCTGCCGAGCCTCGGCGAGGCCGGCGTCGAGCAGGCGGTGCTCGCCGACCTGGTTCCCGACGTCACGTTCGCCCGCATCGGCGCCGGCGGCGACAGCCAGCTGGCCGAGCGCGTGAAGGGCCACATCGCGATGTCCGACGTCGTCGCGAAGGCGATCACGGACCGCGAGCGATCGCTGCGCGAAGACCTGGTGGTGCCGTTCCGCTCCGGGTACACGAGGCTGCGGGCCGAGGAGAGCGCGCGCATCGTCAGGACGGCGCGCCGGCGCTTCCGCCGCCACAACGGCGGGCGGCGCTGGGTGGAGGCCGAGGTGTGGGCGGCGATGGCCGCCGCCGCTCGCGACAACGACGTCGAGCCGGTCGAGGTGAAAGACGCGGTGCGGCACCTCGACGACGTGCGCGCGGCGCTGGAGCGGATGTGGCCGGTGCTCACCCCGGCCGAGCTGCTCCACGACCTGTTCGGGTCCAAGGCGCTGCTGCGCCTGGCCGGATCGCAGCACTTCGCCGACGACGAGCTGATGGCGCTGCACCGGCCCCGGTGCGCCGACGTGCACGAGGTGCGCTGGAGCGACGCCGACGTGGCCCTGCTCGACGAGGCCCGCTGGCAGCTCGGCCCGGTGCCGCGCCGCGGCGGCAAGGTCGACGAGGCCGACGAGATCCGCACCTACGGCCACATCATCATCGACGAGGTGCAGGACCTGACGCCGATGCAGCTGAGGATGGCGGCGCGGCGCTCGCTGAACGGGTCGATGACCGTCGTCGGCGACATCGCCCAGGCCACCGGCCCCCTCGCGCCCGACGACTGGGGCGACGTGCTCGCCCATCTGCCCGATCGCAAGCCCGCTCGGGTGATCGGCCTGAGCGTCGGCTACCGCATCCCGGGTCAGATAATGGACCTCGCCAACCGGGTGATGGCGGCGGCGACCCCGGGGCTGCGTGCCCCGGCCGCGGTGCGCGAGGGCGAGGTGGCGCCGCGGGTGGTGTCGGCTTCACCCGGTGCGCTCGCGGCCGAGGTCGCGAAGCGCGCCGGCGAACTGATGGCCGATCTCGTCGATGGCAACATGGCCGTCGTCACCCCCGACGACCTCGTCGAGGAGATCTCCGAGGCGCTCGACGCCGCCGGGATCGAGCACGGCCGGGCGACCAGGACCGCGCTCGAGACCGGGGTCACGGTGGTGCCGGTCAGCCTGGTGAAGGGCCTCGAGCTCGACGGTGTGCTGGTGGTCGAGCCGGCCCGCATCGTCCAGACCGAGTCGCAGGGGCTACGCGCGCTGTACGTGGCGCTCACCCGCGCCACGCGGCGCCTGGTGGTGGTGCACTCCGAGGCGCTGCCGGCAGTGATGACCGCCGGCGCTTAGCGACCTCAGGCGATCGAATCGGCCAGGTCGGCCACGAGGCGGGCGGCGCGGTCGGCATCGGCCGGGCGGTTGCGCTCGACGGCCGTGCGCGAAAGTGCCACCAGGCCGTCGATCTGGAGGGCAGCCAGCGAATCGGAGGCTTCGACCCCTGCCCGCGCCGCCGACCACAAGGCCTCGATCTCGACCAGGAGTTCTTCGGCATCACCCGCTGATTCGCCCGCGTCGCCCCCCGAGGGGCCGATGGTCGCGGACAGCTCGGTCATCGCCTCGACGAGGCGGTCGAGCAGCACGCTCGTCGAACCCTCCGGCACGGTGAGCGGCGCCACGGTGGTCACCGCGCCGTCGGCGGTGGTGTCGCTCGTGCCTTCGTCGACGGTCGTCGCGCACCCGCTGAGCGCAAGCGCACTCGCGAGGATCGGCCAGGCTTTGCGTCTCGACAACATGCGTACGCGTTCAGTCGGTGACGAGGATGCGGGCGCTCGCGAACGCTCCGACACCCACGTGGTTCCCGTCGATCTCGACTGTCACCGTGCCGTCGGGTGAGGTCGCGGTGACCTGCCCGTTGCGGCCGGGGAGGATGGCGGCGTCTTCCAGGAAGTCGAGCAATCCGGGGGTGAACTCGAGCTCCTCGGGGATGCGGGCGACGGTGAAGCGGTCGCCGACGGTCAGCCTGCCGAGCGGCTGGGCGTCGGGCGCCTCGTAGTGCGAGCCGGGGATCGGGTTGCCGTGCGGGCAGGTGGTCGGCTCGCCGAGCACGCGATCGAGCGCCGCCTCGACGGCCGCGCTCATGACGTGCTCCCAGCGGCCTGCTTCGTGGTGGGCCTCGGCCCAGGACAGGCCGAGGATGTCGGTGAGGAACCGCTCTGCCAAGCGGTGGCGGCGCACGACACGCTGGGCGAGCAGGTCGCCGGCAGCGGTGAGGCGGATCTTGCGGGCGGTGGTGTGCACCAGGCCCTCGGCCTCCATGCGCTTGATCATCTCCGACACCGCGGGGCGGCTCACCTGGAGACGTTCCGCGATGCGGGCCTGGATCACGTCGAGATCGTCTTCACGCAGCTCGAATATGCACTCGCAGTACTCCTCGAACGCGGGGTGACGTTCGGATGCGGCGGGCATGGCGACGAGCCTACCGCCCTCGCTCGGTGCCGGCTGAGGTGTCCCGACCGCGCTCAGGCGGTCTCGGCGGCCGGCGCGAACAGCTGGCTGGCCGGGGATGCGCCGGCCAGCGCGTCGGCGGCGAGCACCACCGCGGCGGCGGTGTACGCGGTGCGCTCGTCGGCGGGGAAGCGCTCGAAGTTGGGGTAGACGATGCCTGTCCAGTACGAGCCGTCGTCGTGGCGGTGAGCCCGGGTCCAGCGCAGCAGGTCGCTGGCGGTGTCGAGGTCTCCGATCGCGACGTACGACAGGGCGCACTCGGCCGTCTCGGCCGCGGTCACCCACGGCTCGTCGCTGACGCAGCGGATGCCGCGTCCCTCGATCGAGAAGGTGTCCCAACCGCTCTTCAGGCGGGCCACCGCCGGGTCGCCGAGGAGGACGTTCGTGAGCACCGGGTAGTACCAGTCCATCGCCCAGCGGTCCTTCGGCTCGAAGGCGTGCGGGGAGTTGGCGACGATGTCGGCGAGCCGGTCGGCGGCGGCGGCCCAGTCCGGGCGAGGACGACCGACCAGGTCGGCGACGAGCACTCCGCACTGCAACGAGTGCCAGATGCTCGACGATCCGGTGAGCAGGGCATAGTCCCACGGGCAGCTGTCCACTTCACGGGCCCAGAGCACCGCGCCGTCGTGGCGGCGCAAGGACAGCACCCAGTCGAGCGCCCGCTCGACGGTGGGCCAGAGGGCCTCGACGAACCCGCGGTCGTCGGTGCAGAGCCAGTGGTGCCAAACGCCCGCGGCGACGTACGCGCAGACGTTGGTGTCGAGCTTCGGGTCCTCGACCGAACCGTCGGGCCAGTAGTAGTTGAACCACCAGCCGTCGGGATGCTGGGTCTCCACCAACCACGCGTACGCCCGCTCGGCCTCGGTGTGCATGCCGACGAGGTCGAGCGCCATCGCCGTCTCGACGTGGTTCCATGGATCGCAGTGGCCGCCCGGGAACCAGGGGATCATCCCCGAGGGGAGCTGCAGCGCGGCGATCGACGCGGCGGTCTGGCACAGCTCGTCGGCGGAGATCACACCGGGGATGTCGGCGACCCGGATGCTCATCGCGCGACCTGCGCTCCGCCACGCTTCGTGCCGTAGAGCACCAGGCTCTTGCCGAGCACGGGCGACAGCACCCGATCGGCGACGGCGACCGAGCGCGGCTGCTCGACGATGTCCCATTCGAGGAAGCGGCGGTATGCCCGGACAGCGGCGTGGTCGTCGTTGCGCACACCGACGGCGCACTTCAGCCACCAGTACGGCGAGTGGAGGGCGTGCGCGTGGTGGCTTCCGACGAGATCGAGCCCGGCAGCGCGCAGCTTCGCCCGCAGCTCGGTGGCCGAGTAGATGCGCAGGTGGCCCCCGGGTGCCGAGGGGGCGTGGTAGTCCTCCGACAGCCACCAGTTGACCTTCTCCGGCCACGACGTCGGGACGGTGCAGGCGAACGTGCCCTGCGGCTTCAGCACGCGGGTGAGCTCGGAGATCGCGGCCACGTCGTCTTGGATGTGCTCGAGCACCTCCGAGGTGATCACGCGGTCGAACGTCTCGTCGGCGAAGGGCAGGCGGGTGGCATCGCCGCGCAGCACTCCGACCAGGCGGTCGGCGGCGATCTCGCCAGCCTCGATCATCGCGTCGAAGGTGTCGCGCGTCTCTTGCAGCTCGTGCGGTGCATAGTCGAGGGCGACGACCCGGCCACCGAGGCGGGCTGCCTCGAACGCGTGACGGCCGAAGCCGGATCCGGCGTCGAGGACGAGGTCACCGGGGCGCAGGCCGAGGCGATCGAAGCGGACGGTGAGCATGGGGTCGGTGAGGGTGCGAGGTTCAGATACGGCCGTTGCGGCGGAGCTTGTCGACGTTGTGGGGCATCGCCAGCACCTCGCGGTACTGGTCGACGGTCATCTGCGCGCAGCGGCGCCAGCTCCAGCGCTCGACGACGCGCTGGCGGCCGGCGGCTCCGACGCGCGCCCGCAGCTCGGCATCGTCGAGGCCGCGGCGCAAGGCGTTGGCGAGGGCGTCGGCGTCGCCGGCGGGGCAGGACAGCACCGTGTCGCCGTCCTTGCCGGTGACCTCGGGCAGCGCGCCGCCGTCGGTGGCCACGAGGCATGTCGCGGTGCACATCGCTTCGATCGCGGGAAGGCTGAACCCCTCGTACAGGCTCGGCACGACGGCGAGCTCGGCTTCGGCGTAGAGCTCGACGATGCGCTCGTCGGGCACTCCGGACACGAACTCGATGTACGGCGCGAGCCCGAGCTTGTCGATGAGGCTCATGCTCTTGCCCGGCTTGGGCTTGCCGATGATCGTCAGCGTGACGTCGCGCTCGGTGCGCAGCTTGGCCATGGCCTCGAGCAGGTACGAGAGGCCCTTCAGGGCGACGTCGGCCGAGGCGGTCGTGATCAACCTGCCGGGCACGCGCTGGACCTGCGGCATCGGGCGGAAGAGATCGGGGTCGACGCCGACGGGCACGAGGCGCATGCGCTCGTAGGACACGCCCATGTCCACGTGGATGTCCTTGATGCTGTTCTCGCTGACCACCACGATGCGCGGCATCTTCGATGCCACGCGGGCCTGCATCTTCACGAAGGCGTACCACCTGCTGACCGACATCTTCTTGCGCCAGTTCGGCGCATGGCTGACCTCGAGCTCGCGGTCCTTCGTGATCGGGTGGTGCAGCGTGACGATCGTCGGGATCAGCTCTTCGAGCTTCAAGATGCCGTAGCCGAGGCACTGGTTGTCGTGCACGAGATCGAACTCGCGCACCCGCGGGCGCAGGTGGCGCAGCGCCCTCGCGCTGAACGCCAGCGGTTCGGAGAACGTGCCGGTGAGGAACTGGCCGAGCTCCATCGCGTCTTCGCGGGACTTGATCTCCCAGAACGCGGGGAGCCGGCCCGGATAGGTGTCGTTGAAGATGTCGAGGCTCGGCAGCTTCGTGAGCGCCACCCGCTCGTCGAGCACGGGGTACGGCTGGCCGCCGAGCACCTCGACGGAGTGGCCGAGATCGGCCAACGCCTTGGTGAGGTGCCGGGTGTAGACACCCTGGCCACCGACGTGGGGTTTGCCCCTGTACGTGAGGTAGGCGATGCGCAGCGGCCCGTTCGGGTCCAGAGCCGGAGACATAGGGTGCCGAGCCTACCGGGCGCGTGTACTGCCAGGTCAGGCGGGCGCCGGGTGCTCCACGGGCAAGCGCTCCCAGGAGATCTCCATCCAGCGCTCCAAGGACTCGCCGGGGGCGAGCGGGCGCGGGTCGAAGTTGATGGCGTCGGGTGGACCGGATTGGGGTTCTACGCACGTCGCGTGGGCCGGACGGTCGTAGACCACCCAGTGGTCGCAGTCGCTCGAGATCGTCACCCGCACGCCGGCGACGTCGAGCTGCGGCGGCCGAATCGGCCCGACGAAGCAGTCGTCCCACGGCCCGGGCGGAATCTCCTCGGTGAGGGCCCCGGTCGGGATGCCGGAGTGGTCGAGCCGGTACATCGCCGCGAAGCCGAGCTCGGCGCGGGTCGGCTTGGCGAACCACGGGTGCCAGCCGAGCTCGGCGGGCATCTCGTCGTCGGTGGCGTGCACCGCGAGGGTGCAGCGCAGGCGATCGGCCGACAGCTCGATGAGCTGGGTGACACGGCCGGCGAAGGGCCACGCCGGGCCGAGCCCGACCTCGAGCTCGACTGCGGTCTCACTGCTGCGGGCGACGTCCCAGGCGCGGCCGACGGCGGTGCCGTGGATCGCGTGGGGGGCCAGGTTGCGGGGGAGGCGATGCTGCCGGCCGGCGAACGTGAACCGACCGTCACGCACCCGCCCTGCCCAGGGGGCCATGGGGAAGCAGCCCCAGCCGTGCGGGTCCGCTCCGGCGAGTTGCGCGGGCGTGGCCGTGACCAGCAGCTCGTTGCCGTGCACGGTGAGGCTCGCGATGCGCCCCCCGAGCGCCGGTGCGACGGTGCAGCTCGCCGGCCCCGCTTCGAGCAGCACACGTTCGCGAGCGGCCATTCGGCGCAGTCTGCCAGCGCGCGGCCTTCAGCCGACCACCTCGAGCAGCACGGTCACCGGCCCGTCGTTGACGAGGGCGACCGCCATGTGCGCGCGGAAGGTGCCCGTGGCCACCGTGGCGCCGAGGCGGCGCAGCTCGGCGACGACTGCTTCCACCAACCCCTCGGCCACTTGCGGTGGGGCGGCCGCGGTCCAGCTCGGCCGCCGGCCCTTCGACGTGTCCCCGTACAGCGTGAACTGGCTGACCACCAGCACCTCGGCGGCGGTGTCCGCGGCGGACAGGTTCATCACCCCGGCCGCGTCGTCGAACACCCGCAGGTGCCAGATCCGCTCGGCGAGCTTGCGTGCCGTGGCCTCGGTGTCGGAGTGAGTGACGCCGACGAGCACGCACAGCCCCCGCCCGATGCCGCCCACCTCGGCGCCGTCGACGGTGACCGCCGCCCGGCTGACACGTTGGACGAGCCCGCGCACCAGTCGTCCCCCTTCCTCAGCCCGGCGTGGTGCGTCGGGCGACCCACCACGATGCCGCGAGCACCAGTGCCACGAGTGCCACGAACGGACGGTCGCCGAGCCGGCTGTACCACGTGCGCCCACTGCGCAGGGCGACGTCGGAGACGATCACGGCGCGCTCGGAGACGGCCGTGCGCTGGCTCACCTCGCCCGCTGGCGAGACGAACGCGCTGAACCCGGTCGGCGACACCTGCACCACGGTTCGCGCAGACTCGATCGCCCGCAGCCGCGACGAGGCGACCTGCTGGGACTGCAAGATGGTGAGCGTGTAGCTCGCCCCGTTGGTGGGGTTCAGCACGAGCTGGCCGCCGTGGTGCACACCCTCCCGGACTCGCCCGCCGAAGAAGATCTCCCACGAGATGGCCACGCCGACCGGATTGCCGTGCACCTCGATCACGGCCGGCCCGGTGCCGGCGCGGGCGTCGTTCGGCACCTGGTCGAGGGGGGCGCCGAGTGCTTCCAGCAGACCGCGCAGGGGCACGTACTCGCCGAAGGGGACGCGGCGCACCTTGTCGTAGCGGCTCGTCACCTCGCCCTCGGGACTGACCACCACCTGCGCGTTCGTGAAGTGCTCGCCGTCGACGTCTTCGGTGATGCCGACGCTGATCGGCACGCCGAGCCGGGCCGCCTGCTCGGCGATGTCGGCCAGCTCGTCGCTCGTCGCGAAGCTGGTGCCTACGCCGTCGATGTCGATCGCGTTCTCCGGCCAGACGACGAGGTCGAGCTCGGGGTCGGCTTCGATGGCTGCGGTCGCCGTGAGATGCCGCTCGAACACCACCCGCGCGTCGGTGTCGATCGCGTGTGTGCCCTGCGGCCCGCCCCCTTGCACCGCCGCCACCCTCCAGATCTCACCCGTGTCTTCCCCGCGGGGTGCAATCTCGGTCGCCAGAGTGACACATAGCGCGACGAATCCGACCGAGAACGCGGCGGCGGGGACGACTCCTGCCGGTCGGGGACGGCGGAGCAGCGCCCCGAGGGCGAAGCCGAGCTGGAACGTCACCCAGGTGAGCAGCACCACCCCTCCGACGCGGGCGAGGGAGGCGAGCGGCCCGGCGGCCTGCCCGATGGCGAGCGTGGCGAGTGGCACCCCGCCGAAGGGCATCACCAGACGCAGTACCTCGGCCAGCGTGTGCGCGGCGGCCCTGCCGATCGGAGTGGCGCGCCCGCGGGGAGACCAGGCGGCGGCGACTCCGTGGAGCGCGGCGAAGAAGGCCACCACCAACACGTAGCCGGGAGCGGTGAGGAACCACATCCACGCCATCGCCGGTGCCATCCAGCCGACGCCGAACAGCCACCCGAGGCCGAACGCGCCCCGGCGCGACGATGCGCCGTCGACGGCGAGCGAGAAGAGGGCGATGCCGGCGAACGCCGCCGGCCACCAACCCCAGGGCGGCATCGACGACGCCACCAGCGCACCGGCGCCGAGGGCGAGCGCCGGACGGGCGATGCGGCTCACGCGACCAGTTCGGCGAACACCACGATCCGCTGGCGCGTCGAGCCCGGAGGATGGCAGGCGAAGAGCGTGGTCGTACGGGCCGTGGTCTGGGTGGTGATCCAGAGCGCGTTCGGGGAGACGATCTGGGTCTCGGTGACGCGGTAGACGAAACGGCCCTCGGCGGTGACGTAGATGATCTCGTCGCCCGGGACGAGATCGTCGAGGTCGCGGAACGGGCGGTCCTTGCTGGTGCGGTGACCCGCGACGACGGTGTTGCCGACGTGCCCGGGAAGAGCCGTGCCGGGCCAGTACCCGGGACCCTTGTCGAGCGTGCGGTCGGTGATGCCGGCGAAGAGGTACTTGGAGAGGCCGATCTTCGGGATCTCCATCGTGCCGACGATGAACTCGGGCTCGCTGGCCCCCGCAGGCGGTACGGGCGCCGGGACCGGCAGCTCCGCCGGCGGCGGGGGCAGCGTGATGCCGGGCAACGTCGTCGGTGCGGAGACGGTGGGAAGCGTGGTCGTCGGGCGCCGCGGCGCGGTCGTCGTCACCGGCGAAGTCGAGGCGACCGGCGCGCCGGTGGTGCTGGAGCCGGGTGCGCCGGGGGTGGTCGGGGCCGTCGTCTCTACGGCCGCCGACGACGACGAGCAGGCGACCGCGAGGGTGACCAGACCCGCGGCGACAGCCAGCTCTCGGAGGTGCACGGGTCTCATTGTCGCGCGGTGACGAGCAGCTCGCCGACCAGTCCGGCTGCGCGACGGCCCTGCTGGACGCACGTCGGGATGCCGATCCCGCGGTGGCTCGCGCCGGCCACGAGCACGCCCGGCGCGTCGGCGGCGAGGGCGCGCTCCAGGGAATCGACGCGCTCGAAGTGGCCCGGCCGGTACTGCGGGAAGGCTCCCGGCCAGCGACTGACGCGTACCGCGCCCGGTTGCAGATCGAGGCCGAGGTGCCCGCCGACCTCGCTGACCGCGGCATCGACGATGCGCTCGTCGTCCCAGTCGTCGACGTTCAACCCGTCGCGCCCGAGCGAGATGCGCAGCAGCATCGAACCGTCGGCCGGGCGCCAGTGGGGCCACTTGTTGGACGCGAACGAGACGGCGGTGACCGAGCGCTGGTCGGGCTTGGGCACCAGGTAGCCGCTGTAGGCGAGTGCCTCTGGCCACGACTCGGCGGGCACCGTCGCCGTCACCATCACCACCCCGGCGTGGTCGACGCCGCCGAGCAGGGCCGCCGCGTCACCGCTGAGCGGCGCGAGCAGCGGGGCGCTCGGCCCGGCCGGAGACGTGACGACGACGGCGTCGGCCTCGTCGAGGGCGACCCCTGCGGCGGCGACGCAGTAGCCCCCGGCCCCGCTTCCGCTGCCCGCCGCGCGCCCGACGCGCTCGATGTGCTCTACGCGGGCGCCGGTGTTGATCGAACCGCCCCTCTGGCGGATCGATTGCGCCAGCGCGTCGGTCAAGGCACCCATCCCCCGCAGCGGCGCCTCGAACACGGGCCCGGCCGGGCCCGCGCCGCGCGGCCGCATCTTGCGGGCGGCGAGCAACGCGCTGCGCGGGCCGGCGAGCGCGGCCAGCTGGGGGACTGCGGCAAGGCTCGAGCGGTCGGTGTCGGAGGCGTAGATGCTGCCGACCAGCGGGTCGATCAGCCGCTCGTGCACCTCGCCGCCGAAGCGCGAACGCACCCAGTGCCCGATGCAGTCGCCGGGGTCGGTGCGGGGGAGCAGCGGCTCCAGCGCGGCGCGGGCCTTGCCGCGCCGACTGAGCAGGCGGCTCCGCGCGAGCGAGGCGAGGTCGGAGGGGACACCGAGCACGAGCCCCGCGGGGATCGGGTGCATCCGCCCGTGCCACACCGCCGCCGATCCGGTCGCCGGGTTGGTCAGCTCGTCGCCGAGGCCGAGCTCACGGACGAGATCGACCACCCAGGGCACGCGGATCAGGTACGCGTCGGCGGCCTCGTCGACGGCGTCGAGCCCGGCGAACGAAGAGGTGCGGATCTTGCCGCCGGTGCGGTCGGCGGCCTCGAGCACCGTGACGCGCGGCGCGTCGGGCTGGGCGAGCAGGGTATGCGCGGTGGTCAGCCCGGTCACCCCCGCGCCGATGACGACGACGTGGCGGTCGGAGAGGCGGCGCGCGATGGTGCCCATCGGGCCAGTCTGCCGGGTCGGTAACGTCGGCGGCCGTGTGGCACCGGCACCGGGCATCGCTGCCCTCCGATTGGGCGCTCTTCGCCGAGCGCTGGGTGGGCGAGTGGCGATGGCTCGACGCCGCCGACCGGGCGCGCCTAGGGGAGCTGACCGAGCAGTTGCTCGGCCGGCTGCGCTTCGAAGCGGCACGGGGCTTCACCATGACTGCGGAGGTGCCCGTCGTCGTCGCGGCACACGCGGCGCTGCTCGTGCTGAACCTCGACCCCGGCGTCGACTGCTTCGCGCACGTGAGCTCGGTCATCGTCCATCGCGACGCAATCGTGCTGCGCGGCCCGCGACCCGGCCCGGGCGGCACGACCACCGAGGCCCCAGAGGTGATCGGCGGTCAGGCGCACGACCGCGGTCCGATACTGGTGTCCTGGGCTGCCGCGCGCCGCCAGAGCCTGAGGCCGCGTGGGGGCGAACACGTCGTGCTGCACGAGTTCGCGCATCGCCTCGACATGCTCGACGGCGTCATCGACGGCACCCCACCGCTGGATCCGAGCCGCCTGACCCGGTGGGCTCAGGTGTGCACCGCCGAGATCGAGGCGCTGCGGGCACCACCGAGCGACGACACCGCACGGGCGGTGCTCCGCCCTTACGCGGCCACCAACCCGGCGGAGTTCTTCGCCGTCGCCACCGAGACGTTCTTCACCGTGCCGGTGGCCGTGCGCGCCCGGCACAGCGAGCTCTACGCCGTGCTGGCCGACTTCTACGGTCAGGATCCGGCGGCGCGACGCTGAGCGGCGGTCCCGGCGACGAGGTCGGCCAGCCCGGCGATCACCGCCTCGTTCTCGCCGACGGTCGCCGTGCGCCCGAACGCGAGGCCGCGCGCCTCGGCGCGCCGGCGAGCCTCTACGTCGAGGTCGTACAGCACCTCGAGGTGGTCGGCGACGAAGCCGCAGGGGCAGACCAACACGCCTGCGGCGTTCTCGCTCGGCGCGAGATCGTCGATCGCCTCGAGCACGTCCGGCCCGAGCCAGGGATCGGTGGCCCGGTTCGCGCTGCGCCCGGCCGACTGCCACACGACGGCCCACTGGCTCCAGCTCGCGAGGCCGGCCGCCCGAGCAACGGCCGCCGCGGTGGAGCGCACCTCGTTTTCGTACGGATCGCCGGCGTCGACGACGCGCCGGGGCAGGGAATGCGCGGTGAACAGCACCTTGGTGTTCGCCGGCATCGCGGCGAGTCGCTCGCGCACCTCACTCGCGCAGAACTCGACGAAGGCCGCCTGCGTGGCCCAGCTGCGAATGCCGGAGAACTCGATGCCGTGGCGTGCGGCGCCAGCGGCCGCGCGTTCGAGGTACTCGCCGACCGAACCCGCCGAGTAGTGCGGGGCGAGCACGAGCCCGACGGCGCGTTCGACACCATTCGCGGCCGCCTGGTCGAGGGCCTGCTCGATCGTCGGCTCGGCGTGCTTCATCCCGAGGATCACGTCGAAGCCACCGGGGTCGGGGCGCTCGAGCGCCGCGGCCAGGGCGTTGCGTTGGGCGGTGGTCACTCGCGTGAGCGGTGACGTGCCGCCGATGGCGTCGTAGCGGGCGACGAGATGGGCGAGCTGCTCGGCGGTGGGTGGGCGACCACGGCGGATGTCGGTGTAGTACGCCTCGATGTCGTCCCGACTGCGCGGGCTGCCGTAGGCCATCAAGACGACGGCAATCGGCGGGCTGGTCATGGCCGCCCCGGCGTGAGCCCCGGCGTTGCCGTGGCCGCGTGCACGTATCCGACCAGCTCGGCGAGCACACCGGGGTCGGTGTCGGGTTGCACGCCGTGGCCGAGGTTGAAGATGTGCCCCGGGTGACGGCTGCCGTCGGCGCGCAGGTTGTCGGCCAGCACCTCGTCGGCGCCGCCACGGGCCACCTCCCACCCGGCGAGCACCAGCGCGGGGTCGAGGTTGCCCTGCACGACGAGGTCGTCGCCCAGCCGTCGACGCGCCTGGCCGATCGGGGTGCGCCAGTCGAGGCCGAGCACTGCCGGCCCGGCGGCGTGCATCGCGGGGAGGAGGTGGTCGCAGCCGATGCCGAAGTGGATCCCGGCCACGTCGGGGTGGCGCTCGGCGAGCTGGTCGAACACCGAGCGACTGTGGGGCAACACGTCGCGCTCGTAGTCGCGCCGGGAGAGGGCTCCGGCCCAGGAGTCGAACAGCTGGAACGCGCGTGCCCCGCAGCGGATCTGGCTGGAGATGGACTCGACCGCGTGCTGCACGAGGCGCTCCATCAATGCACCGAACACGGCCGGCTCGGCGTGCATCATCGCCTTCACGTGCTGGTAGGTGCGCGAGGGCCGCCCTTCGACGAGGTAGCTGGCCACCGTGAACGGCGCCCCGGCGAAGGCCAGTACGGGCACGGTGGGGGGTAGCTCACGCACCAGGATGCGCACGGTCTCGAGCACGTAGGGCGTGTCGGTCTCCGCAACGAGGGGCCGCAGCCGGGCGAGGTCGGCGGCGCGGCGCAGCGGCCGGTCGGCCACCGGGCCGGTACCGGGGGCGACGTCGATGCCGAACCCGACGGCGTGGGCGGGCACGACGATGTCGCTGTACAGCACGGCGGCGTCGACGCCGTAGCGGTGCACGGGTTGCAGCGTGATCTCGGCCGCCAGCTCGGGCCTGGCGATGGCGGCGAGGATGCTGCCCTCGCCGCGTACCGCCCGGTACTCGGGCAGGCTGCGCCCGGCCTGGCGCATGAACCACACCGGCGTGTGCGTGCTCGGTCGGCCGCGGGCGGCGTCGAGCAGGGGTGCAGAGAGGCCGGCGGCGGCGGGGGGGACCGGATCGGGCATGGCGGATCGGACGCTATCCGTCGAGGAAGTGACCAAGGTCCGTACCTGTTGCGCAGCCCTCCCGCCACGATGATGGCGATGTCGCGGCGATCGTTCCTCCCCGCCGGCGCGATGCGTGTCGTCGTCTCGCTCCTCGTCATCGGCCTCGCCCTGGCGGCCACGGGCTGCGGGGGCGACGACGACGGTGCCGACGAGCTGCGAGGCATCGTGCGCGACGAGCCACTCGTCGTCGGCGACGTCTCCGTGACCGATGCCACCGACGGTGCGACCGAGGCGGAGTTCACGTTCCGCGCGGAGCCGGGCGAGCTGCTCGTCGTCTTCTTCGGCTACACGAACTGTCCCGACATCTGCCCGACCACCTTGGCCGAGGTGCGCGCCGCCAAGCGCCTGCTCGGTGACACCGCAGAGCGAGTCGACATCGCGATGGTCACGGTCGACCCCGATCGGGACGTGCCCGAGGTGATGAACGGCTACCTGAACAGCTTCAGCGACCGCTTCCACGCGCTGCGCCCCGGTTCCGAGGAGGAGCTGCGCACCGCCGAGGCCGCGTTCCTGGCCAGCTCGTCGGTGACCACCCAGCCCGATGGGCGTATCGAGGTGGTGCACTCCGCCACCGCGTACGTCGTCGACGAGCACGGCGTGGTGGTGGTCGAGTGGCCGTTCGGACACGGGAGCGAGGCGATGGCCGGCGATCTCGAGGTGTTGTTCGACCGAATGGGTGCCGACGCATGAGTAGCGCTGCTCCCCCCGAAGCCGTCGGCACGCGCTCCGCGCGGCGCACCCTCGCCGCGGTCGGCGCATTCGTGTTGCCGATCGTTCTCGCCGTCGCCGCGATGGTGTGGCTCGCGGGCCGTGACAGCGGTGACGGCGGCGCGGAGCCGGTGTCACCGGGTGGTGGCGGTCAGGTGCTCGAGTTCACGATTCCCGCCGGGACGGGCGCGCTCATGGAGCAGGGGTACCCGGTGGCCGACGTGATGCCCGAGCGGGTCGACCTGCTCGCCGGCGACACGATGGTGGTGGAGAACTTGGACGACCGCGTGCATACGTTCGGTCCGCTCACGGTGCGCCCCGGCGAGACCACGCGGCTGCTGTTCGACAAGCCGGGCTACTACTTCGGCCTCTGCACGGTGGGCACCCACGACACAGTGACGATCGTCGTCAGCTGACCCGTGCGGGCACCGACGATGTCCCTCTTCCGTCACCGGGCGTCCGCCGCCGTCGTGGCCGCCGTCTCCTCGGTCGTTCTCGCTGCCGGGTGCGGCGGGGACGAGGGTGGCGTCGACTCGTGGCCGGAGGTGGACGTCGAGGCGCTCGACGGCGCGGTCGTCTCCACCGCCGACCTCGTCGGGGAGCGGCCGCTGGTGGTGACGCTCTGGGCGGTCTGGTGCCAGCCGTGCCGGCGCGAGATGCCGGCGTTGCAGGAGATCGCCGCCGAGCGTGCCGCCGACGTGGACGTCGTCGGCGTGAACATCGGCGACGACGTCGATCAGGTCGAGGAGTTCCTCGACGAGATCGCCGTGACGTTCCCCGCTTACCGTGATCTCGACGGGCTGCTGCTCAGCAGGCTGGGGGTGCCGAGCGTGCCGGCGACCGCGGTGGTGCTCCCGAACGGTGAGCTGACCTGGCTCCATCTCGGCGAGGCGAGCAAGGCGCAGGTGGAAGCGGCGATCGACGACGCGCTCGCCGACGGGTGACGCGTCAGCGCCGCGCCCGCGGTGCGGCACGAAGCTGAGCCTCGATGCGCGCGACGCGCGTGCGGGCTGGGGGGTGCGTGGTGTGCATCCGCTCCAACCACCCCGAAGGGCGACCCCCGTGGCCGACGTCGAGCATCCGGCGCAGCGCGGCGGCGAGCTCGCGGCCAAAGCCCATCTCGACCACTCGCAGGTCGGCCTGGTGCTCCGCACCGCGCCCGACGACGTTGCTCGCCGCGGTCGCGAGGATCAAGCCGGCGAGGAACACCCACGACACCGCGGTCAGCAGTGCTCCGATCCCGCGTCCGATCGCCGAGACCACCGTCGACTCGCCGGCGAACGCGCGGGTGGCGGCGGTGGCCACGTTCTGCAGGAAGAACCCGAACCGGGCGAGCACGACTATCGGCAGGCTCAGCCACTGCCCGATCGTGAGCGCCACGGTGTGGGAGCCGAGGTGGTGGGCCAGCTCGTGGGCGAGCACGCCGCAGAGCTCGTCGTGGGGGAGCACCTCGACCGCGAACGACGTCACGACGAGCAGGTGACCGCCGGACGCGAACGCGTTCAGGTCGTCCTCGTCGAGCACGGCGAGCAGGAACCGACCGGGGGCGACGTGGTTGGCCTGGGCGACATCGCGCCAGGCCGCCTCGAGGCGGACCCCCTCGCGCCGCGTCGGCCGCCGCGCGCCGAGCAGGCGGGTGAGCACCAGACGTTGCACCGGTCGGGTGAAGAGCAGCACGCCGAGCACCAGGTAGCCGCCGGCGAACGCCCACAGCGGTACCCGCCAGAACGGGCGCACGGCGAGCCAGAACACCGTCGTCGCGAGCAGCCACACCGGAACGAGCACGACCAAGGGCGCGAGCGCGTAGAGGGCCGAGCGCTCGACTGCTCGACGGGGTGACGGTGCCGTAGCGGACACTCCCGCCACGATACGGGTGAGCTGCGCTTACCGATTCCGCCGCCTGCGGTGAGCGAGGGGGGCCGACGCTCGGTGGGCGTCGCGGGCCGCGCCAGGGTGGAGTGTCAAGACTTGGTTCAGACATCACCCCTGTCGCATGAAGATCGGTCTACCCTGACCACACTGCGTGTTTCAGCGCGCGCGTGGAAGGACGGCGGATGCACGAGTTGGGGCTTTACGCAGCCGGTGGACGGGCTCCCCGTTCGGCGCGCGCCCTGCTCGACGTCGCGCACGACATCGAGACCTCCGACCCCCACCGCTCGCGCGTCCTTTCCCAGCAGGCCCGGGTGCTCGCCCGTAGCACCGGAGACCATGCCGCCGAGGCCGAAGCCATCTATCGCCTGGCGGCGCTGTCGTACTACTCCGGCAACCCGGACGAGGCCTTCGCCCTCGCCGTCGAAGCGCGCGACCTGGCGGCGGCCGCCGACGCACCGGCGGTCACCTCGTGGACGATGCATCTGATGGCGCTGGTGCACAGTGCCGCCGGCAACCACAGCGAGGCGCTCGCCTGCTGCCTCGAGGCGCTCGACAGCTACCGCCGCACCGGCCGGCACGGCGACGAGGGGCTGCAGCTCAACACGCTCGCCCTGATCCATCACCAGCTCGGCGACACCGACCGCGCGATCGTGAACTACGAAGCGGCGATCGCCGCCAACCGCGACCTCGACCGGCGCGACGTCGACGCGCTGACGATCACCAACCTCGCCGAGCTGCGCGCCGAGCGGGGGGAGTTCCTGCTCGCCGTCGGCCTTGCCGAACAAGCCGTCGCGCTGTGCCGCGAGTACGAGCCGGCGTTCCTGCCGAACGCGCTCGTCGTCGCCGCCGAGGCCTACGCGGGGATCAAGGACCACGCCCGGGCGAAGGAGCTGCTCGCCGAGGCGACGCGCACCCTCGACGCACTCGAAGCGAGCGGAGCAGACCTCGGGACGTCGGCGAAGGTGACGGTCCACCTCGGTCTCGGGCGCACGTCGGCCGATGCCGGCGAGCTCACCGAGGCGATCGCCGAGCTCGGCAAGGCACTGGAGCTCTCCCGGTCCAGTGGCCTGCGGCTGCTCGAGCTCGAAGCCGAGACCGCGCTGGCCGAGACGCACAAGCGGGCCGGCGACTTCGAACAGGCGCTCGCCCACCACGAGGCACGCTTCGATCTGAACGAGCGTCTCTTCAACGAGGGCACCGACCTGCGCATCAAGACGCTGCAGATCGCCCACGAGACCGAAGAGGCCCGCCAGCAGGCCGAGATCCTGAGGTTGCGGACCACCGAGCTGGAAGCGCTCGTGCGCGGGCGGACGGCCGAGCTCGAGGCGTTCCAGCTGGAGACGCTGCAGCGCCTCGCCGTGCTCGGCGAGTTCCGTGACACCGACACTGGTGAGCACACCGTGCGCGTCGGCGATCTGTCGGCGGAGCTCGCGCACATGCTCGGCTCCGACGCCGACTACGCCGAGCGCCTCCGCCTGGCGGCGCGCCTGCACGACATCGGCAAGGTCGCGATCCCCGATTCGATCCTGCTGAAGCCCGGCCCGCTGACGCCGGCCGAGTTCGACGTGATGAAGACGCACACCACGATCGGTGCGCGCATCCTCGCCGGCAGCAACTCGCCGTTGATGCAGCTCGCCGAAGAGGTCGCGCTGAACCACCACGAGCGGTGGGACGGCGCCGGCTATCCGCACGGCCGCTCGGGCGAGGACGTCCCGCTGTCGGGACGCATCGTCACCGTCGCCGACGTCTTCGACGCGCTGACCAGTGAGCGTTCGTACAAGCGGGCGTGGAGCGTCGAGGACGCGGTTCGCTACATCTCGCGTGCGTCAGGAACGCAGTTCGACAGCAACATCGTCGATGCGTTCGTGCAGGTGATGCTGTCCCGCCATCCGGAGCTGACGCCGATCGTGGCCCAGCATCACGCCGTCGCCTGAACCGGAGCAAGACCGCGCACCACCCAGTCGCCGACGAACCGGGCGACGTCGTCGATCGGCGCGCTGATCCGCCCGCTGCGCAGGTACTGGCCGAACGACGACACCGTGCCGAGCACACCGAGCGCGGCGAGGGTGGGGTCGATGTCGCTCGGCAGTTGGCCGGCGAGCTGGGCCTCGGTCACCAGGCGCAAGACGTCGTCGACGTAGACGCCGGCACCTTCGTGGAGCACGGGCGCCATGCGCTCGTCGGTGCGTTCCACCTCGACCAGGGCGAAGAACGCCCGGTGCTCGGCGAGGAAGTGGATGCTCGCCTCGGAGCCCTGCCGAATGCGGGTGACCGGGTCGGCGGCGGGATCCATCGCGTGGCCCTGGGCGCGGCGCAGGCGCAGGCGCATGTGGCGCACGAGCTCGGCGAACAGAGCTTCCTTGGTGTCGAAGTACCAGTAGAAGAGCCCCTTCGCGACGCCGGCCGCGTCGCAGATGTCGGCGATGCGGGTCGGGCCGTAGCCGCGCTCGGCGAACAGCTCGGCAGCGACGTCGAGGAGCTGTTGCTTTCGCTCTCGCCCCTGTTCGGTGAGCTGGCGGACCACCGGTCCAGTCCACCAGCACTTGACCGGTCGGTCAATCCGGCAGAATCAGGACCCATGCCGACGCCTCCGACCGCCTCTTCGATCATGCCGGGGGCCGAGCCCTGGAGCCACCACGGCGCCGGGCCTCACGGTGCGCTGTGCCTCCACGGGTTCACCGGCAACCCGTCGTCGATGCGCGGCGTCGCCGAGGCGTTCGCCGCGGCGGGCTTCCACGTGGAGCTGCCGTTGCTGCCAGGTCACGGCACGGCGGTGGAGGACATGTTGGGCACCAGGTGGGCCGACTGGGCGGCCGAGGCGATGGCGGCATACGAGCGACTGTCCGCTCGCGCCGACGCCGTGGTGGTGGCCGGGCTGTCGATGGGGGGCACTCTCGCACTCCACGTCGCTTGTGAGCACCCGGAGGTGGCAGCTGTGGTGTGCATCAACCCCGCGGCTCAGCCGCAACCTCCCGAGGTGATGGAGATGGTGCACGCGATGGTGGCGGAGGGCCACGAGCTGTTGCCTGGTACCGGCCCCGACATCGCCGACCCCGAAGGCAGCGATCTCGCGTACGACGGCACGCCGCTGCGGTCGCTGATCTCGATGATCGAAGACGGTGTCGGCCCGCTCGCGGCGCGCTTGCCCGCGGGTGAGGTCCCGCTCCTGCTCATCACCTCCCGCCGCGACCACGTCGTCGACCCGTTGCAGAGCGACTACCTGGCCGAGCACTGGGGCGGCGCGGTCGAGCGGATGACGCTCGAACGCAGCTACCACGTGGCGACGCAGGACTTCGATCGCGAGCTCGTCAACGAGGCCGCGGTCGCCTTCGCCCGGCGGGTGACGGCGCGATGACCGTCGCCCTGCTCGCCTCCATCCCCAGCCCGGGCAGCGGTTCGATCTCGATCGGACCGCTCGAGATCCGCGCCTACGGGTTGATGATCGCGCTCGGCGTGATCGCCGCCGTCTGGCTGTGGGGCCGCCGGATGGAGCAGATCGGCGCGGGTACACGTGACGACGCGTCCGCGGTAGCGCTGTGGGCGGTGCCGGCCGGGATCATCGGCGCCCGCCTGTACCACGTGGCCACGGACTGGGAGCGGTTCAGCGACTCGCCCGGCGACATCGTGAAGATCTGGCATGGCGGGCTCGGCATCCCCGGAGGGCTGCTGCTCGGCATCCTCGTCGGCATCTGGGCGGCTCGCCGGCGCAAGCTGCCGCTCGCCCAGACGGTGTGGGCGGCGACGCCGAGCCTGCCCCTCGCCCAGGCCATCGGGCGGTGGGGGAACTGGTTCAACCAGGAGCTGTTCGGGCGCCCCACCGATCTGCCGTGGGCGCTCGAGGTGGACGATGCCCACGCGATCGCCGCCGGGTACGAGCCGGGGACGACGTTCCATCCGACCTTCCTGTACGAGTCGCTCTGGAACCTGGCCCTCTGCGCGCTGCTGATCGTGATCGGGCGCCGCATCATCCACCGCCGCCCGGAGCGTCTGCTCGCCTACTACCTGCTCGGCTACGGCATCGGCCGGTTCTGGATCGAGGGTCTGCGCATCGACCCGGCCAAGGAAGGCGCCGGCCTGCGCCTCAACCAGTGGATGGCGATCGTCCTCGTCGTCGGCTCCCTCGTCTACCTGGCCACAACCCACCTGCGCTCCCGCAGTTCTCGGTCGGATCTGTGACACATAGCGCGACTCATCCGACCGAGAACGGGAGGGGGGCGCGCGGTCGGGGGGTGGGGAGCAGGTGGGAGGCGCTCGCGCTGGCGGTGCCGGTCGGGCTCTTCGTGGCCGGCGTCGCCGTTTCGCCGAGCGGTCTGCACAACGAGCTCGGCTTCGCCGGCACGGTCGAGCGCTGGGTCGCCTCTGGGGCCGCGGCCGCGGACGGCGCCCGCGCGGCGTTGCTGGTCGACCTGGCGTTCGCGGTGTCGGTGGCCACGATCGGCACGGCCGTGCTGGCGCGCGCGGCGCGGTGGACGTACCCCCGCCGGCGTCGAGGCGGATGGCGCCTGGTGCCGTACGCGGCGTTGGCCGCAGGGGTGCTCGACGTCGTCGAGACCCTGCTGGTGCTCGCCCACTTCGACGGGACACCTCCGGGCTGGCTGCCACCGACCGTCGCCGCGATCCGCTGGTGGATGCTCGGCGCGTACGCGCTGGCGCTGTTCGGCGCCGTCGGCCTCGTGGTCGGCCCGGCCCTGGCGCCGGTGCTGCGCCCGATGCTGCGCCGGCTGTTCGGCCTGCTCGACACCGGTGCCCATCCGCCGCTCGACCCGCCGGCGGCGTCCGAACCCGGCCCGGGGGAGGGGATCGGCATCGCGCTGTCCGGCGGCGGGATCCGCGCCGCCGCCGTCGCGCTCGGCGCCCTCCGCGCGCTCGACACCGTCGACACATCGGCCACCGTCGACACACCGGCCACCGCCGCCGCAAGTGCCCGCTCGTCGGTGTTCGGCCGCAGCCGGTGGGTGTGCGCGGTCAGCGGTGGTGCCTACGCGGCCGGTGGCTGGCGGATCACCCGCCGACCCGGCGGGACCGTCGATCCACCAGCCAGCGGTCAGCGCGACGGCTTGTTCGACGCCGACGGACCGTGGGCGAGATCGGTGGCTGCGCGCCGACGTTTCGTCGACAACGGCTACGGCTCGCTGCTCGGCGGCGTGCTGGGGGCGCTGGCGCGGTTCGCGGTCGTCTTCGGCACGGTGGCCTCGGCCGGGTACGTCGTCGGCTTCGCCGCCGGGCGCGCCGTGCGCTCCTACGCGATCCATCCTGCGTTCGGCGACTCGACCGCGCTCACCCCCGCGCGACTCGTGTGGCCCTGGTTGCCGGCGCTCGTCCTCGCCGTGGCCCTGTGGCTCGCGTCCGGGGCGCGCCGCGACGCGGCGCGGGCGCGGCTGCGCGCCGCGGCGTTCGCGATCGGGAGTGCGGCGCTGGCACTCGCCACGCAGCTCGTCGGCGTGCCCTTCGGCATCCAACGCGGCCCATCGCTCTTCCGCCAGATCGCCCAGATGCTCACGCCGAGGGACTCGGCCAACGCCGGGGCCGGCATCCTCGGACTGCTGACGAGCCTCGGCATCGTGTCGGCGGTCGTCGGCGTGCTGCGCTCACATGCGACGCGCCGGTGGCTGTACCTGGGTGGTGTCGCGCTCGCGCTCGCGTGGCTCCTCTTGGCCGGCAAGGTGGCCGACTCGCTCGCCCGCGACGACACGGCGTGGCCGAACCGCTGGCAAGTCGGGCTGCCCCTGGCCGCGGCCACCGTGCCGGCCGCGCTGCTCGTCGCGCTCGCCTGGATCGCCGCCGCCGACACCATCGCGGCACACCGGCTGACCCTCGGCGGGATCTACCGCAAGCGCCTCGCGGGGACGTTCGCGCTCACCGCGCCCGGGCCGGGCGAGCCGGCGGTGCCGCTGCCGCCGCTCGGCTACGCCGACGAACCGGCATGGTCCGCATACGCAGACGGAAAGGCCCGCGGGCCCGAGCTGATCATCGCCGCGTCGGCGCACTCGTCGAAGCTGGAGCCTGCCGGGGTGAAGGGCGTCGCGCTCACGTTCCGGCCGCGGGCGATCACGTTGCACCGCGTCCCCGGCGCCGACGACTCGGTGCCGAGCTGGCAGTACCCGCGGGGGTCGTGGTGGGACGGCTACCCGCGCTGCTGGCTCGTCAGCCGATCGATGGCGCTGACCGGTGCCGCGTTCGCGTCCGCGATGGGCCGCCAGGCGCTCGGCACGACCAACTCGCTGCTCGCGGCCACGAACCTACGCCTCGGCGCCTGGGTGCCGAACCCGCGCCACGTCGACTGGTTCGCCGATCCGGTCACCTCACCCCGGGTGAACCTCACGTATCTGGTGAAGGAGCTGTTCGGCGTCTACGACTTGGAGCACGACGCCTTCGTCTACGTCGCCGACGGCGGCCACCGCGAGAACCTCGGCCTGGTCGAGCTGCTCCGTGAGCGCCCACGCGTCGCGGTCGTGGTCGACGCGAGCGGCGACAGGCCGGGCTCGTTCAACACGCTGCGTGAGGCGATCGAGGTGGCTCATGCCGAGCTCGGCATCCGCATCGACGTCGACTGGGGCCCGATCGCCCACCCCGGCGAAGGCCAGCTGGGAGACCCCTTCCCCGAGGACTGCGTGACGACCGGCACGATCCACTACCCCGACGGCACCCAGGCCACGCTCGCGTACGGCAGGTACCAGCTCAGCCGCCGCGCACCGGCCGCGCTCGTCGCGTTCGCCGCGCTCGACCCGAAGTTCCCCTGCTACCCGACGGGCGACCAGTTCCTCACCGCCGCCCAGTTCGACCACCTGGTGCTCCTCGGCGAGCACGTCGGGATGCTCCTTCGCGATCGGGTCCCCGCCGCGTAGGCTCGTCCCCCGTGTCTGCACGCATCACCGCCGACGTAGTGGCCAAGGTCGCCCGGCTCGCCAGGCTCCAGCTCGGCGCCGACGAGCTGGAGCACGTCACGGTGGAGCTCGGCGACATGCTCGACCACTTCGCCGACATCGATGCCCTCGACCTGGGCGACGTCGCGCCGATGACCCAGCCCTACCCCCTCGCGAACGTGCTCCGCGACGATGTCGTCGCGGAGAGCCTCGACCGCGACGAGGTGCTGGCGCAGGCCCCGGCGGCCGAAGACGGCCGCTTCCGGGTGCCGCCGATCATCGGGCTGGAGCCGGCATGACGCCGCCGTCCGCCAGTACTCCGATGCCCACCACCGCGCTCGGCATCGCCGCCGCGGTGCGAGCCGGCGAGCTGTCCGCGCTCGACGTGGTCGAAGCCCATCTGGAGCGCATCGCCGAGCGTGACGGCGAGGTCCACGCCTTCAACCTCGTCACTGCCGACCAGGCCCGCGCCGAGGCCGCCGCGGTAGACGCCGCCGTCGCCGCCGGGCGTGACCCGGGCCCGCTGGCCGGGGTGCCGATCGCGTTGAAGGACAACCTGTGCACGAGGGGCATACCGACGACGTGCTCGTCGAAGATCCTCGACGGGTGGTGCCCGCCGTACGACGCCACCGTCGTCGGGCGCCTTCGCGCCGCCGGGGCGGTGAGCGTCGGCAAGACCAACCTCGACGAGTTCGCGATGGGCTCTTCCACCGAGAACTCGGCGTTCGGGACGACGCGCAACCCCCACGACCTGACGCGGGTGCCCGGCGGATCCTCCGGAGGTAGCGCGGCCGCCGTCGCCGCCGGCTTCACCCCGGTCAGCCTGGGCAGCGACACCGGCGGCTCCATCCGTCAACCGGCCGCGCTGTGCGGCGTGGTCGGCGTGAAGCCCACGTACGGCGTGGTCAGCCGCTACGGGCTGGTCGCGTTCGCGTCGAGCCTCGACCAGATCGGCCCCTTCGCGACCACCGTCGCCGACGCCGCCGTGGTGGTGCAGGCGATCGGAGGCCACGACCCGGCCGACTCGACGAGCATCCCCCGGCCGGTCCCCGACCTGCTCGGAGTGCTGGCCGGCGGCGTCGAGGGCTTGCGCGTGGGGCGGATCACCGACCTGCCCGCGGGTGCCGACGACGACGTGGCGCAGCGGTTGGAGCAGGCCTTCGATGCCCTGCGCGCCGCGGGGGCCGAGATCGTCGACGTGCAGGTGCCCGCGTTCACGTACGGGCTCACCGCCTACTACCTCATCGCCCCGGCCGAGGCGTCGAGCAACCTGGCCCGCTACGACGGCGTGCGGTACGGCCTGCGTGTAGACGCGCCCGACGTCAACGCGATGTACGGCGCCACCCGCGCGGCGGGCTTCGGCGCCGAGGTGAAACGCCGGATCATGCTCGGCACGTACGCGCTGTCGGCCGGCTACTACGAGGCGTACTACGGCAAGGCGCTGAAGGTGCGCCGCCTGATCCACGACGACTTCGAGGCCGCCTACCGCGTTGCCGACGTGCTGCTCACCCCGACCTCGCCGATGGTCGCGTTCCCGATCGGCGCGAAGACCGACAACCCGCTCGCGATGTACCTCTGCGACGTCTACACGATCCCCACCAACCTGGCCGGGCACCCGGGGATGAGCGTGCCCTTCGGCAGCGGGGCCGACGGCCTGCCGGTCGGGGTGCAGGTGCTGGCCCCGACGCTCGGTGAGCCGGTGATGTTCCGCGTCGCCGCCGAGCTGGAGCGGGCCGCGGCGAGCGCGGAGGTGGCCGGGCGATGAGCGACACCCAGTTCACGGTCGACGGCTACGAGCTCGTCGTCGGGCTCGAGGTGCACGTCGAGCTCGCGACGCGCACGAAGCTGTTCTCGGCCAGCGCGAACCACTTCGGTGACGAGCCGAACACGCACATCGACCCGGTGACGCTCGGTTTGCCGGGTGCGCTGCCGGTGCTGAACCGCCACGCGGTGGAGCTCGCGATGCGCATCGGTGCCGCGCTGCACTGCACCACCCAGCCGTGCGCCTTCCACCGCAAGAACTACTTCTACCCGGACATGCCGAAGGCGTACCAGATCTCCCAGTACGACCAGCCGCTGAACGTCGACGGCTGGCTCGAGCTCGCCGACGGCACCCGCATCGGCATCGAGCGCGCCCACATCGAAGAGGACACCGGCAAGAGCACTCACGTCGGTGGCACGGGCGGTCGCATCCATGGCAGCGAGCACTCGCTCATCGACTTCAACCGCGCCGGCGTGCCGCTGGTCGAGATCGTCGGCCGTCCCGACATCCGCACCCCCGACCAGGCGCGTGAGTTCGTCACCGAGCTGCGCCACATCCTCGTCGCCGTCGGTGCTTCCGACGCGAAGATGGAGGAGGGCTCGATGCGCGTCGACGCCAACGTGAGCGTGCGCCTGCCGGGAGCGCCGTTCGGTACGCGCTGCGAGATCAAGAACCTGAACTCGGTGCGCTCGCTCGGTCGGGCCGTCGAGTACGAGGCCCGGCGCCAGGTGCAGATCCTGGAAGGGGGCGAGGCGGTGCGCCAGGAGACGCGCCACTGGAACGAGAACGACGGCCGCACGCACACCTTGCGCAGCAAGGAGGACGCCGACGACTACCGCTACTTCCTGGAGCCCGATCTCGTGCCCCTGGTGCCTGACGCCGAATGGATCGCGCGTGTCCGCACCGAGCTGCCGATGCTGCCCGCCGAGCGCCGCCGCCGGCTGGGCGATGCGGCAGGAGCCGCCCCCGACAGCGAGGCGGTGAAGGTGGTCGTCGAGCGCGGCCAGGACGACTACGTGCTGGCCGTGTCCGCGGCGGGCGCCGACGCCGCCCGGGCTCTCGTCCACGTGAAGGAGGCCTACGCCTCGGAGGGTCCGACGCCCCGGGTGCCGGCCGGCGACCTCGCCCGGCTGGTGACGCTGGAGCGCGACGGCTTGCTCACCGCCACCCAGGCCAAGCAGGTGCTGGCCGAGCTGGTCGAAGCCGGTGGCGGTGATCCGGCGTCGATCGCGAAGGCTCGTGGCTTCGAAGCGATCGACACCGGCGCCCTCGACGCTCTCGTCGATGCCGCCATCGCCGCGCAGCCCGATGCCTGGGCCAAGTTCTGCGCCGGCGAGCAGAAGGCTGCCGGTGCGCTCGTCGGCGCGGTGATGAAGGCGTCGCAGGGCAAAGCCGACGGCAAGGCGGTCACCGCGTTGCTCGAGTCGCGACGCGCCTGACCGCCGGCGCAACGTGGCAGATACCGTGTTCGGCGATGTCGGACCGGATCGAGATCAACGGCCTGCGGTTGATGGCGCTCATCGGCGTCCTCGCCCACGAGCGTGAATCACCTCAGCCGCTGCAGCTCGACCTCTCGCTCCACGTCGACCTGAACGACGCAGGCTTCAGCGACGAGCTCGGTGACACCGTCAACTACGGCGCGGTGACCGAGGCCGTGGCCGCCCTCGCCCGCGAGTCGAAGGACCTGCTGCTCGAGCGGCTGGCGCAGAAGGTCGCCGAGGTCGTGCTCACCTTCGAACGCGTCGAAGCCGTCGACGTGCGGTTGACCAAGCTCCGCCCGCCCATCCCCGAAGACGTCGAGTCGTCCGCGGTGCACGTGTACCGGTCGCGCCGCGGCGCCAACGTCGCCCCTCGGCACCCGCACATCGCCATCGTCGCGCTCGGCACCAACCTCGGCGACCGGGTCGGGTTCTTGCGGTCGGCGCTGGAGCAGCTCGCGCCCGTGGCCCAGTCGCAGGTGTTCGAGACCGACCCGGTCGGCGGGCCCGACGCCCAGGGGGCGTATCTCAACATGGTCGCCGTGGTCGAGACCGGCCTCGACCCGTACGCCCTCGTCCGCCGGCTGCAGCGGATCGAGGCCGAGGCCGGCCGCCAGCGCGTCGTCCACTGGGGGCCGCGCACCCTCGACCTCGACCTGCTCTTCTACGACGAGGTCACGATCGAGAGCGACGACCTGACCGTGCCCCACCCCCGCTTCGCCGAGCGCCGGTTCGTGCTGGCCCCGTTGTCCGAGGTGGCACCCGAGCGGTGTCCCCCCGGCTGGGACGAACGGCTCGCTCCCGATGGTGTCCACCCCCGTGGCCCGCTCGACGCCCTCTGACCGGCCCGCCGGCTCAGGCGAGGCCGAGCCGCGCCTCTACCGCCCGCACGCGGGCGGGGTAGTGGGCGCGGCCGTACTCGGGGCGCTGGCGCAACACGATCTCCAGCAGCTCGTCGTGCTGAGCGGTCTGCTTCCAGGGCAGCGCGATGTACAGCGGCAAGCCGAAGCGGCGCAGCGCGTCGAGGTTCGAGTAGACGTGCTTCTGGTACACGTAGCGCTCCTCCCACGGCCAGTTCGGCGGCGCGAAACCGGTGCCGGGATCCAAGATGCAGCGTTCGCGCATCCCGAAGCGGTCGGCCACCGCCAGGCGTTGCTCGAAGAAGTCGACCATCGCGCTCACCGGATCGCTCTGCACCAGCTCCATCTCGCGCGGGTTCGGCCCCGAGAGGAACGGCAGCACCACCGCCACGCCGTGATCGGCGGCCACCTCCCACATCGCCTCGGACTGCATGCCGTCGGCGGCGTTGACCACGGTCGCCCCCGCTGCCAGCGCGCGGCGGACCACCTCGGGGCGCCACGAGTCGATGCTCAACTCCACGCCGAGGGCCGCGAGCGCCGGCACGATCGCCTCCAGGCGGCTCCACTCGGCCTCCCACGGGATCACGGCCGCGGCGTCGGTCGAGCCCTGGCCACCGAGGTCGATCGCGTCTGCGCCCTCGGCCAGCAGCCGGCCGGCCCGGCGCAGCGCCGAGTCGGCGTCGGTGACGATCGAGTCGAGGTTCAACGAGTCGGGAGAGGCGTTCACCACGCCGTAGAGCAGCATCGCCGGGCAGGCTACGGGCGCGGGCGGGCCGGCCGGTGAAGCCGATCAGCACCTTCGACACGGCCGGGTGGGATCTCGAGCGAGCGGTCGCCGCGAAGCGCGGCCGCACGGTATCGATGTGCATCCCGTGCCGCGACGAGGCGGGCACGGTGGGTGACCTGGTGGAGAAGATCCACCGGCGGTTGCTCGGCACGCTCGTCGACGAGCTGATCGTGCTCGACGACCGCAGCACCGACGGCACCGCGCACGTCGCCCGCACCGCCGGCGCCACCGTGGTGCCGATCGAACACGTCCACCAGGTGCACGGCGAGGGCCGGGGCAAGGGCAACGCCCTCTGGGCGACGCTCGTCGCCAGCCACGGCGACTTCGTGGTGTGGTGTGACGGCGACGTCAGCAGCTTCCGTGCCGATTGGGTGGTGCGCCTGCTGGCCCCTCTGCTGGCCGACGGCGAGGTCGGCGACGAAGTTGGGGCCGGCGAGGTCGGCCTGGTGAAGGCCACCTACGACCGCCCGACGGGCCAAGGCGGCGGGGGGCGCACCACCGAGCTCGTCGCGCGGCCGCTGCTGTCGCTGTTCTTCCCCGAGCTGACCGGCCTGCACCAGCCCCTCGCCGGTGAGTACGCCGGGCGGCGGAGCCTGCTCGAGAGCATCCCGTTCGTCGAGGGCTGGGGGGTGGAGATCGCGATGCTCGTCGATCTCGTGCGCAGGTTCGGCGCGGACTGCATCAGCCAGGTCGACCTCGGCACGCGCATGCACCGCCACCAGACGCTCGACTCCCTCGCGGTGCAGGCGGCCGAGGTGGCGGCGACGCTGCTCTCCCGCACACCTGCGGCCGCGGCGTTCGCCGAGGACGTCCTCGCGCTACACCGCCCGGGAGGTCACACAGTGGAGCTGAACCTGGCCGAACGCCCGCCGGTGGCCAGGCTGCGGGCCGCCGGGCTGCTGGCGGCGCTACCCGCCGATCAGGACGGCGCCGAGCGCAGGTAGCGGAGGAACAAGAACCCGTCGTCCTCGCACACGTGGGCGAGGTGCCACGGGTCGCGGGCGGCGAACGAACCCTCCGCCACGCGCAGGCTGCGCCCGGCGACGAACCGCGGGGCGACGGTGAGGCACACCTCGTCGACGAGGTCGGCCGAGAACATCTGGCCGTTCAACGCCGGCCCACCTTCGAGCGTGCACACCTCGCCGTCGATGCCGCGCAAGATGTCGCGCACGTCGCCGCACACCACCTTCGTGTTGCCGGCGTCGAGCAGCACCTTCGTCTGGCGCCCGAGGTCGCCGGAGGCGGACACCACGACGAGCTGCTGGTGAGCGGGCAGGGGGCTGTACACGTCGCGACGCACGGTCTCGGCGCCGACCAGCACCACGTCGGCGCAGCGGTGCAGGTGCATGAACACCGCCCGGTCGGCGTCCCCGCCGAGTGGGCCCGAGCTGCCCTCGAGGGCGGTCGCGCCGTCGGCGGTGGAGATCATCGAGAGCACCACCCAGGGCCGGTCGTCGTGGCGCCGGCGGTGTGTGCCGTCGTAGGCCTCCTCTACCGAGATCTCCCGGCTGGCGGGGGTCATCATGCGCACGGTCGTCCTGTCTAGCTGCTGCGGCGGTGGGTGCCACCACGTGGGTGGCCAGTGCAAAGAAGCTGCAACGCGACTGACATCGCCTACCTGCTCGAATCTGACGGCCCGTCAGATTCGGGGACCGGTCGTCTACGATGCCGGACATGTACCTGGCCGAGACGAAAGAGCAGCAGGCCCTGCGTGCGGAGCTGCGCCAGTACTTCGCCGCGCTCCTCCCGCCCGAGGTCCGGGGCAGGCTCGGTGGGGCGGATGAGGGCACGGCGGAGTTCCGTGACATCGTGCGCCGGCTCGGGCGCGACGGCTGGCTGGGGCTCGGCTGGCCGGTGGAGTACGGCGGCCGCGGGCGCCCGGCGACCGATCAGTTCATCATGTTCGACGAGATCCAGCGCGCCCACGCCCCCTTCCCGTTCGTCACCGTCAACACCGTCGGTCCGGCGATCATGGCGCTCGGCACCCCCGAGCAGAAGGCCAAGTACCTGCCCGGCATCTTGAACGGGGAGATCAACTTCGCCATCGGCTACACCGAGCCGGAGGCCGGCACCGATCTCGCCAGCCTGCGCACCAGCGCGGTGCGCGACGGCGACGAGTGGGTGGTCAACGGCGCGAAGGTGTACACGTCCGGGGCGAACCAGGCCGACTACGTGTGGTTGGCGTGCCGCACCGATCCCGACGTCCCGAAGCACAAGGGGATCTCGATCCTGATCGTGCCGACGTCCTCGCCGGGGTTCGACTGGACCCCGATCGTCACCGTCGGCGGGGGCACCACCACCGCCACCTACTACACCGACGTCCGGGTGCCGGCGACGAACGTCGTCGGTGAGGTGAACGGTGGCTGGAGGCTGATCACGATGCAGCTGAACCACGAACGGGTGGGGCTCGCCGCGCTCTCCGGGCTGACCGAGAGGCTGTGCGAAGACGTCACCGAGTGGTGCCGCACCACACCGTCTGGCGTGCGCGACGGCGAGACGATGATCGACCTGGCGTGGGTGCAGATGGACCTCGCCCGGTGCACGGCACTGCTCGACGCGATCCGGTTGATGACCTGGAAGCTCGCGAAGCTGGTCGCCGATCACGCGCTCGGGCCAGCGGAGGCGTCGACGGTGAAGGTGTTCGGCACCGAGAAGGCGGTCGAGGTGTACCGCACGCTGCAGGGCATCCTCGGCCCGGCCGCGCACCTGCGCCCCGGCTCGCCGGGAGCGGTGCTGCACGGCGAGGTGGAGCAGGCGAACCGGGCGGCGCAGATCAACACGTTCGGGGGCGGCGTCAACGAGATCCAGCGCGAGCTGGTCGCGTCGGCGGGGCTCGGCCTGGCGCGCGGCCGCTAGCGCGCCACCTGCTGCCCTGGCGGCGCGGACAGCGCGCCGACGGCCATGTCGATCAGGTTGGCGACGAACTCCTCGTTCGTGATCGCGGTCTCCCGGCCCCTCGTCAACAGGCGGGCGCGGGCTCCGAGGGCCTCGGTGACCAGCTCCAGAAAGCGCGTCACGCGCTCGTGGGCGAGATCCGGGCCGAGCCCGCTCGGCAACGCGCGCTCGATGGCCCGCAAGGCGCGGCGGGCCTGCACCGGAGAGCCGTCGGAGTCCCACATCGCGAACAGCTCGTTGAGCTGGGGCACGATGGCGAGGAACTCACGGCCGCCTGAGGTCTCCAGCTTGTGAGCCTGCGGGTGCACGATCGCCTCGACGAGCGCACGCAGGTCGCCGGCCGCGCCCGTCACCTCGATGCGGTCGAGCACGAGCCGGCGCTCCTGCTCGATCTCGTCTCCCTGACGTTCCAAGATGGCGTTGAGCAGGCCCTGGCGCCCACCGAAGTGGTAGTGGAGCGCGGACGCGTTGCGCTGCCCCGCGGCCGCGACCACCTGGTTCAAGGGTGTGGAGAACACTCCCGACGCCGCGAACAGCCGTTGACCTGCGTCGAGCAGCAGGTCGCGCGTGGCCGCGGCGTCGCGGGGCATCAGAGGCGCTGCAGGATCGTGCCCGTCGACACCGCGCCCCCGCAGCACATCGTCACCAGCGCGAACTCGGCGTCGCGCCGCTCCAGCTCGTGCAGGGCGGTGGTGATCAGCCTGCTGCCGGTGGAGCCGACGGGATGCCCGAGGGCGATCGCGCCACCGTTGACGTTGACCTTCGTCTCGAGCTCTTCCTCGGATATCCCGTATACGCTCGCCCACGACATCACGACGCTCGCGAACGCCTCGTTGATCTCGACGATGTCGATGTCGGCCATGGTCATCCCCGCGTCGGCGAGCACCTTCGCCGTCGACTGCACCGGGCCGTCGAGGTGGTAGTAGGGCTCGGCACCGACGAGGCATTGGGCGACGATGCGAGCCCGCGGGCGGAGCCCTTCTGCCTTGGCGCGCGCCTCGTCCATCCACAGCACCGCTGCCGCGCCGTCGGAGATCTGGCTCGAGTTGCCCGCCGTGTGCATCCCGCCGGGCAGCACCGGGTTCAGCGCGGCCAGCTTCTCGGCCGACGTCTCCCGTAGCCCGCCGTCGCGCGTGACCACGGTGGTGTTGCCGTCGGCGTCCGCGACCTCGACCGGGATGATCTCGCGCTCGAAGCGCCCTTCCTCGGTGGCCCGGATGGCCTTGCGCTGGGAGATCAGCCCGAGGTGGTCAACCTGGGCGCGGGTGATGCCGCGGCGCTGCGCGATCCGCTCGGCGGCGGTGAACTGGTCGGGCATGTCCAACGGGAAGTCGGCGTCCTTGGAGCTGCCGTTCACGAACTGCTCGTCGGCCGTGCGCGGCACGTTGGCGCCGAGCCACACCTTGCTCATGTGCTCGACGCCGCACGCGATGCCGCTGTCGATCACCCCGGCGGCGATCATGTTGTGGATCATGTGGTTGGCCTGCTGGCTGGAGCCGCACTGGCAGTCGATCGTCGTCGCCGCCACCTCCCACGGCATGTTCGCCTGCAGCCACGACGTGCGGGTGACGTTCGACGCCTGCTCGCCGGCTTGGGTGACGCAGCCCCCGACGATCTGGCCGATCGATGCCGGGTCGAGCCCGGCTCGCTGCACCACGCCCACCTGCGCGGCGCCGAGCAGCCGAGAGGCGTGCATGTCGGCGAAGTAGCCGTTGCGCTTGCCGATTGCGGTGCGGCCGGCCTCGATGATGACGGGGTTGCCCATTGGGGGGTCCTTTCTCCGGGTCAGGCCGGGACCAGGCGAACCGGCAGGGTCTTGATGCCGTTAATGAACGAACTGCGCAGGCGGTGCACCTCGCCGGTCTGCTCGATGTGGTCACAGCGCCGGGCGAGCTCGTCGAACACGGCGCGCATCTCGAGCCGGGCGAGGTTGGAGCCGAGGCAGAAGTGCGGGCCGCCGCCGCCGAAGGTGAGGTGCGGGTTCGGCGAGCGGGTGATGTCGAAGGTGTCGGGGCGGTCGAAGACGTCTTCGTCGCGGTTGCCCGACGCGTAGAAGATGACCACGCTCTCGTTCTCGGCGATGTGCTGGCCGTGCAGCTCCACGTCGCACGTGGCCGTGCGGCGGAAGAGGTTCACCGGTGTCGCCCAGCGCAGGATCTCCTCGACCGCGCTGTCGACGAGCGAGGGGTCGGCCCGCAGGCGCGCCCACTCTGCCGGATGCTCCATCAGGGAGAGCACCCCGTGGCTGATGCCGTTGCGGGTGGTCTCGCTGCCGGCGACGCTGAGCAGCAGCACGAACAGGTTGAACTCGTGCTCGGAGAGCTGGTCGCCGTCTTCTGCACCGACGAGGATCGAGATGATGTCGTCGCGTGGGTTCGCCCGCCGGTCTGCGGCGAGCTCCTGGGCGTACATGTAGAGCTCGCCCGCCGCTGCGGTGGCGTCCTCCATGCCGCTCGAATAGTCGGAGTCGCTCGTCGCGATCATCCGGTTCGACCAGTCGAACACCTTGTGCCGGTCTTCCATCGGGAGGCCCATCATCTCGGCGATCGCGATGAGCGGCAGCTCGGCGGCGACCTTGGTGACGAAGTCGACCTCGCCCTCTTCGATCGCCTCGTCGACGAGACGCTTGGTGACGTCTACGTAGTGGTCGGCGAGCATCTTGATCGCCCGCGGGGTGAACCCCCGGTTGACGAGGCCGCGCAGCCGGGTGTGCTCGGGTGGATCGGTGTCGATCAGCATCCGCGCCACTTCCATGTCGGCGCGGTCCTCGAACATCGTCACTCCCTTGCGCGCGGCCGAGTACGTCTGGAACTGGCGGCTGACGGCGACGATGTCGGCGTGGCGGGTGATGGCCCAGAACCAGGGCGTGTCGCCGGGGTTCTTGCCCTCGTGGCGGAAGATCGGCGCCTCACGGCGCAGGACGGCGAAGGTGTCGTGCGGCGGGCCGTCGACGTAGACGCCGTGGCTCTGGATGTCGACGAGTGAGGTGTCGATCGGCATGCTTCAGTAGTCCTTCCCGAGGATGAGGCCGCTCGTCGGGACGCCGGTGCCGGCGGTGACGAGGACGTGGTCGACATTACCGACTTGGTTCACGCTGGTCCCCCGCACCTGGCGCACACCTTCGGCGATCCCGTTCATGCCGTGGATGTACGCCTCGCCGAGCTGGCCGCCGTGGGTGTTGACGGGCAATCTCCCGCCGAGCTCGATCGCGCCGTCGGCGATGAAGTCCTTCGCCTCGCCGCGCCCGCAGAAGCCGAACTCCTCGAGCTGCATCAGCACGTACGGCGTGAAGTGGTCGTAGAGCACCGCGGTCTGGATGTCGGCCGGGGTGAGCCCCGACGAAGCCCACAGCTCGTCGGCGACGAGGCGCATCTCGGGGAGCTGGGCGATGTCGTCGCGGTAGAAGCTGCTCATCGTCCACTGCTCCTCGCCGGCTCCCTGCGCGCCGGCGACGATGATCGCCGGGGGCTGGGGCAGGTCACGGGCACGCTCGGCGGTCGTCACGACGATCGCCTGGGCACCGTCGGACTCCTGACAGCAGTCGAGCAGGTGCAGCGGCTCGACGATCCACCGGCTCGCCTGGTGGTCTTCGAGGGTGATCGGCTGCTCGTAGAACCATGCCGCGGGGTTCGTCGCCGCGTGCTTGCGATCGGCGACGGCGATGCGGCCGAGGTCGGAGCTGGTGGCGCCGTACAGGTGCATGTAGCGCTGGGCGACCATCGCCACCCAGCTCGCCGGCGTGAGCAGCCCGAACGGGCTCGTCCAGGAGAACTGGGCTCTCTCCGCGGTGGCGGCGTTGGGCAGATCCTGCACGCCTGCGCCGAACCGGCGTCCGCTGCGCTCGTTGAAGGCGCGGTAGCAGACGACGACGTCGGCGACGCCGGTGGCCACCGCCATCGCGGCCATCACCACCGTGGCGCACGCCGCGCCGCCGCCGTAGTGGATGCGGCTGAAGTGGCGCAGCTCGCCGATGCCGAGGTGACGGGCGAGCTCGATCTCGGGGTTGTTCTCGGCGGTGTACGCCACCAGGCCGTCGACGTCGGCGGGCACCAGGCCGGCGTCTTCGACCGCGGCGAGCACGCTCTCGCAGGCGAGGCTCATCTCGCTGCGCCCGGACTCCTTCGAGAACTCCGTCGCCCCGATGCCGACGATCGCCGCCTGCCCGCCCAGCTTGTTGCCCTTGGCCTTGCTCACGGCAGCTCCACCTCCACCGTGGCGTTGACGTGGTCGCCGAGGCTGTTGGCGCCGCGCACGGTGACCCGTACGGCGCGCTCGTCGTCGACCTTCTCGCTCACCTGGCCGGTCATGTGCATGGTGTCGCCGGGGTAGTTCGGGGCGCCGAGGCGCACCTTCACCGAGCGCACCAATGCGTCGGGGCCTGCCCAGTCGGTGACGAAGCGCCCGACGAAGCCGTTCGTGGTGAGGATGTTCATGATGATGTCCTTCGAACCGCGCTCGACGGCGAGCCCCGGGTCGTGGTGCACCTCTTGGTAGTCGCGGGTGGCGATCGCGGTGGCGACGATCAGCGTGCGGGTGAGCGCGATGTCGAGCGGGGGCAGCTCGTCGCCGACTTGCACGTCGTCGTAGCGCAGCGTGGTCAGGTTCATGGGTGTGGCTCCGGGCTTGGGCGTCAGGCGGTGGCGATGAGCCGGCCGAGTCGGGCGAGGTGGGAGCTGGCGCCGCCGAGCGCGGTGGCGAGCTGCGTGCCCCACAGGAAGTAGCGGTGCACCGGGTAGTCGACGTCGGAACCGATCCCGCCGTGCAGGTGCTGGCCGGCGAGCACCACCTGCTGGGCACCTTCCGTGGCCCAGTAGGCGGCCACGGCGACGTCGCGGGCGGCGTCGAGGCCCGAGGACAGCCGCCAGGCCGCGTTGAGGGCGGTGACGCGCATCGCCTCGGTGGTGATGTAGCCGTCGGCGGCACGCTGCCCGGTGGCCTGGAACGCCGAGAGGGGGCGACCGAACTGGATGCGGGTGGACAGGTGCTCGGCGGTCATCTTGAGCGAACCCTCGGCGACGCCCACCTGCAGGGCGGCGATCGCCACCAGCGAGTGCTCGGCCAGTGCCCGCAGCACGTCGGCGCCAGCGCCTCCGGGCTCACCGAGCACCTGCTCGGAGGCGACGGTGAGGTCGAGGTCGAGCTCGGCCTGGGGCTCGTGGTTCGTCGTGGAGAGCGGCGTGACGCGTAGGCCGGCCGCGGCGTCGGCGGTGTCGACGACGGCGACCAGCGGCGCGCCGTCGGGCAGGCTCGCGCTCACCAGCAGGATCGCCGCGTTCTGGGCGTGCGGCACGGCCGGCTTCACGCCGGCCAGGTGCACGCCGCTGCCGGTGGGGGTGGCCCGCAGCGAGGGGTGGGTGAGGTCGTTCGCGCCCGGCTCGGCCAGCGCGATCGCGACCACCTCGCCGGCGGCGATGCGGGGCAGGTAGCGCTGCTGCTGCTCGGGTGTGCCGTGGCGGGCGAGCACCAGGGCGGCGACCATCGAAGGCGCGAGCGGCACGGGTGCCACCCGGCGGCCGAGCTCGGTCAGCACGAGGGCGGCCTCTACCATCCCCATCCCGCTGCCGCCGTGTTCCTCGGGAACGCAGAGCGCCTGGATGCCGCTCGCCGCGAGCTGGGCCCACAGCTCGCGGTCGAAGCCGTCGGCGCTCTCGACCTCTTTCACGCGCTCGGGTGGCGCCTGGCCCTCGAAGATCTGGCGGGCGAGGTCACGCACCACCTCTTGTTCTTCGGTCAGGTCGAAGTTCACGAGCTTGCTCCCTCTGTAGGGGCCGGCGCGGTGTCGCCGTCGACGATCGCGAACGGCAGCATCGTGCCCTCGCCGGCGTCGCGGACCTCGATGCGCACCGGCGCACCGATGACGAGGGACTCGCGCGGGGTGTCGGCGGTGTTCATCACCATGCGGATCACCTGGCCCGGCGCGGAGCCCGCCAGCTCGACGAGCGCGATCGGAAGGGGGTAGTCGAAGCTCGGCACCTGCGGGAAGTGCGTGACGACGAAGCTGTGGATCGTGCCGGCGAGCGGTGCGTCGACCTGCTCCCAGTCGAGGGAGTGGCAGCTCCGGCACATCGGCCCCGGCGGGTGGCGCAGCAGCCCACACGACGCGCACCGCTGGACGAGGAGCCGCCCCTCACCCAGCGCGTCGAACCACCAGCCGGTGTCGGGCGTGGTCGCCGCGTACGGCCGCGGCGGGCGTGCGGGGGGCGCCGGCGCCTTCGGCCGGGGACGGAAGCGAATGATGCGGAACAGCATCGAGCCGACCAGCTCGCCGGCGGCGTCGTAGTAGTCCTGGCGGGTGGTCACGAAGTGACCCGTGCCGAGCCCGGTCGTCTTCTCCTCGCTGATCGAGTCGATGACGGTGCGCATCGTCAACCGGTCACCGGGGCGCAGGTAGCGCACGTAGGTCTGCTCGCTGTTGGTGGCGACGACGCTGGTGAAGCCCTTCGCGAACAGCAGCTCGTTCATCTGCACGTACGGGCTGTCACCGCCGCGGCTCGGGCCCTCGATGCCGGTCATCACCCACGCCTGCAGCATCGTCGGCGGGGCGACGAGGCCGCCGTGCACGCTGCGCGCGGCGGCCGCGGGGTCGGTGTACACGGGGTTCTCGTCGCCGAGCGTCTCCACCAGGTGGCGCACCATCGGCGCGTTGACCTCGTCGGGGCCGGGCACGGGCGGCCCGATCTCGAGCCCGACGAAGCTCTGCAAGGTGGCGTAGAACGCGGCCTTCTCCTCGGCGGTCTCGGTGTCGCCGGCAGCGGTCGTCGTCGAATCGCTCATGGTGGTCGTCCTTGGGATGCTGGAGAGACCCGCTATGCCCTGGTCAAGGCCTGCCAAGGCAGGCCCTTGTCCGGGTCGGGCTCTCGGGGTAGGCCGAGACCGCGCTCGGCGATGATGTTGTGCTGGATCTCGTCGGTGCCCCCGCCGATGCGGATCGAGTACTGGCCGAGGAACTGCTGGCCCCAGGCGTCGTTCTCGGCGGCGTCCTCGCCGGCGAGCGTGCCGGCCGCGCCGAGGATCTGCATCGCCACGTCGCCGCTGCGCGCCCAGTGCTGCGCGACGGCGAGCTTGAGCACGAGCATCTCCAAGCCGGGCATCTTGCGCTGGCTCATCGCCGTGCGCATCCGGTAGCGCATGTACTTCATCGTCTCTTCGCGGCAATGCGCCTTGACGAGGCTCTGGCGCACGGCGGGGTCGTCGGCCTTGCCGTAGCGCTGCGCGAGGTCGATCAGCTGGGCGACGGGCCACCCGCCGCCGCTGCCGATGACTCCCCGCTCGCTGGTGAGGGTGGTCTGGGCGACGGCCCAGCCGCCGTTCACCTCGCCGACGACGTTCTCGACCGGGATGCGCACGTCGGTGAGGAAGGTCTCGTTGAAGTGCTTGATCCCCGTGATCTGGGTGATCGGGCGCACCTCGATCCCCGGGCTCGACATGTCGACGATGAAGTAGGTGATCCCGGCGTGCTTGCGTACCGACGGGTCGGTGCGGGCGAGCAGGATCCCGTACTCGGCGAACTGGCCGAAGCTCGTCCACACCTTCTGGCCGTTCACCACGTAATGGTCGCCGTCGAGCTCGGCGCGGGTGGCCAGGCCGGCGAGGTCGCTGCCCGCGCCCGGCTCGCTGAACAGCTGGCACCACACCTCGTCACCGCGCAGGATCCGGGCCAGGTGGCGCTCCTTCTGCTCCGGCGACCCGTGGGCGATCAGCGTCGGCCCGACCATCCCGATCGACACCGCGAACGCGCCGACGGACACGTCGTAGTTGGCCTGCTCCTCGCCGAAGATGGCGGCCTGGATCGAGCTCGCGCCGCGCCCGCCGTACTCCGTCGGCCAGGTGATCCCCGCCCAGCCGTGGTCGGCGAGCACGCGTTGCCAGTCACGGCACCTCTGGATGTGGGCCGCGAGCCCACCGGCGGGGGCTGCGACCTGGGCGTCACCGCTCTCGCGACGGCTCGCTTGCTGGTCGAGCCAGGCACGGGCCTCGGCGCGGAACGCGGCCTCCTCGGGCGTGTCGCCGATGTGCATGCGTGCGCTATCCCCCTGTGCCTTCTAGAGGAGACGGTGTGGCAGACCCACGAGAGCCGTGCCCTGTCCCGTTTCTGACAGTCTGTCAGAAAGCTTCGCGGGGGCTGCAACCGGTCGCTGCCGCCGGCTCAATCGCGCCACGCGGCCTCGCCGGTGTAGAAGGCGAGCTCGTCGCGCCCGCTCGTCACCACCCCCGAGCCGTCCATCGATACGACCTCGGCCCAGCGGTCGCGGACGTCTTCGATGGTGAGCTCGCCCCCCCGGTCGAGTCCGGGCACCCCGACGGTGGCGATCCTGGCCACCCGGCCGACGCCGGCGGTGATCAGCTCTCCCGTGCAGGGCACGTCGTCGTGGACCAGCCAGCACGCGGCCGGCGAGCAGAGGCTGGGAGGGAAGTGCTCCTCCATCCACCGGCGGGTGTCCTCGTGCGGGTTGAGCGCGGCCGAGCGGGTGTACCCGATCGGCAAGATGGCGTTGACGGTGATGCCGTGCGGCTCGCCCTCGACCGCGAGCGACCTGGTGAGGCCGAAGAGGCCGGCCTTGGCCATCGAGTACGCGGGCATGCCGGCGCTGCCGAGCGCCGACCCGGAGGCGGTGAACAGCACCCGGCCGAAGCCCTGCCCACGCAGCACCGGCCACGCGGCGCGGGTCACGTAGAACGACCCGACGAGGTGCGTCGACACGATCACCTCCACCTGCTCGTCGGTCGTCTGCTCGATCGTGCCGGTCGGCCCACCGCGACCAGCGTTGTTGAGCACGATGTGCAGTGCGCCGAACTCGGCTACCGCGCGGCGCACGATGGCGGCCGCGCCGTCGGCGTCGGCGACGGAATGGGTCTCCGCGACGGCCAGGCCACCGGCGGCGACGATGTCGTCGGCGGTCGACCGCGCGTGCTCGGCGGAGGCGTCGTTGACGACCACTTGCGCGCCGCGGGCACCGAGCAGCAGGGCGTGCTCGCGGCCGAGGCCGCGGCCCGCACCGGTGACGATCGCCACTCGGCCGTCGAAGCGCACCTCCCCCGCGGTGGGGGTCGATCCGTTGGCGGTGGCGGGCGTCGATCGGGTCGATTGGGCGGCCATCGGCTCGCACCGTACAGTCCGGTTGCGTGCTCCACGGATCCGGCGCGACGAAGGTGGCGATGGTGACCGGGGCGAGCCGGGGGATCGGCAAGGAGGCCGCGCTGGCGCTCGCCGCCGACGGCTGGCGCCTGGTGCTCACCGCTCGATCGGTAGCCGGTGGGGCGACGTTCGAGGGCACGTCGCTGACCGATCCCGTCGCCGGAGCGGCGCTGCCCGGTTCGGTCGACGAGGTCGCCGCGGCATGTGTCGCGCTCGGCGGGGAGGCCGTCCCGGTGGCGCTCGACCTCACCGATCCCGAGGGGGTGGCCCTGGCCGCGGACGAGGCCCTAGCCGCCTTCGGCCGGGTGGACGCCATGGTGTCGAACGCCATCTACCAGGGGCCGGGAATCAACGACCGCTTCCTCGACGTCCCCCTCGACCTGCTCCAGCGAGTGATCGAGGCCGACGCCGTCACCCCGCTCATCCTGCTGAAGCGACTGTTGCCGCCGATGCTCGAGCGCGGCGACGGGGTGTTCGTGCACCTCACCTCCGGGGCGGCGACGCTCTCACCGCGCAAGCCGGCCGGCGAAGGCGGGTGGGGGCTCGCGTACGCGATGGCCAAGGGCGCCGCGCACCGCATCGCGGGGGTGCTCCACGCCGAACACGCCGGCCAGGGCCTGCGCGCCTACAGCCTCAACCCCGGCCACGTCGTCACCGACGTGATGCGGGCGCGTGCCGAGCATGCCCGCACCGAGGTGACCGGGGACCCTCCGGAGGGCCCGGCGGCGGTGATCGCCTGGCTGCTGGCGGGCAGCGAGCCGGCGCGAGCGCTCGCCGGCCGAGAGGTGGTCAGCCGCGACGTGCTCGCCGAACACCACCTGCTCGGCTAGCCCGCCTCCGGCCGCGCTTCGCTGGCCGCGCTGGCCGCGGTGGCCGCGGTGGCGGCGGTGGAAGTGCGATATGTGGAGACACCCGTCTGTCGTGAGATATCGCACTTCCGCATGCGCCGCGCTGGCCGCGCTGGAAGTGCGATATGTGGAGACACCCGTCTGTCGTGAGATATCGCACTTCCACCGGTCGCGCCGCGCGCCGGCGGTAGGTCAGAACTGGCGCTTCAGCGCGGTGAGGGCGTCGGCGAAGGCGGCGTCGTCGGTGGGGTCCGGTGGCGGGGCGACGAGCAGGCCGCCGGCCAGACCGGCGAACCACTCCTCGGCAACGGCGGGGAGCTCGGCGTATGTGGCCTGGGGCACGAGCGCGTCGAGCACCTCGTCGGTGACGAGCCCGCGCAGGTCGTCCCAGCGACCCTCGCGGATCAGCGCCCGCAGCCGCCCGGCGAGCTCGGTCCAGCCGAACAGGTCGAGAGTGCGCTCGTACGCCGGCGTCGAGTACAAGAACGCGAGCAGCCGCCGGTTGTGCTCACGGCGCTCGTCGAGCTCGGCCAGTGAGTTGCCGAGCATCCACTGCGTGCCGGCGACCACCTCGATGTCGGCGAGCGTTCGCCCCGCGGCGGCCGCGCCCCGCTCCAGCTCGGGCAGGCACAGCTCACGCAGGTAGCGCGGGTGGCTGTTCGTCGGGTGCGTGACGAACCCAGCCGCCACCCGACCGGCCAGGGCCACGATGCCGCGGTTGACGCCTCCCAGCCAGATCTGCGGCGCAGCGGCTCCGTCGGGCAGAGGGTCGGGGGTGAAGTTCGGGGTCAGCAGGTTCAGCGTGTAGTGCTCGCTCACCTGGTTCAGCCGCTCCTCACCGCCGAAGGCTCGCCAGCACGCCTGCACCGCGGCGACGTAGTCGCGCATCCTGCCGACGGGATCGTCGAAGGCCGCGCCGAAGCGGCGCTCGATGTGGGGGCGGATCTGGGTGCCGAGCCCGAGCTGGAACCGTCCCGACGAGAGCGCGGCCAGGTCCCACGCCGAATAGGCGACGGCCATCGGGCTGCGCGGGAAGGCGAGCGCGACCGACGTCCGCACGACGATGTGCTCCGTGGCGGTGAGCGCGGCCATCGACACGAGGAACGGGTCGTGGATCGTCTCCGCGACGTGCAGCCCGTCGTAGCCGAGCCGTTCGACGCGGCGGGCGTGCTCACCCACCCGCGCCACCGGGAGGCGGGGGTCCATCCCCGCGTAGACGCGCGTCACGGCTGCCTGCTGCGCTCGGCGGCGGCCCGCGCCGCCCACTCGCGGGCGCGGCGGTTCTCGTACTCGTAGGTCTCCTCGCCGCAACCCATCGGCGCCACCTCGCGGTACAGCGCGCGCACCTCGGCGACCGCCGCGGCGGGGTTGGCCGCCACGTGGCGGGCCAGCTCGACGGCGCGGGGGAGCAGCTCGCCGTGGGCGACGACCTCGTTCACCAGGCCCCACGCGAGCGCGGTGGGCGCGTCGACGAAGTCACCCGTGAGGCTCATCTGCCGCGCCCGGCGGGCACCGACGGCCTCGGGCAACAGGATCGTCAGCCCCCACCCGGGCAGCATCCCCACCTTCGCGTGGGTGTCGGCGAACCGGGCCAGTTCGGAAGCGACCAGGAAGTCGCACGCCAAAGCGATCTCCAACCCGCCGGTGACCGCCGCCCCGTTGATCGCACCGATCACCGGCACCCGTGTCGGGGGCAGCGCGCCCCACCATCCCGGGTGCGGGTTGGCGCCGGTCTTCGCGCCGGAACGCACGTCGCGCAGGTCGAATCCGGCACAGAACGCGGGGTCGCTGCCGGTGAGCACGATCGCGCGCACGGCCGGATCGGCGTCGCAGGCGCTGATCGCGCCCGGCAGCGCAGCGGCGAGCTCGGCGTTCAGTGCGTTGCGCGCCTGCGGGCGGTGCAGCGTGACCACCGCGACGCCGTCGTCGTTGTCGATCAGCACCACCCCGTCGCCCGCAACGCTCTCGACCTGAGGGGGAGCGGGCGGGTCCACGTCTGACAGAGTGTCAGACCGCAGACCGCTTCGACACATAGGGGAATCGATGAAGTTCTGGTGCGCAACGGCCTTCATGGACACCACCGAGATGGTGCATGTCGCGACGCTGCTCGACCGCGCTGGCTACCACGGGCTGATGGTCAGCGACCACCTCGTGCACCCGCGGGAGCTGACCAGTCCGTACCCGTATTCGCCGCACCCCGACGGCCGCCCGATCTGGGAACCGGAGACGGCCTGGCCGGATCCGTGGGTGCTGATCGGCGCCATGTCGGCGCTGACCACGCAACTGCGCTTCACGACGAACGTGTACGTAGCTCCCCACCGTCCGATCCTGCAGCTCGCGAAGGAGGTCGCCACGGCTTCGGTGATCTCCGGCGGCCGGGTGATGCTCGGCGCCGGCGCGGGGTGGATGAGAGAAGAGTTCGAGCTGCAGGGCCAGGAGTACGCCACGCGCGGCAAGCGCCTGACGGAGATGGTGCGGGCACTGCGGGAGCTGTGGAAGGGCGGCTGGGTGGAGTGGCACGGCGACCACTACGACATCCCCGAGCTGATGATGGAGCCCCACCCGCCGGCACCGGTGCCGATCTACATCGGCGGCTACTCCGACATCGCGCTGAAGCGTGCGGCCCAGGTGGGCGACGGCTGGATCGGCGGCGCCTATCCCTACGACGAGGCGGTGCAGTACGCCCGGAAGCTGAAGGAGTACCTGCGCGCGGAGGGTCGCGCCGGCGAACCGTTCGAGATCATCCTGGGCATCTACGAGATGCCGAGCGCCGACCTCTACCGCCGTGCCGAAGACGACGGGATCACCGCGATGATGTGCCAGCCGTGGGCGCTCGCCAACCTGCCCGCCCTTCCCGCTTTGGCCGCCGGCGAGCAGCGGACGCTCGACGAGGTGGCCGCCGTCTACCAGAGCTCGATCGACGAGTTCGCCGAGCAGATCGTGCACCGCTGCTAGCTGCCGGGCTCAACGTGCGGCGTCGATCGCTCGCGCGGCGGCGGCGGCGAGCGCGCCCAACCTCTTCAGGTCGGCTCGCGGCAGGCGGCTGCGCGGCCCGACGACGGTTAGCACCCCTACCCCTCGCCCGGCGCGGTCGAACAGGGCCGCGCCGACGGCCACGGCGTTCGGATAGGACTGGTCGACCACCCAGTGCCGGCGCGGCTCGGCCGGCGCGCCGAGCTGGCGGCGCAGTTCGTGGTCGGCCTCGAGACGCAGCTCGGTGCCGATCGGCACGGTCACCCGCAGCGGCTGCACGCTGTCGACGGCGTCCACCAGCACCAGCTGCTCTCCCTCCCGGCGCCACATGAGCACGGTCTCGCCGGTGCTCTGCTGGAGTCCCTCCAGATGGGGGCGCGCGGCCTCCCGCCAGTCGGGCGCGTAGTGCGCCGCCACGCGCGCGGCGCGCCCGGTGAGCTCCCACGCGCCGCTGTCGTCGTCGACCTGGCGGATCCAGCCGAGCCCGCCGAGGGTGACGAGCACCCGCTGCACGGCGTTCTTGTCGAGGCCGGCCTCGCGGGCGAGCGCGGACACTCCGGCGGGCTGGCGCTCGGCGAGCAGCTCCAGCACCCGGAACGCGCTTTCGACGGACTGCAGGGTCTTGACAGCCATGGCACCTCGGCGGGAGACTGTATCACGACGTGAGCTACCGTATCGCATGTCGATACAGGCTGCAAGGGGGGTAGTGACAGAGATGCTCGCTGGCGACCGCTATGTGGTGATCAGCTCCGACGGCCACGCCGGGGCAGACCTGGCCGACTACCGCCCGTACCTGGCCTCCCGCCACCACGACGACTTCGACGCGTGGGCGGCGACGTTCGAGAACCCCTACGCCGACCTCTCCGGCCCCGACGGCAGCCGCAACTGGGACAGCGACCGGCGCCTCGCCGAGCTCGAAGACGACGGCATCGTCGCCGAGGTGGTGTTCCCGAACACCATCCCGCCGTTCTTCCCCAAGGCTTCGCTCACCACCCAGGTGCCGGCGGCGACCGCCGGCGACCTCGCGTTGCGCTGGGCGGGCCTGCAGGCGCACAACCGCTGGCTCGCCGACTTCTGCGCGGCCACGCCGGGGCGCCGTGCGGGCGTGGCCCAGATCATGCTGCACGACATACCCGCCGCTGTCGAAGAGATCCGGTGGGCGCACGCGCACGGGCTCACCGGTGGGGTGCTGCTGCCCGGTGTCCCGCCCGGCATCGGCCTGCCCCAGCTCTACGAACCGGTGTACGAGCCACTGTGGGAGGTGTGCGAAGAACTGGCGATGCCGGTGAGCCACCACGGCGGCAGCGCCAGCCCGCCGATGGGCGACGCCGACGCGGACAAGGTGATCTTCCTGCTCGAGGTGACGTGGTGGTCCCACCGTGCGCTCGCCCATCTGATGGTGTCGGGCGCGTTCGAGCGGCATCCGGGGATGAACTTGGTGTTCACCGAGTCCGGCACCGCGTGGGTGCCCGAAGAGCTGGCCCGTCTCGACTACTTCTTCGACCGCATGGGCAAGGCGGGGGGATCGCAGGAGGCCGAGTGGGGAGCGTCGGTGGTCGGCAAGCTCTCGATGAAGCCGAGCGAGTACTGGGCCCGCCAGTGCTACATCGGGGCCAGCTTCATCCGCCCCGCCGAGGTGCCGCTGCGCGACCGCGTCGGAGGCGACCGCATCATGTGGGGCAACGACTACCCGCACAAGGAGGCCTCCTACCCCTGGTCGCGCGAGGCGATTCGCGCCGCGTTCGCCGGGGTCCCGACCGACGAGGTGGCGGCGATGCTCGGGGGCAACGCGGCCGCGCTGTACGGCTTCGACATCGCCGCGCTCGCGCCGATCGCGGAGCGGGTCGGGCCGGCCGTGGCCGAGATCGACGTGCCGCTGCGCCCCGGCGACGTGCCCCTCGCCGCGGAGCGCTGCCCAGCGCTCGCCGGGTTCGGAGCGCGCGGCTGACATGGCAGCCTCCAGCCGGATCCGCTACGGGGCGAGGACGCCCGACGAGTTGCGCAACCGCGAGGTCGAGCTGACCTCGCTCGGGGTGTGGGCGCTGACGCTCACCGCCATCTACGAGACCGACGCCGACGCCATCGCCGCCGTGCTGCCCCGCCCGCTGGAGCCGCCTCCCGAGCCGCTGGTGCGGGTGACCGTGGCAGCCGTCGACATCGGCCTCGGCCGGCCGCCGTTCGGGGCGGGGACGTTCGCGGTGTCGGCGGTGCACGAGGGGCTCCTCGGCGCCTACCCGCTGGTGATGCCGATGACCACCGAGCAGGCCGTGGTCGGCGGGCGGGAGACGTTCGGCGAGCCGAAGAAGCTCGCCGAGGTGGTGGTGAGCCGAGACGGCGACCGGGTGCAAGGCTGGTTCGAGCGGATGGGGACGCGCTTCGTCGAGATCGACGGCCGTGTCGGCGCGCCGGTCGAGACACCGGTGCGCACCCGCACCGACTTCTACTTCAAGTTCCTGCCGGCCCCGGACGGCAACGGCTTCGACACCGACCCTGCCCTCGTCTACTGCCATCGCGAGGAGACGACCCGCGAGGCGTTCGTCGTGGACGGCGACATCGTGCTGCGCGAGAGCCGCTTCGATCCCGTCGCCGACCTGCCGGTGCGCAAGCTGCGCTCGGTCGAGCTCGCCGAGCGCACGAGCCGCCAGTGGGGCGAGCTGCACGGCACCGTGCCCGGCGACTGGATCACGCCCTTCGTGCACCAGCGCTACGACGACCTGTCGCCAGTCGGCACCGACTGAGCGCGGGCGAGCGGCCAGATCGACGGCTGAAACGGCTTCGGAGGAGACACGAGATGGAACTGGTCGGGAGGGTGGCGGTGGTCACCGGTGGCGCCGGGGGCATCGGGCGCGCGATGGGCGAGCGCTTCGCGGCCGAGGGGATGAAGGTGGTCCTTGCCGACGTGCAGCCCGAGCCGCTCGCGCAGACCGTCGCCGAGCTGCGCGCATCGGGGCTCGACGTCGACGGCGTGCCTACCGACGTGACCGACTACGCGAGCGTCGAGGCACTGCGCGACCGCGTGCTCGAGCTGCACGGCGCGGTGCACCTGCTGTGCAACAACGCCGGCATCGGCGCCGGGGCCGAGGGCCGGATGTGGGAGCACGAGCTGAACGACTGGCGCTGGGCGATGGCGGTCAACGTGTGGGGCGTGATCCATGGCATCAACGCCTTCGTGCCGGGGATGGTCGCCGGCGGCGAAGAGGGGTGCGTGGTGAACACGTCGTCGGGCAACGGCGGGGTCTCGCCGCTCGCCTCCACCCCGCAGTACGCGGTCACCAAGGCTGCCGTGGTCACCCTGACCGAGTGCCTGTACGCGCAGCTGCTCGAGGCCGGTTCTTCCGTGACCGCGGCGGTGCTGTTCCCCGGCCCGCACATGCTGCGCACCGGGCTGTTCGAGAGCTGGCGCACTCGCCCCGACGTGTTCGCTAAGGAACGCGCCCGCCAGACGCCGTACACCACCGTCGAAGCACTCGAAGAACAGATGCGTGCGGCGGGCATCGAGCCCCAGTACACGCCCGTCGAACACGTCGCCGCGCAGGTCGTCGACGCCGTGCGCGAGGGGCGGTTCTGGATCCAACCGGCGAGCGAGCGCACCGACACCCAGATCCGGGCGCGTGCCGAGAGCATGCTCGCCCGTACCAACCCGACGTACCTGCGGGCAGTGCCCGGCTGAGCCGGCCGAGACAGAGACCGAAAGAGGAGACCCACCAGTGGACAGCGACCCGACCACCGACGACCCGACGGCCCCGTACATCATCGTGTCGGCCGACAGCCATGCCGGCTTGCCGACCGAGGACTACCGGGCGTACCTCGACGCGAAGTACCACGACGCCTTCGACGGCTTCCTCAGCGAGCGCCACGTGCAGCTGGAAGCGATCACCAAGCTCGGCGTGCGCAACGAGAGCTACGCCAAGTCGTGGTTCGAGGAGCACGAAGAGGCGTTGCGCGGCGGCTGGGAGGCGCCCCGGCGCGACGTCGAGCTGGACGGCGATGGGGTCAGCGGCGAGGTCGTGTTCCCCGACGCCGACGCGGTCGAGAGCCGCACCTGCGTGCCGTTCGGTGCGGGGCTGGGGATGAGCGGCGACATGAACCCCGAGCTCGGCCTCGCCGGGGCGATCGCCCACAACCGCTGGCTCGCCGAGCTCTGCGCGACGAGCCCCGAGCGACGCTGTGGCGTCGCCCTCGTGCCGATCACGGCCGAGCTCGACCGGGTGCTGGCCGAGATCCGCCGCGCCCGGGAGAGCGGGCTCGGGTCGGTGATGATCCCGGCGATGTGGGTGGACCAGACGCCCTACCACGACCGGCGCTACGACCCGGTCTGGGCGCTGTGCGAGGAACTGCAGATGCCCGTCGTCACCCACAGCGGCCCCGCGCCGCGCCAGGAGTACGGCGACCACCTCGGGATCTACGTCACCGAGGTCACCTGGTGGCCGGCCCGCCCGATGTGGTTCATGCTGTGGAGCGGCGTGTTCGAGCGCTTCCCCGGGCTGCGCTTCGGCGTCGCCGAGGCGGGCTGCTGGTGGCTGCCTGGGCTGCTCTGGTTCTGGGACCGGCTGTTCCTCGGGCAGAAGGGAGCCGAGAAGCTCGGCGCCAACCCGTTCGGGGGCGCGGTGTCGATGCTGCCCTCGGAGTACGTCGACCGCAACGTGTTCATCGGCGCTTCGAACACCAAGCGCCGTGAGCTCGGCATGCGCTACGAGATCGGAGTCGGCAACATCTGCTGGGGCAACGACTTCCCCCACCCGGAGGGCACCTGGCCGACGACGCGGGAGTGGCTGACGAAGACCTTCCACGACATCCCCGTCGACGAGACCCGTGCCATGGTGGGCATGAACGCGGCCGAGATCTTCGGCTTCGACCTCGCCGCGCTGCGCAAGCACGCCGATCGTTGCGGGCCCACCCCTGCCGACTTCGGCCAGGTCACCGCCGACGACCCCGCCGGTGAGCGCCTCGCCCCCCGCTGGGCCGAGGCCCGCGAGGTCGGGCGCCACTGGCTCACCGGCCACGACTTCCCGCTCATCGCCTGACCCACCGAACCCCGTCGAACAACACCGAACCCCATCGAACCGCCGGATCGCCCCCCCAAACCGCAGCTTCCGCGCCAATCTGTCAACGAATCGACGCCAGGTGCAGCTATCGCGCCAGATTGGCGCGCAAGCCGCGGCCTCGGGCGGCGGGCGGCGGGCGGCAGGGCGGCAGGGGTCAGGCGACGGCGCCGGACGAGCGGAGTGCCGCGATGCGGGCGTCGTCGTAGCCGAGCACGCGCAGTACCTCGTCGGTGTGCTGGCCGGGGTCGGGGGCGCGCTCGGGGGCGGGCAGCTCCTCGCCGGTGACGTGGAGGGGTAGCAGCATCTGGTCGCAGCCGAGCCGCTCGGCTCCGACCCAGCTGATCCGCTCGCGGAACTGGGGGTCGTCCAGCAGGCTCGCCGGCGTGTTCGCGGGGGCGATCGTGGTGTTGTGCTCGTCGGCGAACGCGATCCACTCGGCCGTCGTGCGCGTACGGAAGATCTCGCGCAGCTCCGCCTGCAGTTCGAGGTTGCCGCGCGCGTGGTCGGCGTAGGTGGAGCCCGGCCAGCGCTCGAACAGGTCCATCCGGGAGACCCCCGCGCAGAAGCTCTTCCAGAACGCTTGCTCGCTCGCCATGAACAGCACGTGCCCGTCGGCCGACTCGTAGAACTGGTAGCGCACCCCCTCCCACATTCCCCCGAGGCCCGGTGCCCGGCGCTCGTAGCCGTCGCTCGCGTTGCCGGTGACCTCGTCGGCGGGGCGCTGGTAAGAGCGCGCGGTCTCGATGCGGTACCAGTCGAAGTAGGCGGCGGCGTCGCTCTGGGCGAGCTCCATCTGCGCCGGCTCACCGGTGGTGCGCGCCCGCACGAGGGCGGCCATGATCGCCATCGCCGCGAATGCCGGCCCGGCGGTGATGCCGACGTTGACCTGGTTGGGGATGCGCGTGAAGCCGTCGTCGTCGACGACGGGCTGCACCACCCCGCTCCACGCGTCGTACGCGACGCCGTGGCTCGGTAAATCGCGGTAGGGGCCGGTGGCGCCGTAGCCCGAGATCGAGCACACCACGATCCGCGGGTTCAGCTCGACCAGGCGCTCGAACGTGTACCCGCGCTTCGCGAGGAAACCCGGACGCATGCCCTCGATGACGACGTCGCTCGCGCGCACGAGATCGTCGAACACCTCGATCGCCTCGGGCTGCTTCAGGTCGAGCACCAGCGACTTCTTGCCACGGTTGAGGTGGAGGTGCATGAGCGAGTTGCTCACCCGCTCGCCGCCGGGGCCCTGTTCGTGGACGATCGGCCACGTCATCTGGCGCACGTAGTCGCCGCCGGGCGCCTCGATCTTCACCACTTCAGCCCCGAAGTCGACGAGATGCCCGGCGAGCCCGCCGGGGCCGAGCATCGAGCAGTCGAGGGCGCGGACGCTCGCGAGGAAGGCCGCGGGCTTCATCCCGGCCACACGATCGACTGCATCTCGGTGTAGGCGTGCAGCCCGAAGTCGCCGCCGTCGCGGCCGATGCCGCTCATCTTGAAGCCGCCGAACGGCGTCTCGTGGTTGCGTTGGGCGGTGTTGATGCCGACGTTGCCGCTGCGCAGCTGCCGGGCGATGCGGTAGGCGCGGTCGGTGTCGGTGGAGAACACGTAGTCGTAGAGCCCGAACTCGGTGCCGTTCGCGATGGCGATGCCCTCTTCCTCGTCGTCGAAGGGCACGACGACGACGACCGGGCCGAAGATCTCCTCTTGCACCGGCGTCATCCCCGCCCGGCAGTCGGCGAGCAGGGTCGGGGCGACGTAGAAGCCGCGCTCGACACCGGCCGGATCGCGACCGTCGACGACGACCGTCGCGCCCTCGCTTGCTCCCGCGGCGACGTAGCCCGCGATGCGGTCACGCTGCACGGCCGAGATCACCGGGCCGACGACGGTGTCCAGCGCGGTCGGGTCGCCGACCTTCAGGCTCCCCGCCGCTGAGGCCAGCGCGCCGACGAGCTCGTCGTAGCGGCTGCGGTGGACGATCGCGCGCGTCGGCGCGGTGCAGATCTGGCCGCTGTGGAACGCCCACACGCTGGCCAGCGCGCTCACCGCGGACTTCAGGTCGGCGTCGTCGAGGACGAGCGCCGCACCCTTGCCGCCGAGCTCGAGCAGCAGGCGCTTCATCGTCGGGGCGCCGGCGGCGAAGATGCGCTCGCCGACGACGGTGGAGCCGGTGAAGCTGACCATGTCGACGTCGCGGCTCGTGGTGAGCGCGGCCGCCGGCTCGGGCGCAGCGGAGGTGACGATGTTCACGACCCCCGGCGGGAAGCCGACCTCGTGCATGATCTCGGCCAGCTCGATCACCGCCAGGGGGTCCTGCGGAGCGGGCTTCATCACCACGGTGCAGCCGACGGCGAGGGCTGGTGCGATCTTGCCGGCCATGTTGACGACGGGGAAGTTGTACGGCGAGATGCACGCCACCACACCGACCGGTTGGCGGTGCACGACGGCGCCGATCAGCCCGCCCGCGGCGAGGGGGGTGGCCGCGGTGGGCGCCGGGGGGAGCGCGATGTCGATCGAGCGCGTCGCCGAGCGGGCGTAGCGCTCGAAGCGCTCGATCGCCACCGGCACCTGCATGCGTGAGCCCACCTGGGCGGTCGCGCCGGTCTCGCTGATGATCAGCGGCACGAGCTCGCCCTGACGTTCGCGCAGGCGATCGGCGACCGCTTGCAGCAGGCGGGCCCGCTCCGCCGGGGGTGTGCGCCACCACCCGGGGAACGCCTCCTGTGCCGCGCGAGCAGCCTCTTGCGCCTGCTCCACCGACGCCTCGGGCGCCCGGCCGACGACCTGCTCGGTGGCCGGATTGACGATGTCGTAGGCGCCGTTCGCGCCGTCGAGCCACTCTCCGCCGATCAGTATCCGGTAGTGCTTGTCGCCCGTCACGTCCGACATCTTCTGCCCCCTCGGCCTCGCCTCGCGCCGCCCCGGACCGGATGGTTCGGGCGCGGTCCGAGGTTACAATCTGACAGAGCGTCAGAAACCAACTGTCCGGGGGTTCGCACATGCTCGACGAGCTGATCAAGGGTGGAACGGTCGTGGACGGCACCGGCGCTGCGGCGCGCCGTGCCGACATCGGCGTGAGAGACGGGCGCATCGTCGCCATCGGTGAGGTGGACGAGCCGGCGAAGGTCGTCATCGACGCGACCGGGTTGCTCGTCACGCCCGGATTCGTCGACCCGCACACGCATTACGACGCCCAGCTGCTGTGGGACCCGACGGCCAGCCCGTCGAGCGTCCACGGGGTGACCACCGTCATCGCCGGCAACTGCGGGTTCACGCTCGCCCCGCTGCTGCCCGGCGACGCCGACTACCTGCGCCGGATGATGGCGCGGGTCGAGGGCATGCCTCTCGCCGCGCTGGAGAACGGCACCGACTGGGGATGGGAGACCTTCGCCGACTACATCGCGCGCATCGAGGGCTCGATCTCCGTCAACGCCGGGTTCCTCGCCGGCCACTGCGCCATCCGCCGCTACGTGATGGGCCCCGAGGCCGTCGGCAGCGAGGCCGACGCCGACCAGATCGCGGCGATGCGCGCCGAGTTGGCCCGTTGCATCGACGCCGGCGCCCTCGGCTTCTCGTTCACGAACTCCACCTCGCACTCCGACGGCGACGGCGAGCCGGTGGCCAGCCGCTGGGCGACATCGGACGAGCTGATCGCGCTGAGCGAAGAGGTCGGCCTGCACGAGGGCACCACCCTCGAAGGCATCGTGCCCGGCTGCCTCGACCGCTTCACCGACGACGAGATCGAGCTGATCGCCAAGATGAGCGCCGCGGCCAACCGGCCGATGAACTGGAACGTGCTCACCGTCGATTCCCGCGAGGCCGACCGGGTACCTCGCCAGCTCCAGGCGTACGACCGCGCGGTCGAGCTGGGCGGCAAGGTGGTCGCGCTGACGATGCCGGTGCAGGTGCCGATGAACATGAGCTTCCTCACGTTCTGCGGGCTGTGGCTGCTGCCCGGCTGGCAAGACGTGCTCGGCGTTCCGGTGGCCGAGCGGATCGAGCGGCTGAACGATCCCGACGTGCGCTTGCAGCTGCTCGAATCGTCGAAGTCCCAAGAGGCCGGGGTGTTCCGGCGTCTCGCCGACTTCGGCGACTACGTCATCGGCGACACGTACTCCCCGGCGAACGCAGGGTTGAAGGGCCGCATCGTGCGCAAGATCGCCGCCGAGCGAGGGCAGAGCTCGTTCGGCACGCTGCTCGACATCGTGATCGCCGACGACCTGCGCACCATCTTGTGGCCGATCCCGCAGGACAACGACGCCGAGTCGTGGCGCATGCGCGCCGAGCTGTGGCAGGACCCGCGGGCGATGATCGGCGGTTCCGACGCCGGCGCCCACCTCGACCGCATGTGCGGTGCCCCGTACCCGACCCGCTGGCTGAAGGACTGCCTGCGCGGCAAGAAGCTGACCACCGTCGAGAACGCGGTGCGGATGATGAGCTCGGCCCCCGCCGCGCTGTTCGGATTGGTCGACCGCGGTGTGCTGCGCGAGGGCGCTCACGCCGACGTCGTCGTGCTCGATCCCGAGACCGTCGGCGCCGAGGACGCGACCCTCGTCAACGACCTGCCGGGCGACTCCGCGCGGCTGACCGCGGGTTCGATCGGCGTCGTGCGAGTGCTGGTCAACGGCGTGCCGGTGGTCGTCGACGGCATCGCGACCGGTGCAGTTCCCGGCAAGGTGCTGAAGTCCGGCCGCGACACGGCCACCGTCACCGCTCGCTGACGCGTCAGACCGCGCGCGCGATCACCTCGTCGCCGAACCGGGCGATCGAGTCGCGGCGCACGGCGAGGTCTTCGGGATCGCCGCCGGACAGGTACCACGGCACGGCTTGGAACACCGCGTGCATGCCGCACCCCTCGATCACGTCGGCGACGCGCCGGTAGCCGTCGAGGTCGAACACGTCGATCGGCAGCACGTTCATCGTGAATCCGGGGCGCGCGGCGGTGCCGGCCTCGTGGCGCAGGCGGGCGAGCTCGGTGGCGACGCGGGCGACCTCGTCGCTCGTCACCTGCACCGAGATCCAGCCGTCGCCGATGTCGGCCGCGCGGCGCAGCGCGGCTTCGCTGTGCCCGCCTACGTGGATGCGCACCGGCGCGGTCGGTGCCGGGCTGATCAGCAGCCGGTCGAAGTCGTAGTGCCGGCCGTGGTGCTCGACGAACTGCGGCCCACCACCGCCGCAGACGAGGCGCAAGATGGCGATCTGCTCGTCGAGGCGCGCCCCGCGGGTGCGCATCTCGGTGTTGGTGAAGCGGAACTCCTCGGGGATCCACGACAACCCGACCCCGAGCTCGACCCTCTCGCCGGAGAGCACCGCGAGGGAGCTGAGCTGCTTGGCCACGATCAAGGGTTCACGCAACGGCAGCTTGAGGACGTTCGTGACGAAGCCGATGCGTGAGGTGAGCGCGGCCATCGCCGCCATCGCCACGAACGGCTCGACGAAGGGAGTTTCGGGAGCCCAGAAGCGCTTGCCGTCGGAGGAGTACGGGTAGTCGGCGGAGACCTGCTCGGGGTAGAAGACGCTGTCGGGGACCGTGATCAGGTCGAAGCCGGCATCCTCGGCCACCGGGGCCAACGTGAGCAGTTGATCGGCCTCGAACATCGGGAACGCCACGCAGAACCGCATGGTCGCCCACGTTACGGGGGGAGGGGGTGTTGGCTTACTGTCCTTCGTCATGCGTGCGATCGTGTGCCGTGAGCTCGGGCCCTTCGACCGGCTGGAGCTCGTCGAGCAGCCGTCCGCGCCGATCCGCCCGGGCGCGGTGAGGCTTTCCGTGACCGCGTGCGGCGTCAACTACGTCGACGGCTTGTTCGTGCAGGGCACGTATCAGATCAAGCCGCCGACCCCGTTCGTGCCGGGGATGGAGGTGGTCGGCCGAGTGGTCGAGCTCGGTGAGGGTGTCACCGGAGTCGGTATGGGCGATCGCGTGCTGGCGAACGTCGGTCTCGGCGGGTTCGCGGACGAGGCCGTGGTGGGCGCCGACCGGGTGGTGCAGGTGCCCGACGTGCTGTCCGACGGACAGGCGGCGACGTTCATGCAGAGCTACCTGACGGGATGGTTCGCGCTGACCGAGCGGGCGAAGGCGCAGGCCGGCCAGTCGATGCTGGTGCTCGGCGCCGGGGGAGGTGTCGGGCTCGCCGCGGTCGACATCGGCACCGCTCGCGGACTGCGGGTGATCGCCGCCGCGTCGAGCGAGGAGAAGCGTGAGCTCGCCCGCAGCCGCGGTGCGGTCGAGACGATCGACAGCTCGCTCACCCCCGACGAGGTGAAGGAGCAGGCCAAAGCGGCTTCGGGGGGAGGGGTCGACCTGCTCTACGACCCCGTCGGAGGAGTGCTCGGCGAGACGTGCCTCCGCGCGATCGGCGAGGACGGCCAGTACCTCGTCGTCGGCTTCGTCGCCGGCATACCTCGGCTGCCCGCGAACCAGGTGCTGTTGCGCAACAGGCGGGTGACCGGCGTCGACTGGGGAGCCTGGGCGGGGCGTCACCCGGCCGAGAACGAGCGCCTGCTCGCCGAGGTGCTCGCGCTGATCGGGCAGGGGCGCCTGCGCCCGGTGGAGCCGCAGTCGTATCGCCTCGCCGACGCCGCCCAGGCGCTGGCCGACCTTGCCGACCGTCTGGTGGCCGGCAAGGTGGCCCTCGTCCCCTGAGCCGTCAGCCGGCGACGACGACGGGGATGGCGGCGAACTCGCCGGGGTCGGTCTCCAACCCGACGCCGCCCCTGACGAGCAGCGTCACGACGTCACCGGGGCCGGCCGAGGACAGGTCGAGCTCCACCGCGAACGGCTCGAGCGTCTCCATCGAGCCGCCCATCGTCGTCTGTTCGGCGAGCTCGTTCGCGGCATCGCCGGCGGGAAAGGCGGTCACGACGAGCAGCGCCTCGAAGCCTCTGCCCATGCCTTCCACGGCGAGGGGGCCAGCCGTGATCTCGGCGTAGGCCTCCGGGGAGTCGATCGAGGCGCCGTCGCTGACCGCGGCGAGGACGAACCAGCCCTCGCCGAGCTGGCGCATCAGCAGCAGGGAACGCACGACCCGTGTCGCGGCGCCGCCCTCACCAGGGGAGAAGGCCTCGATCTCGCCGCTGCGCTCGTCGCCCTGCATGAAATCACCGAGCTCGGCGGGCACACCGAGCGCGTTCTCGACGAAGTCGGCTGCGGCCTCCTCCGGCGTAGCGAACACCACGTCGGCGGCGGGCCAGATCGCGAGCTGATCTGTCGTCGCGGGCTCACTGGTGGTCGGCGCGGTCGTGTCGGGCGCTGTCGTGTCCGGCGCGGGGGTGGTAGCCGGCGCCTCGGTGGTGGGTGCGGCACTGGTCGTCTCGTCGAGTGTGGTCTCCGTGCCGGTGCTGTCTGTCGAGTCACCGGATGAGTCGTCGCCGCCGCAGGCGCCGACGAGTGCCACCGTCGCCAGCACGGCTGCGAGAGTCCGGGTGCGAGTGCGTGAGCGGGTCATGGGGATTCCTCCGTCCAAAGGGACCTGGGCCGGCCACCCGGCCGATTCCATCCATCCACCGCCCCCTTGCCGAGGCCAGGGCCGAAGGTCACGCCAGCAGTACCTGAGCCGAACGTCACTCCACCAGGTGAGCGCGGCCGTGCAGCGCGAAGCGCCGGCGCAGCTCCTCGGCTTCGTCGGCGCTGAGCTGGACGAAGCTCAGTTCTCTGCCCGGGCGCCACCACACCACGTCGCCGGCCTCCGGCGGGCCGGGGTGCCAGCGCTGGTTGACGAGCACGCGCTTTAGCACCTTGTTCGTCTGCGTCATCGGCAGCTCGTCGGCGACGCGTACGAACGTCGGCACCCACTTCGGCCCGAGGTCGGGCTGCGCGGCGAGGAAGGCGGCGAACGCGTCGGGGTCGAACGAGGTCCCAGGCGTGAGCTGCAGGCAGGCCATCACCCGGTCGCCTGCCTGCGGATCGGGCACGCCGTACACGGCGGCCAGCAGCAGCCCGGGGAAGCGGGCGAGGATGCGCTCGATCGGCGCGCCGGCGAAGTTCTCGCCGTCGACGCGCAGCCAGTCGGCGCTGCGCCCGGCGAAGTAGAAGAAACCCGCCGCGTCCCGGTAGGCGAGGTCACCCGACCAGTACGCACCGTCGCGCATGCGCTCGTGGTTCGCCTCAGCGTTGTTCCAGTAGCCCTCGAAGGAGCCGCCGCCGAGGTTGACGATCTCCCCGGTCGCCCCGTCGGCGTTCAGCAGGCGACCGTCGGCGTCGAACCGCGCGGGTGGGCACTCCTCGCCGGTGGCCGGGTCGAGCACGACGACCGTCGGCTGCGCGGGCACGCCGAGCGAGCCGGCGGGCATGTCGGGGACCCGCACGATCGCCGCGCCGGTCTCGGTCTGGCCGTAGCCGTCGGTCAGCGTGCAGCCGAATCGCTCCTGGAAGCGGGCGAGGTCGGCCTCGGAGGCCTCGTTGCCGTAGCCGCGCTGCAACGGGTTGTCGGCATCGTCGGGCTGCTCCGGGGTGGCGAGGATGTAGGCCAGCGGCTTGCCGACGTAGTCGAAGTACGTCGCCCCGTAGCGGCGGACGTCGGGCAGGAACTCCGACGCGGAGAACTTGCGGCGCAACGCGACGGCGGCGCCGACGGCGACGCTCGGCGCCCAAGCGGTGAACAGCGCGTTCGAGTGATAGAGCGGCATCGAGATGTACGTCACGTCCTCGGCGGTCAAGGACGTGATCGCCGTCATCGCGCCGGTGACGCTCTCCAACCTGGCGTGGGTCGTGATGACGGCCTTCGGCGCGCCGCTCGTGCCCGACGTGAAGAGCAGCAGCAACTGGGTGGCGGGATCGACGGGCTCCGCCGGCAGCGGCGACCCGCGGTGGGCTTGCAGCGCCTCGTCGTACGCCGGGTCGTCGACGACCAGCACGCGCGTGTTGGCGCCGAGGTCGAGTCCGTCGAGCAGCTCGAGCTGGCTGCGCTCGGTGACGACGAGCTGGCACTCGGTGTAGGTGATGGCGCGGGCCAGTTCCGCGCCGCGCCGCGTGGGGTTGATCCCGACGATCGTCGCTCCGCTGACGGCAGCGGCGCCGAGCCACATCGTGAAGTCGGGCACGTTCTCCAGCAGCACGCCGATGTGGGGCGCGGCGGGCAGCCTCAGCGAGCGCCACAGGTCGGCGCGCGTCGCGACCTCGGCGGCCCACTCCCGATACGTCCAGCGCTCGTCGCCGAAGAGCAGCGCCAGGTGGTCGTCGTCGACCCTGGCCCGGACGCGATCGGCGAAGCTGGACATGGCCTCCGATCGTAGGTCAGCACCCTTGCCGGCCGAAGGGCCGACCCGGTCAGAGCGAGCGTGCCACCGCGTCGGCGGAGTGCATCGCCCCTTCGATGTAGCCGACCTGTCCGGCGTCGCCGACGACGTGCACGTCGAGGCCTGCCTCGCGCAGTGCTTGCGCGAACGACTCGTCGGGGGCGACGTGGGAGGCGACGATCACCTCGTCGGCGGCGGCGGTGTGTTCCTGGTCGCCGACGCGGTAGACGACGTCGTCGGCGCGGATCTCGACGAGTGTCGCCTGGCGGTGCAGCATCACGCCGTGGGCGGCGGCACTGCGCACCGCCGTCCACCGGCGGGGCATCGCCATCGGCAGGCCGAGCGCGGTGCCTTCCTCCAACACGGTGACGCTGCGGCCGCGTTCGGCGAGGAACTCGGCCAGCTCGAGCCCGACGAGGCCGCCGCCGACGACGACGACGTGCTTGCCGACGGGCATCCACCGCTTGGAGAGCGAGCGGATGCGGTCGGTGTCTTCGGTGAGCTTCAGCGCGCGGCCGGCGGTCATCGCCGCGCGCACGAGCAGTCCGGGGCCGCCCTTCCCCCGCTGCGCGGAGTCCCCCGCGATCAGCGCGCGCATCTCGTCGCCGGTACGCACGTGGGCCCGGTCGGCGCCGGGCACGTCGGGGCGGGTGCGGCTGGCCCCGGTGGCCACGACCACCGTGTCGGGGCCGAGGGCGCGCACCGTGTCGAGTGTTGCCGCGGCGCCGAGGCGCACGTCGACGCCGAGCCGTTGCAGCTCGTGGACGTGCCAGGAGACGAGCTGGCCGTTGGCCGGGGTGGTGAGCTGGGAGAACCACGCCGTGCCGCCGAGGTGGCTGCCCCGCTCGAGCAGCGTCACCCGGTGACCACGCGCGGCGCAGATCCGCGCGGCTTCCATCCCCCCCGGACCTCCGCCGACGACCACCACGTTGCGCCGCGCGCTGGCGGCGGGGAGGTCGGCGAGCGCCTCGTTGCCGAGCGCGGGGTTCACCGCGCACTTCGGCGTGGCGTCGAAGAAGTTCTGCTCGACGCAGACGTAGCAGTTGATGCAGGGGCGCACCGATTCACGGCGCCCGGAGCGCAGCTTCCCGACCAGCTCGGGATCGGCGAGCAGTTGGCGACCCATCGAGACGAAGTCGCAGTCGTTGCTCGCGAGCATCTCTTGCGCGATCTCGGGCAGCAGACGCCCGACGGCGATCACCGGCACCTTGACGGCAGCCTTCACCGTGCGGGCGAACTCGCGGTACTGGCCCACGCCGGCGGGCAACGGGCCCTCGGTGAAGTCGGCGAACGGGTTGTGGGCGTTCGCCGACACGTGGATCGCGTCGGCGCCGGCGGCCTCGATCAGCGCTGCCAACGCGGCGGCCTGGGGGGCATCCACCCCACCGACAGGGCCGTACTCGTGGCCGTTGATGCGCACGATCACGGGGTAGTCGCGGCCCACCGCTTCGCGAATCGCCCGCGTCACCTCACAGGTCAGGCGCGCCCGGTTCTCGATCGTGGCGCCCCAGCGATCGGTGCGCTTGTTGTAGCCGGCGGAGAGGAACGTCGACAGCAGGTAGCCGTGCCCGGCGTGCACCTCGACCGCGTCGAAGCCGGCGTCCTTGCAGCGTGCGGCGGCCTCGGCGAAGGTGGCGATCACCCAGGCGAGGTCGTCCTCGTCGGCCTCGCGGTAGACCTGCGCCTTGCCCTTCGTCGTGGTGGCCAAGCGCATCAGCTCGTCCGTCGTCAGGTCCTGCAGCGCGGCCATGTCCATCTTCGGGATCGGCACGGACGGCACGAGTAGCTGGCGTTCCTCGGCGACGTCGACGCCGGCGGTCTTGCCGTGGTGGGCGAGCTGGGCACAGATCAGGCCGCCGACGGCGTGCACGGCGTCGGCCAGCGCACGCATGCCGGGCAGGTAGCGGTCGTCGCTCCAGCCGGGTTGGTGCCAGGAAGCCGCGCCGACGGGGTACGCGATGGCCCCGGCGCCGGTGATCACGAGCCCCGTACCTCCCGCGGCACGGGCGACGTAGTGGTCGATCTCGGCTTGCTCGATCACCCCGTCCTCGGACAGGTTCATGTCCATCGCCGGCATCACCACGCGGTTGGGCAGTTGCAGCGTCCCGATCCGGCCCGGAGCGAGCATCGCGGCGAACGGCCGCGTCGGCGAGCCGGCGGCACCTCTACCAGCCATGACCCTCACCATCCCTTGAAGCGCACGTCGCGCCGCTCGACGAAGGCTTGCACGCCTTCTTGGAAGTCGTCGGTGCGGCTGGCGAGCTCTTGGGCCCAGGCCTCTTCCTCGAACGCGGTCCGCCGGTCGCTGTCGAGCGAGCGGTTCAGCAACCACTTCGCGAGCGACACCGCCTTCGTCGGGGCGTTCGCCAGCCGCTGCGCCCATTCGTCGACGGTCGCCGCGAGCTCGTCGGCCGGGACGCACTTGTTGATCAGCCCGATCCGTTCGGCGTCGGGCGCGGCGAGGTCGTCGCCGAAGAAGATCAGCTCCTTCGCCTTCGCGAGACCGATCATCCGCGGCAGCAGGTATGCACCGCCGCCGTCGGGCGTGATGCCTCGACGGACGAACACTTCGATGAAGCGGGCCGTGTCGGCAGCCACGATCAGATCGCAGGCGAGCGCGAGGTGGGCGCCGATCCCCGCCGCGGTGCCGTTGACGGCGGCGATCACCGGCTTCTCGCAATCGAGCACGGCGCCGACGAGGCGCTGCGCGCCGCGGCGGATGTTGCGCCCGACGTCACCCATCGTGCGCTCCGGCGCGCCTTCGGGGCGTGGCGCCTCGGGGATCTTGCTCACCCTCAGGTCGGCGCCGGTGCAGAAGTGCTTGCCGGTGGCACCGAGCACGACCACGCGGACGCGCAGGTCGCCGCTGGCCTCCTCGAACAGCGACACCATCTGGTTGCGCTGGTCGGGGGTGATCGCATTAGCGGCGTCGGGTCGATCGAGTGTGATCCGCGCGATCCCCGAGCCATCCACCTCGTATCGAAGCTCGGCCATGTCGCTCAAGTCGCATCTCTCCAGAATTCTCGGTCGGATCCCTGACGCTATGTGTCACGGAACCGACCGAGAAAGACGGCGAACCGATCAGTCTGCGCGTTCGTTCGGGGGTACCGACCCACGGCGACGGGGTCGGTGTGACGATCGTCTACTCTTTCTGACGCGTCGTCAGAAAGCAAGGGTCTGATCGCGCGCAATGCCGTCACCTCGAGTCGACGACGGCAACCTTCACCACCATCGCCGCGGTGCGGCTCCCACAGCAAGGAACGACACTTTGGGCACGATCTGCGTAACGGGGACGGCATCGGGCATCGGCGCCGCGACGAAGGCCGTCCTCGAGGCGGAGGGACACAGGGTGATCGGGGTCGACCTCCATGACGCGGACGTGGTCGCGGACCTGAGCACCGAGGCCGGGCGCACCGCGGCGATCGAGGGCGTGCTCGCCGCGTGCGGCGGCACGCTCGACGGCATCGCCCCGTGCGCCGGGGTGAGCACGCCGGCACCCGCCCGCCTCGTCGTCGCGGTCAACTACTTCGGCACGATCGCCTTGGTCGAGGGTCTGCGTGAGGCGTTGAGCCGCGGCACTGATCCTGCGGTCGTGATGATCTCGTCCAACTCGACGACGATGTCACCGGGGCTGAGCGTCGATCAGGCGGCGGTGTTCCTGGCGGGGGACGAGGCCGCCGCGCTGGCGCGCTTCGGCGGCGACGCCGACGAGGCGTTCGTCGCCTATCCCGCCGGCAAGCTGGCGATCGCGTTCTGGACGCGCGCCAACGCCGTGCGGGCGGAGTGGATCGGCGCCGGGATCAGGGTCAACGCCATCGCCCCCGGTGTGATCGACACCGGGATGACACGCCCGCTGCTCGAGATGGACGGCTTCAAGGACGCGGTCATGCGGATCCCGATCCCCCGCGGGCGGTGGGGGCAGCCCGGCGAGATCGCCGAGGCGATCGCCTTCTTGCTGTCGCCGCGGGCGAGCTACGTGGTCGGCCAGGTGCTGTTCGTCGACGGCGGCACCGACGCGCTGTTGCAGCCGACCGCGCACCCGCACCCTCTGCCGGCGTCTCGGCCGGCGGGCCAGGGCTGAGGCCGCACCGGCCGTGGTGCCGCCCGGGATGGATCCCGTCGCCTGGCTCGTCGCCTGCGAGGAGATCCGCCAGCTCGCCAGCCGTTACGCGATCCTGCTCGACGCGCGCGACCTCGACGCGTTGGTCGAGCTGTTCGTACCCGACGTGCGCGCCGGGCGCGACGCGTCCGGCCAGGCTCTGGTCGGGCGTTCGGCGTTGCGTGACTCCTTCGCCGCGCAGCTCGGTGAGCTGGGGCGCAGCATCCTGTCCGGCAGCAACCACGTGATCGACGTCGCCGATGCCGACCATGCGACTGGCGTCGTCTCCTGCCGCGGCGAGATCGAGCCGCTCGACGCCCCCGGCACGTGGGTGGTGCAGCAGATCCAGTACCACGACACGTACGAGCGGCGCGACGGGCGCTGGCTCTTCGTCGGCCGCCGTCACCTGCTGTGGTACGGCGCCGACATGCTCACCCGCCCGATCGGGCTGGCCGACGCCAACTGGCCGGCCAGCCACTCCGGCAAGGGCGAGCTACCCGAGTGGTACCCCACCTGGCAGCTGTGGCAGGCCCGCGCCGTCGACGGCACTACCCCCTGAACCGCAAACCGCGGCTATCGCGCCAATCTGTCAACGAACCTGCGCCAGCCGCAGCTCGGTTGACAGATTGGCGCGGAACCTGCGGTTTGACGGATTGGCGGGGGCGGGGCGGGCGGGGTGAAGGAACCTGCGGTCGACGGTTAGCGGGCGGGGACGAGGCCGCCGTCGGCGATCACCACCTGGCCGGTGACGAAGCTCGAGGCGTCGGACACCAGGAACAACGCCGGGCCGACCATCTCCTCGGGGGAGGCCATGCGCCGCATCCACGAGGCCGCGGCCATCGACGCCTGCGCCGCGGGTGAGTTGTTGCGCACCATGTCGGTGTCGACGGTGCCGGGGGCGAGGGCGTTCACCCGGATGCCGCGGCCGGCGAAGTCGGCGGCCATCGACCGCGTGAACGACAGCAGGCCGGCCTTGGCCGCGCCGTACATCGACTGCGCGGTCGTCGGCAGGTAGGCGCCGGCGGAGATGACGTTCAGCACCGCGGCGTGGGGGCTGGCCTCCAGGTGGGGCAGTGCCTCCTGGACGAGGAACACCGGCCCGCGCAGGTCGACGTCGAACACCTTGGCCCACACCTGCGCGGTGAACTCCCCGAGCGGCAGGCTGAGCGCAGTGGCGGCGTTGTTGACGACGATGTCGACCGCGCCGAAGCGTGCCACCGTCGCCTCGACGAGGTTCGCGACGCCTTCGAGCTCGCCGAGGTGGGTGGGCACGCCGAGCGCCTCGGCACCCATCGACCGCAGGTGCTGCTCGGTCTCGGCGCACGCGTCGGCCTTGCGGCTGGCGACGACCACGTTCGCCCCCGCCGCGGCGAAGCCCTCGGCGAGAGCGCGGCCGATGCCGCGGGTGCCGCCGGTGACGATCGCCACCCGCCCACTCAGGTCGAACAGCTCGTGCAGGCGTGCCCGGTTCATCATCGCCCGGCGATCATGTCGGCGCGCCCGTTCACTTCGAACTCGCGGGTGAGCGCCGCACGGTCGGCGGCGGTCATCGGGCGCAGCGGGTCGTGGCGCGCAGGTCGCCACCACAGCGGGTCGGCGCAGTCCCAACCGACGCCACGCAGCGGCGGCTTGTGCACCTTGTTGTTCGCCGTGACCGGGATGCGCTCGACGACGCGGACGAACGCCGGCGCCCACTTCGTGCCGAGGTCGCGCTGCGCGGCGAGGAAGGCGTCGAACGCGGCGGCGTCGAACTCGACGCCCGGCTGCAGCTCGAGCGCGGCCATCACCTGATCGCCGGTGCGGGGGTCCGGCACGGCATAGACGGCCACCATCACGACGCCGGGAAAGCGGTGCAAGATGTTCTCCACGGGCGCGGCGGCGAAGTTCTCGCTGTCGACCCGCAGCCAGTCGGCACTGCGCCCCGCGAAGTAGAAGAACCCCTCGGCGTCGCGGTAGGCGAGGTCACCGGTCCAGTACCAGCCGTCGCGCAGGCGGTCCGACGTGGCTTCGGCGTTGCGGTAGTAGCCCTCGAACATGCCTCCACCGGCCCGGTTGACGAGCTCGCCGATGGACTCGCTGGCGTTCGTCAGCCGGCCGTGCTCGTCGAACACCGCCGGCGCGCACTCCTTGCCCGTGCCCGGGTCGATCACCGCGACGTCGGAACCGTCGTCGGTGCGCGGCCGGCCGAGCGCGTTCGGCGGAGTGTCGGGAGTGCGCATGATCACCACCACGCTCTCGCTCGATCCATAGCCCTCGACGAGCGCGCAGCCGAACCGGTCGGCGAAGCGGTCGCGGTCGAGCGCGCTGGCCTCGGTGCCGAAACCGAGACGCAGGCTGTGGTCGCGGTCCTCAGCCGTCGGCGGCTGCGCGAGCACGTAGGCGATGGTGCGCCCGACGTACGTGAAGTAGGTGCAGCCGTAGTGGCGCACGTCGGCCAGCCAACCGCTGGCCGAGAACTTGCGGCGCAGCACGACCGTGGCGCCGACGGAGAGCGCAGGTGCCCAGCAGGCCATCAGCGCGTTGCCGTGGAAGAGCGGCATCGCGCAGTAGCAGACGTCGTCGCGGGTGATGCCGTAGCCCGCGGCGGCGCGGATGCCCGACATCGCCATCCGCTCGTTCGAGCACACGACGGCCTTCGGCGCGCTCGTCGAGCCGGAGGTGAAGAGCAGCCAGAGCGGGAGGTCACCCGGTGGGTCGTCGGCGGGAAACTCACTGCCGGCGACGGCGTCGACCGCCGCGGCGTAGGCGGCTCCGTCGATCGTCAGTACGCGCTCGGGGTCTATCCCGTCTAGGCCGTCGATCAGCTCGGCTTGGGCCGAGTCGGTGACGATGAGCTGGCAGTCGGTGTGGCGGATGTCGCGCGCCAGCTCGGCGCCGCGCCGGGTGGGATTGATACCGACCACGGTCGCGCCGGCGAGCGCCGCCCCACCGGCGACGAAGAGGTGCTCGGGGACGTTGTCGAGCAGCACGCCGACGTGGAAGGGGCGGTCGGGGTCGCGCAGACCTTGGAGCAGCGCGGCGCGCTCGGCGCAGGCGCGCGCCACCTGATCCCACGTCCACGTCCGGTCTTCGAACAGGTATCCCGGGTGGTCGTCGCCGAGCCTGGCCCGGAGCAGCGCGGCGACGGTGCTCACGGCTTCACCGGGTCGGGTAGTGGGTGGCGGTACAGGGCGGCCGCGTTCTCGCAGCAGAGCTTGCGCAGCACGGCCGGGGGCAGATGGCCCCAGGCCTCGTGCAGCACGGTCTGGGTGTCGGGCCAGGTGGAGTCGCCGTGGGGGTAGTCGATCTCGACCATGATCCGATCTTCGCCGATCACCGAATACAGGTCGATCGTCGAAGGATCGTCCAAGGTGCAGAACCAGAAGTTGCGCCGCAGGACCTCGGCCGGACGCAGCGCGGAGCCGCGCCCGTAGCCGCTGCGGTCGACGATCGAGTCGAGCCGGTCGAGCAGCATCGGCACCCAGCCGATCCCGCCCTCGCTCATCGCCACCTTCAGCTCTGGATAGCGCAACGGGTAGCCGCTCCACAGCCACTCGGCGCACGCGGTCAGGCTGAGCTGGCCGAACAGCGTCGCGCCGAGCGCCAGCGCGGGAGCGGCCTCGGGCATCGGGTACATGCCGCTCGAACCGACGTGCAGCGACACCACGGTGCCGGTCTCGACGCAGGCCTCGATCACCGGGTCCCACCAGCCGGTGAAGAGACTCGGCAGCCCGACGTTGTGCGGGCGCTCGGGCAGGGTCACCGAGACGAAGCCGCGTTCGGCGTTGCGGCGGATCTCCGCCGCGGCGAGGTCGGCGTCGGCGAGATACGTGATCCCGCAGGGGATGAACCGCTCCGGGTATGCGCCCCACCACTCCTCGGCCATCCAGTCGTTCCAGGCGCGGGTGACGGCCAAGCCGAGCTCGGCGTCTTCGCATGCGGAGAACACGCGTCCGGCGAACCCGGCGATCTGGGAGGGGAAGCAGAGCGATGCCGAGCAGCCGACGAGGTCCATGTCACGGACGCGCTCGTGCACGTCGTAGCAGCCGGGACGCATGTCCTCGAAGCGGGTCGGCTCCAGCGAGCGCAGCTCCGGCCGGCGGCCGGCGACGGCGTTCATCCCCACTTGCGTGTAGCGCTGGCCGGCGAACTCCCAGACCTGGTGGCCGTTGGCGTCGACGACGAGACGCGGCGCGCCCTCTTGCAGATGCGCGGGCAGCCGGCCGTCGAACATGTCGGGCGGCTCGACGAGATGGTCGTCGACCGAGATCAGCGTGTAGCGGACGGGGACGGGGTCGGGGTCGGGCAGCAGGGCGGCGGTGTTCGGCGGGCCGATCCGGTAGGTCGCGGTGTCACCGGCGCTCATGCCACGTACTCCTGTGCCTGCAGGTAGGCGCCGTTGGCCACGGCGGGATCGGCGAGCATCTGGACGACGGCGGTCCCGATCAGCGCCGGCGGGGCGCCACGTTTCGCCACGAAGGCCAGGCGCTCGCCGGCGGCGAGCACGCGCTCGGTGGCGACGAAACCGGGGTTGACGTTGATGGCGAAGATGCCGCGCTCGCCGTACTCGAACGCGACCATGTCGGCGATGCGGTGGAACCCGGCCTTGGTCGCCGCGTAGACCAGCCCCCAGCCCCCCTCGCCCGCGGGCCGGGCGGGGGTGTGCTGGCCGGCACCGGAGGTGATGTCCACGAACGTGCCCCGCCTCCCGGTGAGCGGGTCGGGGTCGCTCGCGAGCATGTGGTGAAGGGCGCGGTGGGTGACGAGCATCTGGGCGGTGACGTTCGCGGTGACCCGCTTCACGATGTCGGCGACGGCGACACCGGCGAAGCGGGTGTCGTTGCCCGGGCCGGTGTAGATCGCGTTGTTGACGACGACGTCGCAGCGGCCGTCGAACGCCGCGAACACGGTGTCGACCACGCCCTCGATCGCGTCGAGGTCGAGCAGGTCCATCGCGACCGGGACGCAGCGCGCGCCCGCGGTCTCGATGTCGGCCTGTGTGGCGGCGAGGCTGCCGGCCAGCACGGCACCTGTCTCCGGGCTGAGTGCGGTGCCCTCGGTGACGGTGCGCGCGGTGATCGCGACGTCGTAGCCGGCATGCGCGAGCGCGACGGCGATGCCCTTGCCGATGCCCCTGCTCGCGCCCGTGACGAGCGCCGTCGGTCGTCGCATCGCGCCCCCTTCGTGCGTTGCGAGTCGAGCCCTCTCAGGGCCTCAGCTTTGGCGCCAGCGGCCGGTGTCGGGGTCGAGGCGCAGCATGCGGATGGCGTTGCCCCGCGCGATCTTGAACACCGTGTCGTCGTCGAGCTCGGCGACCTGCTCGGCGAAGATCTTCTTCGTGTACGGCCACGTCGAGTCGGTGTGCGGGTAGTCGGTCTCGAACGTGACGTTGTCGACGCCGATGCGGTGCAGGCTCTCCAGGCCGTGGCGATCGCGGTAGAAGCAGCCGAAGATCTGGCGGTGCCAGTAGGTGGAAGGCGGCTCGGGCACGATGTCACGCACCCCGCCCCACGCACGGTGCTCCACCCACACGTCGTCGGCGCGCTCCAAGATGTACGGGATCCAGCCGATCTGGCCCTCGCTGTAGGCGAGACGCAGGTCGGGGTGACGTACGAGCACCCCGGAGAACAAGAAGTCGCTGAGCGAGCTCATCGCGTTGCCGAAGCTGAGCGTGGCCGCGACCGCGGGCGGGGCATCGGGCGAGGTGGCCGGCATCTGGCTGGACGAGCCGATGTGCATGCAGACGACCGTGCCGGTCTCGGCGCACGCCTGGAAGTAGGGCTCCCAGTAGCCCGAGTGCAGGGTCGGCAGGCCGAGCTTCGCGGGGATCTCGCTGAACGCGACGGCGGTCACGCCGCGGGCGGCGTTGCGGCGCACCTCGGCGGCGGCGAGCTCGACGTCCCAGAGCGGGATGATCGGCAGCGGGATCATCCGCCCGCCGGCGTCTCCGCACCACTCCTCGACCATCCAGTCGTTGTACGCGGTGACGCATGCCGCGGCGAGACCCTTGTCGTTGGCCTCGGAGAACGTCTGGCCGCAGAAGCGGGGCATGGTCGGAAAGCACAGCGAGGACTCGACGTGGTCGGCGTCCATGTCGGCGAGGCGCGCGATGGGGTCGTAGCAGCCGGGGCGCATCTCGTCGTAGGTGATCGGCGATGCGGTCATCTCGTCGCGGTCGAAGCCGACGGCGGCGACGTGGCGCTTGTGCGGCGCGATGAGGTCTTCGTAGATCCAGCAGTCGGCCTTCGGGGCGTCGTCGTCCCACTGGAAGTCGTACTTGGTGCCGCCGAGATAGGTCATCCCGGCCAGGCCGCGCCGCTCGACGCGGGGCACGTCGGGGTGGCTCTTCCACTTCTGCGGTAGCCACCGCTCGAACAGGTGCGGGGGCTCGACGACATGGTCGTCGACCGAGACGAGCTTGGGAATCTCGCGTTCGCCGGTCATCACACACCCTCTTCTTCCACGGCCGAAGCCTTGCGCTCATTAGTTTCTGACACAGTATCAGATTTCTCGGCCGCTGCTCCCGGCGCCGACTGATCGCCACCGGGGGCGTAGAGGGCGAGGCGGCGCGCCACGTTGGCGAAGCCGAGCGCGACGAGCCCGACCGCTGCTCCGCCGGCGACGACGAGCAGCCGCAGCAGCCACAGGTCGCGGTCGATGCCATCTCTCGCCGCCCTCGCGCTGGCCTGGATCTGGGCGGCGATGCGGGGGGCGTCGGCGACCGTCACCGACGCGTTGGTGATGTCGACCGCCAGGCGGGTGAGGCGCGTCTCCAGCTGTTCGAGGGTGCCGATCGTGTCGGTCAGGCCGTCGGATCCCTCGCTCAGGCGCTCACCCAGCGCGCGGAGCTGGCCCGGAACGGGTTCGAGCCCGTCGGAGATCTCGCGCAGGTCCTCGGCGAGGGAGTTCGAGTTGCCGGGGATGAACCGCTCGACCAGCTCGATCCACCCCGCCAGGCGGTCGGCCGTGCGGGCCGTGCCCTCGATCGACTGGGCGACGTTCGTGCCGAGCGCGTCGCTCAGCTCGTAGCCCGTCGTCGCGGCGGTGCTGGTCAGGCTGCGCACCTGGCGCAGGGTGGTGTTCACCGCGCGGGTCAGCTCGGCCATCGCGTCGGGCAGGCTCGCCGACTGCCCGGCGACGTCGGCGATCAGGTCGGCGGTCTCGACGGTGACGTCGAGCGCTTCCCGGGTGTTGTTGCCGAGGCGCTGCACCAGCACGAGGCCGGCGACGGTGGCGACGAGTGCGGCGACGGCGATCCCGAACGCGATCGCGCGCAGCGGATCTCGCCGAGCCCGGACGCTGCTCATGCCGGAGAGCCTGCCACGCCTCGCGGCAGGTGGGGCAGGACGTGCTCGGCGAACCGGTCGAGCTCGGCGCGGAACGCGGCGATCGTCTTGCCGGCGAGGTTGACGACGAGCACGGTGGCTCCGGCACCGGCCAGCGCGAGGGCCTCGTCGACGACCGCCGCCGCTTCCCACTTACCGGAGGCGAACCCGGACACCGACAGCGGGATGGCCGCGACGTCGAGCGCGTCGGTGCGCCCGGCAGCGGCGGTCATCGCCTGCAGCCGCTCCACCCGCGTGGCGAGCGCGGCCACCGAATCGAGTGCCGGCGTGCCGAGCATCGTCGCCGTCGCCGGCGGACTGGGCATCGGCGACCACCCGCTGCCGTGCTCCACGGCGCGGCGCAGCGCGGCGAGCGAGTTGCCGCCGACCCAGATCGGCGGATGCGGACGCTGGAGCGGCGTGGGCAGCACCACGGTGCCGCGCGCCGCGTACCCCGGCCCGTGACGGTCCACCGGCGCGCCGGTCCACGCCGCCTTCATCGCCACGAGGGCGTCGTCGACGACGGCCGCGCGGTGCGTGTAGGAGGCGCCGAGCGCATCGAACTCGGCCTCGAGGTAACCGACGCCGATGCCGAGCGTCACCCGCCCGCCGGAGAGCACGTCGAGGCTGGCCACCGCCTTCGCGGCGAGGAAGGGGTTGCGGTAGGGAACGACGAGCAAGTTGGTGTGCAGGCGCAGCGTGCTCGTGGCCGCCGCGGCGAACGCGAGCGCGACGAACGGGTCGAGCGTCGGATGCCCGCCGCGACGCAGCCAGCGCTCGTCGGGAGCGGGGTGGTCGGTGACGAACACCGAATCGATTCCCGCCGCCTCCGCCGCCCGGGAGCACGCGGCGATGCCCGCGGCGGTGGCCAGCTCCGCGTCGGCGCCGGCGCGGTCGACGGGCAGGCCGAGGCTCACGAGCACCTCCACAGCGTAGGATCTGACGGTCCATCAGATGAACGGGAGGTCGTTGTGGGAGCGCTCGAGGGCAAGGTTGCGATCGTCACCGGTGCCGGGCAGGGCGTCGGCCGCTGCCACGCCGAGCTGCTCGCCGCCGAGGGTGCCGCAGTGGTCGTGAACGACCTCACCGAGAACGCCGACGACGTGGTCGGCGCGATCACGGCGAGCGGGGGCCGGGCTGTGGCCCATCGCACGAGCGTCACCGACTGGGCGGGCGCCCGCGCGCTCGTGCAGCGGGCGGTGGACGAGTTCGGCGATCTGCACGTGCTGGTCAACAACGCCGGGTTCATCCGCGACGCGATGTCGTTCTCGATGGACGAGGCGCCCTTCGACGACGTCGTCGAGGTGCATCTGAAGGGTCACTTCGCGCCGAGCCGCTTCGCGGCGCAGTACTGGCGGGAGCAGGCGAAGTCGCTCGCCGAGGGCGAGGCCCCGGTGCCGCGGCGGATCATCACGACGACGAGCGAGAGCGGGCTGTTCGGCGGCCCGGGCCAGAGCAACTACGGCACCGCGAAGGGGGGGATCGTCACCATGACGTTGATCCTCGCCCGTGAGCTCGGCCGCTACGGGGTCACCGTGAACTGCATCGCTCCCCGCGCACGTACACCGATGACCGAGGTGAACCCGAGGTTCGCCGCGCCCGAGAGCGGGTTCGACAAGTACGACCCGGCGAACATCTCGCCGATGGTCGCGTGGCTGGCGAGCGACGACTCGGCCGGGGTCAGCGGGCAGACGTTCATCGTGCTCGGCGACCAGATCCACCGCATGCGCCCGGCCGAGATCGCGTCCTCGATCACCGCCGGCGGTCAGAGGTGGACCGTCGCCGGCATCGGAGAGAACAAGGCCGCGCTGTTCGGCGAGGCGTCGTCCGACGTGCCTGCGTGGGGTGGCCCGCCGATGTGAGCCCGCGCCGGGTGCTACCGCGACAGGTGGGGCAGCACCTCGTGCTCGAACAGCTCCAACGACTCGGCCGCCCAGTCGGGGTGGATCCCGCCCATCAGGGGGTGCAGCACCAGCGACGATCCGCGCGGTAGCGAGCGCGCCATCGCCACGCACTCCTGCGGGGTCAGCACCTGGTAGGTGCCCTCGGCGCGCAGGTCGTCGACGGTGAGCGCACGGCTCTCCGTGAGCGTGCGGTACGTGCCCGGCTGCCAGCTACGGAACACGCCGGCATCGTGCAGCGCGAGCGGGCCGATGCGCGCCCAGTCCCGCTCGGGGTCGCTGGAGACGTGCACGAACCCCGGCCCCGCCGGATGGGCGACGAACACCGGGGCAACGCCGCAGCGCGCGCACTCGGCGTGGTAGGCGTCGACGATCGCCGGGTCGTGGTGCGAGGGGATCAGGCCCATCCCCAGCCGGGCGGCACGACGTGCCGCGGCCGGGGTCGAGCCGCCGGCCAGCAACAGCGGTCCCCCTGGCGTGTGCGGCGTCGGGAGCACGCGCACCTCGTGCCCGGCGTACTCGAACGGCTCGCCGCTCCACGCGCGGCGCAGCACGCCGACGACGTGCTCGAGCCGTGCCGCGCGCGTGCCGTAGTCGAAGCCGAGCACGTCGAACTCGACGGGGCGGTAGCCGATGACGAGCACCGCACTCGCCCGGCCACGCGCGAGCAGGTCCAACGAGGCGAGGTCCTCGGCAAGACGGATCGGGTCCCAGAGCGGGGCGACGATCGCGGAGATGCTGATCAGGATGCGTTCGGTGGCTGCGGCGACGGCACCAGCGACCACGAGCGGGGAGGGCATGTAGCCGTCCTCGGAGACGTGGTGCTCGGCGAGCACGACGGCGTCGAGACCCAGACGGTCGGCCCAGCGCGCCTGCTCCAAGCAGGCGCCGTACAACGCTGGATAGGGCGCTCCGGCAGGTGCGCGGCGCAGGTCGTAGCGCAAGGAGATGCCGGTCATCGAGTGAGGTCCTCCAAGCGTGCGTCAGCGTTCGTTGGTGGCGAGCCCGCCGTCGACCCACAGCGTGGTCCCGGTGACGAAGCCGCCCGCCGGCCCGCACAGGTAGGCCACCGCGCCGGCGACGTCCTCGACGGTGCCGACCCGGCCGAGCGGGGTCCGCTCGGCGAGCTTCTCGCGACGTCCGGGCACGGCGAGGTACGGCGCGGTCATCGGCGTGTCGACGAACCCCGGGGCCACGGCGTTCACGCGGATGCCCCGCGGGGCGAGCTCGAGAGCGAGCATCTTCGTCAGCATCCACGCCCCGGCCTTCGCCACGCAGTAGGCGCCGTTGTCGACGGTGGCGTGCTGGAACTCGCCCGAGGTGACGACGACGATCGAGGCGCCGTCGGCGATGAACGGCGACAGGGCGCGGATCGGCAGCAGCACCCCGGTGAGGTTGACGTCGAGCACCTCGTGCCATTCCTCGATCGGGGTGTCGAGCAGCGGCGCGGGGTGGTCGAGCACGATGCCGGCCGAGAGCACGAGCGCACCGACTCGACCTCCCGCCGCCTTCACCGACCCGGCGAGCGCGGCGCACGACTGCTCGTCGGTGACGTCGACAGGCGGGTCGGCGAGCACGTCGGCGACGATGGTCTCGAACCCCTCCGACCGCAGCCGCTCGACGCACGCGGCACCGATCCCGCGTGCCCCACCGGTGACCACTGCCAACCGCGGTGGCTGCACCGGGCGCGACTCGTCAGGCACTGCGCCCGGTGAGCGTCTCGTAGATGAGCGTCGCCATCGTCTCGCGCAGCGCGTGCGGGGTGGTGCCGCGCTGGACGATCTCGCGTTCGTAGGTGAGCAGGCGTTCGGCCATGGCCAGCATGCCGGCCGCGGCGGCGAAGGGGTCGACCACCTCGGCGATCCGTCCGGCGCGCTGGCCCTCCACGACCATCGTCATCATCTTCTCGATGATCGCCAGGTTCGCCTGCCGGCGCGCGGTGCGAAACGGCGGGTCGTTCTCCTCGGCCTTCAGGTTGCGCACCCGCAGCACCGCCTGGTGCTCGCGCCAGTGCGCGATGAAGTCGTCGACGAAGGCGCGGGCGCGGTCGAGGCCGTCTTCGCCGGTCCAGCTCGTGGCGAAGTGGCGCTGCAGCGGTGCCTCGTCGTCGCCGGCCTCGATCGAGAGCGCGAGGATCGCCGCGTCGACGTCGGCGAAGTACTGGTAGAAGGTGGCCGGCGAGGTGCCCACCTCACGGGTGACGTCGATCACCTTCAGGTCGAGCACCCCGTGCTCATCGAGCAGCTTGGCAGTCGCGTCGAGCAGCCGCCGCCGAGTCGCCTGCGCGCGGGCGCCGATCACACGTCCGTCTGCCGCCAAGACGTCGTCGGTCATGGAGCGACACGCTAGCTGCCTGCGTGACTGTGATCTGACGATGCGTCAGATCGCCGGGAGGCGTCAGGCGCCGTACACCGGGGCAGGGGACGGGGCCTCACGCACCAGGTCGGCGACGATCGCGCCGATCTCGGCGGGCTCGAAGCGGGCGTGCTTGTCGAACACGTTGCCGTGCTGCCAGCCGTCCGCGACGGACAGCTCGCCGCCGGCGCTCTCGAACATCCGCCCGCTCACGTCGCACCGCGCGGACCCGAGCCAGACCACGAGCGGGCTGACGTTCGCCGGGTCCATCTGGTCGAAGCCGGACTCGGGCTTGGCCATCATCTCGGCGAACGCCTCTTCGGTCATCCGGCTGCGCGCCGAGGGGGCGATGCCGTTGATCTTCACCCCGTAGCGCGCGAGCTCGGCGGCAGCGACGATCGTGAACGCGGCGATGCCGGCCTTCGCCGCGGAGTAGTTCGCCTGCGAGACGCTGCCGAACAACCCGGCGCCCGACGACGTGGTCACCACGCGGGCGTCGCACGGGGTACCGGCCTTGCTCAACCCACGCCAGTGGTCGACGGCGTGGCGTACGGGACAGAACATGCCGCGCAGGTGCACGCGCATCACCGCGTCCCACTCGTCGACGCCCATGTTCACGATCATCCGGTCGCGCACGATGCCGGCGTTGCAGACGACGGTGTCGAGCCTGCCCCACGTGTCGATGGCCTGACGCACCATGGCCCCCGCCGCGTCCCAGTCGCTCACGTCGTCGCCGTTGACGGCCGCCTCGGCGCCCATCGCCTCGATCTCGCGCACCACCTCCTCGGCCGGGCCAGGGTCCTGGCCGACGCCGGCCAACGACGCCCCGAGGTCGTTGACGAGCACCTTCGCACCCTCCGCGGCGAACGCGAGCGCATGGGCGCGGCCGAGTCCGCGGCCTGCCCCCGTGACGATCACGACTCGCCCTGCGCAGATGCCACCTGGGGTCATCGCCATCTCGTTCGTCTCCTGGTCTCTACGGGCTCTCGTCGGTCAGAGGGTGGCGGCTATCGCCGTCGCGTGGTGGTCGGACGTGCCGAAGGTGGCGTCGAGCACGACCGCGCGCTTCCAGTAGCGCTGCGCGTCGACCTCCCACGTGAAGCCCATCCCGCCGTGCACCTGGATGCCGGTCTTGCCGTTGAACAGCGCGGCGTCGCCGGCCATCACCTTCGCGACCGCGGCGGACCGCTGCGGGTCGGCGTCGCTCGCGTCGTCGAGCGCGCACGCGGCCGCGTACACGGCGGAACGTGCCACCTCGGCCTTCACGAGCATCTCGGCCAGCATGTGCTTGACGGCCTGGAAGCTGCCGATCGGGCGCCCGAACTGCTCACGCTGCTTTGCGTAGGCGGTGCCGAGGTCGACGGCGGCGAGGGCGAGGCCGAGCGCCAGCGCGGCGGTCAGCACCAGCCCGTCACGGCACAGCGCCGCGGCCGCCTCTCCCTCGGCGACGACCGGCGCGTCGAGCGCGGCGGCGTCGTCGGTGCACAGCCACACGGGTGACAGTGGGTCGAGGGGTCGTTCGACGGGGTCGAGCGTGAGCGTCGACGGGTCGACGAGGCGGACTGTGCCGGCGTCGAACCACAGCAGCCGGTCGGTCTGGGTGGCGTGCTCGACGAGGGTGCCCGCGGCCTGCGGTTCGAAGAGACCGACGACGGACGTGCCTTCGGCGGCCCCGTCGACGAGCCCCGCGGCGAGGTGGGTGGCCACGAGCGGCCCGGGCACGAGCCCGCGGCCGAGCTCTTCGAAGGCGAGCACCGCGTCACGCATGCCCATGCCGTCGGCGCGCATCGAGAACACGCCCATGTCGCCGAGCTCTCGCCAGCGGTCGCGGTCGAGCACCGCGGGCGTCTCTTCGACCGCGTGCAGCGAGTCGAGCGGGAAGCGGCCCTGCACGAACGCGCGCATTCCGTCGCGCAGCGCCTCGTGGTCGTCGGTCAGCCAGAAGTCCATCGCGGTGCTCCTCAGGGGTCCTTCGGCAGGCCGAGCACCCGCTCGGCGACGATGTTCTTCTGCACCTGCGACGTGCCGGCGGCGATGGTCATCGACAGGCCGTGGATGCGGCCGTGGACGTGCTCGCCGGTGGGCAGCTCACCGACGTCGTCGAGCGACAGCGACGCGCGTTCGAGCAGGTGCAGCGCGAGCTCGCCGAGGCGGTGGCGCAGGTCGGTATACGCGAGCTTGAACACGTTGCCACCGACGCCGACGAGGCCCTTGCGCGTCGCCTCGGAGATGTTGCGCTTGGTCTGCGCCCACAGCGCGTCGAGCTCGGCGGCCAGCCGGCCGAGGTCGCGCTGGAAACCCTGGTCTTCCCACGCCGTCGCCGACTGCCGGGTGATCTTCTTCGCCAGCGCGGCGAGGTCACGGCAGAGCTCCATCGTCTGGAGCATCTCGGACACGAACGCCGTGCCCCGCTCGAAGCTGAGCGTCACCATCGCCACCCGCCAGCCGTCGTTCTCGGCGCCGACGCGGTTGGCGACGGGCACGCGCACCTCGTCGAGGAACATCTCGCAGAACTCGGTCGAGCCCTCCATCGTGCGCAGCGGCCTGATGTCGATGCCGGGCGCGTCCATCGGCATGATCAGCCAGGTGATGCCGCGGTGCTTGGGTACCTCGGGGTCGGTGCGCACCAGCATCTCGCAGTAGTCGGCGACGTGGGCGAAGCTGGTCCAGATCTTCTGGCCGCTGATCACGTAGTGGTCGCCGTCGCGGATCGCCCGGCAGCTCAGCGCAGCGAGGTCGCTACCCGCGCCGGGTTCGCTGAACCCCTGGCACCACACGTGCTCGCCCTTCAGGATCCCCGGCAGGTGGTGGGCCTTCTGCGCGTCGGAGGCCTCGACGACGAGCGTCGGCCCGGCATGCAGCAGGCCGACGAAGTTCATGCCGACGTACGGCGCCCTCGCACGCTCGGTCTCTTCGAGGAAGATCAGGTGCTCGGTCGGCGTGGCCCCGCGTCCGCCGAACTCCTTCGGCCAGTTGATGCCCGCGTAGCCGGCGTCGAACAGCATCCGCTGCCAAGCGGTGTCGTAAGCGCGTCTCGCGTTCCAGTCACCGCGCGCCGGTTCGGGGCCCACCTGCGGGAGGGCGCCGTCCAGCCACGTTCGCAGCTCAGCGCGGAACGCCTCCTCGTCCTCGGTGTAGCGAAGGTCCATCCCTCTGCCCCCTCTCCGAACCGCCGATCGTACCCAGATCTGACGGAGCGTCAGAATCCTCGGGCAGCGGGCGGCCGTGCCACGATCGGGTCCGTGGACGATGCGTCGGAGCACTCGGGGCTCCCCCACACGGTGGGGGGACGGGCGCCTGTGCTGCTCGGTGTCGGCACGGTGCGGCAGCGCCTCGATGCTGCCTCGCTGCCCGGGCTGGGCCCGATCGAGCTGATGCAAGAGGCGCTCCGGCGCTCGCTCGCGGATGCCCAGGTGGCCGGGCTCGCCGGCCGGCTCGACGCCGTGCTCGTGCCGCGCGGCACCTGGAAGCACGCCGACCCCGGGCGGGCGGTAGCCGCCGCGGTGGGTGCCGACGCGGTGCGCAGCGTCGTGTCCGAGGTGGGCGTGCTGCAGCAGTCGCTCATCGCCCTCGCTTGCCGGCTGGTGGCCACCGGCGAGGCGCGGGCGGTGGCTGTCGTCGGCGGCGAGGCGATGCATCGGGCGCGGGTGGCTGCGGCGGCCGGGGTCGAGCTGTCGGCCGACGTCGCCGACGGCCCGTGGCCCGGCCCCGACGAGGTGCTCGCCCCGGGCGGCGAGATCGTGTCGGCGATGGAGATCGAACGGCACTTCGCCGTGCCCGTGCACCAGTACGCGCTGATCGAGAGCGTGCTCACCCACCGCGATGGCCACACCCCTCGCGAGCGGGAGACCCACGTCGCGCGCCTGTGGGCGAGGGGTGCCGAGGTGGCCGCCGACCTGCCCGACGACTCAGATGTCTGGGACCCGACGCGATGGACCGCCGCCGAGCTGTTGTCGCCCGCGCGCGGCAACCGGCTGCTCGCCTCGCCGTACCGCCGCCGGTGCGTCAGTGATTGGACGGTGGACCAGGCGGCCGCACTCGTCGTCGCCTCCGTCGATACCGCCCGTGAGCTCGGCGTCGACCCCGGCCGCTGGGTGTCACCGGTCGCGCTGGGGGAGACGAACCACATCGTGGCTCTCTCCGCGCGCCCCGACCTCGGGGGCTGCCCGGCGTGGCGGTTGATCGGGCACGAATTGGCGGCGGCGTGCGGCGTCGCGGTGGGCGACGTCGACCACCTCGATCTCTACAGCTGCTTCCCGTCGGCCGTGCAGGTGGCCGCGGCCGAGCTGCTCGACATCGACGACCTCGCCGGGCGGCCGTGGACCGTGACCGGGGGGATGACGTTCGGCGGTGGCCCGTTCAACAACTACGTGTTGCAGTCGACGGCGGCGATGGCGCGTGTGCTGCGTTCGCGTCCCGGTGAGACGGGTCTCGTGACGAGCGTCAGCGGCATGTTGTCGAAGGTGGCGGCGGCCGTGTGGCGCGGCGGGGGGCCGCAGGCGGAGCTGGTCGACTTCGACGTCAGCGCCCGGGCAGCGGCGCTGTCACCCGCCCGGCGCGAACGCCCGGACCTGCAAGGCGAGGCGCGAGTGGTGGCCGCGACCGTCGTGCACGATCGGGAAGGCCCGGTTCGCGGGCTGGCCGTCGTCGAGAACCCCGCGGGGGAGCGGTGCGCGGCCGTCACCGAGGACGGGGCCACGATCGCCGTCTGGAGCGAGCGCGACGTCGTCGGTGAGCTGGTGACCGTAGACGGCCGCGGCGCCCTCGTCTCAGCATCGTGACCCCGAGCCGCATCCGGCCGGGTCCGGGGAAGGCGCGCTGCTCTTAGGGCAGCCACCTGTCGACCATCGCGAGCACGGTCACGACGACGAGGGTCGTGTCGAACCAGGCCGCAGGCAGGATCGTGCGCATCGGGACGCTCGCGGCGTCGAGGTCGCCGGCGGCGAGGGCGCGCGCCCGGCGCTCGGCGAGCGGGTTGAACAGCGCCACGCCGAGCGCCGCACCGACGACGACGGTGACGATCCCGAGCAACACGAAGCCGGCACCCCACGACCAGTCGCCGTCGAGCACCAGCAGTACGCCGCTGACCGAGATGACCGCGCCGGCCAGGGGGTAATGGATCCGACCGAGCCATTGGGTGGCCTCGGTCCACGTCCGGGCCGCGCCCGCATCGGCCTTCGCGTAGAGCCGGGCCACGACGAGCTGCACGAGGTTCGCCCCGAGCCACGCCGCGACACCGCAGATGTGCAAAGTGAGCAACAGGGTGCGCGTCATCGAAGCTGACTAGCACCCTTGGATTACGCCTGCGTTACAAGCACCTGGATTGCGCCTGCGTTACAAGCACCGATCGCGGTGGGCCGACCTCTTGAGGTGACCGTGGAGGGGGCGTAGCCTGGCCAGTCCATGGCTGGTCGCGTCAGCGGACGGGACAGCCTGATCCGCGGGCGCAACGAGGGTCGATCGCCAGACGGCAGGCCTGTCGACGGGGGAGCCGACGCCGTCGCGCTCGTGCACCGTTACGGGCCGTGGCTCGAGGTGGCGTCTGCCGCAGCCGCGAGCGCGTACGCCGGGGCCGTCCTCGCCCGCGAGCACGGCCCGGCATGGGCTCTCCCCGGCCTGGCTGCGCTCGCAGTGGTGGCGGGGTCGGTGCCGTTGCTTCACCGGCGGTGGATCGCGGCTGTGCTGCGCGGTGTGGTCGCCGTCGCGCTGGTCTTCGCCGCGAGCGCCGCGGTACCCGGTCACCAGGTGGACCTGCTGATCTGGTTCTCGTACCTCGGGATCGTCTACGGGCTCGTGCTCGGGCTGCGGCGCAGCCTGCCCGTGCAGGTCGGCGTGCTGGCGGGCCTGGCAGTGGGCTCGTACTGGGCGCTCGGGCCGGGACCCACTCTCGCCAGGGCGTTGCCGGCCCTCGGCTGCGTCGTCGTCGCCGGCATCGTCGGCGATGCCCTCGGCATGACGGTCGAGGCCGCCGAGCGCGAACGCCGGCGTGCCGATCGACGCGAGTTGCAGGTGGCCCAGATCCGCACCTTGATCGACGCCGCGCCGCTCGGGATCGTGTTCTACGACGGCGAGCAGCGCTCGTTCGTCAACCAGCGCGCGGCGGAGATCTGTGGCTGCTCGGTCGAACAGCTCCTCGAATCCGGCTTCCGTGACGTGATCCACCCCGACGACAACGAGATCTACGAGGCGGTGCGCGACTCGCTCGCCCTCGGGGTGGCGGCCTCGTACATGGGGCGCACCCGTGACGAGCTCGGCGGGCGGACCGTCCGGGTCGACATCGCACCCGTGAAGGTGGAGGGCACGGGAGTCGCTGGCACGGTGGCGATGCTGTCCGACGTGTCGGCCGACGTGAAGCGGGAGCGGTGGCTGTGGCGGTTTGCGGCGATGGCCGAGTCGACGAGCGACATCATCGGGATGATGGACGTCAAGGGACAGACGATCTACCTCAACCCCGCCGGTCGCGCTTTCGCGGGGATCGCCCACGACGCCGCCCTCGACCAGTTCGACGCGTTCTCGATCGTGCCCGTCGAGTACCACGAGGCGCTCATCGGCGACGCGTACCAACGCGTGCTCGCCGGAGAGCGGTGGGGCGCAGAGCTCGACCTCGTCTCGCCGACGAGCGGGCGACGCATCCCCGTCTCGGCGGTGGTCGTCGGCATTCCGAGTCCGGCGCAGGAGGTCGAGGCGCTCGGGGTCGTCTATCGCGACATGAGCGAGCGCAAGCGCCTCGAGTCGCGCCTCGCGCACGCGGCGGCGCACGACGCACTCACCGGCCTGCCCAATCGGGAGCATCTGTTCGAAGAGCTCTTGGCGCGGATGGAGGAGGCCGACCAGCTCACCGTGCTCTTCTGCGATCTCGACAACTTCAAGCTCGTCAACGACAGCCTCGGCCATCGCGTCGGCGACGAGCTGCTGCAAGCGATCGGCGCCAGGCTGCGCACCGCGTGCCGCAACGAAGATGTCATCGGCCGCCTCGGTGGCGACGAGTTCCTCGTCGTGTGCAGCGGGTTGGAGGATTCCGAAGAGGCGATCGAGGTGGCCGAGCGGCTGCAGGATGCCATCCGCCGGCCGGTGCTGTTGAACGGGCGCGAGCATGTCGTCACCGCGTCGATCGGCATCGCCTCGTGGGGCGGCGGACCGCTGCACGCCGGAGAGCTGGTCCAGGATGCCGACATCGCCATGTACCACGCCAAGCGGTCAGGGCGCCGCCGGGCAGTCGTGTTCGACGAGGCGATGCGAACCCAGATCGTCGATCGGCTGGAGCTGGAGCGCGACCTGCGCCTGGCGCTGGAGCACGAGGAGTTCGAGCTGCACTTCCAGCCGATCTACGACACCGCGGCACCGACGATCGTCGGTTTCGAAGCCCTCGTCCGGTGGCGACACCCCAGCCGTGGGCTGCTGCTCCCCGCCCACTTCCTCGATCTCGCGGTCGAGGTGGGCTTGGCCAACGAGCTCGGTGATCGGGTGCTGCGCGGGGCGGCCGACGCGCTCGCCCGCCTGCAGGCCGTCGATCCGGAGATCCAGGTCGGGATCAACATCGCCTCCTCGCAGCTGCTGTCGCCCGGCCTCGTCGAGAGCCTCGCGCTGGGAGCCGAGGTGGCCGGCGTGTCCCCGAGCGGGTTCGTGCTCGAGATCACCGAGCACGCCTTGATGTCGGACCTCGCCGAGGCCAAGGGCGTGCTCGACCGGCTGCGCACGCTCGGCGTCCAGGTAGCGATCGACGACTTCGGCACCGGGTATTCGAGCCTGGCGATGCTGCGGCGGTTGCCGGTGGAGTACCTGAAGATCGACCGTTCGTTCATCGACGGCCTCGGCGTCGACACGGGCGACACCCAGATCGTCGGCCTGGTGCTGTCGCTCGCCCACGAGCTCGGCATGTCGCCGGTGGCAGAGGGCGTCGAGACCGAGCTCCAGCTGCGTGAGCTGCGCCGCCTCGGATGCGAGTCGGCCCAGGGCTTCTGGTTCTCGCCCCCGCTGCCGATCGAGGGGGCGCTGGCGCTGCTCGTCTCCTCGTTGGCGGCGTCGCTGACCAACTGACGCGCCGGGCGCCGGACGCCGGTCAGCAGGTCATGGCACCGTCGATGGGGATGATCGAGCCGCTCATGTACTTCGCTTCGTCGGAGGCGACATAGGCGATCGCGGCGGCGATCTCCTCGGGCTGGCACATGCCCATCGGCGTCATGATCTTCGCCATCTCGCTCACGTCCGCACCCTCGGGGAGAGTGGAGAACGACGAGACGATGTTCGTCACCGTGCCACCCGGCGCGATGGCGTTCACGCGGATCCCCTTGGTGCGGTACTCGTAGGCCAGGGCCCTGGTGAGCTGGACGACTCCGCCCTTGCTCGCGCAGTACGCGGCGCTCCACGGTTGGCCGATGAGCCCCGCGGTCGACGCGATGTTCACGATCACGCCACCGCCGAGGCGCAGCATGTGGGGGATCGAGTAGCGGGCGACGTAGAACGTGCCGTTCAGGTTGACTCGCAGGATGCGGTCGAACCACTCCGGTGTCTCCTCGTGCGACCAGGCGAAGTGGCCGATGCCGGCGATGTTGCCGACGATGTCGAGCCTGCCGAGCTCACGCACCACGGTGTCGACGGTCGCTTCCACCGCTGCCGCGTCGGTCACGTCGCAAGTCCACGCGAAAGCGCGCCCGCCGGCGGCGACGATGCCTTCGGCGGTGGCCTCGGCCCCTTGGACGTCGAGGCAGGCGACGGCGGCACCCTCGTCGGCCAGGCGTTGGGCAGTCGCCCGCCCGATGCCCGATCCGGCGCCGGTCAGCATGGCGACCCTGTCGGTGAAGCGATTGTTCATGGGTGACCTCCATAGTTCTGGCGCAGGTCCTTCTTCAGGACCTTGCCGCTCGGGTTGCGGGGGAGCAGCTCGACGATCTCGAGTTGCTCGGGGATCTTGTGCTTGGAAAGGCGCTGGGCGGAGAGGTGCTCCACCATCTGCGCGAACGTGAACTGCTCGCCGGCCTTGCACACCACCACGGCGCAGGCGCGCTCGCCGCTCGCGTCGTCGGGCAACCCGACGACCGCCGCGTCGGCGACGGCGGGGTGCAGGAACAGCAGGTCTTCGATCTCCTTCGCGGAGATGTTCTCGCCCTTGCGGATGATGATGTCCTTCAGTCGCCCGGTGATCGACACCCAGCCGTCGGCGTCGATGACGCCGAGATCGCCGGTGCGGAACCAGCCGTCGGGGGTGAAGGCCTCGTCGTCGAGCGTCGAGTCGACGTAGCCCATGCACACCTGGGGGCCCGACACTTGTAGCTCGCCTTCAACGCCGGGCGCCACCTGGACGCCGTCCATGACCGTGCGGAGGGAGACACCCGGGCAGGGCCGGCCGTCGGTCTCGGCCTTCTTCACGTCGGGATCGTCGACGTGCACCATCGTGTTGATCGGGCTCTCGGTGAGCCCCCACCCGCCGATCACGGGAGCGCCGAACGCCTCCATCATCTCGGCGTGCAGCGACTTCGGCTTCGGCGCACCGCCACCGTTGAAGATCCGCACGTCCGGCAGCAGGCGCTCCCCGGGCGGTAGCTGGCGCTGCGCGTTCAGGTACGTCAGCCAGAAGACGGTCCCGGCCCCGGCGCAGGTGCAGCCGTGCTCGCCCAGCCAGCGCGGTGTCGTCGCCGGGTCGAACACCTCGACCATCAACAGCTCGACGCCGGTCTGCATCGCGTTGAACAGCCACACCAGTCCACCGACGTGGGTGATCGGGAACACCACCGCGGCCTTGTCGTCGGGGCCGACCTGCATGCTCCACTGCATGCCGTCATTGGCGGCCGACATGGTGGCGTCGCTGTGCTTCGCGCCCTTCGGGTCGGCCGTGGTGCCGGAGCTGTAGAACAACCAGCGCAGCTCGGTCGGCGCGGGGCGGTAGGGGGCGAGCGTCGCCGGGTCGCCCTCGGGCATCGCCGGGTCGGCGACGAGCACCTCGAGGTCGAGCCCGGCCGTGGCCTCGCGCGCCATCGGCGGGAAGTCGAACCCGCGGAACACCCCGGGCACGACGAGCAGCCGGCACCCGATCTGACGGGTGATGAACGACACCTCGCGGTGGCGGTAGATGGGCAGGATCGGGTTCTGCACCGCGCCGAGGCGGCAGAGCGCGCCGGTGAGCACCAGCGACTCGAACCGCGACGGCTGGATCCAGGACACCACGGTGCCCTCGCCGACGCCGTGGCCCTGCAGGCCGGCAGCGACGCGCTCGCACCAGGCCTTGTACTCGCCGTACGACAACGAGCGCCCGGCCTCGTCGAAGGCCATCCGCTTGTCAGGCGTCAGCGCGGCCCGTTCCTCGACGAGCTGCCACAACGCCTTGCCGGCGGTGTCGATGATCCCGCTCATCTGCTCCATCTCGAACCCTCCTCATCGGCGCGCGGTTGCAGCGCCTTCTTGTCCACCTTGCCGATGCTCGTCAGCGGCAGCTCGTCGATCGTCACCAGGCAGTCCGGCGCCTTGTAGTCGGCGAGTCGCTCCTTCACGAACGTACGCAGCTCGCCGAGGTCGAGGTGGGCGCCGGGCGCGGCGACGGCGAACACCACCCCGATCTCGCCGAGGCGGTCGTCCACTGCTGCGCCGAGCACCGCCGCCGCCGCCACCGCGGGGTGCCCGCCGAGGCAGTTCTCGACCTCGATCGGGTACACGTTGTATCCGCCGCGGATGAACATCTCGGTGGAGCGCCCGACGAGGCGCAGGTTGCCGTCGTCGCCGAGCCAGCCGAGGTCGCCGGTGTGCAGCCATCCCTCGGCGTCGATCACCTCGGCGGTGCGCTCCGGGTCGTGCCAGTAGCCGCGCATCATCGCGCGGCTGCGCAGGCACACGGTGCCGACGTGGTCGGGGCCGAGCTCTTCGACCGGGCCGGCGTCGTCGTCGACGAGGCGCAGCTCGACGCCGCCGTTCGGGCGGCCGACGGTCGAGCAGATGACGTCGACGTCGTCGTCGAGCCGGGTACCCGTGGCGAGGCACGACTCCGTGCTCGCATACCGCACGACGACCGGGCAGCCGAGGCGCTCGCGGATCTCGGTGACCAGGTCGGGGGGTACGCGGGCGGCGCCGATGCCGGCCAGGCGCAGCGACGACACGTCCACCGCGTCGAGGCTCGGGTGGTCGAGCAGCATCCTGTACTGCGTCGGTACCCCCTGGCACACCGTCACCCGTTCGGCGTCGAGCAGGGCGAGCGTCGGCCCCGGCGCCCAGGGGGTGGGGGTGACCACGGTCGTGATCACGTGCATCAGCTCGTCCCAGACCCTCGTCATCGCACCCACGTGGGCGAAGGGCAGTGGCGACAGCCGCCGGTCGCCCACCGCGCTGAGCGGCGCGGCGCCGAGCGTCATCGCGCGCAGGCAACCGTGGTCGAACCACGCGCCCTTGGGCAACCCGGTGGTGCCGCCGGTCCACACGATGGCCACCGGGTCGGTGGTGTCGAGGCGCACCCGCCGCCGTTCGGGGTCACCCGGATCGAGTTGGGGCAGCTCGTCGCGGAACGTGAACGAGGGCGCGGCGTGCTCGGTGATGTGGCGCACCTCGGCCGGCCCCAGCCGGGGGTTGATGCCGGTCGCGACCGCGCCGGCGCGCATCGCGCCCTGGTACGCGACGGCGTAGTCGATGCCGCTCGGCAGCTCGATGCCGACGACGTCGCCACGGCGTACGCCCCGCTCCAGAAGCCACCCCGCCAGCGCGTCGGCCTGCGCCGCCCACTCGCCGAACGTGATCCGCCGCGCGCTGGCGTCGGGCCCGGGCTGCACGAACGCGATCGCGTCGGCGGCCACGCGCACCACCGCGTCGAACACGTCGAGCACGGTCGCGTGGTCGCCGGTGAGCGGGCGCTCGGGCAGTGGCATCGTCGTCGCAGGCGTGGTCGTGGTCGGGCCGGCGGCTAGAACGTGAGCACGCCGCGAGCAACCTGGCCGGACTCCATCTCGTGGACCGCGTCCTTCCACCGTTCGACGGGATAGGTGGACGTGACGAGCTCGTCGAGCAGGATCTCCCCCCGGCGGTAGAGCTCGACGATGCGGGGGATGTCACGGTGCGGCGAGATCGTGCCGTATCGGCAGCCGACGATCCCGCGGTCCACCTGGGTGAGCCTGCCGTACAGGCCCTTGAACTCGGCCGTCTGGGACGCGACGCCGATGACGACGACGGTGCCTTCCCAGTCGAGGCACTCGAGTGCGTTCCATGTGACCTGGGGATGCGCGACGCAGTCGAATGCCCAGTCGACCCCGCCGGAGTTGAACGCGCCCCGCACCGCGGTCGCGCTCGCGGGGCGGATCGCACCGACTGCGTCGACGAGATCGTCGCGCTTGCCGTCCAGGAAGTGGGTGGCGCCGAACTGCCGCGCGAGGGCTTCCTTATCGGGCATCGTGTCGACGGCGACGATCGTCGTCGCGCCCTGCACCTTCAGCGCCTGGATCACGTTCAACCCGACACCTCCGACGCCGAACACCACCGCCGACTGGCCGCGGCGCACGTTCGCCCGGTTGAACACGGCGCCCATGCCGGTGACGACACCGCAACCGACGAGCGCGGCAGACGTGAGCGGCACGTCGTCGGGGATCTTCACGCACTGCACGTCGCGCACCACCGTGCGCTCCGCGAAGGCGCTCGTGGCGGCGAAGTTGTAGATCGGCTCGCCGTCGAGCGTGAACGGCTGGCTCCAGTTGGCGAGGGTGGCCCGGCACGCTGTCGGCCGCCCGTCGGCGCAGTGCTCGCACATCCCACAGGCCGAAAGGGTGGCGACGATCACGTGGTCGCCCGGCGCGACGTTGGTGACCGCGCCGCCGACCTCGGCGACGATCCCCGCCGCCTCGTGGCCGCATACGCCGGGAGAGGGCACCGGGTAGAGACCCTGCATGTACGACAGGTCGCTGTGGCAGAGCCCGGCGGCGCCGATCTCGACGATCACGTCGCGCGCGCCGGGCGCGCGCAGCGTCAACCCGTCGACGAGTTCGGTCGAAGTGCCGTCGTAAACGATGCCGCGCATGGCCGTGGTGCCCCTCTTGGTGGTCGAGTCCTACCGGTTTCTGACTGTACGTCAGATGGTAGATCCCCCTAGGAGGTGACGGCGTGCCTTAGCATCCCGCCCGACAACTGACCTAGGAGGCCGCATTGGTCCGCTTCTTGATCTCCACCGCCTTCTTGCTGGCCGCCAACGCCATCGGGCTGCTCGTCGCCAATGCGCTGCTGGAAGACATGGACATGACTGCCGGTGCCTTCGTGCTCGCCGTGCTCATCTTCACCGGAGTCGTCATCCTGGTGCGACCCTTCATCATGAAGATGGCAGTCAGGTACTTCGAGGCGCTGATGGGGGGCTCGGCACTCGTCGCCACGCTTGTCGGGCTGATCGTCACGAAGATCTTCGTCGACGGCTTCCACATCACGGGGCTCGGAACCTGGGCCCTCGCGACGGTCATCGTCTGGGTCATCGCGATGTTGGCCGGGGTGCTGCTGCCGGCGCTGCTCCTGAAGCGCACGGTGCAAGAGGGCGCGCAGCGCAGAGCCAACTCCTAGCGCCGCGCCGCATTCAGTCGGGGTTGGCCAAGCGCTCCAGGGTCTGCAGCGGCACCTCGATCCACACCGGGCGTCGGCCCAGCGCGTCGAGCAGTTCTTGCACCGCGCGCTCGACGACGAACGCGTCCAACAGGGTCGCGAGCTCCTGCGGTCGGTCGGCGCCGAACGACCGGGCCCCGGGCTCCTCGATCCAGCCGCGCACGACCAACGCGCCCGCCCAGCGTGACCACGAGGCCAGCCATCCGCGTAGATCGGTGTACGCCGCGGAACCCTGCTCGACGACGCCGCGCTCGGTCTGCTGGCGCAACGTGTGCGCCGAGGCGTGTTCGATGCTGATCAGGACCCCGGCCACGTCGCGGATCGGGGGGCGCATGCGCAGGCGCTCGAGGCTCTCGCCGTTGGCGCTCGCGAGGTCGACGAACGTGGCGTCGCCGCCCGACAGCAGAACCTGGCCGAGGTGCGCGTTGCCGTGCGTGCGGGCGATCAGGATCTCGAACCCGGGCTCGCGCAGCGGGAGCAGCTTGTCGAGCAGCGACGCCTCCTGGCCCGCGAGCGCGACGACGCGCTCACCGAGGCGGTCGGGCAGCTCGCGCGCGCGGCGGCCCGCAGCGCGCAGGCCTTGGCGGGCGGTGTTGCGAAGTGACTGGTAGGTGCTGCGCCGGTCGAGCGCACCCAGGCGGATCGTCGACTGGCCGGGCACCGCGGCCAGCGCCTGGTGCAGCTCCAGCAGCCTCCGCCCGATCTGTTCGAAGGTGACGCCGAACGGTCCGAGCAGATCGCCCGCACCCTCGGGGATCTGAGTGGCCAGCTCGATCGGGGAGAGCCAGCGACCCTGCTCCGCGGAGATGTCACGCGGCGGGTCGGCCATGGCGCGCTCGGCGAACCGCGCCAGCTCATCGAGGGTCGCGAACCAGGCGTCGACCGCACCGGGCACGATGCACTGCGCGATCATCACCGTGCGCGCCGGCCCGCCGGCGTCGGGCTTGTACTCCAGCGTTCCCGCCAGAGTGGGCACCGGAGCCGGTCTCTCGGCGCCGGCCCGCCCGAGGAGCGCGTCGAGCTCGCCGGTGCCGAGGCGGTGCTGGACCTTCGCGATCACCGAGTCGCCGTAGCGCAGCGAGGTGTGCGATGGGCCGGCCCGCACCACGGTGGCCGGCAGCAACTCGACGCGGCGCGGTCCACGGGTGACGGCGTGGGGCAAGAGCGGCGCCTCGGGCCGACCGGTGAGCACTCCGGTGCTGCCCTCCACCAGCTGGGCGCGAGCGGTGAGCGCGAGAAGGCGGCTGGCGAACGCGGGTAGGCGCGTCGCGTCGACGAGCATGCCGCTGCGCCGTCTCTTGGAAATCACGTCGAGGTGCGCGAAGGCCGCCGCGCGGTCGTGCTCGACGAGGACGTTGCCCTCCTCGTCGTTCACGAAGGCCAAGGAGACGACGTGGTCGCTGACCGTCCCGTCGGCTCGCTCGACGCGGGCGATGAGCAGCACCCCGGCGTCTACGTCGAGCGCGTCGAGCACCGACAGTTTCTCGATCGGCGAGGCAGCGAGCTCGCCGGGATGCCACCAGAGCAGGTGCTGGGCGAGAACGGGCTCCAGGCGTCGCAGGTGGGGCGGAGCAAGGACGTCGGTCCACGTCTCGTGCACCTGCAACCGGACGAGCTCGGGCCCGTCGCCGCTCACCGCCGGTTCCGGACCGGAAGGGCGCAGGTGCTGGGGCCTCGCCTCCAAGGAGAACCAGAAGCACTCGTGCGGACCGAGGGTAAGTGGGTAGTCGCCGTCGCCGATCCAGGGGAAGGCCGTGCCGTCGGTGAGCTCGACCGGGGTGAGGCCGGCCCATGGCGACAGGTCGAGGCTGCACGGTTGGGGATGGCGGGAGAGGTTCGCGACGACGAGCAGTCGCTCGTTGTCGTCGTGGCGCACGAACGCGAGCACCTTGGTGTTGTCCGGGTGCAGCATCTCGAGTCGGCCGCGTCCGAGGACGGGGTGCCGTCGGCGCAGGGCGATCATGCGCTTCATCCACCACCACAGCGAGCGCGGGTTGGCCATCTGCGCCTCGACGTTGACCGTCTCGTAGTGGAACTCGGGATCGATCACCACCGGCAGGTACAACCGTTGGGGATTGGCCTCGCTGAAGCCGGCATTGCGGTCTGGCGACCACTGCATCGGCGTGCGCACGCCGTTGCGGTCGCCGAGGTAGATGTTGTCGCCCATGCCGATCTCGTCGCCGTAGTAGATGACCGGTGTCCCCGGCAGCGAGAACAGCAGGCTGTTCATCAGCTCGATCAACCGGCGGTCGTTGCCGAGCAACGGGGCGAGCCGGCGGCGGATGCCGAGGTTGACGCGCATGCGCGGGTCGGCCGCGTAGGCGCGGTACATCGCGTCACGCTCGTCGTCGGTGACCATCTCGAGCGTCAGCTCGTCGTGGTTGCGCAGGAACATCGCCCACTGGCACGGGTCGGGCAGCTCTGGCGTCTGGTCGAGGATGTCGACGATCGAGAAGCGGTCCTCCTGCGCGGCGGCCATGTAGAGCCGTGGCATCAGCGGAAAGTGGAAGTTCATGTGGCACTCGTCGCCGTCGCCGAAGTAGGCGGCCGCGTCCTCCGGCCACTGGTTCGCCTCGGCGAGCAGCATCACCCCGGGGTGGGCGCGGTCGAGGTGTGCCCGCAGCCGGCGGAGGAAGTCGTGGGTCTCGGGGAGGTTCTCGCCGTTCGTGCCATCGCGCTCGAACAGGTAGGGCACCGCGTCGAGGCGGAAGCCGTCGACGCCGAGCGCGGCCCAGTCGTCGAGCACGCCGAACAGTGCGTCGGCGACGAGCGGGTTGTCGAAGTTGAGGTCCGGCTGGTGGGAGTAGAAGCGGTGCCAGTAGTAGGCGCCGGCCTCGGGATGCCACGCCCAGTTGGAGTTCTCGAAGTCCGAGAAGATCACCCGCACGTCGCCGTAGCGCTCCGGCGTGTCGGACCACACGTAGAAGTCGCGCTCTGGGCTGTCCGGCGGTGCGGCGATCGCGCGACGGAACCAGGGGTGCTGGTCGGAGGTGTGGTTGATGACCAGCTCGGTGATCACCCGCAGCCCCCGCGCGTGTGCCTCGTCGATCAGGCGCACGACGTCGTCGCGCGTGCCGTAGTCGGGGTGCACGCCGGTGTAGTCGGCGATGTCGTAGCCGTCGTCGCGCAGCGGCGAGGGGTAGAACGGCAGCAGCCACAGCGTGTCGACGCCGAGATCGACCAGGTAGTCGAGTTTCTCGATCAGGCCGGGGAAGTCGCCCACGCCGTCACCGGTCGAATCGCGGAACGCGCGGACGTGGATCTCGTAGATGACCGCGTCTCGGTACCAGTCGACGGGCCGTTCCGCCATGTGCTCGACCCTACCCGTCACCCCTCGCGCCCGATCCCGCACGCGATCTCGATCCCCGGGCCGGGCCGGTCGCTGCCCGATCCGGGTACGGTGCCTGGCGTGGCCGAACACGATGCGATCGTGGTGGGTTCGGGCCCGAACGGGCTCGTCGCCGCGGTGACGTTGGCCGCGGCCGGGTGGAAGGTGCTCGTGCTCGAAGCCGCGCCGCGCCCCGGCGGCGGCACCCGTTCGGCCGAGCTGATCCGTCCCGAGGTGGTGCACGACATCTGCTCGGCGATCCACCCGCTCGGCATCGCCTCCCCGGCGCTGCGGGAGCTGCCGTTGCAGGCGCACGGGCTGGAGTGGGTGCATCCCGAACTGCCGCTCGCGCACCCTCTCGACGGCGGCCGCGCCGCGCTCCAGCACCGTTGCGTCGGCGACACCGCGGCCGGGCTCGGCGCCGACGCCGCCGCCTACCGCCGCCTCTACGGCCCGCTGGCCGACGCCGGATTCGACCTGACCGACGGCGTGCTGAGCCCGTTGCGGGTGCCCCCGAAGCACCCCGTCGCGCTGGCCCGGTTCGGTCTGCTCGGTTTGCGCTCTGCTGCCGGGCTCGCCCGCCGGCGCTTCGAGGGGGTCGAGGCGCAGGCGCTGCTCGCCGGGCTCGGGGCCCACTCGGTGCTGTCGTTGAGCACGCCGCTCACCGCGGCGTACGGGTTGATGCTCGGCACGCTCGGCCACACCGTCGGCTGGCCGGTGGCGCGCGGTGGGTCACAACGCATCGCCGACGCGCTCGTGTCGCTGCTCGTGGAGCGCGGCGGCCGGGTGGAGTGCGGTGTGCGGGTGGGTTTGCTCGACGAGCTGGCGCCGTCGCGCGCTGTGCTGCTCGACGTGTCACCCCGCCAGGCGGTGGCGATCGCCGGCCATCGGCTGCCGCGCAGGTATGTGGAGCGCCTCGGCCGGTTCCGTCACGGCCCGGGGGTGTTCAAGCTCGACTGGGTGCTGGACGGCCCGGTGCCGTGGACGAACCCCGACGTCGCCCGGGCTGCGAGCGTCCACGTCGGGGGCTCCCTCGAACAGATCGCCGCCGCCGAGGACGAGGTCGCGCGCGGTCGCATCCCCGAGCGGCCGTTCGTGCTGCTCGCCCAGCCGAGCGCGTTCGATCCCACCCGCGCCCGGGGCGGTGAGCACGTGCTGTGGGGCTACTGCCACGTGCCCGCTCGATCGGGCGTGGACATGACCGCCGCGATCGAGGCTCAGATCGAGCGCTTCGCCCCGGGCTTTCGGGACCGGGTGGTCGGCCGCCACGCGATGGGCCCGGCGGCGCTCGAGGACCACGACGCGAACCTCGTCGGCGGCGACGTCACCGGCGGCGCCGGTGACCTGCGTCAGGTGTTCGCCCGCCCGACGCTCGGCCTGCACCCGTGGGCGACGCCGGTGCGCGGCCTGTACCTGTGCTCTGCTTCGACCCCGCCCGGTGGCGGCGTGCACGGCATGTGCGGATGGCACGCCGCCAACGAAGTCCTCCGCCGCGACCCCGACTGAGTCCGCCGCACACTCCTCTCACGCGGGCCGGCCACCAGCGCGAGAGGCCGCAGGACCAGTGGCCCTATGCGTCGTCGCGGCGTCGCCGCACACTGAAAGCTGGAGCGGAGGAGGTGCGGCCATGCTGTCGGCACCGGAATGGCTCGGGGACCCCACGGGACGCCACGTGTTGCGCTACTGGGACGGGACGTACTGGACGAGCGCGGTGAGTGACGGCGGTGGCGCCAGAACCGTCGATGAGCTTGCCGAGCAACCGCCGCCGGCCGTCGCACTCGCCGGCTGGTACCCGGACCCCGCGCAGCGACATCGACTGCGCTTCTGGGACGGAGTGCGCTGGACATCTAAGTCGTGCGACAACGGTGGCGTTGTCGACGACCCGGTCGACTCCGCTCCGCCGCCGTCGGCGACGATCGCCGGTTGGTACCGAGACCCCGCAGGACGTCACAACATGCGCTGGTGGAACGGCGACCTGTGGAGCGCGGTGGTGTCGACGGGGTCCGACGTCACCAACGAAGACGCCGACCCGAGCTGGCCCCCGCCGATCACCACCCGGCTGGCCGGCCCGGCGCCGGTCGGCATGCGTAGTGCCCGCAAGGTCGGGTGGCACCTCGCCGCCAAGATGGTGTTGAAGGCGCAGGGACGCGACCACTGCCCGCGGTGCGGCGGCAAGCTCACCGTCGTCGAGGTGGCTCGTCCCGGTCATCACCTCGACTACACACCCGAGACCACAGACGAGGCCTATCCACCGTGCGCGCACTGTGGCTTCGCGCCGCCCTGGTCGACGCGGGCCGGTCTCTACCGCGATCCGACCGGCCGCCACGAGTATCGCTACTGGGACGGCCAAACGTGGACCGATCGCGTCGCCGACGCGGGCGAGGGCAGCTCGGACCCGGTCGCCGTCTCCCACCCCGACGGCCACATCGCCCCAGCCACGAGGACGCTCGTCATGTCCGCGGCGGTGCAGACCAGGCCCTCGCCCGGAACCTCCCTTGCACCACCGTCGATGCCTGCGGCCGTCGCGGTAGCACCCCCGCCCACCGCCACCCACGGCCCTGTCGCGCCGGCGGCCTTCGTTCCGGCGTACGTCGAGGACGCCACCGCGGCGCAGCGCTTCGGCCTCTTCCTGATGGGCGCGGCTACCTGGATCGTCTTCTACTTCGGCCTGGTCGGAACCGTCGTCGCCGAGATCGTCGTCCAGAACGCCCGCAACACGGGCGGCTCGATATCCGAGACCCTGTTGCGCTGGACGACGTGGGGTTACCGGCTGGAGCCGGCCGGATCCGGCTGGATGCTCGAGCGCTGGATCCCGCCGGTGGCCATCATCGTGGCGCTCGCGGTCATGGCCCTCGGCAACTTGGCGGGTGTCACCCCGCTCAACTCGCTCAACCGGGCCAGGCGGGCGAACGGCTTGCGTGCCAAGCGCTCACGGCGCAGTGACGAGGTGTCGGCCCTGCGACGGAACCTGAGGATGATGCGCGACGCCCGATCCACGAAGCTGCTGCGCCGGCCACCGATCGGCCGCAGTCTGCTCGCGGCTTCGATGGTCGGCTCGATCGGGATGATCGCGCTGGCTTGGTACGCGATCGACAGCGTGCTGCCGCGCAACGATCTGCTCGCCGGGGTAGGCCCGACGATCTGCATCGTCGGCGGGTTGGCCACCCTGCTCGGAGCCGCGCTCGCCTGGCCGTCGCATGATCGTCCCCTGGCCGTCGGGCCGGCGGGCGAGCTGGCGGTCCTCGGCCGCGATCACCCCTGAGCGCGGTCGCGCAGCTCGAACTTCAGCACCTTGCCGCTTGCGTTCACCGGCAACGTGTCGACGACGTGCACGGCGCGGGGAACCTTGTAGTTCGCCATCCGCTCCCGGCACCAGGAGATGAGCACCTCCGCGTCGACGGTCGCGCCCGGACGGGCCACGACGAAGGCATGACCGACCTCGCCCATCCGCTCGTCGGGCACGCCGACCACCGCGGCCTGCGCCACCGCCTCGTGGCCGAGCAGCGCGTTCTCGATCTCGGCCGGATAGGCGTTGAACCCGCCGACGATGAACATGTCCTTCAAGCGGTCGGTGATGTCGATGTAGCCGCGCTCGTCCATCACCCCGACGTCGCCGGTGTGCAGCCAGCCGTCGGCGTCGACGGCCTCGGCGGTGGCGGTGGGGTCCTCGAAGTAGCCGAGCATCACGTTGTAGCCGCGGCACACGACCTCGCCGGTCGAGCCGCGCGGCACTTCGCTGCCGTCGTCGTCGACGACGCGCACCTCGACGTCGTGGATCGCCCGCCCGGACGTGGTGGCGATCGTCTCGGGATCGTCGTCGGCCCGGCACATGGTGACGGTGCCCGTGGACTCGGTCAGCCCGTAGCCGGTGATGATCGTGCGGAACGTCAGCTCGTCACGCATCCGGCGGATCATCTCGACCGGCACCGCGGCGGCGCCGGTCACGGCGAGGCGCAGCGAGGAGAGATCGAAGCGGTCCCGCTCGGGATGGTTGAGGATCGACAGATACAGCGTGGGCGGGCCGGGCAGCATCGTGACGCGCTCGTCGCTCACCTTTTGCAGCACAGTCGGCACGTCGAACACGGCCACCGGGATGATCGTCGCCCCGCGCAGCAGCGCGGCCACGATGCCGGCCTTGTAACCGAACGTGTGGAAGAACGGGTTCACGATCAGGTAGCGGTCTCCGGCGTCGAGCCCGACGATGCCGCTCCAGTCCCAGAAGACGCGCAGCGTCTGCGCGTGGGAGACCATCACCCCCTTCGGCCGCCCGGTGGTGCCCGACGTGAAGATGATGTCGGACAGGTCGTCGGGGGAGCGGGCTTCGACGCGGGCGTCGAGCGCGGCGGGTTCGACTGCGGCCGCGCCGGCGAGGAAGTCGTCCCACGACTGCGTGCCGGGCGGGACGTCGCCGCGGAGCACGACGATGCGCTCCAGCGCGGCCAGCTCCTCGCCGGAGCGCCGCAGAGCGTCGACGTAGTCGTTGCCGAGGAAGCCGTTGACGCACAGCAGCATCCGTGCCCGGCTGCGCCCGATCACGTAGGCGGCCTCGGCACCCTTGAAACGGGTGTTGAGCGGCACGACCACGCCGCCGGCAGCCAACGCGCCGAGCGCGCCGAGCACCCACTCCGCGATGTTCGGGGCCCACACCGCCACCCGGTCGCCCGGATCGAGCCCGGCGGCCATGAACGCGCGCCCGGCTTCGTCGACGCGCGCCGACAGTTCGGAAAAGCTCAGCCGCAGGTCATCGTCGACGAGCGCCTCGGCGTCGCGAAAGCGCGTCGCGGCCGCCCGCACTGCGCGGGAGATGGTGCCGTAGGCAAGGTCGGCGCGTTCGGCGTCCACTGAGTGCGACTGGTGCGGCTCAGGAGAGGTGGTCGATGTGCAGCATCTTGATCGCGTTGCCGCGCAGCACCTTGTACACGACGTCGTCGGGCAGATCGGCGGTCTGCTCGGCAGCCATCTTCGCGGTGTGCGGCCACGTCGAGTCCGAGTGCGGGTAGTCGCTCTCGTACGTGACGTTGTCGACGCCGATCTCGTTGATCGAGCGCAACCCGTGCGGGTCGTCGAAGTAGCAGCCGTACACGTGCCGCTTGAACAGCTCCGACGGCGGCTCGAGCACCTTGTCGGCGATGCCGCCCCAACCCCGGTTCTCGTGCCACACCGTGTCGGCGCGCTCCAAGATGTAGGGGATCCAGCCGATCTGGCCCTCGGCGTAGGCGATCTTCAGCTTCGGGAACTGGGTGAAGAGCCCGCTCATCAGCCAGTCGACCATGCTGAAGCAGCAGTTCGCGAAAGTGAGCGCGGAGCCGACGGCGGCGGGGGCGTCGGGCGAGGTGGAGGGCATCTTCGAGCCCGAGCCGATGTGCATGTTGATGGTGACGTCGGCCTCGTTGCACGCTTCGAAGAACGGCAGCCAGTAGCCGCTGGCGTCGTGGATGCTCGGCAGGTTGAGGTTCGGGGGGATCTCGCTGAAGCACACCGCGTGGACACCCCGTTCGGCGTTGCGGTGAACCTCGGCCGCAGCAGCGACGGGATCCCACAGCGGCACGATGATGAGCGGCAGCAGGCGCCCGCCCGAAGACGCGCACCAGTCCTCGACCATCCAGTCGTTGTAGGCCTTGACGCAGAGCATGGCGAGCTCTTTGTCGGAGGCCTCGTAGAACGTCTGGCCGCAGAAGCGGGGCATCGTCGGGAAGCACAGGGAGGCCTCGACGCCGTTCACGTCCATGTCCTCGAGGCGCTCGGGGACGAGGTACGAGCCGGGGCGCATGTCCTCGTAGGTGATGCCCTTCAGGATCACCTCGTCGCGATCGAGCCCGACCGCGGTGTCGAGCCGGGTCAGCGGCCGGCGCAGGTCTTCGTAGAACCACCAATCGACGGGATCGCCCGCGCCGCCGGGTTCGCCGGGGACGGCGGTGAACTTGCCGCCGATGTAGGACATCTCCTTCACAGGGGCACGCACCACACGGGGGGCGACGTCCGCGTACTTGGCGGGCAGGCGATCCGTCCACACGTTGGGCGGCTCGATTACGTGGTCGTCGACCGAGATGATCTTCGGGAGCTCGCGCATGTGGGCCAGGCTAGCATTGATATCTGACGGTGTTTCAGATTCTGTCCGCAGGGTCCACGGCCCCATCCGCCAAGTCAGGTTGCCCATGACGCTGCACCCAGATGCTTTCCGCCTCGACGGCCGTACGGCGGTCGTCACCGGGGCCGCGCGGGGGCTCGGGGCGTCGATCGCCGCGGCGTTTGCCGCGTACGGCGCCGACCTCGCGATCTGCGACCGCGACGCGGACGGGCTCGCCCGCACCACGGCCGAGGTGGAGCGCCTCGGGCGGTCTTGCGTGTCGGGAGTGCTCGACGTGCGCGACCGCGAGGCCGTCGAGGAGTGGGTCGGCTCGCTCGGGCCGATCCACGTCGTCGTCAACAACGCCGGGGGCACGTTCCACGCCGGGTTCCTCGACGTGAACGAGAAGGGCCAGCGCAGCCTCATCGACGAGAACTTCACCAGCGTCACGAACGTCGTCAGGGCGTGTGTGCCGCACCTCGCCGGCGGCGCCTCGATCATCAACGTCACCTCGGTGGAGGCGTTCAAGGCCTCGCCGGGCTTCGCGGTCTACGGGGCGATGAAGGCCGCGGTCGAGCACCTCTCGCGCTCGCTCGCGCTGGAGCTCTCCGACCGCGGCGTCCGGGTGAACACGATCGCCCCCGACGCGCTCGCCACACCAGGCGACGAGCAGCTGCAGGTGGGCACCGACGACTACGGCGCGAAGCTCGCCCTCGGCTGGGGAGAGCCCGACGACGTCGCCGGCGCGGCGGTGTTCCTCGCCTCGTCGGCGTCGCGCTTCGTCACCGGTACCACCGTGCACGTCGACGGTGGCAGCGACGCCGCGCGCGGCTGGCGCAAGACCGACGACGGTTGGTGGCCCTAGGTACGCCCTCGGTGGCTAGGCCGCGGGGGCGATCGGCGCATTCGCGATGGCGACGAAGCCGTAGAGGAACGCCATCACGTCGTTGGCGGGGTTCGTCAGTGTCGACGTGCAGTCGATCGGCCCGAACGGATCGACGTCCTGGGGCAGCTCGGTGGCATGGGGCACCTCGAGCGGACCGCGGTTGTCGCCCACCTGGCAGGTGGGGATGTTCATGTTGACGACTGCCTCCACCGGGTCGCCCGGCTCGTGAGCCTCGATCGCGTCGAAGTTCTCCTCGATCCAGGCGAGGGTGGCCGCGATCCCGCTCGCGTAGTCCGGCTCGACGGTGTCGTCGGTGATGACGATCCCCTGGCTCACCGCGAGGGCCGGGATGCCCCGCGACGCCGCTGCGCGCGCGGCCCCGACGGTGCCGGAGAGCTCGGCCACGGGGCCGAAGTTCTGGCCGTGGTTGATGCCGGAGACGACGAGGTCGGGCACGAAGTCGAGCCCGCCCTGATCCACGGCCCAGACGATGGTGTCGGCCGGGAAGCCGTGCACCGCGAAGGCGGGGTGCCCGCTGATCGTCGTGTCCTCGGTGGCGGTGAGCGGCCCGGGCGTGGTGCTGCCGCCGGAGCCGGTCTTGTCCTCGAGCGGCACGACCACGGTCACCTCGAACCCGTCGAGCTCATTCAAAGCGGTGACGAGCAGGTCCATGCCGATCCCCTCGATGCCGTCGTCGTTCGTCACGAGGATGCGGATCGGCTCGGGCGCCTCGGTGGTCGTCGGCGCAGCAGTCGTCGGCGCGGCAGTCGTCGGCGCGGCAGTCGTCGGCGCGGCAGTCGTCGGCGCGTCGGTGGCGGGCGCGTCGGTGGCTGGTGCGTCGGTGGCTGGGGCGTCGGTGGCTGGGGCGTCGGTGGCTGGGGCGTCGGTGGCGGTCGCCCCGTCGCCGGAGTCGTCGCCGCCGCAGCCCGCGGCGATCGCCGCCGTGGCCACGAACAGCGCCGCGGCAACGGTGCGCCCGCGGCGCGCTGGCCGTTTCCTCATCTGCCCCATCGATCCATCCCCCCTCGTCGGCAAGGGCGCGCCCGGCGTCCTTCCCCGGCGAAGATAGTGGCAGACGTTCGCCTCTGTTCAACGACGGTGCACTCTGCTCGACTGTGCACATGAGACCGGGTCGCATCATCGCCGCCGTCGTCGCCTCCGTCGCCGCCCTGGTCGGTCTGGCCGCCCTCCTCGTCGGAGCAGGGGTGCTCGTCGTCACCGCCATCGCACGCGACGACGACGGCTACTTCCACACCTCCACCGAGCCGCTCGGGACAGGGACGTACGCGATCGTCTCCGAAGAGGTCGACCTCGGTGCGCGGCCCGACCCCGGCGACTGGACGCCCGACGGTTGGGCGACCGTGCGCCTGCGCGCAGAGTCGTCGTCCGACACGGAGCTCTTCGTCGGCATCGGGCCAGAGGACGAGGTCGCCGGCTACCTCGCCGATGTCGCCCATGCCGTCGTGCACGACGTCGACACGAACCCGTTCAGCGTCGAGTACACGACGTCACCGGGCACCAGGACCCCCTCCTCGCCGGTGGACGAGACGTGGTGGGTGGCGTCGGCGACGGGGCAGGGCCCGCTCGAGTTGGAGTGGGACGTCGAGCCCGGGCGCTGGGCGGTCGTCGTGATGAACGCCGATGCCACCCGGGGTGTCGACGTCGACGCCTCGATCGGCGTGCGCGTCCCCGCCCTGCCCTGGATCGGGCTCGGCCTGATGATCGCCGGGATGCTGCTGTTGCCGCTCGCCATCGCCGCCATCGTGTGGAGCACCGGCGAGCCGAGGTCGTCGTCGACCGTTCCCGGCCTGGCCCCGCCGCAAGGCGCGGCGACGCTGCCGGCGACTGCCCCAGCGCTCGCCGCCCGGCCCCCGGCCGAGGCCACCGGCGTCGCTGTCGACGAATACCCGGTGCGCGTGACCGGCCGTCTGGACGAGCCGCTCAGCCGCTGGCTGTGGCTCGTCAAGTGGATCCTGGCCATCCCCCACTTCGTCGTGCTCGTGTTCTTGTGGATCGGGCTGGTCTTCGTCACCTTGATCGCCGCGGTCGCGATCTTGTTCACCGGCCGCTACCCGAGCCCGCTGTTCAGGTACTCGAGCGGTGTGCTGCGCTGGACGTGGCGGGTGTCGTTCTACGCGAGCGGCGCGCTGGCCACCGACCGCTACCCGCCGTTCACGCTCGCCCCCGCCGATTACCCCGCCGAGCTCGAGATCGACGAGCCGGCGCGGCTGCACCGTTTGCTGTGGCTCGTCAAGTGGCTGCTCGCGATTCCTCACCTGCTGGTGCTCGCGTTGCTCGGCGGAGGCGCAGGCTGGGTGGTGTTCGGGTGGGGCGACGACGGCGATCGGGGTGGCACCGCTGCTCCAGGGCTGATCGCCGTGCTCGTCCTCGTCGCCGCGGTGGTGCTGCTCTTCACCGGGCGCTACCCGCGTGGGGTGTTCGCGTTCGTGATGGGCTGCAACCGGTGGGTGCTGCGCGTCGTCGCGTACCTGGCGCTCCTGACCGACCGCTACCCGCCGTTCCGCCTCGACCAGGGCGGCGAGGAATCGGAATCGTCCTAGCCGAGCACTGCGGCCCCCACCCGGCGACGGTGGAACGTGGCGTCGCCGTACGCGCGCATCAGCGCCCACGCCTTCTTCATCCAGAGCTGCAGGTCGGCTTCCCACGTGTAGCCGATGCCGCCGTGCACCTGCATCGAGCTGCGGCTGGCGCGGTACGCGGCCTCGCTCGCGAACGCCTTGGCGATGCTCACGTCCCTGGTGGCATCGGGGTGGCCGGTGGCCAGGCTCCACGCGGCGCGGTACGTAGGGGCCTTCGCGAACTCCACCTTCAGCAGCGCGTCGGCCATCAGGTGCTTCACCGCCTGGAACGAACCGATCGGCTTGCCGAACTGCTCGCGCTGGCGGGCGTACTCCGCGGCGATGTCGATCATCTGCTCGGAGAGCCCGATCAGGTAGGCGCTGCTCGCCAGCGCCATCGCGTCGAACGCCTTGTCGATCTGGTCGGCGGGGAGCCCGTGGGGCACCTCGTCGCCGCCCGCGATCGTGGCCAGGCGCCGGCCGCCGTCGATGCCCTCGACGGGGGAGACGTCGAACCCGTGGCGCCATCCGGTGCGGGTGAGCACGACGTCGGCTGACGCCCCGTGCGCCACGTAAGGGCCGGCGTCCAACCAGGCGGTGCCGACGGTGGAGCCGTCGAGCAGCCCGCTCGACCAATGCGTGGCCGTCCCGAGCGGAGCGACGACCGCGACGTGCTCCAGCACCGCGCCCGGCGCTGCTGCGCGGCCGAGCTCTTGGAAGAGCAGCACGGCGTCGACGAGCGAGCCGCCGATCCCGCCGTCGGCCTCGGGGGCGAGCACGGAGAGCACGCCCATGTCGGCGAGGCGCCGCCAGAGGGCGGGGGAGTGGCCGCTGCCGTCGTCCCACACCGAGCGCACGAGCGAGGCGGGGCACTCCCTGGCGAGCAGCTCGCGCAGGCCCTCCGCGAAGGAACGTTGGTCGTCGGTGAACGCGAAGCGCATCGTTCACATCCCCTTCGGAAGCTGCAGCACGCGGTCGGCGATGATGTTGCGCTGGATCTCGTTCGTGCCGGCGTAGATCGGGCCGGAGAGCGAGAACAAGAACCCGTCCACCCAGCGCTCGAAGTCGCCGTCCATGCGCTCGGCCTCGGGCCCGGCGATCTGCAGAGCGAGCTCGTGGATGCGCACGTCCATCTCGCTCCAGAAGATCTTGTTGAGGCTCGCCTCGGCGCCGATCGAGCGGCCCTCGATCATCCCTGTCACCGTCTGGTATGTGTGCAGGCGGTAGCCCTCCGCCTGCATCCACGCGTCTGTCACCGCGTCGGCCAGCGCGGTGTCGCTCGGGTCGGCATGGTCGCGCCATAGCTGCACCAGCCGGTCGGCCGCCGCACTGAAGCGGGCCGGGCTGCGCAGGCTGACGCCGCGCTCGAAGCCCGCCGTCGCCATCGCCACCCGCCACCCCTGGCCCACGTCGCCGAGGGTGTTCTCCACCGGGACGCGCACGTCGTCGAAGAAGATCTCCGCAAATCCGGTGTCGCCGTCGAGCTGGGCGATCGGGCGCACCGTGACCCCGGGGGAGTCGAGCGGGCACAGCACGAAGGTGAGCCCGCGGTGACGCTCGGCCTCGGGGTCGGTGCGGAAGATCCCGAAGCACCAGTCGGCCCACACCGCCCGGCTGGCCCAGATCTTCTGGCCGTTCAGCACCCAGTCGTCGCCGTCGCGCGTCGCCTTCGCGCGGATGCCGGCGAGATCGCTGCCGGCGTTCGGCTCGCTCCACGCCTGTGCCCACACGATCTCGCTCGACGCCATCGTCGGCAGAAAGCGCGCCTTCTGGGCCTCGGTGCCCACCTCCATGATCGTCGGGCCGAGCAAGAAGATGCCGTTCTGGTTGACCCGCCCTGGCGCGCCCGCCCGGTAGTACTCCTCCTCGAAGATCAGCCACTTGATGTAGTCGGCGCCGCGGCCGCCGTACTCGACGGGCCAGCTCACCGCCGACCAGCGGCCCTCGTGCAGGCGGCGCTCCCACTGGCGGTGCAGCTCGAAGCCCTCGGCGGTGTCGAAGCTCGGCAGCGGGGCCGCCGGCACGTTCGCCTCGAGCCAGGCCCGGGCCTCGGCCCGGAAGGCCGCCTCGTCGTCGGTGTACGTGAGATCCATACGAACGGCCACCCTAGTAGTTTCTGACGATCCGTCAGATTTGGGCGGCGCGTCATCTCGGCGGCGCGCGGGCCGCGGGCACCTGTTCGTTGCCCGCGGTTAGCCTCGTCCGTTCGTGGACGACGGGGGGGCGCGCCAGATCGCGTATGAGCCGGGGCTCGACGGCCTGCGCGCGCTGGCCGTCGTCGCCGTGCTCGTGTACCACGGCGAGCTCTCCGGCGGGCGCGGCGGGTTCCTCGGCGTGTCGGTGTTCTTCACGCTCTCGGGCTACCTGATCACCTCGCTGCTCGTGCGGGAGCACGCGGCGTCCGGTTCGGTCTCGCTCGGGCGGTTCTGGAGCCGCCGCCTGCGCAGGCTCGCCCCGGCGTCGCTCGCCTGCGTCGCGCTGGTGCTCGTCACCGCGCGCTGGCTGCTCGATGCCGAGCAGCAGCAGGCGCTGGCGGGTGATGCGTGGGCGACGCTCGCCTACGTGGCCAACTGGCGGTTCGTGCTGGGCGGCCAGTCCTACGCCGACATGTTCGCCTCTGCGCCGAGCCCGCTGCTGCACTTCTGGTCGCTCGCGGTGGAGGAGCAGTTCTACCTCGTGTACCCCCTCGTCATGTTCGGCGCGCTCACTGTCGCCCGCCGCCGCCGGTGGGTGATGCCGGTGGTGCTCGGCGGGTTGGCGCTGTCTTCCTTGGGGGCGCTCGTCGCCACCGCCGATCGCGACCTCGCCTACTACGGCACCCACACCCGCGCGGCCGAGTTCCTCGTCGGAGCGCTGCTCGCCCTCGCCGTCGGCCGCGGGCTGCTCGCCTCCCGCGTCGCGTCCCGCTCGGCCGCCTGGCTGTCGCTGGTCGCCGTGGTGGGGTTCCTCGCGCTCGTCGCCACCACCGATCAGCAGGCGGGGTGGCTCTACCGCGGCGGGTTCAGCGCGCTCGGGCTGCTGTGGGCGGTGCTCATCGCCGGTGCTGTGGTGCCCGGGCCGCTGCGCGGCGCCTTGTCGATCGCGCCGGTCGTCGCCGTCGGCAAGGCCAGCTACGGCATCTACCTGTACCACTGGCCGGTGTTCCTGGCGCTCGACGCCGACCGGGTCGGGTTCGCCGGGCCGGGGCTCTTCGCGCTGCGGGTCGCCGTCAGCGGCGCCCTCGCCGCTGCCTCGTACCACCTGCTCGAACAGCCGATCCGGCACCGCCGGCTGCTCCCGAAGATGCCCGCCGCGGCGAGCGCCTACGCGGTCGCGATGGTGGCGCTCGTCGCCGTAGCCGCGTTGATGCCCTACGCCGAGCCCGACCCGTCCTACGCCGACGCACCCGACCAGGTCGTCGATTTCGACCAGCCGGGCCAGCCCGGCCGCGGCGCCGCGGGTGCCGCCGCCGCGGATCCCTCCGACGCTGGCGCGAGCGGGCCTGGCGGTGGAACTGCCGGCGAGTCCGGCGACGGGCCGCCGCGCACGACGACTTCGACCGTCGCGCCCGAGCCGCTGCGCGTGCTGGTGCTGGGCGGCGACCCGCTGCTGCGACTGCGCCTGTCCCGGCTGTCGGCCGAGGCACCCGTGGAGCTGGTCGACGGCTCTCCACCCGGTTGCCCGCTGGTGCACGACCTGCTCGACGCGCCTGACGCGGTCGCCCTGCCCGAGGGGTGCGCGCCCGTGGGCGAGGTGGTCGCCGCGGCGACGTCGGCCGGCGACGTCGACCTGCTCGCGGTCGCGCTCGGTGAGCCCGACCGGGTGGCGCTCGCCGCCGTCGAAGCCGCCGGCTCGTCGAGGAACGAGCGCTTCGAGCGCACCGTAGACATCGCCGAGCGCTCAGTCGCCGCGATCGGCCTGCTCGCCGCCGGAGAGGTCCCGGTGCTCCTCGCCGACCCGGGCGGAGACGACCTCGTCGCCGACATCATCGCCGAGGCGGCGGTCGCCTCCGACGCCGCAACCGTCGACCTGTCGCTGCCCGACGACGAGGTCCTCCGCGCGCTGACGCAGGCCGCAGGTGTCGACACCGAGGATGCCGCTGCGCCGGTGGAGCGCCTGGCGGTGATGGTGATCGGTGACAGCACGTCCTACGGCATCGCGGTCGAGCTCGACCGCCAGGCCGGCGAACGGCTCGACGTGGTGTGGGCGGGGCGCAACAACTGCCCGCTGCTGCCCGTCGACGAGGTGTTCTGGTGGGACGGGGCCTCGTTCCCGAGCGGGCACTGCCCGCAGGCCGGCGGGCTGTGGGCCGGTGTGGCCGCGGACCACGGACCGGACGTGATCCTCGGCATCGCCACGCTGCCCGAGCAGGCGCGCCAGCGCTACCCGGGCGACGACCGCTGGCACGATCCCGGCGACGACGCCTTCGTCGCCGCGCACGACGTGGCGATGCTCGATCTGCAACGGCTGGCCGCCGAGCACGGCGCGGTGGTGCTGCTCACCGACGCGCCGCCGATCACGTCCGGCGCATTCAGTGGCGCCGAAATGGCCGACACCGACCGGGTCGAGGCTTGGAACCAGCAGCTGGCGCGCTGGGCCGAGCAGTGGCAATCGGTGGAGGTGCTCCCGTGGACCGCGCCTCTGCTCGCCGCCGAGGACGCGGCCGGGATGTCACTGCGCGACGACGGCGTGCACGTCAACCCCGAGCCTCTCGCCGCCCTGGTGCGCGACTACCTCGCGCCGGCGATCGAGCAGACCACCGCGCGCCTGCAAGAGCAGCTCGCCGCGAGCGGCTGCCGCCCCGACGGCCGCCTCGATCTCACCATCTGCGCCCAGCCCTTCTGAGCCTGAAGGGCGCGAGTGGCGCTCAGGTGAAGATGATCTGGCCGCCGGCGGCGAGCTCGTAGAAGTCGCCGACGGTGATGATGTCTTGGATCTGCTCGACGAAGTCGTCCTTCGTCAGCCCGAACATGTCGACAGAGGCCTGGCATGCGTACATCCCGGCGCCGGTGTCGCCGATCATCTCGATGAACTCCGGGATCGGCGGGATGTCGAGCGCGTCCATCTTCTTCGTCATGAAGTGGGTGGCGAGTGCCGACATGCCGGGCAGCCCGCCGAGCAGCGTCGGGATGTGCATGCCGGGGTTGCCGACCGTGGCCACCTTCACGTGCTCGATCCGCTTGCGGTGCACGGCGTCCATGCCGAAGAAGGTGAAGAACAGGTTCACCTCGATCCCCTCGGCGCGAGCACCGTTGGCCATGATCAGCGCCGGATAGATGCCCTCCAAGGAGCCCTTGGAGACGATGATCGAGACCTTCTGGATCGGCTCGGGCGTATCCGGCTCGGGCTTTGTGGTGTCGGTCGCGGACATGGTGGTCAGATGCATCCTTTCGGCTTGGGGATGCCCGCGATGCGGGCGGCCATCTTCGCCGGGCCCTTCGGGAACAGCTGATACAGCTCTTTCACGCTGACGCCGGAGCTCTTGCCGAGCATCCGCACCGTCGGGCCCGTCCCCTTCTCGAAGTACTCCTTGCGCATGAAGTCGAGCACCTGCCAGTGCTGGTCGGTGAGCTCTTCGATGCCCTCGCCCTTGGCGAGCTCGACGGCGATCTCACGGGTCCACTCCTCGGGGTGCTCGAAGAACCCCTCGTCGTTCAGTTGGACCGTGACGCCGGCATAGGTGGCGGTGGTCATGCAGATGTCTCCTCGTCGGTCGAGTCGGCCGCGTCGGTGCCGGAGTCGGCGCCGCGCTTGCCGAAATGGGGCATGTCGGTGGTGATGCCGGGAATGTCGCGCCCGGGCAGCAGGCTGTGCCAGTAGAACCACTGGAACATCAGCTTGCCGAGATGGTTGAGCCGGCTCTCCTTCAGCAAGGGCAGACCGACCGGGCCGGGGAAGTGGCCGGGCAGCGGCTCGGTGTCGTAGTTGAAGTCGATCAGCAGCGCCTTCGAGAACCCTGTCTCGACGAAGCAGTTCGCATGCCCGTCGTAGCTGGCGTCGAGGTCGTCGCCCTCGAGGAAGGCGATCAAATTCTCTGTCAGGACGTCACCCTCGAAATGGGTGACCGAGCCGGCCTTCGACGCCGGGACGTCGGTGGCGTCGCCGATGGCGAAGATGTTCTCCTTCACCTTCGACTGCAGTGTCGACGGGTCGGTGCGCACGAAGCCGAGCTCGTCGCCGAGCCCCGGTGAGCGGCTGACGAACTCGGCGCCGCTGTGCAGGGGTACGACCGCGGCGAGGTCGAACTCCACCTCGCGCCCGTCGTAGCCGACGAGCTTGCCGCCCCGTGCGGGGCTGGCGTCTTCGTTCGTCGCGTACTCGACCTGGCCGGTGTTGAACTCGGTGACGAGCTCGATGCCCTTCTCGGCGAGCAGGCCCTGCAACGTGCGTGAGGCGACCGGCTTGGTGAACGCTGCATCGAGCGGTGTCACGTAGGTGATCTGCACCCGGTCACGCATCTCGCGCTGATGGAAGTACCAGTCGGCGAGGAAGCAGAACTCGAGCGGGGCGACGGGGCACTTGACCGGCAGGTCGACCATGTTCACCACCAGCCGGCCCCCGTCGAACGATTCGAGCGCCTGCTCGAGCGCGGTCGCACCCGGCAGGTCGTAGAACGTGAACGCACTGGTACCCCAACCGGGGCCGGTGAGCCCTTCGGTCTCCTCGGGCACGAGGCGCGATCCGGTGGCGATCACCAGCACGTCGTACGGCAGCTCGTGGTTGCCTTCGAGCACGACGGTGTCGGTCTCGATGTCCACGCGCTCGATGGGCTTTTCGATGTACACGATGCCCTTCGCGAGCTGGCGCTCACGAGATCGCACGATGTCTTCGGGCTGGCTCAGCCCGAACGGCACGAACAGCAGACCGGGTTGGTAGACGTGGTCTCCGTCCTGATCGACGACGGTGATCGACACGTCGTCGTGCTTGAAGTGCCGCTGCAGCCGGTTCGCGGTCAGCGTCCCGCCGGTGCCACCGCCCAGGATGACGATGCGCTTCAGCATGTGGCCCTCGCTTTCTTCGTCCCATCCTCGCTGCCCGATACCCCCATGGGTAGGGTCCTACGTCCTGGCGGGGCGGACCGCTTGGCCCGGCCCTTCTCGGCGCCGTCGGCCGGCCGTCTACTCTGACGGTGTGTCAGAAACCGCGTCCCGAGTGCCTGCCGTCGAAGGCTGGTTCACCGTGCCCGCACCCGGAAGCGTTGAGCTGCCCGAGCTGATCGGGTGCCGATGCGGAGGCTGTGGCACGTACGTGTTCCCGCCCCGCGACGGTGGGTGCCCCAACCCCACGTGTGACAGCGAGGATCTGGAGCGGGTGCCGCTCTCCCGGCGTGGCAGGGTGTGGAGCTACACCGAGAACCAGTACGCGCCGCCGCCTCCGTACCGCGCGTCGGACCCGTTCGAGCCGTTCGCCCTCGCCGCCGTCGAGCTCGCGCACGAGGGCCTGATCGTGCTCGGCCAGACGCCGAAGGGCGTGCTCGCGGGCGATTTGCACGTCGGGATGGAGATGCAGCTCGAGCTCGACGTGCTGTACCGCGAGGACGGTGTCGACCACCTGGTCTACGTCTGGGCCCCGGCTGCTCCGGCTGCTGCTGCGGGAGGGGCGAGCTGATGGCCGACGACCGCGACCTCGTGATCCTCGGCGTCGGGATGCACCCCTGGGGCAAGTGGGGACGCGACTTCACCGAGTACGGCGTGGTGGCCGCGCGGGCCGCGCTCGCCGACGCCGGGCTGGCCTGGACCGACGTGGAGTTCGTCGCCGGCGCCGACACCATCCGCAACGGCTACCCGGGGTTCATCGCCGGTTCGACGTTCGCGCAGAAGCTGGGTTGGAACGGCACCCCGGTCTCGTCCAGCTACGCGGCGTGCGCGAGCGGCGCGCAGGCCCTGCAATCGGCGCGGGCGAACATCCTCGCCGGCTTTGCCGACGTGGCGATGGTGGTCGGCGCCGACACCACCCCGAAGGGCTTCTTCGCCCCCGTCGGCGGCGAGCGCAAGTCCGATCCCGACTGGCTCCGCTTCCACCTGCTCGGCGCCACCAACCCGGTGTACTTCGCCCTCTTCGCCCGCCGCCGGATGGACCTCTATGGCGCGACGGCAGAGGACTTCGCGCAGGTGAAGGTGAAGAACTCGCGCCACGGCCTGAACAACCCGAACGCGCGCTTCCGCAAGGAGTCCACCGTCGACGACGTGCTGAACAGCCCGGTGGTGTCCGACCCGCTGCGGCTGCTCGACATCTGCGCCACCTCCGACGGCGCGGCCGCGTTGGTGGTGGCGAGCGCCGAGTACGCGAAGCGCCACCTCGGCTCGCTCGACGGCGTGCCCCGGGTGCGGGCGGTGTCGACCGTGACACCGTCGTACCCGCAGAGCATCCTCGAGCTGCCCGATTTCGCCACCGACTCGACGGCGGTGGTCGCCCCGTCCGAGCGCGGCTTCAAGGACTCGATCGCGTGGGCGGCCTACGAGCAGGCGGGCATCGGGCCCGACGACGTCGACGTCGCCGAGGTGTACGACCTGTCGACCGCGCTCGAGCTCGACTGGTACGAGCACCTCGGGCTCTGCCCGCGGGGCGAGGCCGAGGGCCTGCTGCGCAGCGGTGCGACGACGCTCGGCGGCCGCATCCCGGTGAACCCCTCCGGCGGGCTCGCGTGCTTCGGCGAGGCGATCCCCGCCCAGGCCATCGCACAGGTGTGTGAGCTGACCTGGCAGCTGCGCGGCCAGGCGGCAGGCCGTCAGGTGGAAGGCGCCCGGGCCGGCATCACCGCGAACCAGGGCCTCTTCGGCCACGGCTCCTCGGTGATCGTCACGCGCTAGCCCACCTTCGCGTTCTCGGTCGATCTAGTGACGCATAGCGCGACGAATCCGACCGAGAATCGGAGGCGGGGTAGCGTGGCCGGCATGCCCGAGGCCTACATCATCGACGCTGTCCGCGCCCCGGTCGGCAGGCGCGGTGGCGCGCTGTCCGGCGTGCACCCCGCGGATCTCGGCGGGCACAGCATCGCCGCCTTGATGGAGCGCACCGGGGTCGACCCCGGCGCCGTCGACGACGTGGTGTTCGGCAACGTCGACTCGATCGGCCCCCAGGCGGGCTGCATCGCCCGCACCTGCTGGCTCGCCGCCGGGCTGCCCCAGCACGTGCCGGGGACGACGATCGACCGCCAGTGCGGCTCGTCGCAGCAGGCCGTGCACTTCGCGGCCCAGGCGGTGATGAGCGCCACGATGGACCTCGTCGTCGCCGGCGGCGTGCAGAACATGTCGATGATCCCGATCTCGTCGGCGATGACCGCCGGCCAGGCGCTCGGTTTCGACGACCCGTTCACCGGCTCGCAGGGCTGGGTCGGCCGCTACGGCGCCGACGAGGTCAGCCAGTTCGTCGGCGCCGAGATGATGGTCAGCCACTGGGACATCAGCCGTGAGGAGATGGAGGAGTTCGCCGTCGAGTCCCACCTGCGCGCGATCCGCGCGAGGCAGGAGGGCCGCTTCGAGGCCGAGATCGCCCCGCTGAACGGCCTGGCCCACGACGAGGGCCCCCGGGAGCCGAACTGGGAGAAGATCCGCTCGCTGCCGACGCTCACCGAGACCGGACGGATCACGGCGGCGTGCGCCAGCCAGATCTCCGACGGCTCGGCGGCGATCCTCGTCGCCGGGGAGCAGGCGGTGAAAGACCACGGGCTCACGCCCCGCGCCCGGATCCACCACATCAGCGTGCTGGCCGACGACCCGATCATGATGCTCTCGGCGCCGATCCCCGCCACCAGGCGAGCGCTCGCGAAGACGGGCTTGACGATCGACGACATCGACCTCGTCGAGATCAACGAGGCCTTTGCACCGGTCGTGCTCGCGTGGATGAAGGAGACCGGCTTCGACCACGCCAAGGTGAACGTGAACGGCGGCGCGATCGCCCTCGGCCACCCGCTCGGCGCGACCGGCGCCCGCTTGATGACCACGCTGCTGCACGAGCTCGAGCGCACCGGCGGCCGCTACGGGCTGCAGACGATGTGCGAGGGCGGCGGACAGGCCAACGTGACCATCATCGAGCGGCTGTAAGCGGCGCTCCGGCGAGGGAGAGCGAGCCGCCCGTGACGAGACCGCTCCGGCGAGTGCTCGTGATGGGTGCCGGCGGGCACGCCCGCGTGTGCATCGAGGCGCTGGAGGACGACCCCGACAACCGTGTCCTCGGATGCATCAGCCGGGAGGGGGCGAGCGAGGGACGAGCGTCGCCGATCGTCGGCTCCGACGCCGATCTCGAACGTGTGGCCGCGAAGCTGCGGGCGACGCACGTGTTCGTGGCCATCGGTGACAACCACCGCCGGGCGATGCTCACCGAACGCTGCACCGACGCCGGTCTGCGGCTGGTGAGCGCGATCAGCCGCTTCGCTCACGTGTCACCTACGGCAGAGATCGGCGGGGGAGTGGCCTTGCTGCCCGGCTCGCTCGTGAACGCCGCCGCGGTCGTCCACGACGGCGTGGTGCTCAACACGAACGCCGCCATCGACCACGACTGCGTGGTCGGCGCGTTCTCCCACCTGGCCCCGGCCGCGACCATCGCCGGCGAGGTGACCGTCGGGCGTGAGGTGCTCATCGGGATCGGCGCGAAGGTGATCCCCGGCGTAAGCATCGGCGACCGGGCGGTGATCGGCGCGGGCTCGGTGGTGGTGCACGACGTGCCCTCCGGGATGACCGTCGTCGGCACCCCTGCTCGCCCGATCAAGCGCTCCGCGCGCCGGGCGTGAGCGATCAGGCGAGAGTGCGCGCGAGCCGGGCGGTGAGGTCGTCGATCTCGGCGATCGTCGCCTCCCAGGTCGGGCGGGTGTGCCCGGTGGGGTCGGCGATCTCCGGGACCGCGCTCGCCAGGTAGGCCCTTCCCGCCGGGCGCCGCGCGTTGATCCGCTCCAGCCAGGGCCCGATCGGCGCCCCCTGCAGCGGCGTGGTCAGCTCGGCCTCCCTGACCAGCTCGGGCAGCGTGAACGTCTTCGCGAAGCCACCGTGGTCGGCCGCGATGCGCACGACGTGGTCGCGCTCGGCCACCACGACGAGATCGGCACGCTCCACGTCGCCGCCGGTGACGCGTCTGCTGCTGTGCCCGCCGACGTCGATGCCGCGCTCCGCCAGCAGGGTGACGGTGGGTGCCGTCGGTGGCATCCCGTCGTCGTGGAACCCCGCCGTGGCGATGTCGGCATCGACGCCGAGCTCGCTCAGGTGCAGATGCAACAAGGCGCGGATGATCACCGATCGGGTCCGGTTGTGCGAGCAGAGGACGAGGATCGACAGTGGTCCACGTCCCTCGTCAGCGGGCACGGCTTGCTCCGCGCATCCAGTCGACGGTCGCCTCCAAGCCGGCGGCGAACGGCGTCGGGTCGATCCCGGGAAAGTGCGCCAGCAGCCGCCGCGAGTCGGCCTGGGTGTGCGCCACGTCTCCGGCGCGCACCTCGCTGTGGTGCCGTTCCAGGGGGTGACCGAGGATCCGCTCCAGCTCGGCGATCACTTCGAGCAGGGTCACCCGGCTGCCGTAGGCTAGGTTCATCGGCTGGAGGTCGCTCACCCGGCGGCCGATGGCGTCGCAGATCACCGCGCCCAAGGTGTCGACGTAGGTGAAGTCCCGGCTCTGGGTGCCGTCGCCGTGCACCGGCAGCGCCGACCCGCGCAGCGCAGCGTCGACGAAGGCGGGGATGACCGCGGCGTATGCGTGACCGGCGGGCTGGGCGGGCCCGAACACGTTGAAGAAGCGGAACGCGAGGACGGGCAGGCCGTAGGTGCGCCCCCACGCAAGGGTGTAGGCCTCCGTCGCGAGCTTGCTCGCCGCGTACGGCGACACCGGCTGGGGAACGAGCCCCTCGTGCTTGGGCAGTTCGGGGTTGGCTCCGTACACGCTGGAGCTGCTGGCGACGATCGTGTGCAGGCCGCCGTGGCGGCGCGCTGCTTCCAGCAAGAGGGCGGTGCCGTCGACGTTGGCCCGGTGCGTGGCGAGCGGGTTCGCGACGCTGCGCGGCACGCTGCCGAGCGCCGCGAGGTGCACCACCGCCCCCGCACCGGCCAGGCACCTGTCGAGCGCGGCGTCGTCGAGGATCGAGCCTTCGACGAAATCGACGTCGATGCCGGCGAGGTTGGCGAGGTTGCCGGTGGAGAGGTCGTCGAGGACGACGACGTCGTCGGTGCCGGCGGCGCGCAGCTGACGGCACAGGTTCGACCCGATGAACCCGGCCCCTCCGGTGACGACGACGCGCATCGGTTCCTCCCACCCTCTCCGCACGTGCAACGGTGCTGCCCCGAGAGTACGCGCCGGCCGGACGCCGTGCCCGAAGGGCTGTTAGGTTCGACTTCGGTCGACCGGCAGGGGGTGCAGGAGATGTTCGACTTGGTCATCCGAGGGGGCACGATCGTCGACGGCACAGGTGCCAGCCGTTACGTCGGCGACGTCGCCGTGCGCCGCGGGCGCATCGAGCAGGTCGCCCCGCACATCGAGGGCGAGGCGGCCGAGGTGATCGACGCCACCGGCAAGGTCGTCACCCCTGGCTTCGTCGACATCCACACCCACTACGACGGCCAGGCGACGTGGGACACCCTGCTCGACCCGTCGAGCGGCCACGGCGTGACGACGATGGTGATGGGCAACTGCGGCGTCGGCTTCGCGCCGGTGCGCCCCGGCCAGGAAGCCTGGCTGGTGCAGCTCATGGAGGGCGTCGAGGACATCCCCGGCACGGCCTTGCACGAGGGCATCACGTGGGGTTGGGAGAGCTTCCCCGAGTACCTCGACGCGCTCGACGCCCGCCAGTACTCGGCAGACATCGCCGCGTACGTCGGGCACGGGCCGCTTCGTGCCTATGTGATGGGCGAGCGCGGCGCCCGCAACGAGCCCGCCACGCCAGAGGACATCGCCGAGATGGCCCGGCTGGTGCACGAGGCCCTCGACGCCGGCGCGATCGGGTTCTCCACCAGCCGCACGCTCAACCACAAGGCGCGCGACGGCGAGCCCGTGCCGGGCACGTTCGCGGCGATGGACGAGCTCGACGGGATCGCCCAGGCCGTCGTCGCGGCCGGTGGGGCGTTGTTCGAGGTCGCGCCCCAGGGGCTCGAGTTCGACGCCCCGGTGTTCCTCGCCGAGGTCGACTGGATGGCCGAGCTCGCGCTGCGCACCGGCCTGCCGGTGACGTTCGCGATGCTGCAGAACGAGCTGAACCCGACGTCGTGGCGTGACGCGCTCGACATCGTCGACCGCACCAACGCCGCCGGAGGTCGGATGCGCCCGCAGGTGGCGGCGCGCCCGTTCGGGATGATGATCGGCTGGGCCGGCTATCACCTCTTCGCGAAACGGCCGACCTACGTCGAGCTCGCCTCGCGGCTCGGCACCGACGATCTGCTGGCCGAGCTCGCCCGTCCCGAGGTGAAGGCGAAGATCCTGGCCGAGACCGACCTCGAACCGGACCCGGCGGTGCAGTTCGACGGGATCGGGGGCTTCCTCCAGGGCTCGATCGACAAGATCTACGCCATGGGCAGCCCGCCCGACTACGAGCCCCGCGCCGACCGCACGGTGACGGCGATCGCCGCGCTGCGCGGCGTCGACCCGCTCGAGGCCGCGTACGACCTGATGAACGAGGACGGCGGCCGGGCGTTCATGATGCTGCCGTTCTTCAACTACGTGGGTGGGTCCCAGGACGCGATCTACGAGATGCTCCAGCACCCGGCCACGGTCAGCGGGCTCTCCGACGGCGGGGCCCACTGCCGGATGATCTGCGACGCGTCGATCCCGACGTACATGCTGACGCACTGGGCCCGTGACCGCTCACGAGGCCCGAAGCTCAGCCTGGAGCAGGCGGTGAAGCTGCAGACCAGCGACACTGCCGCGCTGGCCGGGCTCACCGACCGGGGCACGATCGAGTCCGGCAAACGCGCCGACCTGAACGTGATCGACCTCGCCCGGCTCACGCTCGGCTTCCCGCACGCAGTCGACGACCTGCCCGCGGGCGGGAGGCGGTTGCTGCAGGAGGCCGCCGGGTACACGGCGACCGTGGTCGCCGGGCAGGTGACCCGTCGTGACGGAGCCGACACCGGGGCTCGCCCGGGCCGGCTGGTGCGCGCCACCCACCGCTAAGCCGCCTCAGGCCCGCCACGCGGGTGACCTTGGACCGTGGCGGGGTCGGCACGACCGAGCGAGAGTGACGGGGTGGACGCGCCCTCCACGGTCCCGACGAGGTACTGGCACCTCCTCGACGACGGCCGGGTGCAGTGCGACGTCTGCCCGAGGGCCTGCAAGCTGCACGAGGGTCAGCGTGGCCTGTGCTTCGTCCGTGCCCGGGAGAGCGACCAGGTGGTGCTCACCACGTACGGCCGCTCCAGCGGGTTCTGCGTCGACCCCATCGAGAAGAAGCCGCTCAACCACTTCCTGCCCGGCTCTTCGGTGCTGTCGTTCGGCACCGCGGGCTGCAACCTGGCGTGCCGCTACTGCCAGAACTGGGACATCTCGAAGAGCCGGCAGACCGACACCCTCGCCGACGCGGCGTCACCGGAGCAGATCGCCGGCGCGGCGAGAGAGTTCGGGTGCGCGAGCGTGGCCTTCACCTACAACGACCCGATCGTCTTCCTCGAGTACGCGGTCGACGTCGCTCGCGCCTGCCAGGACGAGGGGCTGCGCACGGTCGCCGTCACCAACGGGTACATCTGCGACGAGCCGCGACGCGAGCTGTTCGAGGTGATGGACGCGGCAAACGTCGACCTGAAGGCGTTCACCGAGGAGTTCTACGTACGCACGACAGGCGCGCATCTGCAACCCGTGCTCGAGACACTCGAGTACCTGGTGCACGAGACCGGCACCTGGGTGGAGATCACCACCCTCGTCATCCCCGGCCACAACGACGGCGATGCCGAGTTGCACGCGCTGACGTCGTGGATCCACGACCGTCTCGGCACACAAGTCCCCCTGCACTTCAGCGCCTACCACCCCGACTGGAAGATGCGCGACGTCCCGCCGACGCCGCCGAGCACGCTCACCCGCGCCCGCTCGATCGCGATCGGCAACGGGTTGCGCTACGTCTACACCGGCAACGTGCACGACCTGCCCGGCGGCAGCACGGTGTGCCCCGGCTGCGGGGTGACCGTCGTCGAGCGTGACTGGTACCTGATGAAGAAGTACCTGCTCGACGGCGGCGGTGCGTGCCGGGTGTGCGGCGCCGTGGTGCCGGGCGTGTTCGACGGGCCACCTGGTGAGTGGGGCCCGCGTCGCAAGCCGGTGCGCCTCGCGCAAGGCCCGCTGCCGGTGATCGGGGTCGCACCGTGACGCTGCGTCCCGTGCCCGATCACGTGCGCCCGTGCGCTGTGGCCGGGCTCTTCTACCCGGCACGCGCGAAGGACCTGGCGGCGATGGTCGACAGGCTGCTCGACGCCGCGGCGGCGACCGAGGAGCCGCCACTTGCCGAGGCGCCGCTCGCGATCGTCGTGCCCCACGCGGGGTATGTGTACTCGGGTGCGATCGCAGCCGCGGCTTGGAGCCTGCTACGCCCCGTTCGCGAGCAGGTCGAGCGCGTAGTCGTCGTCGGCCCGGCCCACCGGGTGCCCGTGGCCGGCATCGCGACGACGAGTGCCGATGCGTTCGCGACGCCGCTCGGCATCGTCGCCGTCGACGCCGAGATGCGCTGCCTGCTCTCGAAGCACTCCGCCGTGCACGTCGACGACCGCGCCCATGCCTGCGAGCACAGCGTCGAGGTGCAGCTTCCGTTCCTGCAGCGAGCCGTCGGCGACGTAGGGATCGTCCCGCTCGTCGCCGGGCGTGCCTCGCCAGAGGTGGTCGCCGACGTGCTGCGCCCGGCATGGGAGCAGCCGCACACGGTGATCGTGGTGAGCACCGACCTGAGCCACTATCTAGACGACTGCGCCGCGCGGCTTGTCGACGCCCAGACGGCGGCGGCGATCGTCGCCGCCGACGCAGATGCGATCAAGCCGAGCGACGCTTGCGGGGCGGTGCCGTTGAGGGGCCTGCTCGCGCTCGCCTCCGCTTCGGGGGCAAGGGTGCGCAGGCTCGCCGCCGGCACGTCGGCGGACAGTGCCGGCGACCCGGAGCGGGTCGTCGGCTACGGCGCGTTCGCGATCGTCCGTTCGTGACCACACACGCCGGTCCACCTTCGGCGGTCCCGGCTGAGCTCGGCCAACCGCAGCTGGACGCGCTCGACGCACTCGCCGAGCTGGCGGCCGCGGCGGTGGTGGCCGAGGTCACCGGCGAGTGCTGGACACCGCCGGCACCGCTCGACCCCGCCCTCGGCGAACCGAGGGCGGCCTTCGTCACGCTGCGCGTCGAAGGGCGGTTGCGGGGATGCGTCGGTGGGCTGTCCGCGAGCCGAGCGCTGGCAGACGAGGTGGTCGAGCGCGCAGGCGCTGCCGCGTCGCGCGATCCGCGGTTCGCCCCGGTGCGCGCCGCCGAGCTGGACGAGCTGGAGGTGGAGGTCACCGTGATCGGCGAGCAGAGGACGCTCGCGGTGGGCGGTCACGCCGAGCTGCTCGCGGTGCTCGAGCCCGGCGTGCACGGCGTGATCGTCGAAGCGCCCGGGCGTCGGGCCACCTTGTTGCCTTCCGTGTGGGAGCAGCTGCCCGATCCCGTCGAGTTCTGCGCGGTGTTGTGGGAGAAGGCCGGCTTGCGCTCCGGGGCGTGGCCGCCCGGCATCGAGGTGCGCGTGTACACCGCGACGAGCAGCGAGCGCCGTGGTGTCCTCAGCCCTCGCTCGGGTTGAGCGTCAGCAGCACTGCCGTCACCGGACGCAGGTCGTCGGGCGCGTCGTCGGGCAGGTCGTCGACGGCGAACCAGCGCGCCCCATGGCCCGCCGACAGGCCGAGGCTGCTGTCGGCGGTGAAGCACCAGCCGACGTTCCAGTGCCGGTGCGCGGGCTCGCCGGGCGCGGCGACGTCGGTGACGTGGACGATCGCCGGACCGGGGTCGGGGAGCAGCGGGCGGACGTCGCCGGCGGTCAGGGCGGTCTCCTCGTGCAGCTCGCGCAGCGCCCCTGCACGGGTCGACTCGCCGATGTGCACATGTCCCCCCGGCGTGGCCCAGCCGAGCCGGCGGTGGCGCACCAGCAGCATCTCGCTGCGGTCGGTCGAGAACACCCACGCCGTGGCGCACACGTGACCCGGGGTCGCTTCGGCGCCGTGGCAGGCGGCGACCAGCGCGGCCCCGAGGCCGTCGGGGTCGGCATGGAGACCGCTCAGCTCGGCGGCCAGCCCGGGGTGGTGCCCGGGCACGTCGATCGTCGGGTGCGGGAAGCCCATCGTCAGCGACCGCTGACGAAGCCCATCACCTCGGCCCGGGCGGCGGGATCGGTGCGGTATATGCCGCGCACCGCGGTGGTGACGGTGAGCGATCCGAGCTTGCGGATGCCCCGCAGCGCCATGCAGCTGTGCTCGGCCTCGACCACCACGAGCACCCCTGCGGGGTCGAGCATGTCGACCATCGCGTCCGCGAGCTGGCTCGTCAGGCGCTCCTGCACCTGCAGCCGGCGCGCGTAGCCCTCGACGAGGCGAGCCAGCTTGGAGAGTCCGGTGAACCGGCCGGTGGTGCCGGGCAGGTAGGCGATATGGGCCCGGCCGGAGAACGGCAGCATGTGGTGCTCGCACATCGACGAGAACTCGATGTCACGCACCATCACCATCTCGTCGTGCTCGATCTCGAACGTGCGGCTGAGGTGCTCGTCGGGGTCCGTGAAATGCCCGGACAGCATCTCGGCCCACATGCGGGCCACGCGCGCCGGGGTGTCGACGAGGCCCTCGCGGTCGGGATCCTCGCCGATCGCTTCGATCAGCTCGCGCACCGCCCTGGCCGCCCGCTCGTGGTCGACCCCGCGCGCTACTGCCACGGTCGAAGACGCGGTCGTGGACGTGGTCGTGGACGTGGTCGTGGGCTTGGTGGAGGTGGTCGGATCGGCCGGTTCGTTCACTGGGGCTCCTGGCATCTCAATCCTGTCGTCGACAGGTGGTACCCGCGGGCGACACCGGTCACACGTCGCCTGGCGCGGCCTGCGGCCCGCGCCGGAACAGCGCGGCGAACTGCGCGTCCTCGCGTTGGCGGGCGGCGCTGGTGCGCTCGGCACGTGATGCCAGCATCAGCTCCTTCGCCACCCGGGTGGCCGACGGGTTCTGCCCGGCGATCTCGCGCGCGAGCGCCATCGCCTCGCCGAGCAGCTCGGCCGTGGGCAGGCAAGCGAGCGCGAGGCCGATCGTGACGGCTTCGGGTGCGCTCACCCAGCGCGCCGTGAACAGCAGCTCGGCGGCACGCTGCCAGCCGACGCGGTCGGCGAGCAAGGCGCTGCTCGCGGCCTCCGGTGGCACTCCGAGCTCGGCGAACGGCACCCGCAGCCGGGCGCGGTCGGCGACGAAAACGATGTCGCAGTGCAGCAACAAGGTCATCCCGGCCCCTGCACCGGCACCGTTGACGGCGGCGATCAGCGGCTTCGGAAACGTGACGAGCTGGTCGAGCAGGAGGGGAAAGCCGTCCGCGGGGCCGTCGTCGAGCGTCTCGCCGGCCGCGAGCCGAGCCATCTCCTGCAGGTCCTGGCCGGCACAGAAGACGTCGCCGGCGCCGGTGAGCACGGCGACGTGCACCGCGTCGTCCGCGGCGGCGCCGGCCAGCATGGCGCTGAGCGCGCGGTAGTGGGCCTGGTCGAGTGCGTTCTTGCGTTCCGGTCGATCGAGGGTGAGCAGGCGGACGGCACCGTGGTCGGCGACGTGGATCGGCACGCCGGCAACCTAGTTCGCGCCGGGCGGGCGCCGTCGGGCGCGCGCCGACGTCACGGGTGCTGGGAGCTGACCGCGACGACCTCGCCGGTCATGTACGACGAGTAGTCGCTCGCCAAGAAGACGATCACGTTCGCGATCTCCCAGGGTTCTGCGTACCGCCCGTACGCCTCGCGCTCGGTGAGCTCGGCGAGCAGCTCGTCGCTCGTCACCTTCGCCAGGTTGGCGTGCATGGCGAGCGACGGGGCGACGGCATTCACCCGCACGCCGCGGCGCGCGGCTTCGATCGCCGCGCAGCGGGTGAGCGCCATCACCCCCGCCTTGGCCGCGGCGTAGTGCGCCTGGCCCGCCTGTGCCCGCCAACCGAGCACCGAGGCGTTGTTCACGATCACACCCGAACCGCGCTCGTACATGTGGTTCAGCGCGGCGCGCGTGCAGCGGAACGTACCGTTGAGCGTCACGTCGAGCACCACGGACCACTGCTCGTCGGTCATCTCGTGCAACTCGGCGGTGCCGCCGAGGCCGGCGTTGTTGACGAACACGTCGATGCCCCCCAGCTCGGCTGCCGCGGCGGCCACGAGTGCCTGCACGCTCGCCTCGTCGGTGACGTCGCCGGGCACGCCGGTGATCCCCAGCTCGGCGGCGGTCTCGGCGAGGCGCCGCTCGTGGCGATCGCTGATCACCACTCGGGCGCCCTCTTCGAGGCACTTGCGCGCTGTGGCCGAGCCGATGCCACTGCCCGCGGCGGCGGTGACGAGCACTCCCTTGCCGGCGAGCAGGCCGTGGCCGGCGACGTACTTGGGGGGCACGGTGGTCATGAGGGCTCCTTCGGCAGGCCGAGCACGCGCTCGCCGAGCACGTTGCGCTGGATCTCGTTCGACCCGCCGTAGATCGTGTCGGAACGGGTGAACAAGAACAGCTTCTGCTCCAGCGTGAGCTCGTAGGGGAAATCCTCGGCGATCAGCCCGTACGGGCCGATCACGTCGATCATCAGCTCGCCGAGGTCGCGGTGCCAGGTGCCCCAGAACAGCTTCGAGATGCTCGCCTCCGGCCCGGGCACGCCTTTGCCAGACATCGAGCGGAGCGCGTTCCAGCGCATGAGCTGCAACCCGGTGTAGGCACCGACGAGCCGCTGGCGCATGACGGGGTCGGCACCGCACCCGTGGTCGCGGGCGAGGTCGATCGTCGTGCGCAGCTCACGCTCGAAACCCACCTGCTGGGCGAGCGTCGAGATGCCGCGCTCGAACCCGAGCAGGCCCATCGCCACCTTCCAGCCCTCGCCGGGAGCACCGACGGTGAGCGAGCGCTCGGTGCGGGCGTCGGTGAAGAACGTCTCGTTGAACTCGCCGCCTCCGGTGATCTGCTCGATCGGGCGCACCTCGACGCCGGGCTGGTCCATCGGGACCAGCAAGAAGGTGAGCCCCCGGTGGCGCTGTGACCCCGGTTCGGTGCGGGCGACCACGAAGCACCAGTGGCTGACGTGGGCGAGCGAGGTCCACACCTTCTGGCCGTTCACCACCCACGAGTCACCGTCGAGCACCGCCTTCGTCTGCACGTTGGCGAGGTCGCTGCCCGCGTTCGGCTCGCTGTAGCCCTGGCACCACCGCACCTCGCCGCGGCGGATGCCGGGCAGGAAGCGCGCGCACTGCTCGGGCGTGCCGTACTCGATGAGCGTCGGCGCGAGCAGGTTCTCGCCCATGTGGTTCACGCGCGCCGGCGCCTCGGCCCTCGTGTACTCCTCGGCCCAGATGATCTGCTGGGCGAGCGTCGCCGCCTGGCCGCCGTGCTCGGTCGGCCAGCCGAGCCCGATCCAGCCTGCTGCGCCGAGGAGGCGCTCCCACTCGACGCGGACGTCGAAGCCGACGTCCTCGTCGCCCGGTCCGCCGCGCCCGCGCAGCTCGGCGAACTCGCCGACGACGTGGCTCTTCAGCCAGTCGCGGGCGAGCGCGCGGAACGCCTCGCCGTCGTCGCCGAGCGAGGCGATGGATACGGCATCGGTGCCGGTCACGGGGCCGTTCGTCCTCCGCTGCGGCCGCTCAGGCGTTGGCCTGCTTCTCGGCGGCCCTCGCGGCGGCCTCGCGCATCTCTTGCACCTTCTCCAAGAAGGGCAGCTTCTCGACCCCGACCTCGCCGGGCAGCCGGGTGGCGATCTCCTCGGGCGTCCAGCGGTGGCCGGCGTGCATCTCGCGCTGCTCCGCCGGCTGGCTCCACACCGCGATCTTGTCGCCGACGACGGTGTACACCTGCCCGGTCACGTCACGGGCGGCGTCGCTCAACAGGAACACCGCCATCGGCGCCACGTCCTCGGCGTCGCCGATCTCCGCGAGGTCCATCGGCACGTTCGCGCTCATCCTGGTGCGGGCCACGGGTGCGATGCAGTTGGCGCGCACGCCGTAGCGCTCGAGGCCGAGCGCGGCGGAGTAGGTGAGCGACACGATGCCGCCCTTGGCCGCCGAGTAGTTCGCCTGCGCGGTGGAGCCGAGCGCCCACACCCCCGACGTGAACCCGATCAGCGAGCCGCCGCCTTCCTGCTTGCGCATCACGGCCGCTGCCGCGCGGTACACCGTGAACGTGCCCTTCAGATGCACGCGGACGACCGCGTCGAACTCATCCTCGCTCATGTTGAACAGCATCCGCTCGCGCAGGATGCCGGCGACGCACACCGCGCCGTCGATGCGGCCCCAGTTGTCGATCGCCGCCTGCACCACCGCCGCCCCGCCGTCCATCGTCGAGACGTCGCTCGCGACGGCGACGGCTTCGCCGCCGGCGGCGGTGATCTCGGCGACGACGCCGTCGGCGATCTCGCTCGACGGCTCCGAGCCGTCCATGCCGACGCCGTAGTCGGCGACGACCACCTTCGCTCCCGCGGCGGCGGCGTCCAGCGCGATGCAGCGCCCGATGCCCCTCCCTGCCCCGGTGATCGCGACGACCTTGTCCTGCAGGAACCGAGCCACGTCTCATCCCTCCCGCGCACGACTGCTGCGCGAAGCCGTTGGGCGTCAACGTCGGAATCTGACGCCGCGTCAGATCGTGGACGGTAGCACGGCCGGTACCGACCGCCGCCAGGCCGCAGGTGCATTTGCGAAGTCCCGGGAGAGCAGGTCTCGGTAGGGTCGCTGGACACCACCATGTCCAGCCGTGCTCTCGCCCCGTTCCGCTTCCGCGACTTCCGGCTGCGCTGGTTCGGGGCGTTCGTGTCGAACGTCGGCACGTGGATGGAGACGGTCGCCCTCGGCTACTACGTCGCCGACCTGACCGGGCGCAACACCTGGTCGGCGCTCGTGGCGGTGGCCGGCTTCGCGCCGATCGCGGTGCTCGGCCCGGTCGGGGGCGTATGGGCGGACCGCCTGCCGAAGAAGCACGTGATGATGGCGGTGGCGCTGTCACAGGCGGCGATCGCCGCCGTGCTCGCGTACGGCGTCGCCGACGGCTGGGCCGGCCCGGGGGTGATCACGCTGCTCGCTCTCCTCACCGGCGTCGCGAACGCCGTCGGCTTCCCAGCGTTCCAGGCGAGCGTGCCCGAGCTGGTGCCCGAAGAGCAGCTCGTCGCGGCCACGAGCCTGTTCGCGGTGCAGTGGAACCTCGGTCGGATCATCGGCCCGCTGGCCGCCGCGATCGCGATCGCCGTCGGGGGCATCGAGCTGGCGCTGTACGTGAACGCGGTCAGCTTCTTCGCCGTCGTGGTCGCCGTCTGGCTCGGCCCCCGCCACCCTCCGGAGCGGCGCGCGGCGCAGAAGGTGCTGGCGTCGATCAAGGAGGGGTTCCGCGTCGGCTTCACCGAGCCGGGGCTGCGGACGATGTTCCTCGCGCAGATCCTCATCGTCGGGATCACCTCGCCGTTCATCGCCTTCGTGCCGCAGATGGCGAAGAACGTGCTCGGCGGCGACGAGGTCGCCAACTCGATCATGGTCACCGGCCAGGGCGTCGGTGCGGTGGCGGCGGGTGTGGCGATGGGCTCGCTGACGCACCGGTTCGGGCCGCGCCGGGTGCTGACCACGGCGATGGCGATGCTGTGCCCGGCTTACGTGCTGTACGGGCTGGCGCCGAGCGTCGCCGCGTCTACTGCCGCACTCGTGCTGATGGGCGCGCTGTACCTGACCTGCTTCGCCTCGTTCACGGCGATCGTGCAGACCCGCGCCCCCGCGGCGCTCCGCGGCCGGCTGCTGGCGGTCAGCAACACCATCCTCGGCGTGCTGTACCCGCTCAGCTCGATCGTGCAGGGCGCGATTGCCGACCAGGTCGGCCTGCGCCAGGTGACGGTCGCCGCCGGCCTCGTGGTCGGAGGCACCCTGGCTGCCGCGGCGGTGCTGAGGCCCGACTGGTCGGCCCCGCTCGACGAGGAGCCCGTCCCGTGGCTCGAAGCGGAAGGGCTCGGCGCACCGGCGCGGCACTAGCGTGCGAGCCCATGGCCGCGACACCTGCAGGCGAGTCCTCCACCCCCGTCGACGTCAAGCCACGCAGCCGTGACGTCACCGACGGCATCCAGAAGGCCGCTGCTCGCGCGATGCTGCGCGCGGTCGGGCTGACCGACGACGACTGGGACAAGCCCCAGATCGGCATCGCCTCCTCGTGGAACGAGATCACGCCGTGCAACGTGTCGCTGCGCCGGTTGACGGCGGCGGCGAAGGAGGGCGTGCGCGCCGCCGGGGGAGTGGCGCTGGAGTTCGGCACGATCACCGTGTCCGACGGCATCTCGATGGGCACCGAGGGGATGCGCGCCTCGCTCGTCAGCCGCGAGATCATCGCCGACTCGGTCGAGGCGGTGATGCACGGCGAGCGCCTCGACGGCCTGGTGGCGACGGGCGGCTGCGACAAGTCGATGCCGGGCATGATGATGGCCATCGCCCGGCTCGACCTGCCGGGGGTGTTCGTCTACAACGGCTCCACCCTGCCCGGCTACCTGAACGGCAAGGCGCTCGACATCACGAGCGTGTTCGAGGCGATCGGCGCCTGCGCGTCGGGGGCGATCACCGAAGAAGAGCTCGGCGCGATCGAGCGCAACGCGTGCCCCGGTGAGGGTGCGTGCGGGGGGATGTTCACGGCCAACACGATGAGCTCGATCGGCGAGGCGCTCGGGCTGTCGTTGCCCGGCTCGGCTTCTCCCCCCGCCGTCGACCGCCGCCGCGAGGACGATGCCCGGCGCGCCGGCGCAGCCGTGGTCGAGATGCTGCGGCTCGGCATCCGGCCTCGCGACATCCTCACCAAGAAGGCGTTCGAGAACGCGATCGCGCTCGCGAACGCGCTCGGCGGCTCGACCAATGCCGTGCTGCACCTGCTCGCCATCGCCAACGAGGCGGGCGTGAAGCTGGAGCTCGACGACTTCAACCGCATCGCCGAGCGGGTCCCCCACATCGCCGACATGAAGCCGGGCGGCAAGTTCCACATGACCGACCTCGACCGCATCGGCGGAGTCCCGGTGGTGATGAAGCTGCTGCTCGACGCCGGCCTGGTGCACGGCGACGCGCTCACCTGCACTGGCAAGACGCTCGCCGAGAACCTCGCCGAGATCGACCCTCCGGCGGCCGACGGCGTGGTCGTCCACCCGCTCGACGCACCGATCAACACCGAGGGCGGGATCAACGTGCTGCGCGGCTCGCTGGCGCCCGACGGCGCGGTCGTGAAGGTGGCCGGGCTCACCCACGAGCAGCGCACGTTCGAGGGCGAGGCCCGGGTGTTCGACGGCGAGGACCCGGCGATGGCGGCGATCATGGGCGGCGAGATCCAGCCGAACACGGTGCTCGTGATCCGCTACGAGGGCCCGAAGGGCGGGCCGGGGATGCGTGAGATGCTCGCCATCACCGGGGCGCTGAAGGGCGCCGGCCGGGGGGCGGACTGCGCGCTCGTCACCGACGGCCGCTTCTCCGGAGGCACGTGGGGCTTCTGCATCGGCCACGTCGCGCCCGAGGCCGTCGACGCCGGCCCGATCGCGTTCGTGCGCGACGGCGATCGCATCCGCATCGACGTGCCGTCCAAGTCGCTCGACCTGCTCGTCGACCCCGACGAGCTGGCCACCCGCCGCGAGGGCTGGGCGCCGAACCCGCCCCGTTACACCACCGGCGTGCTCGCCAAGTTCGCGAGGCTGGCCCAAGGCGCCGACAAGGGCGCGATCACCAACCCCGTCTAAAAACCGCAGGTCTCGCGCCAATCTGTCAACGAACCTGCGGCTAGCGCCGTTTGGTTGACAGATTGGCGCGGAAGCTGCGGTTTGGGGTTAGCCGCGGGGGGTGGTCGGGCGGTGATGGCGGGTGGTGGGGTGGTGCTGGCGGGCGGCGATGGCATTGGCGATGGCCCGCCAGCCGACCAGCAGCGCCCCGAGGACGATCGCGGCGACGATCACGAAGCTGGCCGCGGTGCTGCGATCCCACGCGAAGCGGCGCAGCAGCATGCCCGCAGGGACGGTGACCGCCCATACGGCCAGCCCGGTCGTCACCGCCAGCGGGCTGCGGGCAGCGCGGGTGAGTGCCCAGCCGAGCACGAGCCCGACGAGGAACGGCGCCGCGACCCCGAGGATGCCGGTGACGGAGTTGGCCTCGTCGTGGCTGCGTCGCCCGAAGGCCACGAAGACGACCACCGCGGCGACGTCGGCCAGGGCGGCCAGCGCCGCTGTTCGGTTGGCCCCGCGCATCAGGCGTTGTCGTAGTACTCGCGGCCGAGGTGGGTGATCTGGTCTTCGCCCATCATCCACCGCAACGTGTTCTGCAGCTTGGCGAGCTGCACGAACAGGTCGTGTTCGGGATAGAGCCCCGGCGCCACCTGGGGGCTCTTGTAGTAGAAGCTCAGCCACTCCTGGATGCCGCCCAGCCCGGCACGTTGGGCGAGGTCGGAAAAGAGCACCAGGTCGAGCGCGAGCGGGGCGGCCAGGATGGAGTCGCGGCAGAGGAAGTCGACCTTGATCTGCATCGGGTACCCGAGCCAGCCGAAGATGTCGATGTTGTCCCACCCCTCCTTGTTGTCGCCGCGCGGGGGGTAGTAGTTGATGCGCACCTTGTGGAAGACGTTGCCGTAGAGCTCGGGGTGCTGATCGGGGTGGAGGATGTGCTCGAGCACGCCGAGCTTGGACTCCTCCTTGGTCTTGAAGCTCTCCGGGTCGTCGAGCACCTCGCCGTCGCGGTTGCCGAGGATGTTCGTCGAGTACCACCCGGACAGCCCGAGCAGGCGTGCCCGCAGCATCGGCGCGAGCACCGTCTTGATCAGCGTCTGGCCGGTCTTGAAGTCCTTGCCGCTGATCGGGATGTTGTGCTCGGTGGCGAACTGGCGCAGCACGGGAGTGTCGACGGCGAGGTTGGGGGCCCCGTTCGCGAAGGGGACGCCTTCCAGCAGTGCGGCGTACGCGTAGAGCATCGACGGTGCGATCGTCGGGTCGTTCGCGTCGATGGCGGCCTCGAAGTGCTCGAGGTCCATGTGCGCCGGCCCGGGCTCGATGAAGATCTCGGTGCTGGCGCACCAGATCATCACCACCCGTTCCAGCGAGTTCCGGTCGCGGAAGGCGTTGATGTCCTCGCGGATCGCTTCGAGCATCGCCCGCTTCGAGATCGCGCCCTTGGTGTTGGAGGAATCGATGTTCTTCACGTACGCGCGGTCGAACGCGGCGGGCATCGGGCGGATGTCGCGCATCGTGTCGGCGATCGCCTCGACGTGCTTGGGCCCCTCCAGCACACCGGCCCGGGTGGCGGCGACGTAGGCGTCGTCGGGGAACGGGTCCCACGCCCCCCACACGATGTCGTCGAGCGAAGCGAGCGGGACGAAGTCCTTCACCAGCGGGTTGCGGTTGTCGGTGCGCTTGCCGAGGCGGATGGTGTCCAACTGCGTGAGCGAGCCGATCGGACTGCCCATGCCCCGCTTGACCAGCTCGACACCGGCGATGAGGGTGGACGCGACGGCACCGAGGCCGACCGTCAGGACTCCGAGGGGGCCTGCGGCCGGCGCGATCGAGGGTGTGGGCGGGGTGGTCATGGCGTCGACAGGCTAGGCGCTCGGTAGCTGGGCCGCGCCTACGATCGAGCCCCGTGGCCCCCACCCCGTCTGCTGACGCTCCCGCCGAAGATTTCGCCCGTACCCCCGGTGGCGCGGTGCTGATGGACGGCAACCGGTTGCGTGACGAGATCGTCGCCGACCTGCGGGCCACCGTCGTTGCGGCCGGTTCGCCGCCGGTGTGCCTCGCGACGGTGCTCGTCGGCGACGACCCGCCGAGCCAGCGGTACGTGCGCAGCAAGCACGCGCAGGCGGCCAAGGCGGGGATGCAGAGCCGCAGCGAGGTGCTGGCGGCCACGGCGAGCCAGGCCGAGGTCGAGCAGGTCGTCGGAGCGCTCGTCGAAGACCCCGCGGTGCACGGCATCCTCGTGCAGGCGCCGCTGCCCGACGGGCTCGACTTCGACGCCGTGCTGCGCCTCGTCCCTGCCGACAAGGACGTCGACGGGCTGACCGAGGCCTCGCTCGGCCGGCTGATGAGGAGCACGCCGGGGCACATCGGCTGCACCCCCCTCGGCGTGCTGCGCCTGCTGGAGCGCTACGGGGTGGCCGTCTCGGGCCGGCGGGCGGTGATCGTCGGGCGCTCGACCCTCGTCGGGCTCCCCCTCGCCGTGCTGCTCGCCCGCAAGGGCATCGACGCCACCGTCACCCTCGCCCACAGCCGCAGCGGAGACCTCGTCCCCATCTGCCGCGAGGCCGACATCCTCGTCGCCGCCGCCGGCCACGCGGGGATGGTCACGGCCGCGCACGTCAAGCCCGGTGCGGCGGTGATCGACGTCGGTGTCTCCCGCACCCACGCGGGCATCGCGGGTGACGTGTTGTTCGACGAGGTGCAGGCGATCGCTTCGGCGATCACGCCGATGCCGGGCGGCACGGGGCCGATGACGGTCGCGTGCCTGCTGCAGAACACCCTGGCCGCGGCCCGCCTGCAGGGTGCCTTCCCTGGCTGAGACGGCCGGGTTGAGTTGCCCGAGCCGTGCGGCCCTGGCAGACTGCACGGCGATGCCCGCCCGCGACCTGCTCGTAGTAATCGTGTAAGACGTACCCGGCCCCACTCGCCGCGTGCGTCCCCGACCTCCCTCGACGGGAGGTCGTCTTCTTTTTCAGGCTCTTTGTCCCTCGCCACACCAGGAGATCCACCCATGAAGATCACCGGGGCCCAAGCCCTGATCCGAGCGCTCGAGATGGAGGGCGTCGAGGTCATGTTCGGCCTGCCCGGCGGCTGCATCCTGCCGGCGTACGACCCGCTGCTCGACTCGTCGATCCGCCACGTCCTCGTGCGTCACGAGCAGGGCGCGGGGCACATGGCCGAGGGCTACGCGCACGTCACCGGCCGCCCAGGGGTGGCGATGGTCACCTCCGGCCCGGCGGCGACCAACATGGTGACGCCGCTGATGGATGCGTACATGGACTCGGTCCCGATGGTGTGCATCACCGGCCAGGTGGGCACCGCGGCGATCGGCACCGACGCGTTCCAGGAGTGCGACACCGTCGGCATCACCCGGTCGGTGACCAAGCACAACGAGCTGGTGATGTCGGGCGACGACCTGCCGCTCGTCATCCGTCAGGCGTTCCACATCGCCACCACCGGACGCCCCGGCCCGGTGCTGGTCGACGTGCCGAAGGACGTCTTGCAGAACCAGATGACGTGGAACTGGCCGACCGACGACGACGTCGCCTCCAGCCTGCCCGGCTACCGGCCGACGACGAAGGGCCACCCGCGGATGGTGAAGGAGGCGGCGCGCATGATCCTCGCCGCCGAGCGCCCCGTCATCTACGCCGGCGGCGGCATCTTGAAAGCGCGAGCCGCCGACGCGTTGCGTGAGCTGGCCGAGCTCGGCGACATCCATGTGGTGACCACACTGATGGCCCGCGGCGTGCTTCCCGACGACCACCCGCTCTGCCTCGGCATGCCCGGCATGCACGGCAACGCCACGGCGGTGACGGCGATGCAGAAGAGCGACCTGTTGATCACGCTCGGTGCCCGCTTCGACGACCGGATCACCGGCAAGGTGGCCACGTTCGCCCCCGACGCGAAGGTGATCCACGTCGACATCGACCCCGCGGAGCAGGGCAAGGTGCGCCGCCCCGACGTGCCGATCGTCGGTGACGCCCGGTTGGTGATCGAAGAGATCGTCCGGGCGATGAAGGACATGCTCGCCGGCGGGGCCGCTCAGGCGGACACGTCCGCGTGGAAGAGCAGGCTCTCCGGCTGGCGTGAGCAGTTCCCGCTCACTTACGACGAGAGCGAGCCGGGCGACGCACTGAAGCCCCAGTTCTGCCTGGAGCAGCTGCGCGACGGCGCGCCGGAGGGGACGATCCTCGTCTCCGGCGTCGGCCAGCACCAGATGTGGGCGTCGCAGTTCTGGCGCTTCGACGAGCCGTACACGTGGGTCAACTCCGGTGGCCTCGGCACGATGGGCTTCGCGGTGCCGGCCGCGATCGGCGCCAAGGTGGGCCGCCCCGAGCGCACCGTCTGGGCCGTCGATGGCGACGGCTGCTTCCAGATGACGGCGCAGGAGCTCGTCACCGCGACCGTGGAGCGCATCCCGGTCAAGGTCGCGATCTTGAACAACTCGTACCTCGGCATGGTGCGCCAATGGCAGGAGCTGTTCTACGAGGAGCGCTACAGCGAGGTCTACCTCTCCCCGGACGTGCCCGACTTCGTGAAGTGGGCGGAGTCGATGGGCTGCGTCGGGATCCGGGTGGAGAGCCCCGAAGAGGTGGCCCCCGCGATAGAGAAGGCGAACTCGATCGACGACCGCTCGGTGGTGGTCGACTTCCGCGTCGACGCCCGAGAGAAGGTGTTCCCGATGGTGCCCGCCGGCCAGTCGAACGACGATCTGATCCTTCATGGATCACAGATGGACCGCAAGGAGCTGTTGAGATGACCGCTGTCAACCCCTTCGGCGGGCACTCGCCGACACACCACATCTTGTCGGTGCTGGTGCAGAACCGCCCTGGCGTCCTGGCGCGGGTGGCGTCGCTGTTCGCCCGACGCGGCTACAACATCTTCTCGCTCGCCGTCGCGCCGACCGAGAACGCGGACCAGTCACGGATCACCATCGTCGTCGACGTCGAGTCCACCCCGCTCGAACAGATCGTCAAGCAGCTCTTCAAGCTGATCGACGTGGTGAAGATCTCCGAGCTCGACCCGCGGCGCTCCGTGGAGCGTGAACTGCTGCTGGCCACCGTGCGCGTGCCCCCCGAGGAGCGCGGGCAGGTGGTCGAGCTGACGACGATCTTCGAGGGCAAGATCCTCGCCGTCGGCGTCGACGCGCTGACCGTGTCGCTCGAGGGGCACCCCGACAAGCTCGACGACTTCGAGGAACTGGTGCGCGGCTATGGCATCGTGGAGTTGCAGCGCACCGGTCGGGTGGCGCTGCCCAAGCTCGATCGTGAGGCGCGCTTGCGCGCCGTCAAGGGAAAGGCAGGCTGATGGCAGCCAACGTGTACTACGAGAACGACGCGGATCCCTCGCTGATCCGTTCCCGCAAGGTCGCCATCGTCGGCTACGGGTCGCAGGGGCACGCGCACGCGCTGAACCTGAAGGATTCCGGAGTCGACGTGGTCGTCGGCCTGCGGGAGGGTTCGTCGTCGGTTGCGAAGGCCGCCGCGCAGGGTCTGCGCGTGATGTCGATCGACGACGCCGCCGCGTACGCCGACGTGATCATGATCCTCGCCCCCGACACCGAGCAGAAGCGCATCTACGACGAACACATCGCCGCGCACATGACCCCCGGCAAGGCGCTCGCGTTCGCGCACGGGTTCAACGTGCGCTTCGGGCGGATCGCCCCGCCGGCGGGCTGCGACGTGATCATGATCGCCCCCAAAGGCCCCGGGCACCTCGTGCGGCGCACGTACACAGAAGGTGGCGGCGTGCCGGCGCTGATCGCCGTTGCCCAGGACGCCACGGGCCAGGCGAAGGCGGTGGCGATGTCCTACGCCGACGCGATCGGCGGCAGCCGGGCCGGAGTGATCGAGACCACGTTCCCGGAGGAGACCGAGACCGACCTGTTCGGTGAGCAGGTGGTGCTCTGCGGCGGGCTGACCGCGCTCGTGCAGGCCGGGTTCGAGACGCTGACCGAGGCCGGATACGCGCCGGAGATGGCGTACTTCGAGTGCCTCCACGAGGTGAAGCTGATCGTCGACCTGATGTACGAAGAGGGCATTGCCGGCATGCGGTACTCGATCTCCGACACCGCCGAGTACGGCGACCTCACCCGCGGGCCGCGGATCATCACCGACGAGACCAAGGCCGAGATGCGCAGGATCCTCGATGAGATCCGCAGCGGCCAGTTCGCCGACGAGTGGATCGCCGAGAGCGAGTCGGGTCGCGACAACTACCACCGGCTGCAACAGCGCGGCAAGGATCATCCGATCGAGGCCGTCGGTGGGCGGCTGCGTTCGATGATGCCGTGGATCTCCGCCGGCAAGACCAAGGTCGCCGACGCCTCCGGGGGCTGATCTCCGACCGATTAATCCCGACTTGCTCAGTCGGGAATAGGTGGCTAGTTTGATCCCTCGTCGTCGAAGCGAGGGGAGCCGTTGTGTCGAACGAGTGGGGTTTCGAGACCCGCCAGATCCACGTGGGCGGTGAGCCGGATCCGGCCACCGGCGCGCGGACGACGCCGATCTACCAGACGACGAGCTACGAGTTCCGCGACTCGGCCCACGCCGCCAACCTGTTCGCCCTCGCCGAGGTCGGCAACATCTACACGCGCATCATGAATCCCACTCAGGGTGCGCTCGAGGCCCGGCTCAACTCGTTGGAGGGCGGGGTCACCACCGCGATCGGGCTGCCGGGGACGCTCGTCGTCTCCTCTGGGCAGTCGGCCGAGCTCCTTGCCCTGCTCACCCTGGCCGAGGCCGGTGACCACATCGTGGCCTCGCCGTCTCTGTACGGGGGCACCTACAACCTGTTCCACTACACGCTGCCCAAGCTCGGGATCGCCGTGGACTTCGTCGACGACCCCGACGACCTAGGTCAGTGGAAGAGCGCGGTGCGCCCGAACACGAAGGCGTTCTTCGGTGAGACCCTCGCCAACCCGAAGAACGACATCTTCGACATCGAAGGCGTGGCCTCCGTCGCCCACGAGGACGGGATCCCGCTGATCATCGACAACACTGTTCCCACTCCCTACGGCATCCGCCCGCTGGAGTGGGGGGCAGACATCGTCGTGCACTCCCTCACCAAGTTCATCGGCGGCCACGGCAGCTCGATCGGCGGGTCGATCACCGACGGCGGCACCTTCGACTTCGCCGCCTCGGGGCGCTTCGCGAACTTCACCGAGCCCGACCCGAGCTACCACGGGCTCCCGTACTGGCCGGCCCTCGGCCCGGGATCGTTCATTCTGAAGGCCAGGGTGCAGTTGCTGCGTGACCTCGGCATGGCGGTATCGCCGTTCAACGCCTGGTTGTTCCTGCAGGGTCTCCAGACGCTGTCGCTGCGCATGGACCGGCACTGGGAGAACGCGTACAAGGTGGCTCGGTTCCTGGAAGGCCGCGACGAGGTCGAACAGATCTTCTACCCGGGCCTGGAATCGAGCCCGTGGCACGATCGGGCGAAGCGGTACTTCCGGGGCAAAGGCTTCGGCTCGGTGCTCGCGTTCGTCATCCGCGGCGGGCGTGAGGCCGGCCAGCGGTTCACCGACGCACTCGAGCTGCACAGCCACGTGGCGAACATCGGCGACGTGCGCAGCCTCGTGATCCACCCCGCCTCGACCACCCACAGCCAGCTCACCGAGGAAGAGCAGGCTGCTACCGGGGTGTACCCGGGCCTGGTGCGGCTGTCGGTCGGCCTCGAGGCGATCGACGACATCCTCGCCGACTTGGAAGTGGGCTTCCAGGCCGCCAAAGCCTGACCCGGCGCTGACGCACGCTGCGCGGTCGCCCGCCCACCCACAGCTACTCGGCGCGAAACCGCAGGTATCGCGCCAATCTGTCAACGAACCTGCGGCTCGCGCACTTCCGTTGACAGATTGGCGCGGAAGCTGCGGAAGCTACGAGTTGGGGTCGGGGTTGGGGGGGTCGTCTTCGCGGCGGTCGCGGAGGTAGCGCTCGAACTCTGCCGCGAGGTCGTCGCCGGAGGGCAGCGTCTCGTCGGGGCGGCGGCGGTCGTACTCGATCTCGAGCATCCGCACGAACGCCCGGGCCCCGTCGTCGGCTTCGACCGCGGCGTCGTGGAGGGTGCGCCAGCGGGCGATCTCCCCGGCCAGCTCGCTGTGGCGGGTAGGGACGCCGAGCACCTGTTCCAGGCGGCGCAACAGTGCAGCTGCCGACTGGGGGTGCTTGGTCGACGCCAGGTAGTGGGGGACGCCGACGCGCAGCGACACCGCTGGCAGGCCCTCACGCTCGAACCGCTCCTGTAGCACCCCGGCGATACCGGTGATCCCCTGGTAGGTGGGACGCTGCAGGCCGAGGCTCCGCGCAAGCGACTCGTCGGTGGTGCTGCCGACGACGGTCGGCTCGCGCGTGTGGGGGATCGGCTCCGCCGCCGCGCCGACGGTGACGACGGCCTCGCACCCGAGGCGCCGGTACGCGGTGACCACGCAGTCGCCGAACGAGCGCCACCTCACGTGGGGCTCCGTGCCGATCAGCACCACGAGGTCGTGTGACGCGTCGGGGAAGCGGATCGCGACCAGCTCGTTCGACGGCCAGCGCAGGTACCGCTCGCCGTCCTCGTCGAGGCCGACCTCGGGGCGCTCCTGAGTGAAGTCGTAGAACGGGTCGGGGTCGATCGCGCCGACAACCTCGACGCCCCGGCCGCTCGCCAACCAGGCGAGGGCCGCAGTTGCGGCCTGGCCGACGTCGAACCAGCCCCTCATGGCGACGAGCAGCACCGGGCGGTGCAAGGCGGCGGACGGCCCCGTCCACTGCAGCGTCTCGTCGACCTGCACGCGCTCAGACCTGCAACGCCTCGACGACGGCGTCGATGCAGTGGGTCAGGCGTTCGACGTCGTCGGGGTCGATCGCGGGGAACATGCCGATGCGCAGTTGGTTGCGGCCGAGCTTGCGGTAGCTGTCGGTGTCGACGATGCCGTTCGCGCGCAGGGCCGCGCACACCTCGCCCGCGTCGGCGCCGCCGTCCGCGCCGGTGGCGAGGTCGATCGTGCCGACGACCTGGGAGCGCTCGGCGGCCTCGGCCACGAACGGGTTCGCCCACGACCGGGCCGCGGCCCAGCCGTACAAGGTGTCGGAGGATCGGCGCGAGCGGGCGTTCGCCCAGGCGAGCCCGCCGTTCGCGAGCATCCACCGCACCTGCTCGTCGAGCATCACGAGCGTCGCCACCGCCGGCGTGTTGTAGGTCTGGTCTGCGCGGCTGTTGGACAGCGCGATGCCGAGGTCGAGCGACGCCGGCACCCAACGCCCACTCGCCGCCAGGCGTTCGATCCGCTCGACCGCGGCCGGCGAGCAGGCCGCCACCCACAGCCCGCCGTCGGAGGCGAAGCACTTCTGCGGGGCGAAGTAGTAGACGTCGACCTGTGCCGGGTCCCACAGCAGCCCGCCGGCCGCCGACGTGGCGTCGACGAGCACCAAGGCACCGCCGGGTCCCGACGGTCGGGTGAGGGGCATCATCACGCCGGTCGACGTCTCGTTGTGGGTGAGCGCGTATGCGTCGACGTCGGGCTCGACGACCGCCACGGGGTGGGTTCCCGGTGCGCTCGCCACGACCACCGGATCGGAGATGTGCGGCGCGGCGGCGGCCGCGGTGGCGAACTTCGAGGAGAACTCGCCGAACACCAGGTGCTGGCTGCGGCGCTCGATCAGGCCGAACGTGGCCGCGTCCCAGAACAGCGTCGAGCCGCCGTTGCCGAGCATCACCTCCCAGCCGTCGGGCAGGGCGAACAGCTCGCGCAGACCGGCGCGCACCGAGCCGACGAGCGACTTCACCGGCGCCTGGCGGTGCGACGTCCCGAGCACGGTCGTGGAGACGGCCGACAGCGCGGCCACCTGCTCGGGGCGCACCTTGGACGGCCCACAGCCGAAGCGGCCGTCGGCAGGCAGCAGCTCGCGCGGGAGACGGATCGTGAGGGGGTCCACGAGGGTCACTGTGACAGCATGGCAGCCATGTCCGCCGCCCCCCAACGGAATCGAGTATCCGCGCGCCTCGGCGCGATCCAAGAGTCGGCGACCCTTGCCGTGGACGCCAAGGCGAAGGCTCTCCAGGCCGCGGGCGAGAGCGTGATCGGCTTCGGAGCCGGCGAACCGGACTTCCCCACCCCGGCGCACATCGTCGCCGCCGCGGTCGCCGCTTGCCAGGATCCGCGTTACCACCGCTAACACCCCGGCCGCCGGCCTGCCCGAGCTACGCGAGGCGATCGCCGCGAAGACCGCTCGCGACAGCGGTTTCGCGTGCTCGGCGGCGCAGGTGCTGGTGACGAACGGCGGCAAGCACGCGGTGTTCACGGCCTTCGCCGCGCTCTGCGACCCCGGCGACGAGGTCATCTGCCCAGCCCCCTACTGGACGACGTATCCGGAGGCGATCGCCTTGGCCGGCGGCGTGCCGGTGGTGGTCGACACCACCGCCGAGACCGGCTTCCGGGTGAGCATCGACCAGCTCGAGGCCGCCCTCACGGCGCGCACGAAGGTGCTGCTGTTCGTCTCGCCGGACAACCCCTCCGGTGCCGTGTACCCGCCCGAAGAGGTCGCCGCGATCGGCCGGTGGGCGGTGGAGCGCGGCGTCTGGGTGGTGACCGACGAGATCTACGAGCACCTCACGTACGGCCCCCACCGCTTCGCGAGCATGCCCACCCTGGTACCCGATCTCGCCGAGCAGTGCGTGATCGTCAACGGCGTGGCGAAGACATACGCCATGACGGGCTGGCGGGTGGGTTGGATGATCGGCCCCCCCGACGTGATGAAGGCGTCGATCAACTTCCAGAGCCACGCCACCTCGAACGTCGCGAACGTGTCGCAGGTCGCCGCCCTTGCCGCGGTCAGCGGCGACCTCACTGCGGTGGCGACGATGCGCGAGGCGTTCGAGCGGCGCGGGCAGGCGATGCACCGCATGCTGAACGACATCCCCGGAGTGACGTGCATCGAACCGCAGGGCGCGTTCTACTGCTTCCCGGACATGTCCGGGCTGCTCGGGCGCCCGCTCGCCGGAAAGGCGGCGAGCTCGACGCTGGAGCTCGCCGAGCTGATCCTCGCCGAGGCCAAGGTGGCGATCGTGCCGGGCGAGGCGTTCGGCCTGCCCGGCTACGCGCGGTTCTCGTTTGCTCTCGGCGATGCCGACCTGGAAGAGGGCGTGCGCCGCGTCGCCGAGCTGGTCGCGCGCTCGTGAACGACCTTTCGGGTTCGACTCGATCGAGCTCGACTGGCTGCGTGCCAAGCCGGGCAAGAAGTGGCAGCGCACCCCCGGTGCCCTCGCCGCCTGGGTCGCGGACATGGACCTACCCCCGGCCCCGGTGATCGTCGAGCGGCTGCACGCAGTGGTCGAGGCCGGCGACTTCGGCTATCCCAACTGGCGAGGTGTGGGGGCGGGCACACCGCTGCGTGAGTTGTTCGTCGACCGCGCGGCGCGGCGCTACGGCTGGGAGATCGGCGACGTCCACGAGCTGCGCGAGTTCTGCGACGTCATGCAGGCCGTCCTCGCGGTGCTGCACCTGTGCACCGAGCCCGGCGACGGGGTGATCCTGCACACTCCCGCCTACCCGCCGTTCTTCGAGGCGATCGCGGCGACGCGCTGCCGTCCCGTCGAGCTCCCTCGCCGCGTCGAGCAGGCGCCCGGCGGAAGCCGGTTCGCGTTCGATGTCGACGCGTTGGAGCAGCGCCTCCGTGACGAGCCGGCCCGCGTGCTGCTGCTGTGCAACCCGCACAACCCGACGGGTCGGGTGTTCACCCGCGACGAGCTGGCGCGCCTGGCCGATCTCGCCGAGCGTCACGACCTGCTGATCGTTGCCGACGAGATCCATGCCGACCTGACGTACCCGCCGCTCGCCCACGTGCCGATCGCGTCGCTCGGCCCGCAGGTGGCGGCGCGCACCGTCACGCTGCACAGCGCGTCGAAGGCGTTCAACCTGGCCGGGCTGCGCTACGCGGTGGCCCACGTCGGGGCGCCGTGGGTGCGCGACCGTCTCGCCCAGGTCCACAGCCACATGTTCGGGGCGATGAACCTGTTCGCGGTAGAGGCGACGACGGCCGCGTGGTCGCTCGGCGACGAGTGGCTCCAGGCGGTTGTCGCCCACCTCGACCGCAACCGCAGGCTGCTGGCCGATCTGCTCGGCGCGCATCTGCCCGACGTGGCCTACACGCCCCCGGATGCCACCTACCTCGCCTGGCTCGACTGCCGACTCCTCGCGCTGGAGGGTCAAGGGCTGGGCGACGACCCGAGCCAGCACTTCCGCCGCCACGGGATCGACCTCAGCGCCGGCCCCGACTTCGGCGCCCCAGGTGCCGGGCACGTGCGGCTGAACATGGCCACGTCCGCGGCGGTGCTGGCCACGATCGTCGAGGCGATGGCCGCGTCGCTCACTGGTTGACCGTCGCGCCCGTCACCCCCACCAGAGCTGGTGGTGCAGCGCCAGGCCGGACACGACGACGAGCGCCAGGCACTCGGCCACCTGCTCGGTGGCACCGAGCACGTCGCCGCTGATGCCGCCGATCTTGCGCATCGCCAGCCAACCGGTGCACGCGGCGGCGACGATGCCCGCCGCAGCGACGGGGACGATCCACCAACCGGTGGCAGCACCACCGATCGCGAGGCCGGAAAGCACCGCCGCAGCGACTCGCGTGCGTGCCAGGTCATGCACGTAGTCGACGCCGAGGCCGTCGCGGCGGGCGGTGGGCAGGAACGCCATCAGACCGACCGCACTCGCCCTCGCCACCGTGTGCGCGGTGACCGCGCCGGCGAACGCGACGGCGGGGCCGACCGAGACCAGCGAGGCGAGCGTGCCGGCGCGCAACACCAGCGAACCGGCCAGCGCGGCGACGCCGTACGTGCCGTGCCGGGGATCGTCGAGGATCGTGAGACGCTGCTCGGGCGTCCATCCACCGGCGAACGCGTCGGCGACGTCGGCTAGACCGTCCTCGTGGAAGGCACCAGTCGTGAGCACGCCGACGAGCACGGCGACGGTGCCGGCGACGAATGCCGGCACCAGCTCGCCGAGTCCCGCGGCGACACCGCCGACGAGCGCGCCGACGAGCGCACCGACGACGGCGAACCAGGCGACCGCGGCGGTCAGCTCGGGTGGCCGGCGCAGACGCAGCGGCATCCGGGTGAGGAACGTCAGCGCGCCGAGAAACGCCACTCGCGGATCACCCGAACCACTCGCCGAACGTCGGGACATCGGTCACCCCGGCGCAAGCCATCGCCACGAGGGGCAGGGCGGCCATCGCCCCCGAGCCCTCGCCGAGGCGCATCTCCAGGTCGAGCAAGGGCTCCTTCGCCAGGCGTTGCAGCAGGCGCCGGTGCCCGGGCTCGGCCGAGCAGTGGCCGACGAGGCAGTGGTCGAGCGCGTCGGCGCGCATCGAGTGCAGCGGTAGCGCGGCGGCCGTGACGACGTATCCGTCGATGATCACCGGCAGGCGCCGCAGACGGGCGGCGACGATCGCCGCTGTCATCGCGGCCAGCTCCGCGCCGCCCACCTCACGCAGCACCTCGAGCGGGTCGAGCACGCCTGCCACCCGCATCACCGCCTCACGCACGGCTTCCCGTTTGCGGTCGAGGCCGGCGTCGTCGACGCCGGTTCCCCGCCCCACCCACGCGGCCACCTCGCCCCCGCCCAACGCGGCGGCCACCGCGGCCGCGGCGGTGGTGTTGCCGATCCCCATCTCCCCGAGCACCAAGATGTCGGCGTCCAGCGCCTCGACCGCGCCCCGCCCGGCGGCGACGGCCTCGTCGAAGCGCTCCGGGGACATCGCCGGCTCGTAGCGGATGTCGCCGGTCGGTCGCCCGACCCCGACGTCGATCGCGGACACCTGAGCCCCGGCGACGGCGGCGAAGGCCGAGATCGTCGAGCGGCCGGCCCGGTACGCGGTCAGCATCGCCGCCGTCACGTCGGCCGGGTAGCGGCTGACCCCGGCCGCGGTCACGCCGTGGTCGGCGGCGAACACGAGTGCCGCCGGTCGCCGCACGGCAGGGCGATGGCTGCCCTGCCACTCCGCCGCCCATGCCGCCACTTCGTCGAGGCGGGCGAGCGCACCGGCGGGGCGCAAGATGTCGCTCGCCCTCGCCCTTATGGCGTTCCCGGCGTCGATGTCTGGTCCGGGCAGCGAATCGAGCGACGACCGCAGCCACCCCGCGCTCACGTCAGCGCCCTCCATGGGTCAACCAGCGCGACCACCCTCCCTGCCACGAGCAGCAGCGTGCGATCGGCGGCGGCCGCCCAGATCTGGTTGACCCGGCCGAGCAGGTCGCGGTAGCGGCGCCCGAGCGCAGACTCGGGGTGCAGCCCGAGCCCGACCTCGTTCGTGATCACCACGGTGGGCCCGTCACGTCGTGCGGCCGCCGACGCGGTGCGGGTGGCGAGCTCGAGCACCTCGTCGTCGCTGTGGCCGAGCCACATCACGTTCGACACCCAAAGCGTCAGGCAATCGACCACGGCGAGCGTTCCCGCCCCGATGGTGGCGAGCGCGCCCGCCAGGTCGTGCTGTTCCTCGATCGTCGGCCAGTCAGGGCGCTCGGCGCGGTGGCGGGCGATGCGCTCGGCCAGGTCGTCGTCGGCGGCGGTGGCGGTGGCGACCACGACGACCGCGTCACCGTGGCGCCGACCGATCTCGACCGCGAGCGAGCTCTTGCCCGAGCGCGCGCCGCCGAGCAACAACGTGAGCCCGGGAGGGGCGGCGCTCCGGGAGCTGGTGGTGGGCTCGGCAGGCATGGCGGAAGGTGGCGAGTGTAGGCATGCCTGCTACCGTCGTCGGCGTCCGGGTTCGCCCGGGCTGCACAGGTCCCAGCGAAGTCCGGTGAGATCCCGGCGCTGTCCCGCAACGGTGGTGCCATCGGCCCTACGGGGTCAGGTGGCCGAGCCCGGTCGCCTAACCGAGTGCGCGAAACCAAGACCCTCGAGGCAAGGGTGGTCAGCGCGGGTGCGTCGAAGCACCCGACTTCCCTCACTTGTCCTCCTCATCGTCAGGAGGATTCCCCATGAACCGAGTGCGCCGAAGTGCGCTCGCCCTCTTTGCCGCCGCGCTGCTCGGCGCCTGCGGGGGAGACGACGCCTCGTCCACCGACACCTCGGCACCCGTCGAGCCGACGTCGTCACCCTCGACGGACCCAGCGGATAGCGCACCGTCGGAGCCGGCCGCCGATGCGCCGTCGCGCATCGTGTCGCTCTCCCCGACGCACACCGAGATGTTGTTCGCGATCGGCGCCGGCGAGCAGGTGATCGCCGTCGACTCGCTGTCCAACTACCCGCCCGAGGCGGCTGCGGTGCTCACCGAGCTCAGCGCGTTCGAGCCGAACGTCGAGGCGATCGCGGCGTACGAGCCCGATCTCGTCGTGATCTCCGACGACTTCACCGGCATCACCGAGCAGCTCGCTGCCGTCGACATCGACGTGTGGAGCGGCCCCGCACCTTTCGACCTGGACGACGTGTACGCCCAGATCCAAGAGCTCGGTACGGTCACGGCCCACTCCGCCGGGGCAGACGAGCTGGTCGGTGAGATGAGAGCCGAGGTGGAGGCGATCCTCGCCGGCGCCCCCGAGCTCGAAGAGCCGTTGACCTACTACCACGAGCTCGACGACACCTACTTCTCGGTGAGCGCGAACACGTTCGTCGGTCAGATCTACGGCCTGCTCGGCCTGCGCAACATCACCGACCTCACCGAGGTGGACACCGACTACCCGCAGCTCTCCGCGGAATTCGTCGTCAGCGCCGACCCGGACCTGATCTTCCTCGCCTGCACCGTCGGCTGCGGCACGACCGCGGAGTCGGTCGCCGCCCGGCCGGGCTGGTCTGCCGTGACCGCGGTCCGCGAAGGGGGCATCGTCGCCCTCGACGACGACGTCGCCTCCCGCTGGGGACCCCGCGTGGTCGAGCTCTTGCGGGTGGCGGCAGATGCCGTCGCCGCCCACGCGACCTGAGCGTCGTGGACGGGAGACATCGCACCGGGTGGTGGCTCGCCGGCGCGAGCGCGGTGCTGGCCATCGCGTTCCTGTTCGGCGCGATGGTCGGGCCGGCCGGGCCGCCGGCGTGGCGCGTGCCGCTCGAGCTGCTCGATTGGCTGCCGCTCGTCGACGTGGACACCGGCGTCTCCTCGACCCAGCATGCGGTGCTGTGGGAGATCCGCATGCCGCGGGTCGTCCTCGCCGGCATCGTCGGGGCGATGTTGTCGCTTGCCGGCGCGTCGTACCAAGGCGTGTTCCGCAACCCGCTCGTCGACCCCTACCTGCTCGGCGTCGCCGCCGGTGCCGGCCTCGGCGCGACGATCGTGTTGAGCGTCGGGCGGGAGAGCACCGCGTCGTGGCCGATCGACCCGCTGCCGCTCGCCGCGTTCGTCGGCGGGCTCGCGGCGGTCGCGGTCACGTACCTCGTCGGCGCCGCGTTCGGCGCGGCACGCACTCCGGCGACGCTCGTGCTCGCCGGGGTCGCGGTGACCTCACTCGTCACCGCCGCCCAGACGTTCATCCTGCAGCGCAACAGCGACGTCGTGCGCCAGGTGTACGCGTGGATCCTCGGCCGGCTCTCCACGGCGACCTGGGCCGACGTCCGCCTGGTGATGCCGTACGTGCTGGTCAGCACCGTGGCGCTGCTGGCGCACCGCCGCCTGCTCGACGTGCTGCGCGTCGGTGACGACGAGGCTGCCGCCCTCGGCACCCAGGTGGAGCGTGTCCGGCTGACGGTCGTGTTGGCGGCGACGTTCGGGACGGCGGCGGTGGTCAGCGTCAGCGGGCTGATCGGCTTCGTCGGCATCATGGTGCCCCATCTGGTGCGGATGCTCGCCGGGGCCAGCTACCGCAGCCTGCTGCCGCTCACCGTCCTCGTCGGAGCAGCGTTCCTGATCGTCGCCGACGTCCCCGGGCGGGTGCTCTCCAACCCGGCCGAGACGCCGATCGGCGTCGTCACCGCGTTCCTCGGCGCCCCGTTCTTCATCCTCGTCTTGCGCACGCGACCGGGAACCGTGCGATGAGCACGCTCACGTTCCGCGGGCTCACCGTGCGCTACGGCCGGCGCACCGCGGTGTCCGGCTTCACCGCCACCGTCTGCCCGGGGGAGTGGATGTGCCTCATCGGGCCGAACGGGGCCGGCAAGTCCTCGATCCTGCGCGCCGTCGCGGGCGTCGTCGGCTACGACGGCGAGCTGCTGGTGGACGGTGTGCCGCTCGCGCGCACCTCGCACCGCAGGCGCGCCGAGCAGGTGGCGTACGTCGCCCAGACGCCGTCGCTGCCCGACGACATGACCGTGTTCGAGTACGTGCTGCTCGGGCGCAATCCGTACGTCGGCTACTTCGGCAACGAGACCCGTCATGATCGCGCGCTCGTCCACGGCGTGCTCGACCGCTTGCGTCTCGGCGAGTTCGCTCCTCGCCATCTGCACACCCTTTCCGGCGGTGAGCGGCAGACGGTCGTCATCGCCCGGGCACTGGCCCAGGAGGCCCCGGTGCTGCTGCTCGACGAACCGACGAGTGCGCTCGACATCGGCCATCAGCAGCACGCGCTCGAACTCGTCGACTCCCTCCGCCGGGAGCACGGGCTCACCGTGCTGTCGGCGATGCACGACCTGACGCTCGCCGGGCTGTACAGCGACCGGCTCGCCCTCTTGCACCAGGGTCATCTCGTCACGAGCGGCCCGGCCGACGAGGTGCTCGACGCGGAAGCCCTGGCGGAGTTCTACGGCGCCACGGTCAGCGTCCACCGTGACGAGCACGGCACGATCGTGGTCGTGCCCCAGCGCACCGCGCCACTCGCCTGAGCCTCACCTGCGCTCAGCCGAGGAGGAGGACGCCGACGACCCCGGCGAGCACGAGGGCACTCGCGGCCAGCTCGGCTCCGACGTGCTCCTCGTCGAGGTATCTGTGCGAAACGGCGAACGTGAGCAGCAGCTCGAGCTGGCCGAGCGTGCGCACCTTGGCCGCGTTCTCGAGCGTCATCGCGAGCGCCCATGCCGACGAGCCGAGCACGGAGAGCACGCCGACGGGCACCGTGGAGCGCCAGTGCCGGAACACCGTCACCACCTGCTGCCGCTCGGCGAACGCGAGTTGGGCGCCGTTGAACAGCGTCTGGATGGTGTTCATCGCGGCGACCGTGACCAGCGCGCGGATCACCGCGGGGTCGTCGCCGAGCGACGTCGACGCGGCGCGAATGCCGACGGCCGCGAGTGCGAACAGCCCGCCGGCAGCCAGCCCGGCGAGCGCGGCACGGTCGCCGAGGTGGTGCAGCGCCCGCAGTGGCGCCCCTGGCGGGGTGGCCAGGCGCACCACGCCGGCGATGCACACGAGCGCGGCCACCCAGCCGAGCGGTTGTAGCGGCTCACCGAGGAACAGCGCCGAGTACAGCGCGACCTGGATCACCTCGGTCTTCGCGTACACGGTGCCGATCGCAAAGTCGCGGCGGTCGAACGCAGTGATCAGGGCCACGGTGCCGAGCACCTGCGCGATGCCGGCGGCGGCGACGATCGGCCAGAACCGCCAGGGAATGCCGGGCAGGTCGCGCCCGCCGATGGTGAACACGAGGGCACACGCGGCGAGCGCGAGCGGAGCCCCGAACACGTAGCGGACGAACCCGGCGGCGCTCACCGAGAGCACCGCGCGCAGCTTCTGCTGCGACGCGGTGCGCGCCACCTGGATCACTGTCGCGAGGAGCGTGACAGGGACCCACATCACCGCCAGGCTGCACCGCCGGAGAGCTACGTTGCGAACCGATGCGCGCGATCTCTGCCGACGTCGAGGCTGCCCGTCGCTCGCACGAACGATTGCTCGCCGCCCTCAGCGGCCACGACGGCGGTGAGCGCCTCGGCGACGCTCACGTCGGACTCGCCTCGCTGCTGCCCGGATGGACCGTCGGCCATGTGCTCACCCACATCGCCCGCAACGCCGACGGCCACCGACGGATGCTCGACGCCGCGAGCCGGGGGGAGATCGCCGAGCAGTACCCCGCGTTCCCCGGCGGCGACTCGCGAGCGGCCCGCGCCGCCGAGATCGACCAGGGTGCAGCCCGGTCGGCAGACGCGCTCGTCGAAGATCTGCGTCGCTCGGCGCAGCTGTTGGAGGACGCCTGGGCGGCATGCACACCGGAGGGCTGGACCGGACACGGGCGCGGCACCGACGGCGCCCTGATCGCGGTCGCCGACCTGCCGTTCCGACGCCGGCGCGAGGTGGAGGTGCACCGCCACGACCTCGGCTCGGGAGTGCCCGGGGCGAGTGCTCCCGGCGAGTGGCCACGCGACTACGTGCGGGCGGAGATGACGCGCATGCGCATGGCCTGGAAGGCGCGCCGGCCGATGGGACTCGGCGAACTTCCCGCCGAGATCACCGCGTTGACCGAACACGACCAGCTCGCCTGGCTGCTCGGGCGACTGGCGCTGCCCGGTGTCCCCCCTGCCGACCTGATGCGCTAGAGCGCGGCCCGGCTCAGTTCGACGCCGCCGCGGCGAGCGCGTCTCCGCGGCCGGCGGCGTTGGAGACGGCATCGGCGGCGTGCTGTAGCTCCAGCGCGTCGTCCTCGTCGAGCTCCAGGCTGAACGGGTCGATCCGCCCGGCAGCTACGGCCTCGACCAGCAGCGCGCTCGCCAGCAGGCTGGCCATCAGTGCCAGCCGGTCCTGCTCGGCCCACAGCGCGGTGTCCGCCACCTCGTCTCCGTCGCCGGCGAGGCGGCTGGCGAGCAGCTTCAGCCCGATCCCCTTGGCCAGCTTGGCCAGCGGGTGGGAGACCAGCGGCACCCGGTCGGCGAGCAGAGCCACGGCCGCGATCTGGGCCTTGCGCTCGGACCACTCGTCGATCTCGGCGTCACGCAGCACCTCGGCCGACGCACCGATCGCGCCGGCGATGTCGTCGACGACCTGGCGGCGCTCGTCGCGGGCGTGGGGCAGGCCGGTGGCGGCCAGGGCGACGGCCAGGCCGAGCCCTTCCGCGAGAGCAGTGGCGCTGCGCGGATCGTCGGCGACCCACACCAGGTGCCCGATGGTGTCCACCGGGCGGCGACCCCAGCGCGGCGCGAGCAGGGAGAGGTGGAGCTGCCACGGCGCGACGACCGCGCCGAGGGCAGCTCGCACCGCGTGCCACTGGTTGACGACGGACCAGTCGAGGCGGGAGGCCTCGACGAAGTCGGGGTCGGCGACCATGTCGCGCAGCGCGTCGAGCAGCCCGAGCAGGCGCACACCCGCGCGGCGCTCGTCGGTGGTCGCCGGATCGGTGGCCGCGTGGACGACAGCGAACGCGAGGTGCGGATCACGCGCCCCGAACATCAGCGCGAAGACAGCGCCGTCGAGCACCAGGCGCTCCACCGCCACCCCGCTCGCCTCGGGATCGCCGGCGAGAAGCGGGAGCACCCGTTCGGCGACGGTGGCGGCGGACGTCGTCCGGTCGATCCACCACGGGCGCCCACCGCGGGACCAGCGCACCAGGATCTCGGCGACGGCCAGCCCGAGCGCGCCGCCACGGAGCTCGGCACCCTGAAGGAGCACCGCCGCGCCGTGGGGGTCACCGTGGCGCGCGACGGCGACCGCCGTGCCGATCTGGCCGGCGGCCGCCACCACCTCGCCGAGCAGCACCAGGGTGCGTTCGAGCCGGGTGACCGGCGCCCGGTCCGCACCGGGGGTTCGGCCCGCGGCGGACAGCTCGGCGTCCTGCAGGCGTCGTCCGAGCGCGTCGACGAGCCGCAGCAGACCCGCGGTGCCGAGCTCGTGCAGGAAGTGCTCGCTCTCCTCGGTGGAACGCGCGATCTCCGCCGCCCGGCGCGCCAGCACGTCGACCCCGTCCCCGTCGAGCAGCTCGTCGAGCTGGTCCCCCTGCGCGAGCTGGTGCCCGAGCGACTCCGCGCCGCGCAGCCCGCGCGCGCCGCTGCCCGGCCCGGCCGCGGGATCGGTGCTGAAGCTCCATCCCGGCAGCGAAGCGAGCGCGAGGAGGTGGGCATGCTCCAGGTCGCTTGGGTCGGGCGCGATCGGCCGGTAGCCCTCCATCACCGCACACGTCGACAGTCCGCGCAGGCGATCGAGCCACGGCGCGAGACGCCGGCGCGCGGCGGTGGCCGTTCCCGCCGCCGAAGCGAGCTCGGGCGACGCCGCGCCGACGGAGGCGGCGGCGTCGAGGTCGCCGAGCGCCGCGTCGAGCATCCGCCTCAGCGCGTCCACACGCGCCCGGTCGAACGCGAGCATGCCGCCCAACTCAGAGCCCCGGTCCCGACAACTCCCGCGCCAGTGCGGCGCGGGCCTCGAGATGCAGGCGGCGGGCCGCGGCCCTGGCGTCGGAGGTTGCTGCCGCGAGCTCCGCGCGGGTGACGCGCAGCAGGCGACAGAGCTCGTCGGCAGTGGGTCCGATCCACGTGTCCGGCCCGCTGGCGCGCAGCAAGCTGTCGATCTCGACGCCCGCGAGTGAGCGCGCGAGCCGCTCGCCAACGAGCGCGCGGCGTTCCAGTTCTTCGGCCGTGGTCACTGTCGCCTCCCTCCGGTGGTCGCTCACCCAGGTGTGTGGGGGCGAGCGGGCGAGGCGCGGCAGCCGTGTTCAGATCTGCTTGCGCACCAGGCGGTGGGGCAGTGCCGTCGTCTCGTCGATCGTGCTCTCGCCGGCCACCTCGAACCCGTGAAGCAGGTAGAAGCCGAGCGCGGTGTCGCGGGCGTTGGCCCACACCGTGTCCGTTCCGACGTTGCGGGCGTGTTCGATGCCGGCGGCGAGCAGACGTGACCCGTGGCCCTCGCCGCGGTGCTCCGGCATGGCCGCCATGCCGCGCAAGCGCACTGCGGGGGAGGCCTCGCCGGGGAACGGGTCGAGGAGCCACGTGCTGACGGCGACGATCTCGCCGCCGGAAGCGAGCACGGCGAGGTGCACCGTGTCGGCGTCGTCGTCGCCGTCATAGGTGACCGTGCTCACCGGCGTGCCGTTGCGCAGCACCGTTCGGCGAAGTCCGTGAGTGGCCGCCGCGGGGACAGAGCTCACCCGCCAGCCGGCATCGCCATCGCTGCTGTGTTCCATCTCAGCCGGCCGTGACGCGCACGGCGTCGCCCGCGATGTGGGCCGACCGGTACATCGCGTCGACCACCCGGTGAGCGGCGACGGCGGTGTGCAGGTCGGGCCAGGCCGGCCGGGAGTCGCGGATCGCGGCGACGAACGCGAGGTCGGGGTTGAGCTCTCCATCGGCCAGGTCGACCGCCTGCGCGGCGAGCTGCTCGCCGCCGAGGGAGCCCTGCTCGCCGCTCGCATCCGTCCAGCGCACCGGGCCGAACCAGTCGTCGCCGTCGAGGGCCACGTAGCGGCGCTCGCAGAACACCTCGAAGTGGCGCATGCTCGGGCGCGCCAGATTGTCGTGCCACACGCTGAGCAGCGTGCCGGTGGCGCCTCCCTCGAAACGGAACGAAGCGGCGACCGCGTCCTCGATGCCGAGATGGCCGTGGAAGTTGGACTGGTGGGCGCTGACGACGTCGATCTCGCCGACGACGTGGCGCAACATGTCGACGTCGTGGATGCTGTGTTCCAGCAGCGTGCCCGAGCCGGCGAGGTCGGAGTCGCTGCGCCACGTCGAGCCGTACTGCCCCTGGATCGGGATGTACTGGTCGTCGCGGAACGTGACCGCCATCACCGCCCCCGCGGCAGGCTCGTGGACGAGTTGGCGGGCGAACAGGTAGGCGGGCGAGCGCCGCAGGATCAGCCCGACCTGGTGCACGATGCCTGCTTCGTCGGCGATGCGGGCCATCAGCTCGGCCTCGGCGAGGTTGGTGGCGAGAGGCTTCTCGCAGAAGACGTGGACACCTCGCCGAGCGGCTTCGGCCAGCAACCGGTGGTGCTCGGACGTCCACGAGCAGATGTACACCGCGTCGCAGCCGTCGAGCACCTCTTCCGCGGAGCCGCAGGCGTGATGGCCGCTGGCGGCCGCGAAGGCCTGAGCTCGCTCGGAATCGGGGTCGAACACGCCCGCCCGGTCGATCTCCGCTCCCGCGCCGCGCAGCATCTTGGAATGGAACGTGGCGATCAGGCCGGCGCCGAGGAAGCCGATGCGCAGCGTCATGCCGCGCCGCCGAGCGCCGCGGCGAGGGCCTCGGCCTCGGCCTCGGAGAAGCTGCCGGAGATGACCAGCTCCGGTCCGAGCACGGGCTGGGAGATGACCGGTGCCGAGACGACGAAGCCGTCGACGGTGAACGCGACCTGGCCGCGGGGACACGTCGGATCCTGCGCCACGCAGCGGCCGGCGAGGTCGTCGGCGGCGGCCGACCCGACCGGGGAGAGCAGGATCGTGACCGACCACTGGCCCTCGACCAGGCCCGACGTCGCCTGCACGACCGCGGACTCGTCGAGCACGCTCGGGCCGAGCTCGTAGGCGAGCCCGGTGGCGTTCTCCGGCGCGATGACGGTCGTGTCGGGATCGTCGCCGCCCATCGGGTTGAGCGACATGCCGTCGACCGGAAGCGGCGCGAGGACCGCCCGCAGCCGCAGCACGCCTTCGATCGGGGGCAACGGGGGTTCGGGCGGTGCCGTCGTGGTCGTCGCGCCTGTCGGTGTGGGTGGTGCCGAAGTCGCGTCGTCGCCGGCCTCGTCGTCGCCACCGCAGGAAGCGAGCAGGGCGATCGCCCCGCAGGCGAGGAGCGTGGCGAGTCGGCGCATCGACCCTCGACGCTATCGACCGAGATCGTCCAGGTCGCTGCGGTCGCCGAGATCGCCGAGGTCGCCGAGGTCGCCGAGGTCGGCGAGGTCGGCGAGTTGCAGCACCCGGTCGGCGAGCGTGACGGCCTCGTCTCGGTCGTGGGTGACGTGCACCGCGGTGGTGCCCGCGGAGCTGAGGATGCGCCGGACGTCGCCGACGAGTCGCCGGTGCAGTTCGGCGTCGAGCCCGGTCAGCGGCTCGTCGAGCAGCAGCACCCGTGGCCGTGGCGCGAGGGCGCGCGCAAGCGCGACGCGCTTCGCCTCGCCGCCGGACAGCTCCGTCACCCGGCGATGGTCGAAACCGGGCAGGCCGACCAGGTCGAGCAGTTCCCCCACCCTGGCCGCGATCTCCGCCGAGCGAGCGCGCTGCATCCGTAGCCCGAACGAGATGTTGGCGGCGACGTCGCGATGGGGGAAGAGCTGCTCGTCCTGGAACACCATGCCGACGCCGCGCAGGTGGGTGGGCGCTTCGGTGACCTCCCGACCGCCGATCAACACCTGGCCACCGTCTGGGTGGAGGAGGCCGGCGATCACGCGCAGCAGCGTGCTCTTGCCCGAACCCGACGGGCCGAGCAGTGCCACCGTCTCACCCGGAGCGACATCGAACGACACCCGGTCGAGGACCGTCCGGGGGCCGAAGCTCACGGACACGTCGACGACCTCCAACGCCGCCGGCCCCTCGGCACCCACCCGCGGGGTCATTGCCGCGACCCCTGCCGGAGAGCTCGCGCGTCGGCCTCGCCGATCACGTCGCGGGCACCGATCATGCCCAGCGCCGCGACGGCTGCCACGGTGAGGCCGAGCAGGATCACGGCCAGCACGTACCCCTCGGCCTGCACCAGCTCACCGGGCCGACCGAGGTGGCGGCCGATGGCGATCGGCAGCGTCTCGCGGTTACGGCGGGTGAGGAAGCTCGTCGCCCCGAACTCGCCGAGCGAGACGGCGAAGGCGAACGCTGCGCCGGCGGCGAGACCGCGGGCGGCGAGGGGCAGCTCGATCTCGCGCCAGACCCGCAGCGGAGCGGCCCCGAGGGTGCTCGCGGCGTGGCGCAGGTCGGCGGGTAACGCGCGCAGCACGGGCAGCACGGCGCGGACCACGAACGGCACCGCGACCAGTGCATGCACGAGCGGCACGAGCCACGCCGAGTCGCGCAGGTCGAGGGGCGGCTCGTCGAAGGTGATCAATATGCCGAAGCCGATCGTGACCGCCGAGGTGCCGAGGGGCAGCATCAAGCCGACGTCGAGGGCCCGTCCGGCCCGCCCGCTACCGGCGATCGCGAACGCCGCGAGCGCGCCGAGCACGAGCGCGACGATCGCCGCGGCACAGGCGTAGCGCAACGAGGTGGCCACGGCGTCCCATGTCTGCGCAGCTGCCGAGGCGCCTTGGGACTCGGCCGATCCGAGCCGCCAAGCGCTGAGCGACCACTGGTCGCCGACGCGGAACGAGCGCAGCACCAGCGCGACCACGGGCACGAGCATGGTCACCCCTGTCAGCAAGGCGCCCCCGATCACGAGCCGCCGTTCCCGCCCCGGGCGCGGCCGGCGGCGGGGTGAACCGGCCTGCAGGGCGAGCGGGACCGCGGTTCTGGCCTGGTCCCTGCTCCACCACCAGAGCAACGATCCGACGGCGACGAGCTGCACGACGGCCAGCCCGGCGGCCCCGGGCAGGTCACCGAGCTGCGCGGCGCGCAGGTAGATCTCCACCTCGATCGTCGCCCGGGCGGGGCCGCCGAGGATGCGGATCACGCCGAACGATGTGAACGTGAACAGGAACACGATCGACGCCGCGGCGACGATCGAGGGGCGCAGCAGAGGCAGCGTGACGTGGCGCACCACCTGCCAGTTGGACGCGCCGAGGGTCCGGGCGGCAGCGGCGAGGTCGGGGTCGAGCTGTTCCCACAGCGTGCCGACGGTGCGGACCACGACGGCGATGTTGAAGAACACGTGGGCGGCGAGGATGCTCCAGACCGTCCGGTCGAAGCGCTCCGGGCTGAGCGCGAGGAACGCGGCACCGACGACCACGGTGGGCAGCACGAACGGCACGGTGACGATCGCGAGCAGCACGCCCCGGCCGGCGAAGCGGTAGCGGGCGATCAAGAACGCGGGGAGCATCCCGACGACCAGGGTGGCCAACGTGGAGACGATCGCCTGCCACAGGGTGAACCAGGCCACCGAGCGGATGCCGGGGTTGCGCACGAGGTCGGCGAGCACGCCGAGGTCGAACCCGCGAGCGAGGATGGCCGCCAGCGGCCACACGAACAGCAGGCCGACGAACACCACCGGCGCCGCGGCGAACGCGACGAGCAGCCGGGTCGGGTAGCGGTCGGTCACCGCAGCACGATGGCCGTCCATTCGTCGACCCATTGCTGGCGGCCGGCGGCGATCTCGTCGGGATCGAGCCGGAGCGGGTCGGAGGGGATCACGGCGTGCTGCTGGAACGACGGCGGCAGCTCGACAGCGGTGTTGGCCGGGTAGACGAACAGCGTCTCGGGCATCGTCGCCTGGAAGGCGGGTGAGGCCAGGTAGTCGACCAGCAGGCCCGCCGCCGCCTCGTGCTCGGTGCCGCGCAGCACGCCCGCGAACTCGACCTGGCGGAAGCACGTCGCCTCCACCACGCCGGTCGGCGCGGGGGAGCCGTCGGGCAGGGGCGGGTCGGCGAAGAGCACCTCGGCGGGGGGACTCGACCCGTAGCTGACGACGAGCGGGCGGTCACCGCCGGCCCTGGTGAACTCGATGCCGTAGGCCGCCGACCACCCGTCGACGACGAGAACACCGTTCTCGCGCAGCTCTTCCCACCACTGCTGCCAGCCGGGGTCGCCCAGCTCGGCCACGGTGGCGAGCAAGAACGCGAGCCCCGGCGACGAGGTGACCGCGCTGGGCACGACGAGCAGGTCGGCGTAGGCGGGGTCGACGAGATCGGCGAAGTCCGCAGGTGGTACGAGGCCGAGCGCGTCGAGCGCTTCGACGTCGTAGTTGATGCAGACGTCGCCGAAGCTGACCGGGGTCAGCTCGTGGCCGGGGACCAGCGCGCTCAGCTCGGGGTCCAGCCCGGCGACGGTCGATTCGTACGGCTCGAACACCTCACCTTCGATCGCGCGTGACAGCAGCGTGTTGTCGACGCCCCACAGCACGTCACCCTCGGGGTTGCCGGCGGTGAGCACCGCCTTCGCGACGAGCTCTCCGGCGTCGCCGCCGAGGGCGAGCTCCACCTCGATCCCGGTGGTGGCGGTGAACTCGTCGAACGCGTCCTCGGGCGGCGTGAACGAGTCGTAGGAGAGCAGCGTCAAGCTGGCCGGCGCGTCGGTCGTGTCGTCGGTCGTGTCGTTGGTCGTGTCGTCGGTCGTGTCGTCGCCGCCGCAGGCGACCGTGGCGAGGGTGGCGAGGGTGGCGAGGGCGGCGAGGGCCGCGAGCGAAGGGAGCGAGCGTCGGATCAGCACTGTTCGGCCTCCTCCTGCGGGACGACGACGGCGAGCACCCCGGCGGCGACCGACACGGTGGCGGTGCGCCCTGCCAGCTCGTTGCTGACCCCGCGTGTGGTGCCGGCGGGGAGGTCTTCGCCGTCGAGCGGCCAGCGCAGCCCGGTAGTGGTCACCTGGTGGGCGGTGCCGGCGAGGGGCAGCAGGCTCACCGTCGCGCCGGGCCGAACCGCTTCGACCGTCGTCTCGGCCGGCCCGTGGAGCACACGTACGAGCGTGCTCCCGAACCAGGCTTCGAGCTCGCCGACCTCGGCGAGGTCGGGGTCGGCGAGGGCGAGCAATGCGGCGAGGGCGTGGTCGAGGCGTCCCCCTCCGCCGGCCAACACCACAATCCGTCCGTAGCCGCGGTCGGCGGCGAGCGCGAGCGCCAGCGCGGTGTCGGTGGCGTCCTTGTCGCACGGGTGCTCCAGCACGGCGACGCCCGCGCGGCGGGCCTGCTCGAGCCCGGCGGCGCTGACCGAGTCGAGGTCGCCGATCACCACCGCCGGGTCGAGCCCGAGGGCGAGTGCATGGTCCAACCCGGAGTCGGCGCAGATCACGTCGGCGCCGTCGGGAATCCGGCCGGCGAGTTGTGGGTCGGGCGGTTCGCCGCCGATGACCACGACCGCGGACCGCTGTCCGGCTGGGGTGCTACGCCTCGTGGCCACTCGACTCCCTCCGCTGGCATTACCCAGATCAGGTCTCGGGTCGGTGGTGGCGACCACCCTCTCAGCCCGCCGGACCTGCGAGCTCCCCGTCGTCAGACGAGCTCAGGCTAGCCGCGCCGGCGCGTGTGCTGACCAACGTGAAGAGCGTGAGCCCGGCGACGACGAGCACCATCCCGACGATCTGCACGGGGCGGATCGTCTCGCCGAGGATGACGAACGCCCACCCCACCGCGAGCGCCGGCTGGGCGACCTGCATCACGCCGATCGTCGCCACCGGCACGTGGCGCTGGGCGAACACGATCAGGCCGTGAGCGCCGACCCCGGTGAGCGCGAGGAGCGCCATCGTGGCCACCCAGCCCCGCGCCGTCATCTCGGTGACGCCTCCGCGCACCGCGACGATCGGGATCAGCGCGAGCGTCCCCACCGGGGTGACGGAGGCCATGAACTCGCTGACCGTCATCCCTTGGCGGGCGCGCTTCGTGGCGAGCAGGTATGCCGCCCAGAGCAGCATCGCGACGAGCACCAGCAGGTCGCCACGCACCGACGCGGTGCCGGTGGACGAGCCGCCGAACAGCACGATCGCGACGCCGACGACGGCGACCAGTCCCCACGCCAGGGCGCGGCGCTCGACGTGCTCGTGGAACAGCCTCGCACCGGCGGGCATCAGCACGAGCGGGGTCAGCGCGCCGAGGAACTCGGCGTGGGCGATGCTCGTCATCGTCACCGCGGTGAAGAACGCCGCCAGGTTGACGCCGAAGAGCAGCCCCGGCACCAGCGTGCGCCGGGTGCTGTCCCAGGTCACGCGCTGGCCCGCGACGCGAGCGATCACCCACCAGACGACGATCGCGGCGAGCATCCTCCAGAACGCGATCACCGAGCCGGGGACGCCTGCCCACTTCACGATCGAGGACGACACCGAGAAGGCCAGCACTGCCACACCGACGGCAAGTAGGCCGAGTGCCTGGTGCGACGGAGCCCGGCCGTTGGGCCCCGGGCTCACCTTTCAGGGTCCCGATGGATGTCCGGCTCGATGTAGACGACACGGGCGGTGGGAACTGCGGCGCGCAGGCAGACCTCGGTCTCGTCGATCGCGGCGGCGAGCTCGGCCACCGACAACGCCCCATCGAACTCGAGCTTCGCCGCGACGAGCAGCTCTTCTGGTCCGATGTGCTCGGTGCGCAGGTGGATCAGCCGCCGCACCGGCGGCGAGGCCTCGAGCGCGTCGACGATGCGCCGCTGGTCGCCGGCTGCCGCCGACTCGCCGATCAGCAAGCCCTTCATCTCCATCGCGAGCACGAACGCGATGACGACGAGCAGCACGCCGATCGCGATCGAGCCCGCGGCGTCCCAGCGGGGCTCGTCCGTGAAGTGCGCGAGCAGCACACCCGCGAGGGCGAAGAACAGCCCGATCTCGGCACCCGTGTCCTCGAGCAGGACAACGGGCAGCTCGGGCTGCTTGGAGTGGCGGATGAACTGCCACCAGCCCATGTCCGCGGGCTTCACGTGGCGGGTCTCCTTGACCGCGGTGCGCAGCGAGAAGGTCTCGAGCACGATCGCGAACACCAAGATGCCGATCGCGATGCCGAGGTTCTCGGTCTCGTGGGGGTGGCGCAGCTTCTCGATGCCCTCGTAGAGGGCGAACAGCCCGCCCATGCTGAACAGCACCATCGCCACGACGAACGACCAGAAGTACCGCTCGCGCCCGTAGCCGAAGGGGTGCTCCGGGGTGGCCTGGCGGCGGGCGCGCTTGCCGCCGAGCAGCAGCAAGGCCTGGTTGCCGGTGTCGGCCAGCGAGTGGGCGGCCTCGGCGAGGAGCGAGGCGGAGGAGGTCACCAAGAACCCGACGAACTTGGCGATGGCGATGCCGAGGTTGGCGAAGAACGCGGCGAAGATCGCCTTGCGGCTGCCTTGTTGCACCCTGCAAGGATGGCACAGGCGGGCAGCTGCAGCCTGCGGCGCGGCATCCCCGCGCATGAGGAAGAGGGGGAAGCGATGGGGGCACTGGACGCCCGAGTGGCGCTCGTGACCGGCGGCGGCCGGGGCATCGGCAGGGCGATCTCCGAGCTGTTGGCGGCGGAGGGCGCTGCGGTGGCGGTGAACTACCGCCGTGACGGCGCATCGGCCGACGAGACGGTGGCCGCGATCCGCGCCGCCGGTGGGCAGGCGTCGGCGTATGCGGCGTCGGTCGACGATGCCGACGCCGACGCCGCGATGGTCGACGCGGTGATCGCCGACTACGGGTTCGTCGATCTGCTCGTGTGCAACGCCGGCATCGCGTCACGTGGACTTGCCGTTGCCGATACCGAACCCAGCGAGCTGGTGCGCGTCGTCGCCACGCACGCGCTCGGCCCGCACCACCTCTGCCGCCTGGTGCTGCCGTCGATGCGCACCCGCGAGCGGGGCGACATCGTGATGGTGTCGTCGGTGGCGACGACGTTCATGGGGGCCAACGGGGCGCCGTACAACATGGGCAAGGCGGCCCTCGAGGCGCTGGCGCTGACGCTCGCGAAGGAGGAGCGCCGCCACGGCATCCACGTCAACGTCGTCGCCCCCGGCCTCGTCGAGACCGACATGGGGGTTCGCCTCGCCCGCGCGGTCAGCGGCCGCAGCGACCTCGACGACCTGCGCAGTCTCGACGCCGGGTCGCCGTTCGGGCGGGTCTGCCAGCCGCTCGACGTGGCCAAGGTCGTGCTGTGGCTGTGCAGCGACGGCGCCGGGTACGTGACCGGCCAGCGCATCGAGTGCGACGGAGGCGGCAGCCGCTGACCCCCGGTGCGAGCGCGCGACCCGCCGATAGCGTGGACGGGCATGAGTAGTCCGCTCGCCGCTGCCTCCGACAGCAGCGATCTCATCGTCACCATCACCGCCTCCGCGCTCGCCAAGCTGATCGAGCTGCGCGAGGACGAACCCGACGCGGACAGCCTCGGGCTACGGCTCGAGGTCGTCAGCCGCCCGGGTGAGGACTTCACCTACGACCTGTCGTTCGACGAGTACCGCAAGGCCGCCTTCACCGACGAGGTGCGCACCCACGAGACCTTGAAGGTCGTGATCGCGGCGAAGGACGTCGAGCTGCTCCAGGGGGCGGTGCTCGACCACACCGAACCCACCGGGCTCGTCATTCGCAACCCGAACAAGCCGGCAGCCCCGGTGATCGAGGGTCTCACCCGCGACGACGAGCTGTCGGCCGAGGTGGAAGCGATGCTGGCCGGCGAGGTCAACCCCGCGCTGGCCGCCCACGGCGGGTTCGTCAGCTACGTCGGCCACGACGGCGACGGCACCGTGTACCTCACCATGGGCGGAGGCTGCCACGGCTGCGCGATGAGCCGGATGACCATGCTCGAAGGCGTCCAGACGATGCTCGTCGACTCGGTGAGCGGCGTCGTCGCCGTTCGCGACCTGACCGACCACTCGACCGGCGAGAACCCCTACTTCACCTGATCGTTCCACCTGCCGCGCGTTCTCGGTCGGATTTGTGACGGCGAATTCAAGCGGTGGTCGCGACAAGCTCGGCGAATCGTTCGGCTGGAGTATCCCATGCGAGGGTCTTGCGGGGGCGTCCGTTGAGGAGCGCAGCGATGTGGTCGAGATCGTCTTGGGTGTGCACGGACAGGTCGGTGCTCTTCGGTAGGAATTGGCGCACGAGCCCGTTCCAGTTCTCATTGCTGCCACGTTGCCATGGCGAGTGCGGGTCGCAGAAGTACACGTCGACGCCGGTGGCGACACTGAATGCTTGGTGACTGGACATCTCGGTTCCTTGGTCCCAGGTCAGCGAGCGGACCAGCTGGGTTGGAAGGCGGGCGATGTTGGCTTCGATCCGCTCGTTGACATGGGCAGCGGTGCGAGCGTCGAGCTTGATCAGCATCCCCATCCGTGTGCTCCGCTCGACCAGAGTTGCCACGGCGCTGTTGCCGTTCTTGCCGATGACCAGATCGCCTTCCCAATGCCCGGGGATCGCCCGGTCCTCGATCTCGGCGGGCCGCTCAGAAATGTTGACCATGTTCGGGATCCGACCCCTGGTGTCCGGCGTGCGCGAGTGCGGCCGGCGGGCCGCCCGCCCGGACCGCAAGCAGGCGGCGAGCTCTTTGCGCAGCTCGCCTTTGGCCTGGATGAACACCGCCTGATAGATCGACTCGTGCGACACCCACCACTGTGACTGATCAGGATGATCTCTGCGGAGACGTTCAGCGATCTGCTCGGGTGACCAGGTACGTTCACGAATCAAGGCCTGCACCTCGAGCCACAGCCACGGTCGTTGCTCGGTCCATGATGGCTTCGGACGTAATGCGGCCTGATCGGCATGCTCCTGGGCGACGAACGCCCGATAGTGATGGCGACCGCCACAACGAGCGATCTCCCGACCGATCGTTCCCCGATGACGACCCAACCGGATAGCGATCGCGCTGTTGGTCTCGTTGCGTTCGATCCCGACCCGGATCTCCTCACGTTCCTCCAACGTCAAGGCATCGTCGCGGAGCTTGCGATCACGTAACACCGTCACAGCTTCCTCGGCAGCGCGCAGCTCCAACGTGCTCTTGGCGACACCGGCGATCGCAGCAGCTTCAACCCAGGTCGCACCCCGAGCCAGAGCCCTCAACCCTGGGAACACCACCGACAACCGCAACCTCGGCCGGCCAATCTGAGCCATGCGACACCTCCTCAATCAGGAGCTGTCGCGCTCACCCCTTGAACTCGCCGACACATAGCGCGACTCAACCGACCGAGAATGCAGCTGATTCAGACGACGACGACGGCGTGGGTCTCGCCGTAGCCGTTCGGCTCGTAGCCGTCGGCGTCGGGATCGTCGAACCAGGAAGCGCCGGCGGGTGACCCTGAGCAGTAGCGAAAGCGGATCGTCGAGCCGATCGGCAACAGCACGGCCACGGAGCGGGTGCCGTTGGAGCGCTTGCGCATCGGGTGCTCGGCGGGGTTCCACCCGTTGAAGTCGCCGACCACGGACACCGGCTGGCCGGCGTCTGGGACCGAGAAGGTGACCTTCACGTTGCGCTGATCGATCGGGTTGCGCCGGATCACAGGGCACATTCTGCCGCACGCCGGTTACCGGCCGGTAATCACCAGGTTTCCGCAGGATGAATCGCCGGGCCGCGCAAGAGATGCCCGGGCAACTCGCCGGTGTGCTCGTCGTCGGCGACGGTCTGCGTGCCGGCGCAGAACGTGGCCGCGTAGCCCCTGGCCCGCTGCACGAGGCGGCGACCTCCGGCGGGCAGGTCGAACGCCATGCGGGGGACCTCGAAGCCGAGGTGTTCGTAGTCGATGACGTTCAGGTCGGCGCGCATGCCGGGAGCAAGCAGGCCGCGATCGAGCAGCCCGTAAAGCTCTGCGGTCTGGCGGGTCTGGCGATGGACCACCAGCTCCAGGGGCAGACGTGGCCCCCTGCTGCGGTCACGGGTCCAGTGGGTGAGCATGAACGTCGGCATGCCGCCGTCGCAGATGGCTCCGCAGTGCGCGCCGGCGTCGGAAAGCCCCATCCGGGTGCGGGGGTGCAGGGTGGCATCGTGGGTGAACGACAGGTCGCCGTAGCTGTAGTTGAAGAACGGGGCGTAGATCATCCCGTTGCCGTCGTCCGCGGTGAGCTGGTCGAGTACCAGCTGCATCGCGGGCACGCCCCGGGCGGCGGCAAGCGCCGCGACCGAGGTGTCCGCACTCGGCTCGTAGTCGATGTCGGCCCCCTCGACCAGCCACATGCGATCGAGCTTGCCGAGCACGGCGTTCGCGAAGAATCCCCCGTCGTCGGGAACGTCGTCGACGATGCGCCGGCGCCGCTCGGGCTCGGCGAGCGCGACGAGACGCTCGGGCATCGCCAGGTGCTGCACCTCTGCGTACGCCGGGTGGAACAGCAGGGGGTGGATGCTGCCGTGCAAGCAGTAGAGGATGCCGATCGATCGCCCCGCCACCTGGGCGTAGAGGCCGAGCCCGTCGGCGGCCGCCTCGTCGAGCAGGCCGAGCACCCGCCGCCATACGTCGGGGGCCTGGTCGGGCTGGTTGAGGTTCACGCAGACGGGCCGGCCTGTGCGGCGGGCCAGCTCACGCATCCACGGCCACTCGTCCGTCGGCACCCGACTGTGCTCCGGTGCGAACTGGAACACGCCGTGGCCCACGCGGGCCAGTGCCTCGCCGATGCCCCACAGCTCGTCGGCGTCGGCGTCGGTGCCCGGCACCAGCTCACCCGACTTCGAGCGGTGCAGCGGGGTGCGGCTGGTGGAGAAGCCGAGCGCGCCCGCACGCAGGGCCTCCTCCACCAGCACGCTCATTGCCGCCACCTCGGCGGCGGTGGCGGGTTCGTTCGCGGCACCGCGCTCGCCCATCACGTACGCCCGCAGCGGGCCGTGAGCGATCTGGGTGCCGATGTCGAGGACGTGGGGGTGGGCGTCGATCGCGTCGAGGTACTCGGGGAAGCTCTCCCACTCCCACGTGATCCCCTCGGTCATCGCCGAGCCGGGGATGTCCTCCACACCCTCCATCAGCTCGATCAGCCACTCGTGGCGCGCAGGATCGCGGCCGCCGGTGCGAACCCGACGCCGCAGTTGCCCATCACGACGGTGGTCACCCCGTGCCACGAGCTCGGTGTCATCCACGGATCCCACGACACCTGGGCGTCGTAGTGGGTGTGCACGTCCACCCACCCCGGCGTCACCAGACGACCGTCGGCGTCGAACACCCGGCCCGCACCGGCCGTGGGCGCGGTGCCGGGCGCGACGACTGCTGCGATCCGGCCGTCTTCGACGACCACGTCGGCGTGACTGCCGGGTGCTCCCGAGCCGTCGACGACGAAGCCGTTGCGGATGACCAGAGCGTCGCTCACGGTGACATCTCAGCAGATCCGACGGACTCGCCGGATCGCCCGAGGCGCTCGAGCACCTCGTCGTGCAGCACCCCGTTGGAAGACACCGCCGAGTCGTGGAGGTACGTCGCCTCGCCGAGCCTGTCGGTGAACCGACCGCCGGCCTCCTCGACGATCACCTGCACGGCCGCCAGGTCGTACGGCGCGAGGCCGATCGCGTCGATCGCCACGTCGACCGCGCCCTCGGCGACGAGCATGTGCTGCCAGAAGTCGCCGAAGCCGCGCGCCCGGTAGGCGTCCTGCTGCAGCTTGACGAGGGCCGGGGTCAGCCCGAGCGCGTCCCAGCCGCGGTTGAAGGTGACGCATACCTGCGCCTCGGCGAGGCTGGCTGTGGTCGACACCCGCAGCCGGCGGCCGTCGCCGTGCGCTCCCGAAGCGCGCGCGCCCCACCATCGCCGGCCGAGCGAGGGCGCCGAAACCACTCCGACGACGGCGCCGAGGCGCGCGTGGGTGAGGGCGATCAGGCTGGCCCACACCGGAATGCCACGCACGAAGTTGGACGTGCCGTCGATCGGGTCGACCACCCACCGCCAGGGGGAGTCCGTCGCGCCGGCGGCGCCGTGCTCCTCGCCGAGGACGCCGTGTTCGGGACGGGCCCGGGACAACGACGCGACGATCGCCGCCTCGGCTCCCCGGTCGGCCTCGGTCACCTCGGTGCGGTTCGGCTTCCAGTCGAGCGTGAACGAGCGCTGCTCGTAGAGCGGCAACGTGATCGAGTCGGCGAGGTCGGCGAGCTCGAGCGCCAGGTCGAGCTCCGCGGTCAGGTCGAGCTCCGCGGTCAGCTCCGCGGCCAGCTCCGCGGTCGGGTCTGCGGTCGGGTCCGCGGTCGGGTCCGCGGTCAGGTCGAGCGGTTCGTCGCCGGTCACAAACGCCGAACGTACCCGCGGCTATCGCGCCAATCTGTCAACGAATCGGCGCCAGACGCAGCTTCGTTGACAGATTGGCGCGGAAGCTGCGGTTTTCGGGCGGCCGGTGCTAGAGGAGGCGGCGGACGGTGGCGACGAGGCCGTCGGCGTCGAGGCCGAGCCGGGCGAGGATGTGGTCGGCCTTGCCCTGGGGGATGAAGGCAGTCGGCACCCCGAGGCACTCGACGTGGGTCGTGCCGCCGAGCGCGTGGATGCGATCGGCGATCGTCATGCCGACGCCGCCTTCGCGGATGCCGTCCTCGGCGGTGACGACCAGGCGGTGCCGTGCCGCGTCGGCGATCATCTCGTCGTCGAGCGGGGCGCAGCAGCGCACGTCCCACACGGTCACGTCGATGCCTTGGCGGGCGAGGTCGTCGGCGGCCTGCTCCGCGGCGCCGAGCAGCTTGCCGACGGCGAGCAGGGCCACCCGCCCGTCGCCGGTGCGTCCGAGCCGAGCGGCAGTACCGGTGCCGACCTCGTGCTCGCCGACGACACGGGCGGCGCCCTTCGGGTAGCGGATGGCGACCGGGCCGGCATCGGCGAGGCCGATCGCGTCGTGCAGCATCTGCTGCAGTTCCTGCGCGCTGGAAGGGGCGAGCACGCGCATCCCCGGCACCTTCGTGAGCAGGGCAAGGTCGTACATGCCGTGATGGCTCGCCCCGTCGTCGCCGGTGATGCCGGCTCGATCGAGGCAGAACACCACAGGTAGGCGGTGCAGGGCGACGTCGTACACCACCTGGTCCCACGCCCGGGAGAGGAACGTCGAGTAGACGGCGACCACCGGGCGCAGGCCGCCCATCGCCATGCCGGCCGCACCCGTGACGGCGTGCTGTTCCGCGATGCCGACGTCGAACAGCCGCTCGGGGAAGTGGGCCTGGAACGGCAGCAGCCCCGTCGGCCCGGGCATCGCGGCGGTGATCGCGACGACGCGGCTGTCGGCTTCCGCGACCTTGATGATCGCTTCGGCGAAGGCCTGCGTGTAACCGGTCGGCAGCGCCTTCGGTGGACCGCGCACGGGATCGAACACGGGGGCGTCGTGGAGGTGCTTCTCGTCGTCGTCCTCGGCCGGTGGGTAGCCCTTGCCCTTCTGCGTGAGCACGTGGACGACGATCGGGCCTTCCGCAGACAGCTCCTCGGCGTTGCGCAGCGCGTGTTCGACGGCCTCGATGTCGTGACCGTCGATCGGGCCGGTGTACCGAACCCCGAGCGCCTCGAAGAACGACGGCGGCTGGAGGAACTCACGCACGGCCGCCTTGAACGCCTCCATCCCCTTCTCCGCTTGCTGGCCGATGACGGGAAGGCCTTCCAGCCAGTGCTCGAGGCGTCGCTGGCGGGCGACGTAGGTGGGGTTCAGCCGGATCCTGGTGAGGCCGTGGGAGAGGGTGGCTGCGATGCGCCCGGTGATCGGGGCGCGGTCGTCGGCGACGAGCTCCACCGGAGGAGTGGCTGCAGGCAGCGTCTGCGCCAGGTTGGAGATCGTCGGGGCGTAGCTGCGGCCGTTGTCGTTCAAGACGATGATCACTCGCCGCTTGGAGTGGCCGAGGTTGTTGAGCGCCTCGTAGGCCATGCCGCCGGTGATGGTGCCGTCGCCGATGACAGCGACGATGTGCCGGCGTGGGTCGATGCCGACGTCGCGGGCCACGGCCAGGCCATACGCATAGGACAGCGCGGTTGATGCGTGGCTGTTCTCGATGTGGTCGTGTGGGCTCTCTTCCCGGCTCGGGTAGCCGGACAGCCCGCCGGCTTGGCGGAGGTGTTCGAACCCGGCGCGACGCCCGGTGACGATCTTGTGCACGTAGGCCTGATGGCCGGTGTCCCACAAGATGGTGTCGCGCGGCGAGTCGAACACCCGGTGCAGCGCGAGCGTCAGCTCGACTGCGCCCAGGTTGGACCCGAGGTGGCCACCGGTCTCGGCGACGGCCTGGACGATGAAGTCGCGGATCTCCCCGGCGAGCTCTTCGAGCTCGACGTACGACAGGTCCCGCAGGTCGGAGGGGTCGCGCAGGCGTTCCAGTTGCATGGCTGCTCTGACGCTACCCCGGTCCGCCGAGCGCGGTCGCTACGGTCCCCCCGATGGAGTCGCTCTTCGACCTGCGTGGTCACCATGCGCTGATCACCGGCGGCAACTCGGGCATCGGGCTGGGCATGGCCGAGGGCCTCGCGCGCCACGGTGCGGCGGTCGCCATCTGGGGAACCAGCCCACAGAAGAACGCCGCCGCCGTCACCCACCTGAGCGCGTTGGGAGGCGAGGCCTGGGCCGCCGAGTGCGACGTCGGCGACGAGCAGCAGGTGGAGGACGCGTTCGCGGCCACCCTCGACGCGCTCGGCAGGATCGACAGCGTGTTCGTGAACGCCGGCGTCGGCGGCCGGGCGTCGAGCTTCGTCGGCATGAGTGCCGACGAGTGGCGGCGGGTGCTGCGCGTGAACCTCGACGGGGCGTTCTTCACCGCCCGCGCCGCGTGCCGCCACATGGTCGAGCGCGGCGGAGGCGGCTCACTCGTGTTCACCACGTCGGGCTCCGCCTACTTCGGTCAACAGCGCGGGCAGCACTACGGCGCCTCGAAGGCCGGCCTGATCGCGATGGCGAAGGCGATCGCGGTGGAGCACGCCCGCGACGGCATACGCGCCAACGCCGTGCTGCCCGGCTGGACGGAGAGCGAGATGACCGCGCCGGCGTTCGCGTGGGACACGTTCGTCGACAAGGTCGGCGGCAGGATCCCGTTGCGCCGGTGGGGCCGTCCCGACGACTTCGCCGGGATCGCGGTGTACCTCGCGAGCTCGGCCAGCAGCTATCACACCGGCGACGTGATCACCCTCGACGGGGGCTACCACTCGTTCTGAGCTGTCGCCGGCTCACGCGTGCAGGGCGTTGTAGCGTGCGTCGAGGCGGTGTTGGTTGGCCCGGTGCACGGCCCAACCGAGCAGGAAGCCGACCCCCAAGGTGATCTGTCCGCCCACGCCGTCGAGCCAGAAGTGGTTGGCCGTGACGACGATGCAGAACAGCGTCGCGAGCGGGTACAGCAGCATCGCCGCCTTCACCCACCTGCGCCGAGCGAGGGGCCACATGGCGAACGCGCACCACGACGCCCACCCGATGTGCAGGCTCGGCATGGCTGCGTACTGGTTGGAGATGTGGGCGATGCCGCCCGAGTCGAACGACCACGGCCCGCCGTACTCGGCGAGCGTGTCGACGAAGCCGAACGTGGCGATCTCCTCGTCGGCGTCGGCACCGCGCATCGCGTGGGGGATGCAACCCCCGCCGTAGCCGTCGGGCGGGCAGGGCGCGTCGAGCAGCCGTGGCGGCATCAGCGGGAACAGCGAGAAGCCGACGATGGCGAGCGCGGTCGTGAACGCGAGGGTGTTGCGCCAGAGCGGGAACACGTCTGGCCGCTTGCGGAACAGCACGATGAACACCCCGATCGTGACGACGAAGTGGGCCACGCCGTAGTACGTGTTCCAGAACTGGATGAACCACACCGGCATCTGCAGGAACCAGTCCTGGACGGTCTCTTCGTGGTTCAGCCCGATCGCCTTCTGCCAGCGGATGACCCGCATCGCGTTGTTGAACGCCTGTTCGGGCGGGCCTTCGGAGGCGATGCGCGCCGACCCGAACTGGTTCCGCGCCCAGGAGTACACCGCGTAGAAGGCGATCGCGATCATCGCCTCCTTCCACCACAGCGTGCGGTGCCGCCGCTCGGGAAGCTCGGGCGCCTGGGGGTCGGCGTCGGCAACCTGCATAGCGTCGTCCAGGTTAGGACATCAGCCGCGAGGCGACGCTGCGACTGGCCGGTGGGCCGAGGGCTAGCGTCCCGTGGATGACTGAGGACGGCACCATCGTCGAGGGTCACGCCGGGCAGCAGGCGGTCGCCGCGCTGATGGCGTTCGGCACCGACACCATGTTCACGCTGAACGGCGGCCACATCTGGCCGCTCTACGACGCTGCCCGCGACCAGGCCATGCGCGTGGTCGACACCCGCCACGAGCAGACGGCCACGTTCGCCGCCGAGGCCTACGCCAAGCTCACCCGCCGTCCGGGCCTGGCCGCGCTCACCGCCGGGCCTGGCATCACGAACGGTGTGTCGGCGGTGACGAGCGCGTGGTTCAACGGCTCGCCGCTCGTCGTTCTCGGGGGCAGGGCGCCCGAGGGTCGCTGGGGTTCGGGCTCGCTGCAGGAGTTCGACCACGTCCCCGTGCTCGCGCCCATCACGAAGTCGGCCGCGACGGTGAAGGACCCTTCGAAGGCCGGCCACCTCGTCCACGAGGCCGCCTCGCTCGCCGTCCAGCCACACCGCGGCCCGACGTTTCTCGACTTCCCGCTCGACGTCTTCGGGCCCGCGGACGGCGTGGTGCCCGGCGTCGACGCCTCCACCGGTCGAGGCGCGACGCCCGACCCCGACGAGCTGGCCATGCTGGTCGAGCTCGTCGCCGACGCCGAGCGCCCGGCCTTCGTCGTCGGCAGCGACGTCTACTGGGACGGCGCATGGGGCGAGCTGCGCGCCGCGGCCGAGCACCTGCGGGTGCCGTGCTTCTTCAATGGGCTCGGCCGGGGCACCCTGCCGGCCGACCACGAGCTGGCGTTCCTGCGCACCAGGGGCTTGCTGCGCCAGCGCGCGGACCTGGTCGTCGTGCTCGGCACGCCGCTCGACTTCCGGCTCGGCTTCGGACGCTTCGGCGACGCGCAGGTCGCCCATGTCGTCGATTCCGACGCCCAGCGCGCGTCGCACATCGAGGTGCCAACCGTCGCCGGCGATCACCGTCTCGTGCTCGGCGCACTCGCCGAGGCGAGCGGTGGGGCATCGGCGCGAAGGGCGGCGCGCGACGAGTGGGTGGCCGAGCTGCGTGCTGCCGAGAACAAGGCGGCCGCGGCTGACGCGACGCTGCTCGCCGCCGCCGACGACCCGATCAAGCCGAGCCGGATCTACGGCGAGCTCGGCCGCCGCCTGGCCCGCGACGCCGTCGTGATCTGCGACGGCGGCGACTTCGCGAGCTATGCCGGCAAGTTCGTCGAGGTGTTCGAGCCCGGTTGCTGGCTGGACACCGGGCCCTACGGCTGCCTCGGCAACGGGCCGGGGTACGCGATAGCGGCGCGCACCGTGCGCCCCGACAGCCAGGTGGTGCTGCTCCTCGGCGACGGTGCCGCCGGCTTCAGCCTGATGGACGTCGACTCGCTGGTGCGCCACGGGTTGCCAGTCGTGATGGTCGTCGGCAACAACGGCATCTGGGGGCTGGAGAAGCACCCGATGCAGGCCATCTACGGCTGGGACCTGGCATGCGACCTGCAGCCCGAGTGCCGCTACGACGAGGTGGTGCGTTCCCTCGGCGGTGCGGGCGAGACGGTGAGCGACCCCGGTGAGATCGGACCCGCGCTCGACCGCGCGTTCGAGAGCGGCGTGCCCTACCTGGTGAACGTCATCACCGATTCGTCCGACGTCTATCCACGCACGTCGAACCTCGGCTGAGCCCGACTGGTCGAGCGGCCGACAGCGGCCGACCTGGCCGAGCAGCTGAGCTAGCCGACCTCGCCGATCTTGTCGAGGAAGCGGTCCAGCTCGACGAGGACGCGCGTCACCTTGCTGGCGGCGACCAGTCCCCGGGCGTCGCTGACCGACACGGTGAACGTCAACCGGCGACCCTCCACCTTGTCGAGCACCGCCTCGGCGACGACCTCGCCGCCGACGGGCGTCGGCTGCAGGTGGTCGAGCTGGACGCGCATGCCGACGGTGGTCGTGCCCTCGGCGAGATGGGCGTCGACGGCAGCGCAGGTGGCCTCTTCGGCGAGCGCCACCACGCGCGGGGTGCCGAGCACCGGCACCTTGCCCGACCCGAGCGCGAGCGCGGTGTCGGCCTCGGTCACGACCAGCCGTGCTTCTCCTCGCAAACCCACCTCGAGCGGCACGGTGAGCCAGGTTATGTCCTCTCCGCGTGGGGGACACCACCTGATCCCACCCGACGTGGGCGAAGGGCCGCATCGGTAGAGTCCGGCGGATGATCGCGGCCGACGTGCTGGAAGAGGTCCTCGTCCGGGCGCTGCGCGACGGTGCCGGCTTCGCCGAGGTGTACGCCGAAGACCGCCGGTCCACGTCGGCCGGGCTCGACGACGGGCGTGTGGAACAGGTGACGAGCGGACGTGACCGAGGCGCCGGCATCAGGGTGGTGGCCGGCGAGACGACCGGCTTCGCGCACACGTCCGACCTGTCGGCCGCAGGTCTGCTCGCCGCCGCCGAGGCGGCGGCCGCCGCGGCGCGAGAAGGCGGCGGGCAAGCGCGCGCCGTCGCCCTCGAGCAGCGCCCGGGCAGGCGGGTGAGCCCGGTCGAGACATACCCGACGACGGTGTCGAAGGCCGACAAGGTCGCCTTGCTGATGCGCGTCGACGACGCCGCGCGTTCGGCGGGGGCGGCGATCAAGCAGGTGTCGGCCGGTTACGCCGACGGCTGGAAGCGCATCCTCGTCGCGAACTCCGACGGCCTGCTGGTGGAGGACGAGCAGGTGCGGGTGATCCTGCGGGTCAGTGCCGTCGCGAACGGCGACGCCGGCATGCAGACCGGCTTCGACTCGATCGGGCACACCAACGGCTTCGAGATCTTCACCCGCCGCGCGCCGGAGGACGTCGCTCTCGTCGCCGCGCAGCGGGCGCTCACCAAGCTGCGCGCCCGGCCGGCGCCCTCGGGCACGCTCCCCGTGGTGATCAAGGCCGGCAGCGGCGGGGTGCTGTTCCACGAGGCGTGTGGCCACGGGTTGGAAGCGGACCTCGTCGCGAAGGGCGCGAGCGTCTACCGCGACAAGGTGGGCGAGCAGGTCGCCTCTCCTCTCGTCACCCTCGTCGACGACGGGACGATGGCCGGTGAGTGGGGCGCGATCGCCTTCGACGACGAAGGGCATCCCAGCCAGCGGAACGTCCTGATCCAAGACGGGGTGCTGTCCGACTACATGTGGGACCACCTGCGCGCGGAGAAGGCGCAACGAGCGCGCAGCGGCAATGGGCGGCGCCAGAGCTACGCCCACCTGCCGATGGTGCGGATGACGAACACGTACGTGCTGAACGGCAGCGAGGACCCGGAGGAGATCGTGCGCGGCACCGACCACGGCGTCTACGTCGCGCACCTCGGCGGCGGCAGCGTCAACACGGCCACGGGCGACTTCGTGTTCGGGATGACCGAGGCCTACATGATCGAGGGGGGCGAGATCACCGAGCCGCTGCGCGAGGGCAACCTCATCGGGAACGGTCCCCAGGTGTTGCGGGACATCGACCTGCTCGGCAACGACTTCGCGATGGGCAACCCCGGTACTTGCGGCAAGGACGGCCAAGGCGTGCCGGTGGGCGACGGTCAGCCGACGCTGCGCGTGCGCGCGCTCACCGTCGGGGGCACGGCGGCGTGAGCGGCGAGATCGGAGCAGACCTCGACGCGTTGGCGGCGATCGCCGACCGGGTCGTTGCGCTGGCCCGGCCGGGCGAGCAGGTGGAGGCGTTCGTCAGCCGTGAACGCGAGACCGACGTGCGCGTCTACGAGGGTGCGGTCGAGCACCTGATGTCCGCGGAGAGCGGGGGCATCGGCGTGCGCGTCGTCCAGGGCGGCCGCACCGGCTTCGCGTACGCGGGCACGCTCGGCGAAGAGGCGATCCACGAGGTGCTCGCCGAGGCACGTGACAACGCCGGCTTCGGGACGCCCGACGAGTGGGCCGGCCTGGCCGAACCCGACGGCGTGGCGGTGACACCGATCGAGCTGTGGGACGAGCGGCTGACGACCACGCCGACCGAGCGCAAGATCGAGCTGGCGATCGAGTTGGAGCGGCTCACCCTCGCGGCTGACGCACGGGTGCGCGTCGACAACGCCAGCTTCGCCGACGCCTGCGTGGAAGCAGCGGTCGCCACCACGACCGGCATCCGCATCGCGGGGCGGGAGAACGGGTGCTACCTGAGCGTCAGCAGCCTCGCCGACGACGGCGACGAGACCCAGACCGGGTTCGGCTTCGCCGTCGGGCGGGTGCCCGACGAGCTCGACGTGCAGCGGGCGGCGCTCGACGCAGCCGTTCGGGCGACCCGCCTGCTCGGCGCGACGAAGCCGTCCAGCCGGCGGATCACGGTGGTGCTCGACCCCTTCGTCACCGCTCAGTTCCTCGGCGTCGTCGCCAGCACCTTGAACGGCGAGGCGGTGACGAAGGGCCGCAGCGTGTTCGCCGATCGGGTGGGGGAGCAGGTGGCGAGCCCGCTCGTCACCTTGATCGACGATCCGACCAACCCGCTCGCCTACACCGCCACCGACATCGACGGCGAGGGCCTCGCCGCGCGGCGCAACGAGCTGATCGTCGGCGGGGTGCTGCAGCGCTTCGTGCACAACTGCTATTCGGCCCGGCGAGCGGCCACGTCGTCCACGGCCAACGCCGTGCGCGGTGGATTCCGGGGGACACCGGGCGTCGGGTGCCTCGCCCTCTCGCTTGCACCTGGGACGCGCAGCCAGGCCGAGATCGTCGGCGGTATGGACGACGCGGTGCTCATCCAGTCGGTGCAGGGTCTGCACTCGGGCGTCAACCCGGTGTCGGGCGACTTCTCCACCGGCGCGAGCGGCATGTTGATCTCGGGTGGAGCGCTCGGCCGGCCGGTGCGTGAGTTCACCATCGCCTCGACGTTGCAGAAGATGCTGCTCGACGTGGCCGAGATCGGTGGCGACGTCGAGTGGCTCCCGATGCGGGCGGCCGGGATGACCCTCGTCGTCGACGACGTCACCTTGTCGGGGGCGTAGCCGAGCGGCCTCAGGCGGGCCGCAGCACCTCTGACGCCCGTCGGCAGGTGATCCCGAGCGCCGCCGCCCGGGTGACGTCGAGCACCACCCGGCCCGGGCGTGCGATCCCCGACTCGGCGAGGGTCGTCGTGCGCAGCACCGCCGGATCGAGGCCGCACCAAAGGGCGACGTGCTTGGCGAACGCGGCTCGGTCCAGCGGCTCGGGCGAGGCCACGTGCAGCGGACCGGAGACGTCGCGCAACTCGGCCAGGGCGAAGATCGCCGCCGCCACGTCGTCGGCGTGCGTCGGGCAGCGGACCTCGTCGGTGAAGTAGGTCGTCGACGGGTCACCCTGAGCGGCGCGGCGTACCTGTAGCTGGTGGGGGGAGAGCAGGTCGGTGCCGTAGAGCAACGAGATGCGCAGCAGCACCGCGCTCGGGCAGGCCGCGGCGACGCAGGACTCGGCCTCGGCCTTCCAGCGCCCGTAATCCGTGGCCGGGTCAGGCGGGTCGGGCTCCACGTAAGGCGCCGCGCGGCCCCCGAACACGACGTCGCTCGACACGTGCACGAGCCGCGTGTTCACCGCCGACGCGGCGACGGCCTCGGCCACGTTGCGGCTCGCGTCGACGATCGAGTGGCGGTCGTCGCGGCGGTACGCGAGGTGCACCACCACCTGGGGCCGCCAGTCGCGGACTGCTTCGATCACCGGTTCGCGCCGGCGCAGGTCGAGCAGCGTCGATCCGGGGGCGATCAGCTCCCAGCGTTCGACGAGCGGGTGCCGGGCGAGGTGACGACCGAGGAACCCGCTGCCTCCGGTGAGGAACATCGCGTTCTGCCGTGGCGGCCTCCAGAACCCGGTCCGCGGCACGGACCGGAGCATACGCAGCGGGCTCGCGCGGGTACGGTCGTGCGCCTGTGCCCACTCCCGCGGCCGCGGCCCTCGCCCGCCACCCTCACCTCGGCGCTGCCACCCGGCCCGGCTGGGTGCGCGTCGACATGCACAGCCACACGATGTGGAGCGGCGATTCGACGACCACGCCCGACGAGGTCCGCGAGTCCGTCGTGGCCAGCGGTCTCGACGTGCTCTGCATCACCGACCACAACGCGGTGAAGGGCGCGCACGAGTTGACTCGCCTGCTGCCGTGTCGCGTCGTCGTCGGCGAAGAGCTGCGCACCCACGCCGGCGAGATCATCGGGCTGTTCCTCACCGACGTCGTCCCGTTCGGCACGCCGCCGGCCGCCGCGGCGAGGGCGATCCGCGACCAGGGTGGTGTCGTCTACGTGCCCCATCCGTTCGACCCGATGCGGCGCAACCTGGCCGAGCCGGCGCTCGTCGAGCTGTGCGCGGCAGGGCTGGTCGACGCGGTCGAGGTGCTCAATGCGAAGACGTCGCTGCCCAGCCTCAACCGGCGTGCAGCCGAGTTCGCGACCGAGCACGGCGTGCTCGCCGGGGCGGGCAGCGACGCCCACGTCCCCGACGCGCTCGGCGCGGCGTACGTGGAGATGCCCGACTTCGACGGCCCGGCCGACTTCCTGGCCAAGCTCGCCGATGCCGTCGTGGTCGGTCACCACTGGGACGAGCCGCGCCCGTGGACGGCGCGCATCGTGCCGTCGACTGCTGCATCCCGATAGAACCGGGGACCGTGCCCATCGTCCACGCCATCGTGCTCGGCATCGTCCAGGGCCTGTCGGAGTTCCTGCCGATCTCGTCGAGCGGGCACCTGTTGCTCGTGCCGTGGCTGTTCGGCTGGGAGGACCTCGAGGACGAGAGCATCAAGAAGGCCTTCGACGTGGCGCTGCACATCGGCACGCTCGTCGCGGTGGTCGGGTACTTCCGCCGCGACCTCGTCGTATACGTGCGGGAAGGCCTGCGGGCGGTGTTCCGCCGCAGCGTGCCCCCGACGATCGAGGGCAAGCTGGCCCTCTTCCTGGTCGTCTCCGCACTGCCCGCCGCGGCGGTGGGAGCGCTGCTCGAGAGCTGGATTGACACCGCGCTCGGAGGACCGGTGCTGATCGGCATCTCGCTGATCGTGTTCGCATTGGTGCTCGCCTGGGCGGACAGGCTCCAGGGCGGGCGGGCGATGGAGTCGTACACGGCGCGCGACGCCTTGGCGATCGGTGCCGCTCAGGCGCTGGCGCTGAACCCGGGCACCTCACGGTCGGGGATCACGATCACCGCGGCGAGGGTGACCGGGTTCGACCGCGACGCCGCGGCGCGGATCTCGTTCCTGATGAGCATCCCGGTGATCGTCGGCGCGGTCGTGTTCAAGCTCGGCAAGCTGGTGCTGGACGGCATCCCGGAGGGGCTCTTGGCTCCGATGATCGCGGGAGTGATCGCGGCCGCGATCTCCGGCTGGTTCGCGGTGTGGGGCACGCTGCGCCTGGTGCGCACGCACACCTTCGACGTGTTCGTGTGGTACCGCATCGTGCTCGGCGTGACCGTGCTGGTGGTCGCCGCCGCGGGATGGCGCTGAGCACGCACCACCTACGGCGGTGTCGTCTCCTCCGGCGGGGCGACCAGCACCAGCGTCGCCCGGCCCCCGGCCGACGCTTCGGCGACCGTCGCGGCGGCACCGGGCGGCAAGGCGACGAGCACGTCGTTCGCGGCCACGGCGACAACCACACCGCCGGCCACGACCTCACCGCCGACGACGGCCTCTACCGCATCGCCCGGCGCGAGGGGTAGCCCGGAGAGCGACGAGCGGCTGAACGCGACGCCGCGCCAGCCGGCGGGGGCCATCGCGAGCGGGCCGGCCGGGCTGACGTCGGCGGCGGTCAGCAGCTCGCCCTCACCGACCGGGTGGAGCAGCGTCTTGCCGAGCGGAGGTTCGGCGAGCGCACCGGGGGGAAGGACGGCGAGCGGCCACTCGACGGTGTCGACGTCGTCGGCGGAGATCGATCGGCCGGCGTCGATCGCTCGACTGGCGCGGACCGCCGCAGCAGTCGTGCCCCATCGCCTGCGCTCGGCGTCGAGTGCGTCGAGCGCCGTGATCGTCGCCCACGCCACCGCGGCGACGGCGGCGAGGACGCACAACCGGGCCGGCCATCGGCGACGGGTCGCCTTGGCGAGGGCGACATCGGCCCGGCGGCGGAGGTCGGAGAGACCGAGCTGGTCGTACATGGCGTCATCCCGGGGTGCGCGCTGCGCTCGGGGGAAGCCGTGGCGTTGGACGCTACCGCCCGGTGAGGCTCAGTCGGTGCTGGTCGCCTTGCCCGGATTGCTCGCCGGGGCGGTTGTGGCCGCCGCCGCGCCGGGCTTGTCCGACGTCGTCGTGGACGCGCCAGTTCCCGACGAGGTGCCGCCGTCGCTGCCGGAGCCGGCGGTGCTCGACCCGTCGCCCGACGAACCCGACGTCGTCGACGCCGCCGCCGAGTCGGACTTGGTCGATCCACCACCGGTGCCCGAGCCCTTGCGACTGTCTGTCTTGTAGAACCCGGACCCCTTGAACGTCACGCCGACGGGGGTGAACACCTTCTTCACCGCCCGCGGCTTGCCGTCGGAGGGATGAGGGTGCTCGATCAGCGCGTCGTCGGTGAAGGCCTGCTGGACCTCGATCGTCTCGCCCGTGTCGACGAACTTGTAGACGTACGTGGGCATCGCTCGCTCCCGGACGGCATTAGCACTCGGATAGTTCGAGTGCCAACGTTAGCCGCCGGGCGTTCACCAACCACAGTTGCGGCCACGGTTACCCTGCTCGCCCATGCACGTGCACACCGCGGTGATCCCCGCTGCCGGCCTCGGCACCCGGTTCCTCCCGGCGACGAAGGTGGTGCCGAAGGAGCTGTTGCCGATCATCGAGGTGCCGATGCTGCAGCTCGTCGTCGACGAAGCGATCGGCGCCGGCATCGACCACGTGGTCGTCGTCTCCAACCACGCGAAGCCCGCTGTCGAGGCCTACTTCCGGCGTGACCCGCAGGTGGAAGCGGTGCTCGACGAGCAGGGTCGCTCGGGCCTGGCCGACAGGCTGCGCCGCTTCGGCGGCGACGTGCGCGTCTCGTTCGTGTTCCAGGACGAGCCGCAGGGGCTCGGCCACGCGGTGGGGTGCGCCCGGGAGCTGGTCGGCGACGAGGCCTTCGCCGTGCTGCTGCCCGACGAGGTGATGGCGGACTCGTCGCTGCTGCAGGGAATGGCCGAGCTCTGCGAGCGCACCGCCGGTGGTGTCGTCGCCCTGAAGCAGGTGCCGCGCGACCAGGTCTCCCGCTACGGGGTGGTCTGCCCCGACGGCGAGCTCGACGCCCACGGCGTGGTGCGCATCACCGACGTGGTCGAGAAGCCGGCCGTGGAAGACGCCCCGAGCGAGCTCGTGATCATCGGGCGCTACGTGCTGACCCCCGACGTGTTCGACGAGATCGCCGTGCTCCGCCCTGGTTCGGGAGGAGAGCTGCAGCTCACCGACGCCCTGCGGGCCCAGGCTCGTCGCTCGCCGTTCCACGGCCTGCTCTCGGGCGTCGGCCGCCACGACACCGGCAACCCGTTCGGCTGGCTCTGCGCCGTCGTCGACGCCGGCCTCGAGCACCCCGACCTCGCGGTTCAGTTCCGCACCTGGCTCGACGAGCGCCTCTCCGCTTCCTGACGGCGCCCAGTCGCCCGAGCACCCCTCAATTCTCGGTCGGATTTGTGACACATAGCGCGACTCATCCGACCGAGAACGGTGGTTAGGGGCTGGCTTGTACCCGGCGGAAGCGGTTGGGCTCGTCGATCACGAGGCCGTACTCGTCCACCTCCACCGCCGTCGCCCAGCCACCCGTGCCCTGGATCGTGAACCGATGGGTCGCGTTGCGGGTGTAGGTGCGCTGCTCGCGCCGCACGGCAAGGGTCTCGACGTCGACGGTGACCACCTCGGTGCGGGCGCTCTCGCCGACGGCCAGCGGTAGGCGCCTGATCGGGAGCGAGTACGTGAACGGGGTGCACCCGATCTCGACGTCGACGCATCCGTCGAGCTCCACCCGGTGGGCGCCGCCGACCTCGCCCCATCGACCCCCGCCGTCGGTGGCGAGCCACAGGTCCGGATCGGGCAGGTCACGGAACAGCAGCACCTGCTGCACGCGCCACCTCGCCGACAGCCGCACCACGTAGTGCACGTCGACGCCGGTGACGACGCCTTCGACCGTCCAGCCCTCGTTCTCCCAGCGCAGCGTGCACCGCTCGCTGCTCGAGCGCTCCGACGACTCCCACGGCTCCCACGACTCCCACGACTCCCAGGACACCGCGTATCCGTCGACGGGAACCGGCGGGTAGCCGATGGCGGGCTCGTCGGGCGGGGGCATCGACGTCGAGTGTGCCAGGGCACGGCTAGGACTGGGTACCGTCACCACGATGGTGCCGATCGAGCAAGCGCGTGCGCTCGTCCTGCGTGCATGCAGCCCCCTTGCGCCGCGGGCGATCCCGCTGGAACAGGCCACCGGCTGCGTGCTCGGCGCCGAGGTGGTCGCCGCCGAGGACGTGCCGCCCTTCGCGAACACGGCCGTCGACGGCTATGCGGTACGGGCCGCCGACACCGCGGGCGCGTCGGTGGGCACGCCGGTCGAGCTGCGCGTCATCGGCGAGCTCGCCGCCGGAGCCGCTACGGCCCGCGTGGTCGGAGTGGGCGAGACGCTGCGGATCATGACCGGGGCCCCGCTGCCCGCCGGTGCCGACGCGGCGGTGATGGTGGAGAACACGGTGCTGCTCGGCGACCCTCAGGTGCTCGACGGCAGCGTCCGTGTGCAGATCATGCGCGCCGCGCAGCCCGGCGATGCGGTGCGCGGCGCCGGCGATGACGTGCACGGCGGCGACCGCCTGTTCGGGGCCGGGACCGAGATCGGCCCGGCCGTCGCGGGGGTACTGGCGAGCGTCAATTGCCGCCACCCCGTGGTGCACCCGCGCCCGCGGGTGGCGGTGCTGTCCACCGGCGACGAGCTGGTCGACGACGGTTCGCCGCTCGCCCCCGGCCAGATCCGGGAGAGCAACCGGGTGATGTTGCTCGGGCTCGTCGCGGCCACCGGTGCGGTGCCGGTGGACCTCGGGATCGTGCGCGACGACGAGGCTCTGCTCGAGCGCGTCCTACGCGAAGGTGCGGCGACTTGCGACGCCGTCGTGACGAGTGGCGGGGTGAGCATGGGCGACTACGACGTCGTCAAGGCCGTCCTCGGGCGCATCGCGGAGATGTCGTGGATGCAGATCGCGATCAAGCCCGCCAAGCCGTTCGCGTTCGGGCTGCTGCGCTCCGACGACGGACGCGCGGTGCCGGTGTTCGGGCTGCCCGGGAATCCGGTCAGCTCGCTCGTCAGCTTCGAGCTGCTCGCCCGGCCCGGGCTGCGCCAGATGGCCGGGCAGCCGGCCAAGGAGCTGACGCTGCCGAGCGCACGGGCCGTCGCCGACCAGGCCCTGCGGCGCAGTCCCGACGGAAAGGTGCACTACCAGCGGGCGATCGCCCACTTCGGCGACGACGGTCGGGTGCACGTGCGCTCCACGTGGGCCCAGGGCAGCCACCAGCTCGCCGCCACCGCGGCCGCGAACGCGCTGGTCGAGCTGCCCGACGGCGACGGGGTGGACGAGGGGTCGGAGGTGACCGTGATGCTGCTGTCGCCGGGCACCCGTATCCTCTAGAGATGGATCTGGTCGACTCGTACGGTCGCACCGTCCGCGACCTGCGCATCTCGGTCACCGACCGCTGCAACTTCCGCTGTACCTACTGCATGCCCTCCGAGGGGATGATCTGGCTGCCGCGGAGCGAGATCCTGACGTTCGAGGAGATCGAGCGGCTGGCGAGGCTCTTCGTCGAGCGCTACCACGTGGACGGGATCCGCCTCACCGGCGGCGAGCCGACCGTGCGGGCCCATCTGGCGGTCCTCGTGCAGAAGCTGTCGGGTATCACGGTGCCTGCCGACGCGGCTTCGCCGGTCGCGGGAGCACCGGTAGACCTGTCGCTCACCACCAACGGGGCGGCGCTGCGGCTGCTCGCGTACGAGCTGCGCACCGCTGGACTGCACCGGGTGAACGTCAGCCTCGACACGCTCGACCGGGAGCGGTTCGAGGCGATCACGCGGCGCGACGAGCTGCTGCGCGTGCTCGACGGGATCGACGCCGCGATCGAGGCCGGCTTCGCGCCGGTCAAGGTCAACACCGTCGTCGAGCGGGGCGTCAACGACGACGAGATCGTCGCCTTGGCCGAGTTCGGGCGAGAGCGCGGCGTCGAGCTGCGGTTCATCGAGTTCATGCCCCTCGACGCCTCCGGTCGATGGGTGCCCGACAGGGTCGTCAGCCAGGACGAGATCGTGGCCCGGATCCACGCCGTGTATCCGCTGGAGCAGATGCCCGGACGCGGGCCGGCACCGGCGGACCGCTGGCGCTACCTCGACGGGGCGGGCACGGTCGGCGTGATCCCGTCGGTGACCAAGCCGTTCTGCGGCGACTGCGACCGCGTGCGCCTCACCGCCGACGGCCAGCTGCGCACCTGCCTCTTCGCCACCGACGAGTTCGACTTGCGGGCCCTCATCCGGGCCGGCGCCACCGACGACGAGCTCGCCGGCGAGATCGAGCGTGCGGTCGCCACGAAGTGGGCCGGGCACCAGATCAACCAGGTCACGTTCGTGCGCCCGCGGCGCTCGATGAGCCAGATCGGCGGCTGAGGCCGGGCGTCGGTCAGCGGGCGAGAGCCTGTGCCACCACCTCGAACACGTCGGCGGAGATGCCGAGGCCGAGATGAGTGCTGCGCACCTCGACGTGTTCGACGTTCGGGCTGCGCTCGTCGATGCAGGCCTGCCAGGCGACGATGCGATCGGCCTTGGAGTAGATCGCCGTGATCGGCACCCTGATCGGGACGGCGCCGCGCGCGTCGACGATGCGCTCTACCTGGTCGACGTCGATGCCCTGGCGTCGGTAGGCGTGCCCGACGGTGGTGTACTTCGGGCCGCCGACCACCGGGCTGCCGAGCGTGATCACCTGGCGCACCAGCGCCGGACGCTCACGGGCCACCTCGCGCACGAGGTATCCGCCCAGGCTCCAGCCGACGAGGCGCACCGGCTGGCCGTGCTCGCGATGCATCTCCTCGACCAGCGAGACGAGCTGGGGCAGGAGCACCGCCACGTCGCCGGTGTTGCGCCCCAACCCCCACCCCGAGACCGTGTAGCCGAGCCGGGCGAGGTAGCCGCGCAGCAGTGCGGTGGAGGCGTCGCCGGCGCCGAACCCGGGCGCCACCAGCACCGGCTCGCCGTGACCGCGGGGCTGACGGCGAAGGCGTGCAGATCGGGCGACGAGCAGGGGCAGCTCGGCCGCAGCGGCGGCCTCACGCCAGGTGTCGCCGGGGTGGGGAACGGGGATCGCGCGGGCCACGGGTCAAGGATAGGGGCGGGTGCCGGGGCCCCGATCCAGGCCGCTGCCGCGCCGGGTGCCGCGCTCTGCGGATCCGGTTCGTTTACGATCGTCGGCGGATGAGCGATCTCACCTTCAGCCACCTCGACCCGCTCGGTCGGGCCCGGATGGTCGACGTGACGCCGAAGGAGCCCACGCACCGTCGGGCGGTGGCCCGCTGCAAGGTGTTCATGATGCCCGACACGACCACCGCGATCGCCAACCGCGAGGTGAAGAAGGGCGACGTCCTGGCTGTTGCCAGGGTCGCCGGCATCCAGGCCGCCAAGCGCACGGCGGACATGATCCCGCTCTGCCATCCGCTCCTCGTCGGCTCGGTCTCGGTGAACTTCGAGATCGGCGACGACCACGTGGCCGTCGAGGCCCACGTCGAGACCGTCGATCGCACCGGAGTGGAGATGGAAGCGCTCCATGCGTGTGCGACGGCGGCGCTGACCATCTACGACATGTGCAAGTCCGCCGATCGGGCAATGGTGATCGGGGAACTCACCTTGTGGGAGAAGACGGGAGGCCGCTCCGGCGTCTACCGTCGCACGGGCGATGTTGGTCCTTCCGTCACGAACGTAGTAGATTCGTAACAAAGCGATCCGCTGTGGCTGGTCGCGCGGTGCGTGAACATCATGGACATGATGAAACTCATGGCGACAACTGAGAGGTATAACGCGTGAGCAAGATCATCCTGCTCGTCGTCGGAGCAGCATGGGCAGCCGTCCTCATCCCGCCGCTACTGCGTAGCCGCATCGACAACCGGCCGAGCTCGTCGGTGGTCGATTTCCGTCGTCAGCTCTCGACGCTGCAGCGAACGGTTCCCGTCCGGGGGGCGATGGCGCCGATGCGCTCCCTCGCCCGTCCGCTCGCTCCGGCGCCACGACCCGGCAGCCGCACGCACCGCCCCGGCCCGGGTACCGGTCAACACACTCACCAGACCGAGCACCTCTCTCGTCAGGCGACGATGACGCGCCACGCTCCGGTGCGCCGTGACGCCCACAGCGCCGGCGTCTCCCGGCACCACTCCCAGGCCCATCTGCGCCGGCAGGTCAACCGCGCCACGGTCGTGCGCCAGCGCCGCCAGAACGTGCTGTTCGGCCTGATCGCAACCACCGCGATCACCGCGTTCTGTGCCTTCACCACGAAGAGCGACCTGTTCGTGTACGCCTTCGTGCTGGCCGCGGTGTCCCTCGTCGGCTACTGCTACAAGCTGGTCCAGCTCCGTCAGCAGTCCGACGTGCGCACCTACGGCCACGAGTGGTTCCACGCCGCCTGAGCCGCCTGCTGAGGCACCCCGGCCACGGCTGGGGGATCGCAGGGGCGTCCTGTAGCATGACGCCTCGCCCGCGGGGGTGTAGCTCAGTTGGTAGAGCGCAACAATCGCACTGTTGAGGCCAGGGGTTCGATTCCCCTCACCTCCACCCGTCGAGGTCGTCCAGAGCCGATCGCCTCCGACATCTCGAAGAGGTGGTCGGCTCCCCACGCGTTCTCGGTCGGTTGAGTCGCGCTATGTGTCACAAATCCGACCGAGAACGCGCGGGGGGAAGCGGTAGCCGGCGGCGGGCGCGCTACACCCCTTTCGTATTGTGGCGATCGTGAGGATCCTGCACCTGGCGGACGTGCACCTGGACACCCCCTTCGGCTGGGCAGCGCCAGAGGTGGCCAGGCAGCTCCGGCACCACCTCCGTGAGGCGCTGCAGCGGGCCACCCAGTTGGTCGGGGGCGGCGGCTTCGACGCGCTGACCATCGCCGGCGACCTCTACGAGCACGACCGCTTCAGCGCCGACACCGGGGCCTTCCTGCAGGCATCGTTCGCCGAGCTGGCACCCGTCCCGGTGCTGATCGCCCCCGGCAACCACGACTGGTTCGGCCCGCAGAGCCTCTACCGCCAGGTCGAGTGGTCGCCGAACGTGGTGGTCTTCGACAGCTCCACCTTCACCCGGTTCGCCCTCGCCGACGGGGTGACGGTCTGGGGCGCGGCCCACCTCCGGCCGGCTCATACGCCCAACCTGCTGAACGGCTTCCACACCTGTGGATCGGAGACCCACCTGGCGTTGTTCCACGGCTCCGAACGAGGTGGTCTGGCGTTCCAGGAGGCGGGCAAGCAGGTGCACGCGCCCTTCGACGAGGCCGACATCGCCGCCGCCGGCTTCGCGTTCGCCCTCGTCGGGCACTACCACCGGGCCCGCGCCGGGCGCTGGTACGCCTATCCGGGCAATCCGTCCCCGCTCAGCTTCGGCGAGACCGGTGAGCGCGGCGCGCTCGTGATCGACGTGGCCGTTGCGGGGGTCACCGCGACGCCGGTGGCGCTCGCCGCCTCGCCGTGGCACGACGTGGCGGTCGACGCCACAGGGTGCTCGAGCGCCACCGAGGTGCGGGCCAGGATCGCCGAGCGGCTCGCCCCCCTGCGGGGTGTGGCCAGGGTGACCGTCTCTGGCGAGCTGGCCCCCGACGTCCACCTCGGCCTCGACGACCTCCGCGGTGTCGAGCACCCACTCGAGGCCTACATGCCCCAGTTCGGCGAGGTCACGGTCGCCTACGACGTCGACGCCCTCACCCGGGAGCAGACCGTCAGAGGCCAGTTCGTCCGTGACGTGCTCGATGCAGCCGAGCTCGAAGACGACCTGCGCCGGCGCATTCTCGTCACCGGGCTGCGCGCCTTCGACGGGCGAGCGGATCTGGAGGTGCCCTGATGTGGTTCTCGCAGGTACGCGCAGACGCCTTTGGTCCCTTCGACGGCGCAGTGCTCGAACCGGCGCCGGGGATGAACGTGATCTGGGGCCCGAACGAGTCCGGCAAGTCGAGCTGGCACGCCGCGATGGTGGCCGGGCTCTGCGGTGTCGCGCGCACCAGGGGGGCGACCACGAAGGAGCATCGCGAACTGGAGAGCCGCCGGCGCCCCCGCTCGCGCGACCGCTGGGCGGTCGGTGTCACGGTCACCCTCGAACGCGGTGAGCGGATCGAGTTCCGCCAAAACCTCGCCGAGCGCACGGGCACCGCGCTCGACGCCGACCTCGGCCGCGACCGCACCGTCGAGTTCTTGCACCACAACAGCCCCGACGGGGCCAAGCTCGTCGGGCTCGACCGGGAGACCTTCAAGGCGGTCGCCTGCGTCGCTCAGGCGGCCATCTTGGGCATCACCGCCGACGCGGGCGCCCTGCAGGACGATCTCCAGCGCGCGGCGGCGACTGCTGGCACGAAGTCCACCGCCAGCGAGGCCATCGCCTCGCTCGACCGCTTCCTCGAAACGCAGGTCGGCCAGCGGCGCGCGAACTCACGGCGACCGTTGCAGGCAGCCCTCGTGCGTGCCGAAGAGACGGCACGTGAGCTCGACCGAGCCCGGGCGGTGCACGATCAGGTGCTGCGCCGGGCCGGGTACGTCGAAGAAACCGAGCGCGCGGCCACCGAGGCAACGCGCACGGCTCGCCGAGCCGAGGCAGCGCATGCCGCCCTGTCGGCGAAGGAGCGGCTCGAAACGAACGCTCGGGTGCAGCACCTGGCCGCCACCTACCCTTCGGCGCCGCCCGGCCCCGCCGATGACGCCCAGCTCGCGGCCCGGGTCCAGGCGGCTCTCCACACGTGGATGGCGCGCCCCGCGGTACCCGAGCCGCCCGAACGGGCGAGCTCGGCAGTCGAGGCAGAGCTGGCCTCCCTGCCTCACCCCGCGTCCGGCGACCGCGAGATCGACGGATCGGTCGGCTCGGCCAAGGCCTCGCTCGACTGGATCAGTGCCCAGCTCGCCGGGCACGACAAGTCACTTCCCGAGCTCACGCAGCCCGAGCTCACGCCGGTCGCTTCGCTCGACGCGAGCACCGCCCTCATCGCTGCGGGTGCGGTGGTCGCCGTCGCCGCCGGTGCCGCCGCGGTGCTCGTCGGCCCGGCCTTCGCGCTGGTCGGCGTTCTCGGCGTGGTGCTCGTCGTAGCCGGTGCCCTTCGCCGGGCACGGTCACGCGCAGGCGTAAGCGTGTCCGTCCAGGGCGAATCGCGGCGCCGATCCGAGTGGCAACAGCGCCGTGGCCGCCTCGCTGCCGACCAGCTGGTGGCCTGCCAAGCGCTCGCGCGGGCCGTCGCGGCGCGCGGCGAGGACCTGCGCGGAGTTCCTGCCACCGACCTCTTGGGTGTGCAGTCCGCCTACGACCGCTACGCAGCCGCGTGCCGACGCCGGCGCGCCGATCACGAGCAGGACGTGCGCCGCAGCGAGCTCGCGCACGAGCTGCGCGCGGCGAAGAGCGCGGAGCGCCAGCGCGCCGATGATCTCCAGCGCCTCGCCGCCGCCGCGCAGGGCGTGGTGCAGCTCGCGGCCGAGGTGGGCCAACAGCGCGCGAGCGGCTCGGCGCCCGACGCGGCCGAAGGGCTCGAGCAGTGGCTCACGATGCGGCAGGCGAACCTGGAGGAGACCGAGCGGCAGTGGAAGGAGTCGCTCGAGCTCGAGGGACTCCTCCGGGGCGCCACCCCCGCCGAGTTCGCCGCCCAGACCGACCTGATCGCGCGGCGAGCTCGCGAGCTGCGGGCCCGTCTCGACGACCCAGCCGGCGACGTCGACGCCACCGTCGACGATCTCGGCGCAGATGCGCGCGGTCCCGAATTCGAGACGATGCTGGCCGACCTGCGCCAACGGGCCGAAGACGCGCACGCCGAGGCGGTGGGGGCCAGGCGCGCCCTGGCGGAGTTCGCCGGCATCGCTCCCAATGTGGCCGAGGCCGAAGAGGCAAAGGCCGCCGCTGCGCGTGAGCTCGACCGGGTCACGGCCCTCGACGACGTCCTGGCTCGCACGAGAAGATTCCTGGTGGGCGCGGAGGTGCGTGTTCACCACGACATCGCGCCCGTCCTCGCCGCCAAGACCTCGCGGCCGCTGGCCACGGTCACCGGCGGGCGGTACCACGAGGTCGTCGTCGATCCGCAGACGCTGCAGGTGAACGTGCGCCTCGCCGACGGCAGCCAGGTCGACGCGTCGCGCCTGTCCCACGGCACCGCCGAGCAGGTCTACTTGCTGCTGCGGGTGGCGATCAGCGACGTGCTCGGTTCGGCCGAGCCGTGCCCGATCCTGCTCGACGATCCCACCGTGCACGCCGATGCCGAGCGCACCTTCGCGCTGCTCGACGCCCTCCACGAGGTGAGTGCCACCCGCCAGGTAGTGCTGTTCACGCAGGAGGACGACGTGCGCTGCTGGGCGCAACGCGCCCTCGCCGAGCCCCGCGATCGGCTGGTGGAGCTGGACGTGCTGGCGGTGGTCAGCAGGTAGCGGCGACGGCCGGCGCGATGGGGCTCAGCAAGAACACGTCCTGCATCCGGCGCACGAGGGCCGCGGTGCCGGTGAGCTGCAGCGATCCCGACCGCAGCGGCGCCGCGAGCTCGACCTTGCCCATCCACACCGAGTAGAGCGTCGCGACGTCGCTCGACACGAAGACGTCGACGTCGAAACCGGGGTCGTGGGTGCATACGGACGGCCCGAGGGTGTCCTTCACGATCCAGAACCTCCTCCTGTCGTCGCTGAAGCGGAACTCGAGCACGATCCGCCGGTCGGGGAGCGCGCTGAAGTCGAGGCGCCGGTGCACCCACCAGACGAGCAGCTGCGGGTCGAGCTCGTGCTCGGAGGGGTCGCCGAACTGCCAGCGGGCTCCCCACTCACCGAGCCCGAACACGATCGGGCGCAGTTCCTCGCCCGCCGCGGTCAGCACGTAGCCCCCGTCGAGCTTCTCGACGACTCCGGCGAGCTCGAGCTGGCGGAGGCGCTTCGTGAGCAACGAGCGGGAGAGCCCGGGCAGGCACCGTGCCAGGTCGTTGAACCGGTTGAAGCCGCAGAGCATGTCGCGCACGATCAGCAGCGACCAGCGCTCGCCGAGCACCTCGACCGCGCGGCTGATCGGGCAGTACTGGCCGTAACCCCCGTCGCGTGGCGCCATCTGTCGGTCCCCCTTACAGCGGTACCCCTCGATTCGTGAACGGGAGCGTAGCCCGGGTCCAGATCATGTACCGGCGAAGTAGCGGATCTGGACTATCCGCCGTTCGGAAACAGGTGCATGCTCGATCGATCCTGCCTATGACCGGACCGAAGGAGTGAATGCGATGCTCACCGAGCACACCCACTGGACGAGAACCGACCCTGCAGGAACGTGGCCGCAGCGGGCCGCTGACGCCGCAATGCTGATCGCGCCCGATGCCGCCGAGCACGACCGCCGCGGAGACTTCGTGAGCGACGGAATGGCGCTGATGCGCCGACGTGGGTTCACGTCGATGCTCGTGCCGAGCGAGCTCGGCGGTGGGGGAGCCACGTTCGCCGAGACGTGCGCGGTGCTGGCCGCCCTGGCCAAGGGATGCCCGGCAACGGCGCTGACGCTGTCGATGCACAGCCACCTCGTCGCCGCCCAGGTCTGGCGCCTGAAGCACGACCTGCCGGCGCCGCTGCCGGCCCGCGTCGCCAACGAGGACCTCGTGCTCGTGTCCACGGGAGCGTCGGACTGGGTCGACTCGCACGGCACCGCCTCGCGCGTCGACGGCGGCTTCAGGGTCTCGGCACGCAAGAGCCCGGCGAGCGGGGCTCCGGCCGGTGACATCGTCGTCACGAGCGCCAGGTGGGAGGACAGCCCGGAGGGCACGCAGGTGATCCACTTCGCGGTCCCGTTCACCGCCGAGGGGGTCAGCGTCGAAGAGACCTGGGACACGATGGGAATGCGCGCGACCGGCTCGCACACGGTCGTTCTCGACGACGTCTTCGTTCCCGAGGCGGCGGTGTCGCTCTACCGCGCTGCCGGTGAGTGGCACTCGGTCTTCAACGTCGTCGTGGGCGTCGCGCTGCCGCTGGTCCTCGCCGTGTACGTCGGCGTGGCCGAAGCGGCGGCCGAACGGGCGATCGAGCTGGCCCGCAAGCGCAGCGACCCCGCGGTCGCGGCACCGGTGATCGGGCGCATGGTCAACCGCCTGCGGACCACGCAGAACGCCGTCGGGGCGATCATCGAGACGAACGACGACATGCGCTTCGCCGCCACCGTCGAGCACTCGGCCGCGGTGCTCAGCAACAAGACCGTCGCCACCGAAGCGGCGATCGACACCGTTCGCCTGGCGATGGAGGCCGCCGGCGGGGTCGGCTACACCACGGGGGGCGGGATCGAACGGCTCTACCGCGACGTCCACGGCGCCCTCTACCACCCGCTACCCGCGGCGAAGCAGGAGATGTTCACCGGCAGAGTGGCGCTCGGCCTCGACCCGATCGGCGCCGGGGAGGGCGTGCGTGCCGGGTGAGCGGGTTACCGTGGCGCCATGTCCGAGGAGCAGCGACCGTACGGGGGTAGCTCGAGTTCGCCGGAGTCGTTGAAGAGGGTCCGCACCAGGCACTTCCAGCGTGCCAAGGAGCAGGGGATCAAGATCACCGGGCTGACGAGCTACGACTGCCTGTCGGCGAGCATCTTCGACCGCGCCGGCATCGACTTCCTGCTCGTCGGCGACTCGGCGGGCAACGCCGTCCTCGGCTACGACACGACCATCCCGGTCACCGTCGACGAGCTGATCCCCTTCTGCAGCGCGGTCGTGCGGGCCGTCAACCGCGCGCTCGTCATCGCCGACATGCCGTTCGGTTCCTACGAGACCGGGCCGGAAGAGGCCCTGCACACCGCGATCCGGTTCATGAAGGAGACCGGGGCCCACGCCGTGAAGCTCGAAGGCGGCGAGCGCAGTGCCGAGCAGATCCGCCAGATCGTCCAGGCCGGCATCCCGGTGATGGCCCACATCGGGTTCACCCCGCAGAGCGAGCACGGCCTGGGCGGTCACCTCATCCAGGGTCGCGGCGAAGGCGCGGCCCAGCTCCTCGCCGATGCCCACGCGGTGGAGGAAGCCGGCGCGTTCGCGGTCGTGCTCGAGATGGTCCCGTCGGGCATCGCCGCGCAGGTCACCCAGGAGCTCGACATCCCGACGATCAGCGTCGGCGCCGGCCCGCATTGCGACGGTCAGCTGATGGTGTGGACCGACTGGGCGGGGTTCACCACCGGTCGCATCCCGAAGTTCGTGAAGCAGTACGCGCACATCGCCGACACGCTGCTCGACGCAGCCGTCGCGTACCGCTCCGAGGTCGAGGCCGGCAGCTACCCCGGCCCGGAGCACGAGTACACCGACGGCTGAGCCGGCTCACTCGCCGGTCGGCCCGACGAAGCGGGGATGCGCCGCTCTCGACGTGGGCAGACGAGCCCCGGTGCGCCGGAGAAGGGCTGACGATGGCAACCTCGCGAGCCATGGAGCGCTGGCGTCACCGCATCGAGACCGTGAACGGGATCAGGCTGCACTGGGTGGAGGCGGGCGAGGGGCCGCTCGTGCTGCTCGTGCACGGCTTTCCGGAGTCGTGGTACTCGTGGCGGCACCAGCTCGACGCTCTCGCCGACGCGGGTTACCGGGCCGTTGCGCTGGACGTGCGCGGCTACGGCAGGTCGTCGGCTCCGCCCGAGATCGAGGCCTACCGCATGCTGTGCCACGTGGCCGACAACGTCGGGCTCGTCGGCGCGCTGGGCGAGGAGCAGGCGGTGGTGGTCGGCCACGACTGGGGAGCGCCGATCGCGTGGACCTCGGCACTGCTGCGCCCGGACGTGTTCCGCGCGGTCGCCGGGTTGTCGGTGCCCTACTCGCCCCCCGGTGGTGTTCGTCCGCTGACGGCGATGCGTGCCCTCGCCGGCGCCGAGGAGTTCTACATCCAGTACTTCCAGCAGCCCGGGCGGGCCGAGGCCGAGATCGAGTCCGACGTGCGGCGGTGGCTGCTCGGCTTCTACTTCACCGCCTCCGGCGACGCCCCGCCCGCAGACCCCGCGGCCGGAACGATGGCCACCGTCGCGCCGGGTGGCCAGCTGAGAGATCGGTTCGTCGTGCCCGACGAGCTGCCGTCGTGGATGAGCGCCGACGATCTCGACGTCTACGTCGGCGAGTTCGAGCGCACCGGCTTCACCGGCGGATTGAACCGGTACCGCAACATCGAGCGTGACTGGGACGACCTGAGCGCGTTCCACGGTCGCCCGATCGACGTGCCGGCGCTGTTCGTCGGCGGCGACCGTGACGGCCCGACGCTCTGGGGCATGCGCGCGATCGAGCGCTTTGCCACCAACCTGACCGCCCTGCACCGGTCGGTGATCCTGCCCGGCTGCGGTCACTGGACCCAGCAAGAGCGCGCCGACGAGGTGAACGAGATCCTGCTCGAGTTCCTCGGCTCCGTCGCCGGTTAGGGCCGGTTGCGCCCGAGCATGTCGTGGCTCGGCACCCAGTCGCCGTGCACCACCGCGCACGCGAGCGAGATCTCGCCCGCGAGCACTACGCCGGCGCAGATCTCGGCGAACTTCTCGACCTTGCCCGCGCCGTAGCAGCCGAGCATCTCGAGGCACTCGCGCTGAGTGGCGAGACCGGTGCCGCCGCCGTAAGTGGCCACGATCAGCGACGGCAGGGTGATCGACCAGTAGTAGCGCCCGTCGGGCAGGAGCTGGCTGTAGGTGATGCCGGCGTGTGACTCGGCGACGTTCGCCGCGTCCTGGCCGGTGGCGATGAACAGCGCCGCGATCGCGTTGGCGGCATGTGCCCCGTTGTTGGCCGAGCCGGCGAGCAGAGCACCGACCGAGGACACCTGGCGCAGCCGCGAGAGCGTCTCCGACGCCACACCCATCTGCTCGAGCAGCAGCTCGCGGTCGATGATCGCCTCGGCGATCACCCGCTTGCCGCGGGTGCGCAGCATGTTGATGTGGGAGTGCTTCTTGTCGGTGTCGATGTTGCCGGAGAGCACGTACTCGGGGTGCGTCCGGAACTGGTCCTTGATCCACTCGCAGGCGACGAACGTGGCCTTGCCGGTCATGTTCTGGCCGGCGGCGTCACCGGTGGTGTAGTCGAAGCGCAGGTAGAGCATCGGCCCGACGGCGTACTGCTCGATGCGGATCAGGCGCCCGGTCTTGGTCGTCGCCTCGGCGACGGCCTTGATCTCGGTGAAGTGGCCGTCGATCCATTCGGCGAAGTCACGTGCCTCACGCGCCCCGGTCAAGAGGAAGACCGGTGCGCGCTGCATCGCGTCGTCGACGACGGTGCAGTTGACGCCGCCGGATGCGGCGAGCAGGCGCATGCCCCGGTTGTAGCTGGCGATGAGGGTGCCCTCCGTGGTGGCGAGCGGCACCCAGAAGTCGCCCTGCGCGTGCTCACCGTTGACCCGCAGCGGCCCGACGATGCCGATCGGCACCTGGGCGACGCCGGTGAACTGCTCGATGTTGCCCGGCAGCGTCGCCGGGTCGAGCGAGTACGAGCCGACGTGGTCGAGGGAGACGCCGGTGTGCTCGTGCACGAACCGGCGTCGGGCAGCCGCCATCTCGGCGGTGTAGTCCTCGGCAGCCCGCGGGATGCGCGGGGACTGGTCGGTCATCGGTTGGCCCTCCTCAGGCACACGAGACGCAGGTCGTCGCCTCGGGGATCGCTTCCAGCCTCTCGGGGGCGATCGCCGCGCCGCAGCGCACGCACTTGCCGTAGGAACCCTCGGCTCGGCGGCGTAGCGCGCTCTCGGCCCGTTCGAGGGTGAGGCGGGCAGCTTCGAGCAGCGTGCGGGTGCCGTCACGATCCTCTTGGATGGAATCGGGATCGGAAAGCAGCTGGGCGTACTCGGCCTCGAGCCGAGCAAGCTGAACCTGCGCGGTATCGGCCTGGTGGCGCAGGTGCTCGTCGCCGGCTTCGGCAGCGGGCTCGGTGGGGGTGGCGGACATGATGGACCTCGTGTGGGACGGGAACCATACGATGCTACCGGCGGCCGGTGCCCCTGAGCAGGGTGCCGAGCCGGCCTTCCTCCCGTTCACGCAGGGCCACGTTGACCCGCTGGCGCTCCAACACCTGGGCGAGCGTGGCTGCCGCCTGAGGGATCGGGTGCTCGGCGAAGAACGCCTGCACGTCTGCTTCGAGCTCGGCCGTGTTCAGCAGTTTGACCGCGTCGATCATGCGCACGATGGTCGAGTTGGGGAACGTCGCGCAGGCGTGGTCCCACCGCGCGCGCACCATCTGCCAGGCGAGCGCGCCGTGGTTGCGGTTCGCGATGCAGCGCCCGAGCAGGAACGGCGCGTTCTGGGTCTTCACCTCGCCACTGAACGCGAGCTCGCATGCGCGCTCCACCAGCTCGGGCGAGTCGAATTCGGCCAGCGCGTAGAGGGCACGGAGCTGTTCTTGGGGAGTGGCCGGGCTGCGGAACTGGCCGAGGAAGCGCTCGAAGTCGCGGGCGTCACCGGTGGCACCGACGACGCTCGTCGCCGCAGCGACGAGCTCGGGGTCGACGCCGAAGCCGCCCGGAGCCGCGTCGGCCGCGTCGAGCAGCGCGCGGCAGCGCACCTGCGCTTCGGCGTCGTTGCCGAGCACGGCGACGGTCACCGCGAGCAGGCCGCGCAGCTTGGCCCGCAACGGGTCCTCGTCGGTGACGGGTTCCCACCCGAGACGGCTGATCGCCGGCAAGGCGAGGGAGCGCACTCGATCGCGGAACGCGTCGTGGGCCTCGCCGTCGACCAGGCGCCCGATGCCGCGCAGGCCGACGGTCAGCGCCTGCCAGACGGCGAGGTCGTCGTCTTCGCCGAAGCCCGCGGCGAGATCGAGGAAGGAGGCCGCGGCGAGCTCGTCGGCGACCACCGCGTTCCAGGCGTCGTCGAGCAGCAGGTACCGCTCGACGGTGGACAGCCCGCGCAGGGCGGCGCCCGTGAGCCGGGAACGCAGCGTGTCGTCGTAGGAGACGCGGTAGAAGCCGTGGCCGCCGGCGTTGACGACGACGGGACCCTCGCCGCAGGGGATGCGCGCCGGCTCGTCGGCGAGCAGCACCTTGACGTCGGGGGAGTCGCCGGTGCGCACGTGGACCGGCACCAGCCACGTCGCCGGGTCGTCGGTGACCTTGCTGGTGAAGCCGAAGCGGCGCTGGGTGAGCACCACGTCGTCACCGTCGACGCCCGCGGTGACCAACGGGAAGCCGGGCTGCCAGATCCACGAGTCCATGAGCGCGCGTACCGGTTCTTCGTCGGCCACCGTCTCGATCGCGTCCCACAGGTCGGAGGTCTCGGTGTTCGCGTACGCGTGGGTGCGCAGGTAGTGCCGGACCCCGTCCCGGAAGCGGTCCTCGCCCAGATACTGCTGGAGCATCCGGAGCAGCGCGCCACCCTTCAGGTAGGTCAGCACGTCGAACATCGCATCGGCGTCGGCGGGTGAGCGCACCTCGAACTCCACCGGGCGTGTCGTTGCCAGCGAGTCGGTCTCGAACGCAATCGAGCGCTCCAACGAGAAGCTGGTCCACCGGTCCCAGTCGGGGCGGTACGCGGCGCACGCGGCGATCTCCATGAACGTCGCGAATGCCTCGTTCAGCCAGATGCCGTTCCACCACCGCATGGTGACGAGGTCGCCGAACCACATATGGGCCAGCTCGTGCGCGACGACGTCGGCGACGGACTGCTGCTCTTGCTGCGTGCTCGTCGCCGGATCGACGAGCAGCACGCTCTCGCGGAACGTGATGCAGCCGAGGTTCTCCATCGCCCCTGCCGCGAAGTCGGGCAGCGCGACGAGGTCGATCTTCGCGTCGGGGTAGGGGATGCCGTAGTAGTCGACGAACCAGCGCAGCGCGAACGCACCGACGTCGAGCCCGAAACCGGTGAGGTGGGCCTTGCCGGGCACGTGCACGACGCGCAGCGGCACTCCGCCGACGTCGACCGCCGGAGTCGCTTCGAGCGGGCCGACGACGAACGCGACGAGGTAGGTGCTGATCGGCATCGTGTCCGCGAAGCGAACGGCGACGGTGCCGTCGGGTCGATCAGTTCGTTCCAGCTCGGGGCCGTTGCTGATCGCCAGCAGATCCTTCGGCACCACGAGCGTGATCCCGAACACCGCCTTCCACTCCGGCTCGTCCCAGCAGGGGAAGGCGCGCCTGCAGTCGGTTGCCTGCATCTGGGTGGTGGCGATGATGTGCTCGGCGCCGGCCCCGTCGACGAACGTGCTGCGGTAGAAGCCGCGCAGCTTGTCGTTGAGCGTGCCGCGGAAGGCGACGTGCAGGGTGCAGCTGCCGGTGCCCAGCCCGGCGCTCGGCGTCACGAAGAGCCGTTCGGCATCCGGATCGAGGCGCCACGAGGCCTCGACTCCGTCGAGCTCGACTACGTCGATGTCGAGCTCGGCGGCGTTCAGCACCAGTTCGTCGGTGCGTTCGTCGACGTCCACGTGGATGGTGACGTCGCCCGCGAAGCGTGCTGCAGCCAGGTCGGGAACGAGTGTCAGGTCGTAGCGGCGCGGCCGTGCATGGCGGGCCAACCGGTGGGGATCGAGCTCGGGCACGACGGGCAGGGTAGCTGTGGCGGCGGCGCGGGCGGCCCGCTCCCGCCTCGGCGCGGTAGCGTCTCCCGGCGTGCCCGACGCGCCTCCGCCGCTGTACGACGTCGTCGGCATCGGCAACGCGCTGGTCGACGTCATCGCCCACGCCGGCGACGACTTCTTGCACCACGAGGGCATCGTCAAGGGCTCGATGACGCTGGTCGACGCTTCGCGCGCGGAGCACCTCTACCGCTCGCTCGGGGCGGCGGTCGAGATGAGCGGGGGATCGGCGGCGAACACCGTCGTCGGCGTCGCGAGCCTCGGCGGGCGGGCCGCCTACATCGGCAAGGTCTCCGACGACGAGCTGGGCCAGGTGTTCGGCCACGACCTGCGCGCCGTCGGCGTGACCTTCCGCCCGGGTGGCCTGCTGCACGAGATGGCGACAGGGCGCTGCATCATCGTCGTCACCCCCGACGCGCAGCGGACGATGAACACCTACCTAGGCGTCTCGTCCTACCTCCAGCCGAGTGACGTCGACGACGCCACGATCGCCGCCGGCAGGGTGCTGTACATGGAGGGATACCTGTTCGACCGTGACGACGCGAAGGCAGCCTTCCGCCACGCGGCACGTGTCGCCCACGCCAACGGGCGCGAGGTGGCACTGACGCTGTCGGACAGCTTCTGCGTGGAGCGCCATCGCGACGACTTCCGCGCGCTCGTGTCCGACGAGGTCGACATCCTGTTCGGCAACGAGCACGAGCTGCTCGCGCTGTACGAGCACGACACGTTCGAGGCCGCCGTCGCCGCCGTCCGCCAAGACGCCCGCCTGGCGGTGATCACGCGCGGGGTGATGGGCTCGATCGCGATCACCCACGACGCGATCGTCGAGGTCGCCCCCGAGCATGTCGACCACGTGCTCGACACCACCGGTGCCGGAGACCTGTACGCAGCCGGGTTCCTCCACGGGTACACCCATGGGCGCCCGCTTGAGGCGTGCGGACGGCTCGCCTCGATCGCCGCGGCCGAGGTGATCTCGCACATCGGGCCCCGCCCGCTGACCGAGCTGCGCCACCTGGTCCCGGCCGACCTGGCGACAGGAGGGACGCGATGAACGACGACGCGAACGTCACCGCCCGCAGATGGCTGGCGGCGGAGCCCGATGCCGACATCGCCGCAGAGCTCGACGCCCTGCTGCGCGGTGAGCCGGCCGAGCTCTCCGCCCGGTTCGCCGGCCGGCTGCTGTTCGGTACGGCCGGCCTGCGCGGCGCGGTGGGCGCCGGGCCGCTGCGCATGAACCGGCTCGTCGTCCGCCAGGCCGCAGCCGGGCTGGTCGACCACCTGCTGGCCGAAGATCCCTCGGCGGCGGAGCGTGGGCTGCTGATCGGCTACGACGCCCGCCGCAAGAGCGACGCGTTCGCACTCGACACGGCGCGGGTGGCCGCGGCCCGCGGGATGCGGGCCCGCTTGCTGCCGCGACCACTGCCGACACCGGTGCTCGCCTGGAACATCACCGAGCTCGGCGCGGCGGGCGGGGTGATGGTCACCGCCAGCCACAACCCGCCCGCCGACAACGGCTACAAGGTGTACCTCGGCACAGGCGCTCAGATCGTGCCGCCGGCCGACGAGCAGATCTCCGCCCGCATCGCGGCCGTCGACCCGACCACCGTCGAGCTGGCACCCGAGGATCATCCACTCGTCGAGCACCTCGACGAGTCCCCGTATGAGGCCTACCTCGCCGCAGTGCCCCATGTCCGCCTGCGCCCCGACGTGGCGGGCGTGCCGATCGTGGCCACCGCGTTGCACGGCGTCGGTGGGGAGACCCTGCTCGCCGCGTTCGACCGCGCGGGCTTTCCCCGCCCGGGCGTCGTCGCCGCGCAGCAGCAGCCCGACGCCGCGTTCCCGACCGTGCCGTTCCCCAACCCCGAAGAGCCCGGGGCGATGGACCTGCTGCTCGATCTCGCGGACGAGACCGGGGCGGTGCTGGCGATCGCCAACGATCCCGACGCCGACCGTCTCGGCGCCGCAATCCCCGCCGAGGGCGGCGGCTGGCGCAAGCTGAGCGGTGACGAGATCGGCTGGCTGCTCGCCGACCACATCTTGGGCTACACCTCCGGCGCCGACCGGCTGGTGGTGACCACCCTCGTCTCCTCCTCGCTCCTCGCCCGCATCGCCGCCGACCACGGCGTGCACTGCGAGGAGACGTTCACCGGCTTCAAGTGGATCGCCCACACCGCGCTCAGCCACCCTGAGCTGCGGTTCGTGTTCGGCTACGAGCAGGCGCTCGGCTTCCTCGTCACCGGACAGCCGCTCGACAAGGACGGGATCACCGCGGCAGTGCTGATGGCCGAGATCGCCGCGGTGGCGGCGGCTGAGGGCACCACCGTGCAAGGGCGCCTCGACTCGCTTGCCGCGCGCTACGGGCGCTACGTCACCACCGAGCGCAGCATCCGTATGGAACCCATCGCTGCGGCAGCCGCCGTCGGGCGCCTGCAGGCTTCACCTCCCGCGCAGGTCGGCGGTCGCCAGGTGACCGCGGTCAGCACCTACCCGGAGGCCGACCTCGTGCGCATCTTCATCGCCCCCGCCGACGACACGGGGTCGCCGGTGCGGTTGCAGGTGCGTCCGAGCGGCACGGAGCCGAAGGTGAAGCTGTACGCCGAGGCGATCGGTGAGGACCCGGGGCCGCTCGTCGACGCCCTCGTGTCGTTGCTCACCGCCCCGGCCCGGCCCTGAGCGGCGTCAGGAGCCGGTGCCGAACTGGCGGTCGCCAGCGTCGCCGAGCCCGGGCACGATGAACGCGAGGTCGTTCAACCGGTCGTCGACGGCAGCGGTGAAGATGCGCAGGTCGAGCCCCTCGGCGCGCAGGTGCTCGATGCCCTCGGGCGCGGCCAGCACGCACACGACGGTCACCGGCGTGGGCGCGCCACGCTCGCGCAGCAGCTGCACGGTGTAGGCGAGCGAGCCGCCGGTGGCGAGCATCGGGTCGAGCACGATGCACATGCGTCCGTCGAGGCGTGCCGGCAGCTTGTTGACGTAGGGGCGCGGCGAGAACGTCACTTCGTCGCGGGCGATGCCGACGAAGCCGACGTCGGCGTCGGGCAACAGGTGCTGGGCAGCGGTGACGAAGCCGAGCCCGGCGCGCAGCACCGGCACGAGCAGCGGCCGGCTGGCCAGCCGTCGGCCGGGGGCGGCGGTGAGCGGCGTGTCGACGGTGACGTCGACCGTCGGCAGTTGGCGTGTCGCCTCGGCCAGCAGCAGCAGACCGACGCGGCCGAGCTCCTGGCGAAAGAGCGTGTTCGGCGTGTAGCGGTCGCGCACGTTGGCGAGGGCATCGGCGACAAGTGGGTGATCGACGATCTGGACTTCGACGGACATGGGGCGATCCTCGCGTGTCTAGGCCGCGCCGAGCGACTGCTCGGCCCTCAACAACGCGTACTGCGGCTTGACGATGCCGTTGATCAGGCGCAGCCGCTCGTCGAAGGGCGCGAATGCGCTCTTCATCGCGTTGATGGTGAGCCACTCGAAGTCTTCGAGGCCCCAGCCGAACGCGTCGGCGAGCTGCAGCAGCTCGTTCGTCATCGACGTGTCGCTCATCAACCGGTTGTCGGTGTTGACCGTCACCCGGAAGCGCAGCCTGCGCAGCAGACCGATCGGATGGTCGGCGACGGTGGCACAGACGCCCGTGTTGACGTTGGACGTCGGGCACAGCTCGAGCGGCACGCGCCGATCACGCACGTAGGACGCCAGGCGCCCGAGCTTGGAGGGACCGCCGTCGGCAGCGTGGCCGATGTCGTCGACGATGCGCACACCGTGGCCGAGCCGCTCGGCCCCGCAGAACTGCAACGCCTCCCAGATCGACGGCAGCCCGAACGCCTCGCCGGCGTGGATCGTGGAGTGGAAGTTCTCGCGCTGGACGTGCTGGAAGGCGTCGAGGTGCCTGGTCGGCGGAAATCCGGCCTCGGCGCCCGCGATGTCGAAGCCGACCACGCCGGCGTCACGCCAGCGCACGGCCAGCTCGGCGATCTCCAGGCTGCGGGCCGCGGTGCGCATCGCCGAGCAGATCGCGTAGACGCTGATCCCGGTGTCGGACGCGCCGTTGCGGAACCCGGTGAGCACGGCGCCCATCACCTCGTCGAGAGTGAGCCCGGCCTCGGTGTGCAACTCGGGAGCGAAACGCACCTCGGCATAGACCACGCCGTCGGCGGCGAGATCGAGCGCGCACTCGTAGGCGACGCGCTCCAGCGCGTCGGGATGCTGCATCACGCCGATCGTGTGGGCGAAGGTCTCCAGATACAGCACCAGATCGTTGCGCTTGGCACCGCGGTGGAACCAGTGCGACAGGTCGTCGACGTCGCTCGTCGGCAGGTTGCCGTAGCCGTGCTCGGCGGCGAGCTCGACGACGCTCCGCGGGCGCAGACCCCCGTCGAGGTGATCGTGCAGCAGTGCCTTCGGAGCCCGGGCGCAGAACTCGGCAGCGAGGCTCATCGGACGTCGAGCCTAGTGCTGGTGGAGCTCGGCGAAGCCGGGCCGCACGACCTGCTCCACGATGCGGACGCGATCCTCGAAGGGTGCGAAGCCGCTCATCACACCGTTGACGACGAGCTGTTGCAATTCGGACCAGTCGAGTGCGAACGCGGTGCCCACGGCGTACAGCTCCGACGACGCCGACACCCCGCTCATCAGGCGGTTGTCGGTGTTGACGCTCACGTTGAACCCGGCGCGCAGGAACGCCCCGATCGGGTGGTCGGCCACCGACGCGACGGCGCCGATCTGCACGTTGCAGGTGGGTGCCATCTCGAGGTGCACCTGGCGGTCGAGCACGTGGCGCGCCAACGGACCGAGCACGAGACGGCCGTCGGGGCCGAGATGGGTGTCGCGGCCCAGCCGTACACCGTGGCCGATGCGGTGTGCTCCGTGGGCGAGGGCGTCGGAGATCAGCTCCAGGTCCGGCGGCTCGCTCGCGTGGATGGTGACGTTGAGGTGAAGACGTCGGGCGGCGGCGAGCGCGTCGGCGTGCAGCGACGGCGGGAACCCGGTCTCGGCGCCGGCGAGATCGAACGCGACGACCTTCGGCTCACGCCGGCGGACGCGGTCGACGAGCGCGACGATCTCGCGTGAGCGCCCCGCGGTGCGCATCGCGCAGCAGATGACGCCGACCAGTATCGAGTGGCCGGCGCGCACTGCTTCGGCTTCGCCGCGGCGGATGCCCGCGCACACCGCGTCGACGGCGGCCTCGAGCGCGACCCCACCCCCTTGGTGCAACTCGGGGGCGAAGCGGATCTCGGCGTACACGACCCCGTCGGCGGCGAGGTCGACGACCGCTTCGTAGGCGACGCGCTCCAACGCCGCCTCCGTCGCCAGCACCGCGAGCGTGTGCTCGAACGTGGCCAGGTACTGGACGATGTCGCGGGTGTCGGCGCCGCGGGTGAACCAGTCCTGCAGGCCGGCCGGCTCGGTCGCCGGCAGGTGCGGCGTCCACCCGCACTCGTCGGCCAGCTCGAGCACCGTCTGAGGTCGCAGCCCACCGTCGAGGTGGTCGTGCAGCAGCGACTTGGGCGCCGCCCGCGGATTCATGCGTGAGGGCGGCCGGCATCTAGAGCTGGGAGCCCTTGCGCCAGGGGATGCCCTCCTGCGCAGGAGGTCGCAGCTGCTGGCCGCCGACCGATACCACGACGAGGGTGACGAGGTACGGCATGATGTAGACGAACTGGTTGTTCGGCCGCTCCGCCATCGCGTACGCGATGAACCCCGCCGCCGAGAGCGCCACCGTCCACGGGACGATCGACCAGCGCTTGCGCCACACGGCGACCACCGTCGCGACCGCGATGGCGATCGCCGCCGCCAGGATCAGCGCCCGGACCAGCTCTTCCGGGCGCACTCTCAAGGTGATGCCCTGGAAGTAGCCGAAGAGGCCGGCGCCGGCCGCCACACCAGCGGGCATCCAGTTGCCGACGATCAGAGTCGCCAGGCCGAGGAAGCCGCGCCCGCCCGTCTGGCCCTCTTGGTAGCGGTTCGTGAACAGCACGAGCACCGCCCCGCCGAGGCCCGCGCTCGCCCCGGACAGGATCATGCCGTAGTAGCGGGTGGCGTACACCGACACGCCGAGCGAGTCGGCGGCGCTCGGGCGCTCACCGGCAGATCGCAGGCGCAGCCCGAACGGGGTGTGCCAGATGACGTACGCCGAAGCGAAGAACACCGCGGCCACGAGGATCAGGTCGTACGTGATGTTCGTCGTCAGGCCCTTCAGCAGCCCGGCGATGTCGGACACCATGAACCAGCCGCGCTCCTCGATCCAGCCGAGGGGGTCGGGAGTGGTCCACCCGAACAGGTCGCCGCCGGAGGTCAACGGCATCGTGAACCGTCCGAGGGAGCCCTTGTTGCCGGGGGAGTTCGTGATCGAGCCGCCCGGTTCGCCGACGAAGAGCAGGTTGGCCATGAAGCGGGCCACACCAGGGGCGATGATGTTGATCGCGAAACCCGACACGATGTGGTTGACGCCGAACGTCACCGTCGCGAAGGCGTGGAGCAGGCCGCCGAGGACGCCGCCGATCACGCCGCCGAGCAGGGCTGCCCACGGCCCGTACTCCCAGCCCCACCACCCGGCGAAGATCGTGCCCATCACCATCATGCCTTCGAGGCCGATGTTCACGGTGCCGCTGCGCTCTGCCCAAAGACCCGCGAGACCGCAGAGCGCGATCGGTGCCGCCGTGCGCAGAGCGGCGCCGAACGTGCCCGACGACGTGAGGTCGTCGTTGCCGCTGATCAGGCGCGCGGTCGAGATGATGGCGACGCCGACGAGCGCCCACATCGTGACCGAGCGCTGAGCGAAGAAGCGGGCGAAGCGCTCGCCGAACGAGGGTGTGCCGCGCGGCGCTTCGGTGGTCATCGTCGCGGTGCTGGCGTCGGTGGAGCTCACGTCGTCACCCCCGCACTACCGGGTCCGGTCGCTATCGGTTCGGGGACCCTGGCCGCGGCAGCTCGCGCGGCGGCGCGGGTCGCGGCCTCCTCGTTGCTGCGCTGGACCACCTCGAACGCGATCACGGCGGCCAGCAGGAACGAGCCCTGCAGGATGACGCCGATCTCCTGGGGGATGCCGAACGGGGAGAGACGCTGGGTGGCTCTTTCGATGGTCGCCCACACGAGGGCGGCCGCGGCGATGCCGCCGGGGTGGTTGCGCCCGAGCAGGGCGAGCGAGATGCCGGTGAACCCGAGGGACTTCGGGAACTGATCGCCGTACTTGTGGAACTGGGGGTCGGCGAGCAGACCGCTCATGCCGATCAGGCCGGCCACCGCACCGGAGAGGACGATCGTCGCCAGCACCATCACCTTCGGGTTGATCCCCGCCGTGCGCGCCGCCGCCGGGTTCGTGCCCGAGACGCGCAGGTGGTAGCCGAAGCGGCTGCGGTTGAGCATCAGGTGGTAGCCGATGCCGAGGGCGACCGCGAAGGGCAAGAAGCCCTGCAGCACCACACCCTCCGGAAGGTCGAGCCCGACGAGCTCGAACAGCCGGTTGAGCGGGGGGAGCTGCGCCGACTTCGGCAGTGGCTTGGTCTCGGCAACGAGATCGACGGCCTTGTTGCGCAGGTACTCCGCGACCAAGAAGGCGGTGATCCCGGTCGCGATGTAGTTGAGCATGATCGTCGAGATCACCTCGTTGACGCCCCGGGTCACCTTCAGGACGCCGGCGATCGCCGCCCATGCCGCGCCGACCACGACCGCGATCACGAGGATCATCGTCACGTGCAGCACCGGCGGCAGGCTCACCGCTGCGCCGGCGGCCGCGGCGAGCAGGGTGGCGAGGATGTACTGGCCGTTGGCGCCGATGTTGAACAGGTTCATCTTGAACCCGATCGCCACCGCTACGCCGGCGACGTAGTAGGGGGTGGCGCGGTTGATGATCGCGACGACCGCGTCGATCGAGTCGATCGACTTCCACATCTCCGCGAACGCCGTCAGCGGGTTGTTGCCGCTGATCATCAGCGCGATCGAGCTGACTACGAACGCGACGGCGGCGGCGACCGCCGGAGCGAGCAGAGCGTGCCTGATCCTTGTGATCACCCGGGCCCCTCCCCGTCGGCGCCGGCCGGGCGCTGCCTCTGCGTCTTCACCCCGGTCATGTACGAGCCGAGCTCGACGGGCGTGACATGCGCCGGGTCGAGCTCGGCCACCATCTGGCCGCGGAGCATCACGAGCAGGCGGTCGGAGAGCCCGATCAGCTCCTCGAGGTCGGCCGAGATGAGCAGGGTGGCGAGGCCCTTGGCCCGGGCGTCGCGCAAGATGTCCCAGATGCTCGCCTGGGCCCCGACGTCGACGCCACGCGTCGGGTGGGCGGCCACGAGCAACCGCGGCTCGGCGGTCATCTCCCGTCCGACGACCAGCTTTTGCTGGTTGCCCCCGGACAGCGTGAACGCAGGCACATCTGCACCAGGGGTGCGGACGTCGAACTCTTCGATGACCTGGGCGGTGCGCTCACGGGCGCCGGCGCGGTCGATCCAGGCCCCCTTGGCGAACGGCACCCTGGTCTGGTGACCGAGCATGACGTTCTCCCAGATCGTGAGCGGCAGGACGAGCCCGTCCTTCTGGCGGTCCTGGGGGATGTAGCCGATCCCGTGCTCGCGGCGCTCGAGGGTGGACATCCCGGTGATGTCGCTGCCGTCGAGCAGCAGCTCCCCGGTGGCCGGGCGCAGGCCGACGATCGCCTCGATCAGCTCCGCCTGGCCGTTGCCCTCCACACCGGCGACGCCGAGGATCTCCCCGGCGTGGATGCGGAACGAGACGTTGTCGAGCGTGAGCCTTCTCGTCTGGGAGCGCATGGGCACCCTCGCCGAGTCGGCGGTACCGAGGTTCGCGGTCGCGGCATCGATCCCGGTCAACGGCGCCGCGCCCTGGTCGTTGCCGGCTTCGGCCGCGACGCACAGGTCGCGCACTTCGAAGAGGACGCGATCGGTGACGGTGCTCTCGCGGGTCTCGGGTGAGGGCAGCTCGCTGCCGACCATCATCTCGGCCAGCTCGTGGGCGCTGACCGACGACGGGTCGGCCACCTCGCCGACGGTCTTGCCGGCACGGATGACGGTGATCGCATCGGCGTACTTCAACACCTCGTCGAGCTTGTGGGAGATGAAGATCGCCGTCGATCCGCCGCGGGTGAGCTCACGCAACGACTCGAACAGCTCGTCCACCTCGTGGGGCACGAGCACCGCCGTCGGTTCGTCGAGGATGAGTATCCGCGCGCCGCGGTACAGCACCTTCAGGATCTCACAGCGCTGCTTCTCGCCGACGCCGAGGTTCGCGACGAGTTCGTCCGGGTCGACCTCGAGCCCGTACTGCTCACCGAGCTCGACGAGGCGCGCCCGCGCCGCCTTCGCGTCGAGGCGCCACGCGTGACCGGGTTCTTGACCGAGGACGATGTTCTCCCAGACGGTCAGGTTGTCGGCGAGCATGAAGTGCTGGAACACCATCCCGATCCCGGCGGCGATGGCCTCCTTCGGGGTGCGGAAGTTGCGTTCGGCGCCGTCGACCACGATGGTGCCCTCGTCGGGGCGGTGAGCCCCGTACAGGGTCTTCATGAGGGTCGACTTACCCGCTCCGTTCTCGCCGACGATCGCGTGGATCGTGCCCTGGCGGACCGTGAGGTCGACGCCGTCGTTCGCGACCACCCCCGGGAAGCGCTTGACGATGTCGCGCAGTTCGATCGCGACCGGAGCCAGCGTGGCTGCGCCCATCTCGATTCCCATCGGCGCTCTGTCTAGCCGATCCGCAGGTGCCGACAATCGATCGCGCGTCTTCGGCACTTCGTCAGGCCCACCGGACGCGAGCGTGCCCGCCCGGCGAGCGGGCGGGCACGCGGTTTCACGCTGTCCGAATCGTGCGGGGCGAGCCCCGCTTCCTACTTCCTTACGGCGCGGTCGGAACCTCGATCGTGCCGTCGATGATCTGTGCCGCGAAGTCGTCGAGCTGATCGGCGATGTCGTCGACGAAGCCACCGGAGGTGGAGTAGCCGACGCCGTCAGCGGCGAGGTCGAACGTGGTCACGCCGGCGGCGAAGGTGCCCTCGGCGTACGCCTTCACGGTCTGGTACACCGCGACGTCGACCTTCTTCAGCATCGAGGTCAGGATGTACGGCTGCAGGTCGGGCTCGACCAGGTTGTACTGGTCGGAGTCGACGCCGATCGCCCACACCTCACCGGGCACTGCGGCCTCTTGGGCCGCCTGGAACGCACCGAGGCCCGAGGCACCGGCGGCTGAGTACACCACGTCGGCGCCGTCGGCGTACATCGCTGCGGCGATCTCCTTGCCCTTGGCCGAGTCGTTGAAGCCCGTGAAGTCCGGCGGCTGGGAGATGTACTGCACCAGCACCTCGATCTCCGGGTCGACCGCGGCCACGCCGGCGGCGAAGCCGGCCTCGAACCGCTTGATGAGGTCGTTCTCGACACCACCGATGAACCCGACCTTGCCGGTCTGGCTCTTCAGCGCGGCGGCGGCGCCGACGAGGAACGAGCCCTCGTGCTCGGCGAACACGAGCGAGGCCACGTTGTCGGCCTCGACGACCGAGTCGATGATCGCGAAGCTGGTCTCCGGGTTCTCGGCGGAGCCTGCGGTGATCGCGTCACCCCACAGGAAGCCGACGCCGATGACGAGGCCGTTGCCGGCGTCGATCAGCCCGGCCAGGCGCTCGGCCCGGTCGCCTTCGCCGGTGGGCGTGGATTCGCTCGGGACGACGCCGAACTCGGCGACGGCCTGGTCGAGGCCGGCGGCAGCGGCGTCGTTGAAGGACTTGTCGCCACGGCCGGTGACGTCGAACAGCAGGCCGACGGCGGCGCCGTCGCCGGGGGCGTCGGTGCTCGGGGCGTCGGTGCTCGGGGCGTCGGTGCTCGGGGCGTCGGTGCTCGGTGCATCGGTGCTCGGGGCGTCGGTGCTCGGGGCGTCGGTTTCGTCGGTGCCTCCGTCGTCGCCTCCGCAGGCACCGGCGACGAGGCCGAGCACTGCGAATACGGCGACAGCAGAGACGAGGCGCTTCTTGGTGCGCATGTCTGTGTCTCCCCCTCGCGGGTCACCCCGCGTGGTTGTTGTTTGGTCGGCATCGAATGTAGCGCGCCTGGCGGGAGCGCCCACCGCCACCGATGGCGCGGAGGTAGCCTCGGGATGTTCCTGCCCGCCGGCGGGACCGACCCGGCTGATGACGTCCACCCCAGCTAAAGCCCACCGACCTCACGGCCAGGCGAGGTCGAAGCCGCGCACGCGCGTGAGCCGACGCCGCTACGTAGCGCGGCGAGCGGGCGCTCTCGCCATCCTCGTCGTCGTCTTGCTGCTCGGCGCCCAGGTGGCCATCTGGGCGGCGGGGGCCGCGGGCACCGAGACCGCTAGTGGTGCAGTGGTGGACGCAGCGGCGCCGAGCGAGTCCTCTTCGGCAACCGCTGCGCTCTCCACCGACCCGCCCGGAACGGGCACAGAGGTCGGTGTCGACGTGAATGCCGGCGCAGTGCCGGTGCCGACCGCCGCGACTCCGGCGCGCCTCGCCGTCTACGGCGATTCCCACGCCGGTGGCTTCGGGCCCTACCTGGAGGAGATGCTCGACGACCTGGGGATCGTCGAGACGACGCTCACCTACAAGGTGTCGAGCGGGCTCGTGCGTGACGACTTCTACGACTGGCCCGCCGAGCTGCCGGCGATCGTCGCCGCGGACCAGCCGGCGATCGCGGTCGTCGCCTGGGGTGGCAACGACGGCCAGGGGATGACCATCGACGGCAAGGCCTACGCGCTGACGAGCGACACCTGGGCCGAGGTTTACTCCGCCCGGGTCACGAAGATGCTCGACATCTTGACCGGCGCAGGCGCTCGGGTGATCTGGGTCGGGCTGGCCAACGCGCCCGACGCCGAGTTCTCCTCCCGGCTCGAGGTGGTGCGTGACGTCACCCGCGCAGCGGTCGAGGCATATCCCGTGCCGATCGCATACGTCGACACCTGGGCCCGGTTCACCGGGGTCGACGGGGGCTACGCCGAGTACGTGATCGACCCGCGCGACGGTCAGGGCAAGGACGTGCGGGCGAGCGACGGCAACCACCTGAACCCGACCGGTGCCGAGATCCTCTCGCTCGACATCGTCGAGGCAGTCAAGGTCGAGTTGCGCGCTCTCGGCGCGAACATCTAGCACGGACCCTGACTTCGCGCTGGGCCGTTCGGCCCATTCCCGCCCGCCGGCCCACGTCGTACCATCGCGTCGGGACAGGGAAAGGTGCAGCACATGGCCGCACGCGGCGCCAGGTGGGCAGTGAAGTCGAGCATCGTCACCGTCGCCGCAACCGGCGCGGCCCTCGCCGTCTTCGCGTCACCGACGGTGGCCAGCCCGGTGCCCGTCGGTGAGAGCTGCGACTCGGTCACCTACGAGTGGTCGGGCAGCATCGTCGTCGGCGGCGACGCCACCACCGTCGAGCTCGGCGTCGGGGTTCCCGGGCCGGTCCCGGGCGAGACACTGCGTGTCGATGCCGTCAACACCGACGCCCCCGTGCAGGTGTCCGTCGGTGGGGCGATGGTCGCGGCCGGCGATGCCACGAGCGGGGGATCGATCGCCGTGCACCGTGAAGGCGAGCCGTTCACGCTCACGGCGGTAGCGGTCGAGGTCGGCCGATGCCGCGAGGTGGCCCAGGCGGCTCCGCCCGACAGCGCGCCCGGCGCGGCCCCGGTGGAGGTCATCGCGGCGCCCCCGCGGTCCAATGCCTCGCTGCCCGCCACCGGCCGCCCGGTCGCCGTCCTCGTGTGGTGGGCAGCAGCGGCGCTTGCCTGCGGAGCCTGCTTGGTCTGCGCTACTGCGTTCGGCCGCGAGCCACTATGGCCGCGCGGCGCTCGGCGACGCGCTCGGGGCTGAACATCGCTCGCTGCCAGCGCGCCGAGTCGGCAGCCTCGATCGCCCAGCCCTCCTGCTCGGCGTGGATCGCGGCGTAGGTCTTGCGGATCTGGCGCACGCCCGCGGCGTCGTTGCCGGCGATGTCCCTCGCGAGAGAGCGGGTGAACCCCAGCAGCTCTTCGTGGGCGACGACGTGGTTGACGAGTCCCCACTGCAGGGCGACGTCGGCCGATATGAAGTTGCCGGTGAAGCTCATCTCACGGGCGCGGCGCACACCGATCGCCTGGGGCAACAACACGGTCAGGCCCCAGCCGGGCATCACGCCGACCCGGGCGTGAGTGTCGCCGAACTTGGCGCGCTCCGACGCCACCAAGAAGTCGCAGTTGAGGGCGATCTCGAAGCCGCCCGTGATCGCCGCCCCGTTGATCGCACCGATCAGCGGCTTGTCCAGCACGGGGAAGGGCCCGCGCGGCCGGGCGGTGTCGGAGGGCGGTTGCGCACCGCTGCCCCCGGCGAGACCGCCGCCACTCGATCCGAGCTCTTTCAGGTCGAGGCCGGCGCAGAACGCGGGGTCGGCGCCGGTGAGGATGATCACGTCGACGTCGTCGCGTCGGTCGGCTTCGCCGAGCAGCTCCGGCAGCAGCCGGAGGACCTCACCCGACAGCGCGTTGCGCTGATCGGGGCGGTTCAAGGTGACGGTGGCGATGCGCTCTTCGACAACGAGTAGGACGACGTCGGCCTGCATGGGCGTCATCCTCCCGTCTCGTCCTCGGCGGGCAAGAACGCGACCTTCAGGTCGCCGAGCTTGACGAGGTTCGCGGCGATCCATCCGCCGAGCGCGCCGAAGTGCTCGTCGAGCACGGTGCTCGCCCCGTCGGCGAGAGTCTCCTCGGCCAGCTCGTAGAGGCCCTCGAAGGTGATCTCGACGGCGTGCTCGGCGGCCAGGTCGTGGTCGGTGTAGCCGGCTTCGACGGTGATCCCCGCTTGCTCCAGCCGCCCCTCGCCGATCAGCGGGCTGACCGCGGGCAGGATCGCGCGCACGACCTCCGGCGACGGGGCGTCCGCCAGGCGCTGGACGCGAAACACGATCTCCATCTCGATCGCCGGCTGCTCGTCGAGCACCTCGTCGACGTACCAGCGGCGGTACGCGGTCTGGCTCCACGTCGGCCAGTCGAAGGTGATGTGGGCGACCACGCGCGGCGGCTGGCCCTCCCCGGGCAGTCCGTAGCTCGTCTCCCACGTGAGGTCGCCCAGCAGCACGTCCACCTGGAAGTGCTCCTCGAACGCCTGGCGCTCGAGGAACGCGCGCTCGAAGGCCTCGCGCAACGCGCTGATGGCATCGGTGAACACGTGGTCGAGCATGTCGGCGCTACCCGGAACGCTCGTAGCGGTTGGTCGAGCCGCTCAAGCCGTCGAACATCCACAACCGGTTGCGCGGTCCGGCCAGGTCGGGGTCACCCGACTCGTAACCGGCGTCGCCTGCCCACAGCAGCACCGCCGTCCCGTCCGCGGTCTGCGCGGCACGGGTCAAGTACGCGGGCGGGTCGCCACGCTGCGCGAGCTGCGCCAGGCTGCCCGCGGCGGCGAGCTCGTGCAGGGTGACGATCGTCGGCGGCGCCATCGGCAGACCTGCGCCGAGTGCCTCGGCGGGGCGCAGCCAGCGGTGCTCGAGGATCTCGTGGCCGTCGACGAGGACGTCGGCGTCGTCGTCGAAGGGGGCGACGAAGAACCACGTCGCGAAGCGTTTGGGAGCGATCGCCGGTGGCGTCCAGTGGCTCCAAACCGTCATCCGGCCGGCGTCGACGGTGATGCCCACCTCTTCGCCCACCTCGCGCACGGCGGCGCTCGCCGCCCGGCCCAGCTCGTCGTCGCCGGGATCGCCGTCGTCGACGCGGCCGCCGGGGAACACCCACAGACCGGCGAAGGCACCGACGTCGCTCCTGCGCAGCAGCAGCACCTCGAAGCCGTCGTCGGTCGAGCGAACGACGATCGCAGTGGCAGCAGGGTGAGCCTCTGGCCCGGCGCTGGTCGACACGCCAGCCATCATGACCGATCCGAGTCACCGTGCGAGACTGCTGCCCATGGAGAGCGAGCCCGGTGTGCCCCTCGTGCTCGTCGACGTCGCCGACGGCGTCGCGACGCTGACCCTCAACAACCCCGCCGAGCGCAACACGCTCACCGCCGCGATGGTGGCCGAGATCGTGTCGGCGATGGACGCGGTCGAAGCCGACGAAAGCGTCGGTGCGGTCGTCGTCACCGGCGCCGCACCGGCCTTCTGCGCGGGGGCGAACCTCGGCAACCTGGCCGAGGCGGACGGCACCAGCCTGGGTTCGGTGTACGAAGGGTTTCTGCGAATTGCCCGCAGCCCGCTGCCGACGCTCGCCGCGGTGAACGGTGCCGCCGTGGGAGCCGGAATGAACCTGGCGCTCGGCTGCGACGTGCGACTCGCGGCCCGCCGCGCCAAGTTCGACACGCGCTTCCTGCAGATCGGCATCCATCCCGGCGGGGGCCACACGTGGATGCTGCGGCGCGTCGGCGGGCCTCAACTTGCCTTCGCGACGGTCGTCTTCGGCGAGGTGCTCGACGGTGCCGAGGCCGAGCGCGTGGGTCTCGTGCACCGCTGCGTCGACGACGAGGAGCTGCTCGGTGAGGCCCACCGCATGGCGGCTCGTGCCGCTTCGGTCCCGCGCGAGCTGCTGGTGCAGGTGAAGCAGACGATCCAGGCGATGGCCGACGTGACGACGCACCCCGAGGCGGTGCAGCGCGAGCTCGGCCCTCAGGTGTGGAGCACCCGCCAGCCGTGGTTCGCCGAACGGCTGGCCGCCCTGCAGGAGCGGATCTCCTCCAAGTAGTCCGACCCGGTGGGACCAGAGACTCTTACCGGTCGCGGCTGCGGTGCAGTACGGTCCCTGGCGCAGGGGGAGTTCTGAAGGACCCGAAAGGGAGGAACCCGATGAGCAAGCGCCACCGGAGCCAGGAGACGGCACCGATGTCCAAGGCCCAGCTGAAGGCTGAGGCGCGCGGAGAGCGGCACCGGATCAGCACCGAGCTGCACACACTCGCCGACGCGGTCTCGTTCGGCGACGTGGAGCCTGACGACGCCGTCGAGCCGGGGTCGAGCTGGAAGCCGGAGCAGCGCCACGACGCCGAACGGGTAGCGAAGCGCAGCGAACCGGGCAGGTTCCGCCATTGGAAGATGAAGGACTGGAAGCGGCGCTCGGCTCGCCGCAAGGCCAAGGCGCAAGCCTTCCGCCTCGCCGACGAGAGCTGAGCGCGAACTACAGCTGGTCGCGAACTACAGCCAGACGGCGGCGAGCTCCTCGCGGCGCTGCGACCACTCTTCGGCGGTGAATCCGTAGCGCACGTGGTCCTCCCACGTGCCGTCGATCTCCAGCAGCCTCTCGGCTGTGCCTTCGTCGCGCAGGTCGAGCTTTTCGACCACCCGGCGGCTGGCGTTGTTGCGGGGCACGATGCAGACCTCCAGGCGGTGCAGCCGCAGCTCCTCGAAGGCGTAGCGAGCGACCACGACGACGCCCTCGGGGACGTATCCGTGCCCGGCCTGCTCCTCGTCGATCCAGTAGCCCACGGTCGCGGACTGCATCGCGCCGCGCAGCACGTTGTTCAAATTCACCTCACCGGCGAAGCGCTGGTCGACGAACAGCCCGAACGCATAGCCGGTGCCGAGGCTCCGCTCTCGCTCCCGGGCGTGGCAGCGGGCGCCGAAGGCATCACGGTCGTGGACGGGGTCGGGCAGGATCGCCGAGCGTCGCGGCTCCCAGACGGTCAGCCAGTCGTGGTTGCGTCGGCGCACCTCGGACCAGGCCCCGAAGTCAGGCGCGACGAGCGCGCGCAGCATCACCCTCTTGCCGTACAGGCGCAGGCCGCGCCCGGTGGAGCCGGCGGGATGGCCGAGTGTGCTCACTACGGTGCGGCCCCTTCGTGCAGCTCGGCACACACGCCGTCGAGCAGGTTGTGGCTCGACACCACCAGCTCCGACGCGTGCCATCGGCGCATGATCGCGACGAGCACGCAGCAACCACCCACGATCACGTCGGCGCGCGCGGCGGGCAGGCCGGGGTTGTGCACCCGGTCGGCGAGCGCCTCGGTGGCGAGAGTGCGGAAGACGTCTTCTGCCGCGTCTCGGCGCAGCCGGAACCCGTGGATGGCGCCGGCGTCGTAGGTCGCCAGGCCGAGCTCGACCGCGGCGACGGTGGTGATCGTGCCCGCGATGCCGACGAGCGTGCGCGCGTCGAGGAGCTGGGGAAGGTCGCGGATGGCGTCGTCGAGCATGTCGTTCACGAGACCGAGCGCGTTCGCGAGCTCCTCGGGTCGTGGCGGGTCGCCGTGCAGCATCGCCTCTGTCAGCCGTACGGCTCCGACGTCGATCGAGACCGTCGTGTCCAGCGTGGCCCCCTGCGCGACGCCTTCGGTCCCGAGCATCAGCTCGGTGGAGCCACCGCCGATGTCGATGACGAGCTGCGGAGCAAGAGCTTGAAGATCGCTGACTGCGCCGCGGAAGGCGAGGCGGCCCTCCTCCACGCCCGACAGCAGCTCGGGCCGACGGCCGAGCGCGGCAGACGCGGCGTCGAAGAACTCGTCGCGGTTCACGGCGTCGCGCGACGCGCTCGTGGCGACCGCGCGGAACCGCTCCACGCCGTGACGGTCGAGCAGCTCGCGGTACTGGCGCAGCTGGGCGACGGTGCGCTCGATCGCTTCGGGGTCCAGCCGACCCGTCGTTGCGACGCCTCGGCCGAGGCGCGTGATCGCCACGATGCGCTCCAGCTCGTGACCCGACGCGTCGAGCACGAGCAGGTTCGTCGAGTTGGTGCCGATGTCGATCGCGGCCACCGCGCTCATGGGTTGTGATCCTTGCCGAGCGTCGAGGTGTTCGGCCACCCACCGCCCGACGGGGTCGTCCCCCCCGGCCAGATGCCAGGCGTAGTGGGCGTGGAGGCACTTCACGCCCTCCCGCGTGCCGCCGACCCCGCCGCTCGGACGGGGACCGGCGTACGCCTGCGGAAGTTCGCAATCGCGCTCGGCTGCGTAGCGGTGGTGTGCCTCGCGCAGCGCGACGGCGTCGACCGCGGCCTCCGCCGCCGCCACGCCACCGGCCGCCTCCAGGCGGCTGACGGCGACCACCGCTTTGCGCCCGACGAGCCAGTACCGGGTCGGCATCGGGGTGCCGTCGTCGAGCAGGGGAGCGTTGCGGATGACGACCGGCCAGCCCTGCGCATCGCGTACGACCACCTGAAACGCCCCGCGCGGGTCTCGTCCGAGCAGCTCGGCGACGCGCTGGCGGTCGAGGGCAGTGGGGTCGGGCGCGCCGCGCCCCACGTCAGTGCCGGCGGCGGCGCAGCAGGACCAGCAGCACGACGATCCCGGCGAAGAGCGGCAGCAGCCGCTTCAGGATCGGTCCGGTGGCCACCGAGCCGAGGTCGAGCGGCTCAGCCGCAGGGCCTTCGATCGCCCGAACGGTGCGCGCCGGCTCTTGCGGCGCGGCGGCCTGAGCGGGTCCAGCGCTCTGAGCTGGTGGTTCGCTCTGACCTGGTACTTCGCTCTGATCGGGTGGTGCGCTCTGGTCGGGTTGCTCGATGAGGTCGTTCAAGTTGTTGGAGAACTGGGTGAGCAGCTTGTCGCTGATGTCGGCCAGAGCGCCGCGTCCGAACTGGGCCACCTTGCCGGTGATCGACAGGTGCGTGGCCACCTTGCAGGTGGTGACCGTGGGCGACAGGGGCTCGAGCTGAGCGGTGATCAGTGCCTCGGCATTGCCCTTGCCCGAGGTGTCGCGCCCGGCCGCCTGGAGCACCGCCTTGTGACCGTCGGGGTTCCTCTCCACGAAGTGGGCCTGGCCCTTGAACGTGGCGAGGATCGGACCGACCTTCACCTTCACCTGGCCGCGGTGCACGTCACCCTCCACCTCATCGAGCTGCGCGCCAGGCAGGCACGGCGCGATGCGTTCCAGGTCGGTGAGGATCACCCACGCCTCGTCGATCGGACGGTGCACGGTGAACTCGTGGTTCAGGTCCATCGTTCTAGGTCCTTCGTCGTGTCGATGTCGGCGGCTGAGCCAATGCAGGGTACTTCCTCGACGAGATCGGGACGAACGCGCATCAGCGGTCGCGCGCCGGCGTCGCCCTCGGTCGGCAGCAGTGCCCACACCTGACGGTCGAGGCGCACCGGGTTGCCGCGGACGCCCGCGTACGTGGCGACGGCGATCGGGCGCGACGACGACGCGGCCACCGCGCGCCAGCACCCCGCTTCGACGAACGGTTGGTCGGCGAGCCCGACGACGACGCGCTCGGCGCCGAGGAGGTCACGCGCGGCTCGCAGACCGGCGTGCAGCGAACCGGCCTGGCCCGCCGCCCAGCCGGGGTGGTGCACGACGACCAAACCCTGCGGCACGAGCTCGTCGATCGGGACCGCTCCGGTGACCACGACCACGTGGGCGAACCCCGCTGCCGCCACCGCGTCGAGTGACCAAGCCACCACGGGGCGGCCGCGAAGCGGGGCGAGCAGCTTGTGGGTGCCGGCATCGAAGCGCCGCCCGCCACCGGCGGCCAGGAGGATCGCCACGGTCGAGGTCTCCGGCGCCGCCTGCTCCGCTGTCATCATCCGTGAGCGTGGCAGGGGCCGAGGGCATCCGTCACATGACGAAATGATTACAGGTGCCTTGAATATTGCGTTCGCGTGACGGTAGCTTCACGCCCGCTGCAACAAAAGGGCACGTGCAGCGCTCTCCGGTCCCGGCAGTCGCAACCGGGACTCGATCATGCGAGGTGTTCGCCCCCACATGGCTGCAACGTCCCCCCGACCCCTACGCCAAAGGCTCCGCCGCTTCACGTGCACGCTCGCGGTGAGCGCCGGCGGCCTCGCCGCGCTGGCCCCGGCATCTCCGGCGGCCGCGGAGCCAGGGGCGATCACCGCTGAGCCTGCCGCAGCCGTGGCCGGCTCTGCCGCACCTGCTGTGGTCGGCTTCCCGCTCGGACCAGATTCCCTGACAGCCACGGCGGCAAACGCCCTCACTGCTCTGCAGGCGTCGATCGCGGCGGGCACTGGTGACGGATCGGTCTCCTACCTGGTGCTGCGCAGCCAGATCGTCGCCGACGTGGCCACCCGCCTCGGCATCGACGCCACGACCCTGCGCGCCGCTTGGGCGGGTGCCGATCCCGGCCACCAGGTGGCGCTGATGGCCGGGCTGACCCAGCTCGGGGTGAGGTACCAGTCGATGGCGCGTGAACCCGGCTCGGGCTTCGACTGCTCCGGGCTGACGAGCTTCGCGTGGTCGGCCGCCGGTCAGGAGCTGCCCCGTTCTTCGGGCGACCAGATCGACGCCGCCTCGCCAAGGGACACCTCGACGGCCCAAGCCGGCGACCTGTTGCGCTACCCGGGCCACGTGATGCTGTGGCTCGGCGTGGGATCGTTCATCCTCCACTCGCCCTACAGCGGCGAAGTGGTGAGGGTCGAGGCGTTGTCGGATTCGAGCATGAGCCGCAGCGCATTCGGCGACCCCGTGGTCTGAGGCGGCGGCGACGCCCGCCGGTCAGTGGATCGGTCCGCGGGAGTCGCGCAGCGACGCCACCGCCCGGCCGGTGTGGGTGGCGATGATCTCGGCACAGATCGCGATCGCGGTCTCCTCGGGTGTCCGCGCGCCGAGATCCAGACCGATCGGGGCCATCAGCCGGGCGATGTCGGCCGGGTCGGTCACGCCGGCCTCGACCAGGCGCTCCAACCGGCGGGCGTGGGTGGTGCGGCTGCCCATCACCCGATGTAGCCGACGCCGGTGGCCAACGCCGCGACCACCGCCGGGACGTCGAACTTCGGGTCGTGGGTGAGGATGCACACCGCGTCGCGTGGCCCGAGCGAATCGCCGCGCGCCTCGAACACCTTGCCCGGCCACGACACGATCACCTCGTCGGCCATCGGGAACCGCCGGCGCGTCGCGAACCGCTCCCTCGCGTCGCAGACCGTCACCCTGTAGCCGAGCACCTTGGCCACCGACGCGAGGGCGGCGGTGAAGTCGACGGCGCCGAAGATCCACATCTCCGGAGGAGGGGAGAAGCTCTCCACGAACACCGCGACCTCGGGTGCACCGACGAGGTCCTCGGGTGTCGTCTCCCCGTGCGGGCCGTAGTGGCGCACACCGGTGCGTCCCGCCTCCAGCTCGGCACGCGCATCGCGGGCGACCACCCGGTCGAGCCCGGCATCGCCGAGCGATCCCTCGGCGTCGGTGCCTGCGCGCACGAGCATCGAAGCACCGACGTGTGGGCCTTCGATCACGGTCACCAACGCCACCGCGCGCGAGGCGCGAAGATCGGCACTGAGCACCGTGTAGAGGCTGTCGGGGAGTCCGCCGCCCGTGGCAGTCGTCGGTGGTGTGGCGGTCATGGGCCTATTGGGTCAGTGGCTGGATGAAGAGCTGGATCGTTCCGCCACAGGTCAGCCCGACGGCGAACGCGTCGTCGTCGCTGTAGCCGAACGTGACCACCCGCGGTGCGCCGCCGGCAGCGAGCATGTCGAGCGCCTCGGCGACCACCGCCCCCTCGACGCAGCCCCCGCTGACCGAGCCGGCGACGTCGCCGTCCTCGTTCACCGCCATCGCCGCGCCCGGCCCACGCGGGCCGGATCCGGCCACGTCGACCACACGGGCGAGCGCCACCCGCTTTCCTGCCGATCGCCAGGCGTCGATGTCGTCGAGGATCTCGCGCACAGTCCCTCCTGGTGCTCAGCGCTCTCGGGAGATGACCCCGGCGAGCTCTTCGAGGGCGGCCAGCGAGTGGCCTTCCACGAAGTGGTCAACATACGGCAATGCCGCGGCCATCCCACGAGCGAGCGGGGCGTAGCCGGGCGTCACCTTCAGCGGGTTCACCCAGATGATGCGGTACGCGACGCGCGACAGCCGGGCCATCTGCTCGGCGAGGAGCGCCGGGTCACCCCGATCCCAGCCGTCGGACAGGATCACCACGATCGCGCCGCGAGCCATCCCGCGCACGCCCCACTCGTCGTTGAACGTGCGCATGCCCTCGCCGAGCCTGGTGCCCCCGCTCCAGTCGACCACCCGCTCCGCCGCCTGGCGGAGAGCCTTGTCGGGGTCGCGCACACCGAGCTCACGGGTGACCCGGGTGAGGCGGGTACCGAGGGCGAAGGCCTCTACGCGCTGGCGCCCGGCGACGGCGGCCTGCACGAAGCGCAGCATCGCCCGCGCGTACGGCTCCATCGAGCCGCTCACGTCGAGCAGCAGCAGCAGGCGCCGCAGTCGCTCGCCGGGCTGCTGCCAGTGTCGCTCCAACGGCTCGCCGCCGGCGCGCAGGGAGGCGCGCACCGTTCGGCGCAGGTCGGGGCGGCGCTGCTCGGTGCGGGTGGGACGGGTGCGCAACGACCGCCGTGGCGGCCCGGCGAAGCGCAGCTCGGCCATCAGGGCCTGGGCCTCGCGCAGCTCGTCGTCGTCGTAGACGGCGAAGTCCTTGTGCCGCAAGAGCTCCACCGCGGAGAAGCGCATAGTGATCGTCGGCTCCTCGCCGGCGCGTTCGGCGTCGTCCTCGCCGGGTGCATCGTCGCCGTCGTCGCCGGCGGTGTCGAGGGCGATCGTCACCAGGTCGGGCTCGGACGCCGCTGCCGACGACGGTGGCCGGAACCGCTCCCAGAACACCGCGAAGGCACGGTCGAACAGCGCGAGGTCTTCCGGGCGGCGTACCAGTGTGGCCCTCGCCGCCCAGTACACGTCATCGCGGTGGAGAACGCCGACCGCGCCGAGGGCTTCGACGAAGGTCAACACCGTGCCGATCGGCACCGCCAGACCTGCGCCGCGCAGCACGCGGGCGAACCCCACGGCCAACCGTTCGGCGTCGTGAGGCGGTGGCATCGGTCGGCGCACTCAGGCCGGGAGCAGTCCCCGCTCGAAGGCCTGCTTCACGAGATCGGCCACGCCGTGGGCGCGTACGCGCTCTTGGTCTTCGCGGTACTTGAGCACGGTGCCGAGCGTCGCCTCGAGGGAGGCTTCGTCGAGCTCGGAGATGCCGAGCGTGCCGAGCGCCATCGCCCAGTCGATGGTCTCGGCCACACCCGGTGGCTTGTACAGGTGCATCTCGCGCAGCGACTCGATCACTGCGGCGAGCTGGCGGGTGAGCTGCTCGCTCACATGGGGCACCCGCAGCTGGACGATGGCCACCTCGCGTTCGAACGAGGGGTGCTCGACCCAGTGGTACAGGCAGCGCCGCTTGAGGGCATCGTGCACGTCGCGGGTGCGGTTGGACGTGAGCACCACGATCGGCGGCGTCAGCGCAGTGAACGTGCCGAGCTCGGGCACGGTCACCTGGAACTCGGACAACACCTCGAGCAGGTAAGCCTCGAACTCGTCGTCGGCGCGGTCCACCTCGTCGATGAGCAGCACCGGCGGTGGGCCTACCCCGTGGTCGATCGCCCGCAGCACCGCCCGCTTCAGGAGGAAGCGCTCCTGGTAGAGCTGGGTCTCGAGCACCTCGGTCCCCACCCCACGGGCCTCGCCGGTGGCCTCTGCCGCCCGCAGGTGGAGCAGCTGGCGGGCGTAGTCCCAGTCGTAGACCGCTTGGGAGATGTCGATGCCCTCGTAGCACTGGAGCCGGATCAGCTCGCCGCCCGACCACCGCGCGAGCACCTTCGCGAGCTCGGTCTTGCCCACGCCCGCCTCGCCCTCGAGCAGCAGCGGCCGCTTCAGGGTGAGCGCGAGATAGACCGCGGTGGCGAGGCCGCGGTCGGGCAGGTAGCCGTGCGTACCGAGCGACTTCTCCACCCCGATCACCGAGGTCGGCGCGAGGGAGAGAGGAAGCGGTGGGGGCAAGGGCATCGGCTGTTGAGGCTACTGGCGGGCAGGAGGGGGTCGTGTGCAAGCCTGAGCGCGTGCAGCCACAACCCGGCGACCTCCACCTCGACCTGGTCCGCGACCCTCCGCCGGAGGGTTTCGTCGACGGCGCACGGTGGGACGCCGGTGCCGGCGTGTGGTGCATCGGGCTCTGGTCCGCATACGCGACGGGTGCCGAAGTGGTCGTCGTCGACCGCCAGGCACCGCAGGTCGAGGTACTGCGCCGCCCGATGGCACGCCTGCCCGGCACCGTCGACCGCTGGACGGCGAGCATCGCGCCCGACGAGGTGGGCGCTGCCGACGCGTACGGCTTCGTGGTGAGCGGCTCCTTCGCCCCGCTCGCCGGTCACCGCTTCGACCCGGCCAAGGTGCTCGTCGACCCCTACGCGCGGCAGGTCTGGTTTCCCCCCGGCGCCGACCGCGACCTCTGCCGGGTGCACGGCGAGGCCACGCTCGGCCACGGCCCTCTGGCCTTGCTGCCCCCGCGTGCTGCCCCGCCACTGGTCAGGGCGCGCCGGCGCGTCGCCGGCCACGAGCTGGTGATGTACGAGCTGCACGTCGGGCACTTCACCAAGTCGCCCTCGAGCGGCGTCGACCGCGAGCACCGGGGCCGCTTCGCCGGAGTCATCGACAAGATCCCCTACCTCCGCGATCTCGGTGTCACGGGCGTGGAGCTGCTTCCCGTGCAGCAGTTCGACCCGGGGCCGGAGGGCACCGGGCGGGCGAACGTGTGGGGCTACATGCCGGTCGGCTTCGGCGCCGTCCACGACGCGTACGCGACGGGAGAGGATGCGGCCGCCGAACTGGCCGAGCTGGCCGGCGCACTGCACCGCGCGGGCATCCAGCTCTGGCTCGACGTGGTGTTCAACCACACCACCGAGGAAGACCCCGTCGGTCCGACGTACCACCTGCGGGGCATCGACCACCGCTCGTACTACGTCGTCCGTGACGACGGCTCGATGCTCAACGACGCCGGTTGCGGGAACGTGGTGCGGGCCGCGCACCCCGCCGCGCAGCGGCTGATCGCGTGGTCGCTGCAGCGCTTCGCCGACCTCGGGGTCGACGGGTTCCGCTTCGACCTCGCCACCTTGCTCGGGCGCGACGAGCACGGCCGCGTCCAGGACCGCTCACCGCTGCTCGACGCGATCACCGACTGGGCAGCCGTTCACGGCGTCGCGCTCGTCGCCGAGGCCTGGGATCTCGGCGCCTACCAGCTCGGGCGGGCGTTCCCGGGGCAGACCTGGGGCCAGTGGAACGGGCGCTTCCGCGACGACGTCAGGGCGTTCTGGCGCGGCGACGAGGGCAAGGTGGCGGCCCTCGCCACCAGGGTGCAGGGCAGCCCCGACCTGTTCCACGACTCGCCACGGCGCAGCGTGAACTTCCTCTCCGCGCACGACGGGTTCACGTTGCACGACTGGGTGGCCTACGACCACCCGCACAACTACGCCAACGGCCACGGCGGCCGCGACGGCCACGACGACAACTGGTCGTGGAACCACGGCTGGGAGGGCGAGCACGGGGCACCGCGAGACGTCGTGGAGCTGCGCGAGAGGCAGCTGAAGAACGCCATCGGCACGCTGATGCTCTCCGCGGGGATCCCGATGCTGCTCGGCGGCGACGAGATCGCGCGGACCCAGCGCGGCAACAACAACGCCTACAACGTCGACGACGACACGACCTGGGTGGACTGGGGCCGCCTGGCCGAATGGAGCGGGCTGCACCGTTTCGTACGCAACGTGATCGCGTTGCGCAAGCAGTTCCCTGGGATCGGCGCCGAGTCGCACTGGGGGCCCGAGGTCAGCTTCCACGGCCCCGAGGGTCCGCCCGACTGGTCGTACACCAGCCGCTCGCTGGCATGGCACCTGCGCGGTGCGAAACACGGCCACGACGACCTGTTCGTCGTCGGGAACGCCTGGTGGGGGCAGCTCGAACACGTGCTCCCTGCCGGCGGCGGGTGGCGGCGCGTCGTCGACACCTCGCTGCCCAGCCCGCGCGATGTGGTCGATGCGGCCGCCGCGCCCGAGGGGGACGTGCTCCCCGAGGGCCGCTACCCCGTCGGCCCGCGCTCATTGGTCGTCCTGCGCCGTCCCGGCGACCAGGCTCAGACGTAGCGCAGCTTGCGAGCTGCCTGCTCGAGCTCGTCGTGGAAGCGCGGATGGGCGACGGCGATCAGCGCCCGCGTCCGTTCGCGGATCGAGCGCCCACGTAGCTCGGCGACCCCGTACTCGGTGACCACCCGGTCGACGGTGTTCTTCACGGTCGTCACGACGTCGCCGGCGGCGAGCTGGGGCACGATCCTGCTCACCTCACCGTCGCGCGCGGTGGACTGCATCACGATGAAGCTCTGCCCGCCCATGCTGTACGCGGCGCCGCGCGCGAAGTCGCTCTGGCCCCCCGACGAGGAGTAGTAGCGGCCGTTGATCGTCTCGCTCGCGCATTGGCCGACGAAGTCGATCGCCAGGCTGGCGTTGATCGAGACGAATCCGGGCTCACGGGAGATCACCCGCGGGTCGTTCACGTAGTTGGCCGGCCACAGCTCGACGGTCGGGTTGTCGTGCACGAAGTCGTACAGCCGACGCGTTCCGAGGGCGAAGGTGCCGATCAGCTTCAGCCTGTTGATCGTCTTGTGCGTGCCGCTGACCACGCCCTGCTCGACCAGGTCGATCAAACCGTCGCCGATCAGCTCGGTGTGCACGCCTAGGTCGCGGTGACCCCCGAGATGGCCGAGCACGGCGTTGGGGATGGCACCGATGCCGGCCTGGATGGTCGCGCCGTCGGGGATGCGTTCGGCGACGAGCGACCCGATCGTCCGGTCGATCTCGCCGGGCTCGATCGGGTCCACCGTGACCAGGGGGTATGAGGTCTCGATCCAGCCGGCCACCTGGGACACGTGGATCTGGTTGCGCCCGAACGTACGCGGCATCTGATCGTTGACCTCGACAACGAACGGGGCGCGCCCGATGAAGCTGGCGGCGTAGTCGGCGCTGGTGCCGAGCGAGAAGTTGCCGTGGCGGTCGGGCGGCGACACCGCGGCCAGCACCAACGGCCGCCGGGCCCTGGCCTTCATCAGCCAGTACACCTCGGAGAAGTGGTTGGGGATCAGCTCGACGTGGCCCTCGAGGAACCTCGGCCGGGTGACGTGGGACAAGAAGTACGCCACGTGGCGGAGCTTGTCGCCGAACACGCCGTGCATCATCGGGCGGTCGCGCAGCGCGTGCATCTGGTGGACGAGAACCGCGTCGAGCTCGTCGGCGTGACGTTCGACGGCGTCGAGCAACTGCACCGGTTCGCCGTTGGCGATCGGCACGATCAGGTCGGTGCCCGGCGAGATGTGCTCGACGACGGCATCGGGGTCGGCCAAGCGGCGCGCGGCGAGCAGGCGCTCGGTCGTCAGCATGCGGGTCTCCTGGGTGCGGCCCGGTTCACGAGTCGAACCCGAGGCCGAGCTTGTCGAGGGCGCGCAGCCACATGTTCCGCCGGCCCGTGCGATCCTCGTGGTCGAGCGACCACCTGGTGGCCTGGATGCCGATGAACTTGAACGGCTCAGGTGGGAAGGGGAGCGGTTTGCGCCTGACGAAGTCGGTCTGCGTGGCGATCGAGCGGTGCCCGTAGAGCATGTCGAGCATCACCTCGCCACCGAAGCGGGACGCGGCCACGCCGAGACCGGTGTAGCCGAGTGCGTAGGAGACGCGCCCACCCATCGCCCTGCCCCAGAAGACGCAGAAGCGGCTGCTGGTGTCGATCGCGCCGCCCCAGGCGTGGGTGAACTTCACGCCCTCCAGTTGGGGGAACGTGGTGAAGAAGTGCTTCGACAGCGTCGCCCACGACTCCGGGCGGCTCTCCAACTCGGCAAGGACCCGGCCGCGGAAGAAGTAGATCGCGTCGTATCCGCCCCACAGGATGCGGTTGTCCTCGGTGAGCCGGTAGTAGTGGAACTGGTTCGGGATGTCGGACAGGCCCTGGCGGTTGGCCCAGCCGAGCGAGGCGAGCTGCTCGGCGCTGAGTGGTTCGGTGACCATGCAGTAGTCGTAGACGGGCACGACGTAGTGGCGCAGGCGGCGCAGCAGGGGCTTGAACGCGTTGGTCGCCAGCGCGACCTTGCCGGCGCGCACCCTGCCGAGCGGGGTCTCCACCAGCACTCCGACACCGTCGCGTTCGATCGCCGTCGCCTTCGTGTCCTCGTACACGCGCACTCCGAGCGACTCCGCGGCAGCCTTCAGCCCCCATACGAGCCGGGCGGGGTCGACCAGCGCGGCGCGATCGTGGCGCCACAAGCCACCGGTGTAGGTGGGCGAGTGGACCTCGGCCTGCATCTCGGACGCGTCGAGCCACTGCACCCGCTGGCCGAGGGCGCGCAGCTGCTGGAAGTCGTCGCGCAGCTCGTCCAGGTAGGTGGCCGGATGGCTGGTGGTGGCGACGTCGATCACCCCGGTGCGCTCGTAGTCGCAGTCGATCCCGTACTTCGTGATCGCCTCCTCGATCGCGTTCAGGTTGTCCAGCCCGAGCTGTTCGAGCACGTCGACCTCGTCCGGGAAGCGCTCCTGGCCGTTCGCGACTCCGTGGGTGAGGCTCGACTCCATGAACCCACCGTTGCGGCCACTCGCTGCCGAGCCGACCTCGCGGGCGTCGATCAGCACCACGTCGCGCGACGGGTCACGCTCCTTCGCGATGATCGCCGTCCAGAGCCCGGTGTACCCACCGCCGACCACGCACAGGTCGCAGCTCTCCGTGCGCACGAGCGTCGGGTTCGAATCGGGCTCGTCGGCGTCCTCGTACCAGTAGGGATACGGATCGGCGTCGGCGATCGCATCCAGATGGCGTGCTTCGAACTCCTCGTGCATGTGACCCTCACCTCTGACGGGCCGCAGGCTACCCATGAAGGACGCGCCTCATGCTGCGAGACTGGCACCATGCCGAGCCGGTCCGCTCCCGCTCCCGTCGTCGTGTTCGCCGACGTCGTGTGCCCGTTCGCCTACGTCGGCCTCACCCGCTTGCTCGAACACCGGGCACGGCTCCGCCGCGAGGACGTCGCGCTGCACGTCCGGGCATGGCCCCTGGAGCTCGTCAACGGCAAGCCGCTCGACGCCGCCTTGGTCGGCGAAGAGGCCGACGAGCTGGTCCGCCAGGTCGCTCCCGATCTCTTCGGTGGGTTCGACGCGGCGCAGTTCCCCGGAACGACGCTGCCTGCGCTGGCGCTCACCTGCGCGGCCTACGACGCCGGGCTGCCCACCGGCGAGCGGGTCGCGATGGAACTGCGCCGACTGGTGTTCGAGCACGGCCGCGACGTGGCCGACCCCGAAGTGCTCCGTGCCGTGGCCACCGAGCACGGCCTGGACCTGCCCGACTCGGTCGATGCCGCCCGCGCCGAGTGGCTGCTCGGCCAAGAGATGGGGGTCACGGGGTCGCCGCACTTCTTCGTGCAGGGTGAGTCGCTGTTCTGCCCAGTGCTCGACATCTCCCGCGACGCGCAGCACCATCTGCAGGTCCGCGTCGACGAGCACGCGATGGCCGAGCTGCTGTCGACCTGCTTCGCGTGAACGCGGCGCTACCGTCGCGCCGATGGAGCTGGGAATCGGGTCGAGGACGGCTGTCGTCGCCGCCGCGTCGGCGGGGCTCGGCTTCGCGTCGGCCGCCGCGCTGGCTGCCGAGGGCGTGACCGTGGCGATCTGCGGGCGGGATCGCCAGCGGATCGAAGCAGCCGCCGGCCGCATCGGGGCCGGGTGCATCCCCCTCGTCGCCGACGTCTCCGACGCCGACGGCGGGGCGCGGCTCGTGGCGGCAGCGGTCGAGGCGCTCGGTCACGTCGACGTCCTCGTCACGAACGCCGGCGGGCCGCCGGCGGGGACGTTCACCTCGACGGCCGTCGAGGCCTATCCGCCGGCGTTGGCGCTGAACCTGCTGTCGGTGGTCGCGATGTGCAAGGCGGCGGTGCCGCCGATGCAGGAACGTGGTTGGGGCCGCGTCGTGGCGATCACGTCGGTCGCCGTCCGCCAGCCGATGCCCAACCTGATCCTCTCCAACACCGCTCGCTCCGGGGTCACCGGCTTCTTGAAGACGCTCGCCCGCGAGGTGGCCGGGGACGGGGTCACCGTCAACTCCGTGCAGCCCGGTCTCCACGCGACCGACCGCATGAACGACCTCTACGGCGGCCGACCGGACGCCGCGGCGCTCGGCATCCCTGCCGGCAAGCTCGGCGACCCGGCGGACTTCGGTGCGGTGGTGGCCTTCTTGTGCAGCGAGCAGGCGCGGTTCGTCACCGGTGTGCAGCTGCACGTCGACGGCGGCTACTACGCCGGGTTGCTGTAGTTCGCCAGCCGATCGGCCAGCGGCGCCGCCTCGCCGCCGGCGGGCAGCAGCGTGAGCCCGAGCGCGGTGTACACCGCGTCGGTGGACAGCACCGTCGTCGTGCCCCGGCGCCTGGCGATCTCGACCGTGATCGCCTGAAGCGGGGTCAGCTCGACACCGAGGTCGGCGGCTGCGCGGCGTACGGCCTCGGCGTCGTCGAGCAGGTCGCGGTGCAGCGTCTCGACGTCGAGCGCCGACACCACCGCGTGCACTCGGTCGTAGGCCGAGGGGCCGTATCCGCGGCCGCGCAGCTCCACGTTGGCTGCCGTCGCGGCCGCGCTGTGGCTGACCAGGATCACCTCGCCGGCGCGCATCCGCTCGAGCAGGGCGACGAGCTCGGAGAGCATGCTCGTGTGGGCCGGGTCGTGGTGGTCGAGGGCGCAGACGAGCGCGGCAGCGTCGACGACCACCTCAGCACGGCGGATCTTCATCGCTGCGCCCCGAGAGCGTCGAGCGCCGTGTTGCACGCACGGTCACGGCGGCGCTGCTCCCATTTGCCCCACGCCCAGAACGAAACTGCGACGTAGGCGAAGCCGGCCAGCGCGTCGATCACGTAGTGCTCGGCGAAGTACACCAGCGAGAACGTCATCGCGAGCGGGAACAGAGCCATCAGCGCCTTCAGCGGCCTGCTCTGCACGAACGGCCAGAAGAAGACCACGACGAACAGCGCGAAAGCGGCATGCAGCGACGGCATCGCCGCCGTCGCGTTGGACCACTCCTGGCCCCGGATCAGCACGCTGCTGACCGTCGACAGCCCGAGCTCACCCCAGCCCCGCCCCGTCGGCCGGGCGAGGGGATCGAGGATCTGGTAGTGCAGCTCTCGGCTGGCGGCCATCCACGGCGGTGCGGTGGGCAAGACGACGTAGGTGGCGACGCCGGCGAACAGCACCGTGGCGAAGCGGCGGATGTAGCGCAGCCATTCGGGCCGGTACCGGACCCAGAGGAACACCGACGCGGCGACGGGCAAGAAGAAGTGGGTGAAGTACACGACCGACCCGGCGACGTCGTACCAGCGGACGTGCTGGGCCGAGTAGAGCTGACGCTGGAGCCAGACGGTGGGGTCGGTGCCGAGGAACAGCACCCGGTCGACCAGCATCGGCGCCTCCACCTGCAGCGGGAAGTCGAAGCTGTCGGCCATGCCCCGGCTGTAGTCGTAGGCGAGCCACATCACCGCGTAGAGCACGAGGTCGGTCACCATCCGCTGCTGGCGGTGCAACGGCCGGCCGACGTTGCCGACGACGAACGCCCCCGCGACCCACCCGAGTACCGCCAACCGGGCCACGGGCAGCCCGTTCACCCAGACGCTCCAGACGAACACGACCGCGAACACCGCGAGCAGCGCCCAGCGCACCTGCCGCCAGGGGTCGTCAGGCGCGAGGTCGTCGAGGACCAGCGGCGGGGCGGCGCCCTCGGCGCTGTCGGCGATCGAGGGGCCACGCACGGCCCGCGACGCTACCCTCCGTTCAGCTGCTGGCGGCTTCGAGCGCGCGGCGCACGAGCACTTTGGCGAGGTGCTGGCGGAACTCGACGCTCGCGTTGAGGTCGGCCTGAGGCTCTGCTTCGGCCGCTGCCTGCTCGGCGGCGTCGGTGATCGACGCTCCACCGGCCAGCGCCGTGCTGACGCTGGTGGCGAGCACCGGCGTGGAGCCCATGTTGACGAGCGCCACGCCGGAGTCGCCGTTGCGCCGCCATGCGGCCACCCCGACGATCGCCCAGTCCTGGGCGCGGCGGTTGAACTTCTGGAAGCTCCAGCCTGCACCGGCCATCTTCGGCACCCGGATCTCGGTGAGCATCTCGTCGGCGGCGAGCGCAGACTCCAAGAAGCCCTGGTAGAAGTCGTGGGCGGCGATCTCACGGGTGCCGTTCGGGCCTTGGGCGACGTACGTCGCGCGGAGGGCGAGCGTGGTCGCCGGCAGGTCCGACGCCGGGTCGGCGTGGGCGATCGAGCCGCCGATCGTGCCCCGGTGGCGCACCTGAGGGTCGCCGACGTGGCCCGCCGCGTGGCTGAGCAGCGGCACGTGCTCGTGGAGCAACTCGGAGCGCTCCACGTCCATGTGGCAGGTGAGGGCGCCGATCGCGACGTGGTCGCCGCCGTCGCGGATGTAGGACAGGTCGGCGATGCGCCCGATGTCGACGAGCACGCTCGGTTGCGCGAGGCGCAGCTTCATGAGCGGCAGCAGGCTGTGGCCGCCGGCGAGCAACTTGGCCTCGTCACCGTGCTCGCCGACGAGGCGGATGGCCTCCTCTGCCGACGATGCGCGTACGTAGTCGAAAGGGGCGGGGATCACTGGCTACCTCCTGGCGCGGCACTGTTGATGGCTTTCCAGACGTTCTGCGGGGACGCGGGCATCGGCACGTCGTGCACACCGAGGTCGCGCAAGGCGTCGACGATGGCGTTCAGCACGGCCGGCGCGGCTCCGATCGTGCCCGCCTCACCGATGCCCTTCACGCCGAGCTGGTTGGTCGGCGAGGGCGTGATCGTGTGGTCGAGGGTGATCGAAGGGACCTCGCTCGCGGCCGGCATCAGGTACTCGGCCATCGTCGAGGTCTTGAGGTTGCCGTCCTCGTCGTAGACGGCCTCTTCGAAGAGCGCCTGCGCGATGCCCTGGACGACGCCGCCGTGAACCTGACCGTCGACGATCAGCGGGTTGACCTGGACCCCGCAGTCGTCGACGGCGACGTACTTCAGCAGGTCCACCGCCCCTGTCTCGGTGTCGACCTCGACCACGCAGATGTGGCTCCCGAACGGCCACGAGAAGTTCGGTGGGTCGTAGGTGACCTGCGCCTCGAGGTTCGGCTCGACGCCCTCGGGCAGGTTGTGCGCGGTGAACGCCTCGAAGGCGACCGCGGCCAGTGGCATCGAGCGCTCGGGCGTGCCGCGCACCGTGAAAGCGCCGCCGCGGTACTCGAGGTCTTCGTCTGCGCACTCCAGTTGGTGGGCGGCGATCTGCTTGGCCTTGTCGATCACCTTGTCGCACGCCATCGCGATCGCCACCCCGCCGACGGGCAGGGAGCGTGAGCCGTAGGTGTCGAGCCCGAGCGGTGCGATGGCGGTGTCGCTGTGCAGCACGTCGACGTCGTCGGGGTCGATGCCGAGCTTGTCGGCCACGATCATGCTCCACGAGGTCTCGTGGCCCTGGCCGTGCGGCGCGGTTCCGGTGACTACTTGCACCTTGCTGGTCGGCAGCACGCGCACCGTCGCCGCCTCCCACCCGCCGGCGGAGTAGTTGAGCGACGCGAGCACTCGGCTCGGGGCGAGACCGCACATCTCGAAGTACGTGCTGACGCCGATGCCGAGCCGCTTGGTGGACTCTGGGACGTTCTGCGTGAGCTGGCGTGCCCGTACCTCTTCGTAGCCGGCGATCGAGGCAGCCTTCGTGGCCGCGGCGTCGTGGTCGGCGGAGTCGTACTCCAGCCCGCTGAAGGCCGTGTACGGATAGGACTCGGGCGGGATGAAGTTGCGCCGGCGCAGCTCCAGCGGGTCGACGCCGATCTTGGCGGCCAGCGCGTCCATCGCCCGCTCGATCGCGTAGGTGGCCTCGGGGCGCCCGGCGCCCCGGTACGCGTCGGTCGGCGTCATCGTGGTGAACACCGACGTGCAGCTGAAGTCGTAGGCGAGTGGCAGGTCGTACACGCCGGCGTACAGGAACGCCCCGAGCAGGGGGATCCCGGGCGTGACGAGCTGCAGGTAGGCACCCATGTCAGCGAGGAGCCGGACGCGCACCGCGGTGAGCTTGCCGTCGGCGTCGGCCGCGAGCTCGATGTGCTGGATCTGGCCGCGGCCCTGGATCGTCGCCTGCGTGTTCTCGGTGCGGCCCTCCGTCCAGCGCACCGGCACCTTGTGCTTGCGGGAGAGCGCGACGCACAGCAGTTCCTCGGCGTAGACGTTGAGCTTGGAGCCAAAGCCCCCGCCGACCGACGGAGCGGCGACGCGCATCTGGTGTTCGGGGATGCCGAGGGTGATCGCGGTCATCACCTTCAAGATGTGCGGCACCTGCGTGCTGGAGTAGAGGGTGGTGTCGCCACCGAAGGGCTGGGGCACCGACACGACGGCGCGCGGCTCCATCGCCATCGGGATCAGCCGCTGCTGCACGTAACGCTCGCTGACGGTGTGAGCGGCGCGGGCGAAGGCCTCGGCGACGGCGCCCTCGTGCTCCTCGACGAGCAGGTTCCACGTGTAGCTCTTGTTCGTGCCGAGCTCGTCGTGGACGACGACGCGGTCGGACAGCGCGTCTTCCAGGTCGATCACGGCCGGAAGCGGTTCGTACTCGACGGTGATCGCTTCGAGGGCGTCGTGGGCCTCGGCGTCGCTCTTGGCCAGCACGCACGCGACGCCGTCGCCGACGTACGTGGCCTTGGCCACGGCGAGCGGGTAGTGCGCGGGGTTGTTCATGTCGTCGGTGACCGGCCAGGCACACGGCATCGGCGCCGCCCACTCGCCGGTGAGGTCGGCGCCGGAGTAGGCGGCGACGACTCCGGGCATGGCGAGCGCGCCGCTGACGTCGACCGAGGTGATCCGCGCATGGGCGTACGGGCTGCGCAGCACGGCGAGGTGCAGCGCCCCGGGGATGTTGAGGTCACCGGTGAACTGCGCCTCGCCGGTGAGCAGGGCCGGATCCTCGCGGCGCAGCCTTCGCTGGCCGAGGACCGCGGTCGGCAACGCTTGGACGTCGGTCATTGGGGGCAGCCCCCTTCGTTCGTTCGCGGGTCGGTCACTTCGCGGCGCAGGCGAGCACCGCCTGCACGATGTTGTGGTAACCGGTGCACCGGCACAGGTTGCCTTCGAGCCCGAGGCGCACGTCGCGCTCGGAGGGGTTCGGCTGCTCTTCGAGCAGGCTGACCGCCGCCATCACCATGCCCGGGGTGCAGTACCCGCACTGCAGCCCGTGGTTCTCCATGAAGGCCTGCTGCATCGGGTGCAGCGTGCCGTCCTCGGAGGCAAGCCCCTCGATCGTCTTGATCTCGGCCCCGTCGGCTTGCACCGCGAGCATCGTGCAGCTCTTCACCGACCTGCCGTCGACGTGCACGGTGCACGCCCCGCAAGACGACGTGTCGCACCCGATGTTGGTGCCGGTCAGCCCGAGGTGCTCGCGGATGTAGTGCACCAGCAAGGTGCGGGGTTCGACGTCGTGGCTGCTGGTGACGCCGTTGACGGTGACTGTGATCTGCACGATGGTCCCCCTGGATCGCTCGTGGCCTGGCTGCGCCGCCCCGGCGACGCAGGGCCCCATCATGCCTCATCCACGAGGGGCGGCGCACCGGGCCGAGGTGGTGGCACGAACGGCGTGGGAACATGGCGGGATGGCCGCCGAGGAAGGCCCCTGGGAGCAGTTGGCGCGTGGGGTCGAGCTGGCGTTCCCGGCCGGCTTGGCGATCCCCCGCATGTTCGACGTCGAGCTCAGCGTCCCGGAGCCGGCGCCGGTCGCCGACGTGGAGGCGGCGGCGCGCGCCGAAGTTGTCGGGCGCCTCGCCGGCAGCGTGCAGCCGGGGATGACCGTGGCCGTCGGAGGCGGCAGCCGCGGCTTCACCGACCGCGTGGCCCTGCTGCGCGGCGCCATCGACGGGCTGCGTGCTCTCGGGGCGGATCCGTTCGTGGTGCCGGCGATGGGCTCACACGGTGGCGCCACCGCCGACGGACAGCGGGCGATGCTCGCGTCGCTCGGGATGGACGAGGGTGCGCTCGGCTGCGCGATCCGCTCGACGATGGAGACCGTCGAGGTCGCCCGCACGGCGGCGGGGATGCCGCTCTACCTCGACCGTGACGCCGCCGGCGCCGACCGGATCCTGCCGGTGAACCGCATCAAGCCGCACACCTGCTTCAAGGGGCCGATCGAGAGTGGGTGCACGAAGATGGCCGTCGTCGGCTTCGGCAAGCAGCCGGGCGCGGCGCAGATCCACTCCTGCGGGCCGGTCGAGATGCGTGAACGGCTGCTCGACGGCATCGCCGCCCTGCGGGCCACCGGCCGCCTGCTCGGCGGTGTCGCGTCCGTCGAGTCCGCTTCGGGGGCGGTGGTCGAGGTGCGCGCCCTGCGCGCCGACGAGGTCGGGGGCGCGTCCGAGGTCGCGCTCACCGAGCGGGCGCGCGAGCTCGTCCCGCCGCTGCCGTTCGACGAGATCGACGTGCTCGTCGTCGAACGCGGCGGCAAGGACATCTCGGGGACGACGATCGACCCGAACGTCACCGGTCGCTTCTGGGTGGCCGGGCTCGACGACCTCGACCGTCCCCGCGTGGCCACCATCGTGCTGCTCGGCCTTACGGACGTGACCGCGGGGAACGTGCTCGGCATCGGCTTCGCCGATTTCATCCCGTTATCGGTGGCGAACGCCATCGACTGGCAGAAGACCTACGTGAACAGCTTCACCGCCGGGCCGTCGGGCATCCGGCGGGCACGGATGCCGATGGTGCTCCCAGACGAAGACGCCTGCATCAAGGCTGCGCTCGCGATGTGTGGTCGCGCGCTCGACGAACCGAAGCGGGTGGTGCGCATCCGCTCCACCTTGCACCTCACCCGCTGCTCGGTGTCCGAGGCGCTGCTCGGCGAGCTCCCTGCAGGCGCGCGGCTCGTCTAGCCGGCCGACCTAGCGGCGGCGATCGCCGTCCACACCCGCTCGGCGGTGGCCGGCATGTCGATGTGGCGCACGCCGAGGTGGGCCACGGCGTCGACGACCGCGGACTGCACGGCAGGCGTGGAACCGATCGTGCCCGATTCGCCGATGCCCTTGGCCCCGAGCGGGTTGACGAACGTCGGCGTCTCCATGTGGATGACCTCGACCGAGGGCAGTTCGGCGGCCGAGATCATCGAGTAGTCGGCGAGGTTCGACGTGATCGGGTTGCCGTCCTCGTCGTAACGCACCTCTTCGAGCAGCGCCTGGGCCACGCCCTGCGCCACGCCGCCGTGGATCTGGCCTTCGAGCAGCATCGGGTTGAGCACCCGGCCGGCGTCGTCGCACGCGACGTGGCGGATGTGGGTCACCGCGCCGGTCTCCGTGTCGACCTCGACGACGGCTACGTGGGCGCCGAACGGGAACGTCGGCATCGCCGCCGCGAACGTGGTGGTGACACCGAGTTGGCCGCCGTCGGCCCTCGATGCCACCGCGAGGTCGGCCCACGACTTCGCCACAGCCGGGGTCCCCGAAACGTGGAACACGGCGCGCTCGGTGTCGAGCTCGACGTCGGCGACGTCGGCCTCGAGCAGGCGTGAAGCGACCTCCTTCGCCTTCTCGACGAGCTCGATCGCTGCCTGGTGGACCGCGGCGCCGCCCTGCTGGAGGGAACGTGAACCCATCGTGCCGCCGCCGACGGGGACGATGTCGGTGTCGCCCCAGACGACGTCGATCTGGTCCATCGGGATGCCGGTCTGCTCGTGGGCCAGCATGCTCCACGCCGTGACGTGTCCCTGCCCGTGCGGCGAGGTGCCGGTGTAGACGACGGCGCGTCCGCTGTCGGAGACCTCGATCGTCGCGTCGTCGCCGAAGGGTGGCACGCCGCCGGTGATCTCCACGTAGACGCTCACCCCGATGCCGAGCTGGCGCACGTCGCCGGCGGCGCGGCGCCGTTGCTGCTCGGCCCGCAGCGAGGTGTAGTCCGCAGCGGCGAGCACCTTGTCGAGCGCGGCTTCGTAGTCGCCGACGTCGTACGTCTGCCCCGACGCGGTGGTGTACGGCTCGGCGAACGCGGGGATCAGGTTCTTGCGGCGGACGTCGACCGGGTCGAGGCCGATCTCCGCGGCGAACATGTCCATCGCCCGTTCGATCGCCGCCGTCGCCTCCGGGCGCCCGGCGCCGCGGTAGGCGACGATCGGGGTGGTGTTCGTCAGCACCGAGGTGGTGCGGCACTCGATCTTCGGGATCGCGTAGACTCCGCTCGCCATCGGGCGGGTCATGAACGGGGCGAGGATCGTGCCCATCTCGACGAACGCGCCGCCGTCTTGGAGCACGTTCATCTGGTACGCCTGGACGACGCCGTCGCGGGTTCCGCCGATCGCGATGTACTGGATTTGGCCGCGTCCGTGGCCGAGGGCGACCATGCTCTCGCTGCGGGTCTCCCGCCAGTGCAGCGGCCGGCCGACCTCTTTCGCCAACCGCCCGAGCAGCACCTCTTCGGGGTACGTCCCGATCTTCGCGCCGAAGCCGCCGCCGACGTCGGGGGTGATCACCCGTAGCTGCTCGGCCGTGATCCCGTTCGCAGCGACGATCGAGTCCTTCAGGCCCTGCGCGTGCTGGGTGGAGATCCACTGGTACAGCCGCCCGTCCACCCACGCCACCGAAGAGCCGCGCACCTCGAGCGGGCAGGGGGCGACGCGCTGGTTGACGAAGCGGCCCTTCACCACCACGTCGCAGCCCTCGAAGAACGCGTCGCCGGTGTTGTCGGGCATGCCGAGCGCGGTGGTGTCGAACACCGCGTTGGAGCCGGCCGCTTCGAAGATGAGCGTGTCGGACGCGAGCGCGGCTTCCATGTCGACGTGGGCCTCGAGCACGTCGTAGTCGACGATCACGGCCTCGGCCGCGTCCTCGCCCTGGTCGGGCTGCTCGTGCACGACGGCGGCGAGCGGTTCACCGACGTAGCGGACCTTGTCGCTCGCGAGGTAGGTGCGCGCGACCATCGGATTGAACGTCGCGGCCACCGGTTGCAGCCCGAGGTCGGCGGCGGTGAAGACCCCGATCACTCCTGGCATCTGCGCGGCGGCGCTCACGTCGATCGACAGCACCCGCCCGTGGGCGACGGTCGAGCGCACGTAGGTGACGTACGCGGCGCCGGCGAGCAGCGGTTCGTCGCGCATGTCGTCGATGTAGCGCCCGCCGGCGGTGAGGAACTTGGGGTCCTCCTTGCGGAGCACACGGTTGCCGAGGATGCTGCCACCAGTCACGTTCGGATCGCTCCCCTTCAGGCGTCGCGGACCCGGCGGAGACTAGTCACCGCCTACGGCGTCGTCGTTGCCGGGGCGCCTCGGCGGGCGGCGATGATCTGCTCCACCAGGCTGTAGGGCCAGCCCTCGGGGAGATCGGTGGACCCCGACGGCACCTCGACCACCGCCAGGCGCTGCTCGCCCTGCTCTACGTAGCCGAGCTCTTCGCGGGCGGCGTCTTCGATGCCCTCGGGTGTCTGGAGGCGCGCGACGTCCTCGGCCAGGCGGGCAGTGGCCTGCTCCAGCGTGACCAGCTCGGCGCTCCGCTCGGCCAGGTCGTCTCGCTGCCTGAGCCAGTCGCGCAGTGGCAGCAGGAGCAGCGCGGCGGCAAGGGCGAACACGATGGCGAGAGCGATGGTGCCCATCACCACGCGCGACGGCCGGCGCTGGATGAAGCTGCGCGCGCCCGCGTCGGCGGCCCCGCCGCTACGGCGCGTCGGCTTCGACGGGCGCGGGATGCTCGTGGTGCGGGTCCCGCTGCTCACGTCGGCATTGTCGCGTCTCGGCGGCATCGAGTGGTGGCACTGAGTCGGCGCACTACCGCTGCGCGGCGGACCGGCGGGGGGCGAGCGCGCTGCGGCCGCGGTACGCGGCTGCCTCGCCGAGGTGCTCTTCGATGCGCAGGAGCTGGTTGTACTTGGCGACGCGATCACTGCGGGCGGGTGCGCCGGTCTTGATCTGGCCGCAGTTGGTGGCCACGGCCAGGTCGGCGATCGTCGCGTCCTCGGTCTCGCCGCTGCGGTGGCTCATCACGCTGGTGTAGGCGTGGCGCGTGGCGAGCTCGACCGTCTCCAAGGTCTCGGTCAGAGTCCCGATCTGGTTCACCTTGACGAGCACGCTGTTCGCGACCCGGCGGTCGATCCCCATCTGCAGGCGGGCGGCGTTCGTGACGAACAGGTCGTCGCCGACGAGCTGCACGCGGTGCCCGACGGCCACCGTCAGCGCTTCCCACCCGGCCCAGTCGTCCTCGGCCATGCCGTCTTCGATGGACACGATCGGGTACGCGTCGAGCAGGCGTGACCAGTAGGCGACCATCTCGGCGGCGGAGAGCACCTTGCCCTCGCCGTCCAGGTGGTAGGCGCCGTCGCGGTAGAGCTCGCTCATCGCCGGGTCGAGGGCGATGGCGATCTCGGTCCCGGGCACGAAGCCGGCCGACTCGATCGCCTCGACGAGGACGCGCACTGCCTCCTCGTTGGACGCGAGGTTAGGAGCGAAACCGCCTTCGTCGCCGACGGCCGTCGCCAGACCGCGCGCATGCAGGAGCCGCTTCAGCGCTTGGTACGTCTGCGCTCCCCAGCGCAGGGCCTCCGAGAAGCTCGGCGCGCCGATCGGCATCACCATGAACTCCTGCAGGTCGACGTTGTTGTCGGCGTGCGCGCCACCGTTGATCACGTTCATCATCGGCACCGGCAGGACGTGCGCGTTCGGCCCGCCGACGTAGCGATAGAGCGGCATGTCGAGCTCGTCGGCGGCCGCCTTGGCCACGGCCAGGCTCACTCCGAGGATCGCGTTCGCGCCGAGCCGGGCCTTCGAGTCGGTGCCGTCCAGATCGACCAGCATCGCGTCGACGAGGCGCTGGTCGAGGGCGTCGAGACCGTCGAGGGAGTCGGCGATCTCGCCGTTTACGAAACCGACGGCGGTGCGCACTCCCTTGCCGTCGTAGCGGTCCCCGCCGTCGCGCAGCTCGACGGCCTCGTGCTCGCCGGTGCTCGCGCCCGACGGCACCGCCGCACGTCCGACGGCACCCGAGGCCAGCTCGATCTCGACCTCGACGGTGGGGTTGCCACGCGAATCGAGGATCTCCCGGCCGACGACCTGCACGATCTCGCTCATGGTCGTCGAAACTACTGAGTCCGGAGGAATCCTCCCCAGCCCGCTCCGGGCCGAGTGAGCGGTGCTCAGCCGCCGGCGCGGCGCGCGGCCGCGGCTTCGACCTGGCCGCGGAACGAGTTGGCGACCTCGCGCAGGAGCACTTCGGCGTCGACCCCTCGCCGGCGTGCCTCGACGACGAGCGCCCACAGCTCGGCGCCGATGTCGTCGATTCCGGCCTGGCCGGGCTCGCTCTCCACCGCCGCGTGGCCAGCCTTCGCCGCCCGCTTCAATACCGCCGACGCATAGGCGAGCGAGGGGAGCGCGCGCGGCACGCCGTCGAACACAGAGTGCTCCCCGCCCCGCTCGGCGCGCTCGGCGCGCTTGATCTCGTCCCACGTCGCCACGACCGTGTCGGCGTCGGCGTCGCCTGCCTCGCCCCCCTCGGCGAACACGTGGGGGTGACGGCGCACGAGCTTGTCGTGGATGCCCCGCGCGACGTCGGCCATCGTGAACCGCCCCTCTTGCTCGGCGATCGTGGCGTGGAACTCGATCTGGTACAGCAGGTCGCCGAGCTCTTCCACCAACGCGTCGTCGGCCGACGCCTCGCCGGTGCCGAGCGCGCCGAGCGCATCGACCACCTCGTACGTCTCCTCCAGCAGGTAGGGGACGAGTGAGCGATGGGTCTGCACGCGGTCCCACGGGCAGCGCTCGCGCAGGGTGCGGGCGAGCTGGTGGAAGCGCTCCAGTTCTCTCGCCACGGGTGCCGCCAGCTCCGGTACGTACACCGAGGTCAGATGGTCGGCGATCACGGTGCGGTCCAGCTCCGCCCATGTCGTCTCCACGATCGCCTCGGTGGCGGTGCCGAGGCGCTGCAGGATCACCACCGGCTCGTCGCCGCTCGCGTCCTCGACCGCGAGCTTCACCTCGGACAGCACCCAGTTCGCGTGGCAGTGGGCCACCAGCAGCGGTCCGGTGTCACCGGCAGCCGAGGTGGCGAAGGTGTGGCCGTCGACCAGGCGAACGCCGACCTCGACCGGGTCGACGCCGAGTCGTGCCCAGACGACGTCGAGGAACGACATCGCCGGCCGTACCTCGATCTCCACGGGCGTCTCGTCCGTGCGGCCGGCTTGGTCGAGCAAACGACGCACGGTGCGCTCCAACACGAGCGGCGAACCCGGCACGGCGTACAGCACCTCACCGTGCTCGCGCGCTGCCGCGACGAGCTCGTCGGTGATCCGCTCGTAGACCTCGGCGAACGATGCCGCGGACTCGTAGAAGTGGTCGAACGAGGTGGCTCCGGGGACCACGACGGCGCTCGGGTGCAGCGCCGTGCGGAGGTAGCGGTGTCGGACGGCCTCGACGTGGGCGAGCGTGTCGTTCGTGACGTACTCGGGTCCGCCGGGGCCGAGCCCGACGACGACGACCCGAGGCTTGGTCAACCGAGCCCCACCACGGCGCCGGTCGTGCGATCCCATCGGCCGAACCGCGTGGCGACGAACGGTTCGGCGGCGAGCAGCAGCTTGGCCTGGGCGTCGAGCGCGGCCGTCCCGCCGCTCATCGTGCGCACCGTCTCGGCGACCTCGTCGAACGGGCGCACCTGCACCAGTACCGATGCCCCTTCGATCGCGATCGGGCCGACCAGTTCGCCGGCTGTGGCCGGGCCGATCGGCGTCACGATGTCGGCGATGACCCCCGTCGAGAACGCGTCCCAGGTGAGGCACTCCAGCCCGGTGCTCGGGTCGGAGAGCACACCGCCGGCCGCGGCCGTGGATTGGTCGAGCGACAGCTCGGTGGCGACGTCGCCGAACGCCTCGCCACCCTCGATGCGCGCGAGCGCGGCGAGGGCCTCTTCCTCGGTGGTCACGACGAGCGCGCGCACGCAGACGATGCCGGACGCCTCCGGGCCGCCGGCGTATATCTCGGCGAGCTCTTCGTCGGAGGCTCCGGTCTCGCGGTTGAACACCTCTTGCACGCTGTTGACCTCGACGAAGAACTCCTTCACCTCCGGCGACGCGGCTTCCCAGCCGGGGTCGGCGGTGAGCTCCTCCTCGACTGCGGCGCGGTCTTCGTCGGTCACCTCGATGCCCCTGGCGGACAGGTCGTCGCGCAGCACCTGCGTGGTGATCCAGCCCGACAAGAGCTCACGGGCGCTCGCGGCGCTGAACTGGCCCGACGGCATCAGCACGCTCTCGGTCACGTCGCCGACGTCGGCGAGCACCTGCTCGAAGTCGCTCGTGGCGAGCGAGTGGTCACCCACGCGGGCGGCGTCGTTCGACACCGAGGAGCACGCGGAGGCGGCGGAGAGCCCCACAGCGAGCGCAGCTGCGGCCGCGAGCGAGCGCGAGTTGACGGGGCGACGGCGAGCGGTCACGGCCCGCGAACCTACTGTCCCGACGCGGGTGGGATCAGTTCGCGCAGCAAACCGACGAGGAACGTCGCGGGGTCGGCGCCCCGGCGCAGGGGGACGACGAGCTGACGCTGGTCCTCCTTGTAGATCGCGTCGCGCACCAGGCGCCGCAGACGCAGGGTCTCGCTGACCTTCAGCTCGAGCGGGGCCAGCCTGGCCTGGTCAGAGGCGATCGACAGGTCGCGCAGACCGAGGCGGTGGCACTCGGCGCGCAGGCGCCCGACGGCGAGCAGCGCCTCGGCCGGGCCGGGCACCGGACCGTAGCGGTCCTCCCACTCGGACCGGATGTCGTCCACCTCGGCATCGGTGGTGACCGCGGCCAGCCGCCGGTAGGCCTCCAGGCGCAGCTCCTCCTTCGTCACGTAGTCGGCCGGCAGGTAGGCGTCGGTCGGCAGGTCGAGCTTGATCTCGGCCGGCTCACGCACCTCTTCGCCCTTCATCTCCGCGACCGCCTCGGTGACCATCTGGCAGTAGAGGTCGTAGCCGACGGCGGCGATGTGCCCGCTCTGGGCCTGGCCGAGCAGGTTGCCCGCGCCGCGGATCTCGAGGTCGCGCATCGCGATCTTGAAGCCGCTGCCGAGATCGGTCGATTCGCCGATCGTGCGCAGGCGCTCGTATGCCTCTTCGGTCAGCGTGCGGTCGCGGGGGTGGAACAAGTACGCGTACGCGCGCTGGCCGCTGCGCCCCACACGCCCGCGGAGCTGGTGCATCTGGCCGAGGCCGAGCAGGTCGGCGCGCTCGACGACGAGCGTGTTGACGGTGGGCATGTCGATGCCGCTCTCGATGATCGTCGTGCAGACGAGCACGTCGAAGTGGCCCTCCCAGAAGTCGACCACGACCTGCTCCAGGCTGCCCTCGTCCATCTGGCCGTGGGCGACGGCGATGCGCGCCTCGGGGACGAGCTCACGCAGCCGGGAGGCACAGGTGTCGATCGACTGCACACGGTTGTGCACCCAGAACACCTGCCCTTCACGCAGCAGCTCCCGCCGGATCGCTTCGACGGCCACCCGCTCGTCGTACTCGCCGACGTAGGTGAGAATCGGCTGGCGGTCGGCGGGCGGCGTCTGCAGCAGGGAGAGGTCGCGGATGCCGACGAGGCTCATCTCCAGTGTGCGGGGGATCGGTGTGGCAGACATGGTGAGCACGTCGACGTTCGTCTTCAGCTGCTTGACGAGCTCCTTGTGCTGGACACCGAAGCGCTGCTCCTCGTCGACGACGAGCAGGCCGAGGTCCTTGAAGGACACCGCCTCGGAGAGCAGGCGGTGGGTGCCGATGACGCAGTCGACAGCGCCGGACGCGAGCCCCGCAACCACGTCTCGCGCCTGTGCCTGGGTGAGAAAGCGCGAGAGCACCTCCACCCGGATCGGGTAGCCGGCGAAGCGGTCGGCGAACGTGTTGCCGTGCTGGGTGGCGAGCAACGTGGTGGGCACGAGCACGGCCACCTGCTTGCCCGCCATGATGGCCTTGAAGGCGGCGCGCACGGCGACCTCGGTCTTGCCGAAGCCGACGTCTCCGCAGATCAGGCGGTCCATCGGGTGGGGGCGCTCCATGTCGGACTTGACGTCGTCGATCGCGCGCCGCTGGTCGGGCGTCTCGATGAACGGGAAGGCGTCTTCCATCTCGTGCTGCCACGGCGTGTCACCGGCGAACGCGTGACCGGGGGCGTGGACCCGCTTCTGGTAGAGGACGACGAGCTCGTGCGCGACCTCACGCACCGCGCTGCGCACCTTCCCCTTGGCCTTCGCGAAGTCGGCCCCGCCGAGGCGGTGCAGCGCCGGTGACTCGCCGCCCACGTAATGGCGGACGGCGTCGATCTGGTCGGAGGGCACGTACAGCTTGTCGCCGCCTTTGTACGCGAGCAGCAGGTAGTCACGCTCGACACCCCCGATCGTGCGCTTGACCATTCCCTCGTAGCGGCCGACGCCGTGCTGGTGGTGCACCACGAAGTTGCCCGGCTTCAGGTCCTCGAAGAAGCCGAGGCCCTCGCGTTTGCGGGGTCGGGGAGTGCGGTGCGCCCGCCGGCGGCCGGTGAGATCCGACTCGGCGATCAGCGCGAGGCGTGACGACGGGATCGTGCACCCGCGGTGCAGCGGCGCGACCACGATCGCGCCGCCTGGCCGGGTCAGGTCGGGCACGGCCCCCCCGGCGGGGCTGGCGACGATGGTGAAGTCGAGATCGTGGTCGAGCAACAGCTGCGCGATTCGCTGGGCGGAGCCTTCGCCGTCGGCGGCGACCACGACGCGGTAGCGGTCGCGCAGCAGCCCCTTCAGGCGCTCGGTCAGCGCCTGGCCGTCGCCGACCACCGGCCCCCACCCGGTGGACTCGAGCACCGCGGTGTCGGGGCTGTCCGCCACGGGGACGAGGCTCCAGGTGGGACCGCACCCGGCGAGCAGGCGGTCGGCTTCGGCGTGCAGCCGCGGGAACTCCTTGTCGGCGTCGCGCGCCCAGGTGGAGGCGAGCGCGCGGGCGAGGTCGTCCTCCTCGGCGAGCAGGTCGTGGGCACGGTCGCGCATCCGCCGCGGCTCGACCAGCACCACCTTGGCCGTCGCCGGGAGCACGTCGGTGAGCAGCGTCACGTCGGGGGAGAGCCATGGCGTCCAGCTCTCCATGCCGTCGAAGATCGCCCCTTCCGCCAGACGCTCCCAGTGCTCGCGGCCCCAGGGTTCGGTCCCGACCAGTGCGGCCGCACGCTCACGCATCGCGGTGGACGAGAGCAGTTCGCGCGCCGGGAAGATCTCCACCTCTTCGAGGTCGCGATCCGATCGTTGGTCGTTGACGCTGAACGTGGTCAGCCGGTCAACCTCGTCGCCCCACAGGTCGATGCGCACCGGGGCGTCGGCGGTGGAGGGGAACACGTCGACGATCGCGCCGCGTCGGGCGACCTCGCCGCGGTGCTCGACGAGCTCCTCACGGCGGTAGCCGCAGGCCACGAGGCGTGCCAGCAGGTCGTCGGGGTCGAGCACACCGCCGGCGTGGACCGTGATCGGGCTGACGTCGACGGCGCCCGGGCCGAGGCGCTGGAGCAGCGCCCGAACACCGGCGACGACCACCATCGGTGTGCGCGCGGGGTCGCGGAGGCGCCACAGCACCTCCAGCCGGCGACCCATCGTCTCGACGCTCGGGCTGACCCGCTCGAACGGCAAGGTCTCCCACGCGGGGAAGAGCAGTGCCTCACCGGCGGGCAGGAGCTGGGCCAGATCGTCGGTGAGCTGACCGGCCATCGTGCCGGTCGGGCAAGCGACGACGAGCGGGCGTCGGCCGGAGAGGGAGGCGAGGGCGGCGACGGCGGTCGCGCGCGCGGGCTCGGCCACGGCGAGCACCGCGTCGGCGACGCCGAACAGCGAGGCGAGGGCGGGGTCGTCGCGCAGCAGCGGCGGCAACGAGGCCAGCTGGGCGAGCGAGGGCGACGGCGACGACATCGGCCGGGACGAGGGTACCGGCGCCTACGGGGCGTGGTGACGGGCCATGGCGGCCTCGGCACCCTCGGCGAGCAGTAGCTCGACGGCGTCGGCGGCCTCCTGCACGGCGACGTCGAGCAGCTCGCGTTCGCGGCGGGGGATCCGTGACAGCACGTGATCCGCGCCGCGTTCCTTGCTCGGGGGCTTGCCGACACCGATGCGCACCCGGACGAAGTCCTGCGTCTTCAGGTGGGCGGTGATGCTGCGCAGACCGTTGTGGCCGGCGAGGCCGCCACCCACCTTGATCCGCACCACGCCGGGGGCGAGGTCGAGCTCGTCGTGCACCACCACCGTTCGCCGCGGGTCGACGATGCCGTACCTGCGCACCAGCTTGCCGACGGCCTGCCCCGACTCGTTCACGTAGGTGAGGGGGAAGGCGAGCACGACCCGTTCGCCGCCGAGGCGGGCCTCGGCCACCAGCGCCTGGTCGCGCCCGGCCCGCAGCGTCTCGCCGCAGCGGCGCGCGAGCTCGACGACCACTTCTTCGCCGACGTTGTGGCGCGACCGCGCGTACTCCTTGCCCGGGTTCCCGAGACCGACGACGAGTGCGTCGAAGGGGGTGGAGCGTCGCTCGCCGTCACCTCGGCGGCCGCGCAGCAGCGCCATCTTCGGTGCTCACCTGGGCGCGTCGCCGGGCGTCACTCGCCGGCTTCGCCGCCCTCGGTCTCGCCGGCCGCGCCGGCTTCCTCGCCCTCGGCACCCTCGGCCTCTTCGGCGGCGGCTTCCTCTGCGGCCGCGGCCGACGGGAACATGACCGTCACGATCGCGAGGTCGGGGTCACCGGTCGGGGTGACGCCCTCGGAGAACGTGATGTCGGCGAGGCGGATGACGTCGTGCGGGGTGAGCGCGCTGATGTCGATCACGATCTCGTTCGGCATGTTCGCCGGCGTCGTGGTGACCTCGATCGAGTCGACGGCCGCGTCGACGAGCCCGCCCTCGTCCTCGACGGCCTTCGCCGTGCCCTCGAGGCGGACGGGGATAGACACCGTCAGCTCCTCGCGCAGGTCGATCGTCAGGAAGTCGACGTGGCTGACGGTGCGCCGCACCGGGTGCCGCTGGATCTCCTTCACGAGTGCGGGGTGCTTGGCACCGTCGACCTCGAGCGACAAGATGGTGTTGATCCCCGCCGGGCCGGAAAGCGCGAGGCGCAGCTCACGGCGCTCGACGGTGACCGACACCGGTGCCATGCCGAGGCCGTAGAGCACGCCAGGTACCAGGTCTTCGCGACGCAGCCGGCGCGAGGCGGCCGAGCCGAGGGGACGGCCGGTGGTGGCGACGAGCGTGGTCTCAGCCATGACGACGACTTCTTTCTGGCGATGGCAGGGGAACTAGAACCGGCTGGCGAGTCTACGGTCGATGGCGACGGAATCGCCACCTGCCGCCTAGGGGCGAGCCCCGGGCCTTTGCTCAGGCTTGGTTCTCGCCGCCGAAGATCTCGCTGACGCTCGAGTCGTCGAACACCGCGGCGAGCGCATCGGCGATGATCTTGGCCACCGAGAGCACCTCGATCTTGTCGATCTGCTTCTCCGGCGGCAGCGGCACGGTGTTGGTCAGCACGACGCGGTCGATGCGTGAGTTCTTCAACCGGTCGACTGCGGGACCGGAGAGCACTCCGTGCGTGGCCAATGCCCACACCTCGGTGGCGCCGTGGTCGAGGAGCAGTTCGGCGGCCGACACGATCGTGCCGCCGGTGTCGATCATGTCGTCGGTGAGCACGCACTGACGCCCGGCGACGTCACCGATCACGTCGAGGGCCTGGGCGATGTTCGTCGAGCCCTTCGGGCGGCGCTTGTACACGAACGCGATGTCGGCGTTCAGGTGCTGTGCCAGGCGCTCGGCGACCTTGATCCGCCCGGAGTCCGGCGAGACGATGACCGGGTCGTCGGCGTTCTCGCGCAGGTAGCCCTCGATCACCGGGAGCGCGGTGAGGTGGTCGACCGGGCCTTCGAAGAAGCCCTGGATCTGGCCGCTGTGGAGGTCGATCGACACCATCCGCTTCGCGCCGGCGGTCTTGAACAGGTCGGCGACGAGGCGGGCCGTGATCGGCTCACGTCCTTCGGCCTTGCGGTCCTGGCGGGCGTAGCCGTAGAACGGGCACACCGCGGTGATCCGCTTGGCCGAGGCCCGGTAGGCGGCGTCGATCATGATCAGCTGCTCCATGATCGAGTCGTTCACCGACCGCCCGTCGCAGCCGTAGTGGCTCTGCATGATGAACACGTCCGAGCCGCGGATCGACTCGACGAAGCGCGGGCGCACCTCGCCGTTCGCGAACTCGACGATGTTCGGGTGGCCGAGTTCGATGCCGAGGTGCTCGGCCACCTCCTCGGCCAACGCGGGGTGGGTGCGACCCGAGTAGAGCGCCAAGCGCTTGGTCGTGACCTTCTCCATCGCTCTCTCCGTGCTCATTCGCCACGCCCAGCATAGAAGGGCCCGGTGGCGGCGGCCGCAGCGACGGTGGAACCGGGGGCGAGGTGAGCGAACGGACCGACGTGGCTTTCTTCGCCGATCTCGGCGTCACGCCCGACGGTGTGCTCCACGGTGGCCCCGGAACCGACGACGCAATCGACGAGACGCGTGTCCGGCCCGATCTCGCAGCCGTCGCCGACCACCGTGCGCCCTTGCAGGATGGTGCCCGGGTAAAGGGTGACGTCGCGCCCGAGGGAGACGGTCACGTCGACGAAGGTCTGGCGGGGGTCGAGCATCGTCACCCCGTTCAGCAGCCAATGCCGATTGGTGCGGGCCCGCAGCTCGCGCTCGGCCAGCGCGAGCTGCCAGCGGTCGTTCACCCCTTGGGTCTCGGCGGCTGGCGCCTCGACGGTGCTGATCACGTGCCCCATGCCGGCGAGTACGCCGATCACGTCGGTGAGGTAGTACTCGGCCTGGGCGTTGTCCGGTGACACGTGGCGCAGGGCCGGGCCGAGCAGGTCGCGGCGGAACGCGTAGATGCTGGTGCACACCTCACGTACGGCGCGCTCGTCGACCGAGGCGTCACGTTCTTCGACGATGCGCAGCACGCGGCCGTCGCGGGCGCGGATCACGCGTCCGTAACCGGTCGGGTCGTCCATCGTGGCGATCAGCAGCGTGGCGGCGTTGTTCTGAGCCTCGTGCAACGCGACGAGCTCGTCGAGCGTGTCGGTGCGCAGCAGCGGCGTGTCGCCGGGGAGCACGATGATGGTCGAGGTGTCGTCGAGCTCGGCGAGGTCGGCGAGGTGGGCGTGGGGATCGTGAGGGTCGTGGTTGTGGCCGCGGAACCCGGAGAGCCCGACCATCGCCGCGTCGCCGGTGCCGCGCTGCACGGCCTGCTCGACGAAGGTCACGTTCGCCCAGCCCGGTGCCTCGGCCTGGATCTTCTTCGTGACCTGTTCGGCGCCGTGGCCGACGACGACGACGGTGCGCTCGATGTCGAGTGAGCCGAGGGCGTGGATTACGTGCAGCACCATCGGCCGCCCGCAGATGAGGTGGAGCGGCTTCGGGCGCTCGGAGCGCATCCGGGAGCCCTCACCTGCGGCGAGCACGATCGCGGACGTCGGCATGAGACCAGTTCTATCGCGCCGCGCCCGCCGTCCGGCGGCACACTCGGAGATGGCTCCGGGGAGAGGATTCGAACCCCTATTCACGGGACCAAAACCCGCTGTCCTACCAAGTTGAACGACCCCGGACCGACGCTCGCCGTGGCGCAGCTCCGGCCGGCAACGGTAGCGGCATTGGCCGACTGGTGCGGTGTCCCGGTAGCGTGATCGGACTTATGGGCTCGCTGATCAAGAAGCGCCGCAAGCGCATGCGGAAGAAGAAGCACAAGAAGATGCTGCGCCGGACGCGCCACCAGCGTCGTAAGTAGCCCTGCTCAGCCGACGGCGCGGGTGGTGAGCACCCGTGCACCGTCAAGTGCCTCGGCCAGGGCCCCGTGGCGTCCGACGAGGAACCACGTCGCCCCGCTGCCGGCAAGGACCGGCTCGACCCCCGAGCCTTCCCTGATTCTGTCGCGCCATTCGGCCAGTTCCGGCGCCACCGCGAGCGCCGCCGCGGTGAGGTCGTTCGGGCCCCCACCGCTCGGGCCGCCGAGCTCGTCCCACGCCCGGTAGACGGCCGGCGTCGGTACCACGAGCGGGGGCACGACGAGCGTGACCTCGAGCGGTTGGTACGGCAGCGGGTCGATCACCTCGCCGATCCCTCTCACCCGGGCTCGCCCGCCGACCAGGCAGAACGGCACGTCGGCACCGATCCCCGCCGCCGCTTCGAGGTCGCTCCATCCGGCCCAGCGCAGCACTGCGGCGGCGTCGGCCGAACCGCCGCCCAGCCCACCGCCGGGGGGGATCGCCTTGAACACGTGCACCGCCGCGCGGCGCCCGCAGAGATCGAGCGCCCGGTTGACGAGGTTGCGTTCGTCGGTCGGCACGCCGGCCGCGTACGGGCCGTCGCACGACACGCCCGTCGCGCCGGGGGTGATCGCGACGGTGTCGCCGAGCGCGAGCGTGACCATCTCGGCGTCGATCAGGTGGTAGCCGTCGTCGCGCACGCCGGTGATCCGCAACGAGAGCGTCAGCTTGGCGGGGGCGTCGAAGACGTCGTTGCCGATGAATGCGTCGCTCACTGCCGATCAGCCTGCACCACGGCTGTGAGCCGGCCCCAGTCGGCCACGTCGAGCTCTTCGGCGCGGGCCTCCGGACGCACGTCTGCGGCGGCGAAGTGCTCCGCCGTGACGAGCCCGGCGAGCGAGCGCCGCAGCATCTTGCGCCGATGTCCGAAGCCGGCGCGCACGAGGGCGAACACGAGCTGGCGGTCGACGCCGGCATCCACCGCCGGTGCCGGGCGTCGCGTGATCTCGACGATCGTCGACATCACCTTCGGCCGGGGCATGAACACCGTCGGCGGCACGTCGCCGAGGAGCCGGGCCTTCGCCCAGTAGGACACCTTCACGCTGACCGCCCCGTAGGCGGGGTCGCCGGGGCCGGCGGCGAGGCGCTCGCCCACCTCGCGCTGCACCATCACGACCATCTTCTCGATCGCGGGAACCTTGTCGAGCAGATCGGCCACGAGCGGCGTGGCGATGTTGTACGGCAGGTTGGCGACGAGCATCCACGACGGCGCGCCAAGGAGTATCCCCGTCCAGTCTGCGTTCATCGCGTCGGCCTCGACGACGGAGGCGTTCGGGTTGTCGGCGAGCACCTCGGCGAGCACGCGCACGAGGCCGCGGTCGAGCTCCAGAGCGCGAACCGTCGCCCCCGTTTCGGCGATCGCGAGCGTCAGCGCGCCCAACCCGGCGCCGACCTCGACGACGTGGTCGTTCGGTCCCACACCGGCGAGGCGCACCATGCGTCGCACCGTGTTCGGGTCGACGACGAAGTTCTGGCCGAGAGCGCGGCTGGGTGCCAGCCCGTGCCGGGCGAGGAGCTCGGTCGCCTCTCGCCGGGAGAGGGTCACGTCACCAGGACAGCTCGACCGGCAGCGGGGCGTCGATCAGGTCAGCGAGTTCCAAGAAGACGTCGGTGTGGAGCACGATCAGGATCTCGCCGTTCAACGGGGCGATCGACACGTTGTGGCACGTCGCCGTACGACCGTTGTCGACGTTGCGCACGGTCACCTCGGCGCCGAGTTGGGCGAGGGGAGTGGCGCAGGCTCGCTGCATGCCGGGTTCGCCGAAGCGGCGGTAGTCGGCGATGGCAGGGATCACGTTCGAGACCTCGAGCGGCGGGACGTTGACGGCCAGCACGTCGGTCGGCGCGGGCAGCGTGGCGTCTGGTGCGCCGAGGAACGCCGGGTCGGCGGGCCCCGGGGACGCCTCCGGCGCGCTCGGCGCCTCGGTGTCGGCAGGTGCGGGCAAACCACCATCGACCGCGGCCACCGCGACGGCGGCAGTACCGGGGGCGCTGTCGTCTTTCTGCATGAACCACAGCGCGGGCAGCGCGACCATCGACACCAAGGTGGCGAGGGTGATGCGTCGGCGGTCGGCTGCGTTCAGGGTCACGAGATGGTCTCCACGCCCGGTAGGGGCTCGCGCGGCGCGGAGGTCCTTTGCGGTCCGCCCGCGGGGATGACCAACCTAGGTATTTAGCAGGGGAAACGCAACTCGGGCGTTGGCCGAGGTCACCTCGGCGACACGCTGCGTGGTCAGCTCTTTCAAGTCGGCGATGGCTGCGCCGACGGCCGCGACGTACGCCGGCTGGTTGGGGCGTCCGCGGTGGGGGTGGGGGGCGAGGTAGGGGCTGTCGGTCTCGACGAGCAGGCGCTCGATCGGGCACAGCCGGGCCGCCTCGTGCACCTCGACCGCCGACGAGAAGGTGACGATTCCCGAGAAGCTCAGGAAAGCGCCGAGATCCAAGGCGCGCGTGGCTTGCGCGGGGCCCCCGGTGAAGCAGTGGAAGATGGTCTGCTCCGGTGCGCCCACGGCGGCGAGCACGTCGAAGGTGTCGTCCCACGCGTCGCGGGTGTGCACCACGAGGGGCAGCTCCAGTTCATGGGCGAGCTCGATCTGCCTGGCGAACGCGGCCCGCTGTGTCTCGCGCGGAGAGTGGTCGTAGAAGTAGTCGAGTCCGGTCTCCCCGACCGCCACGACGACGTCGCGGCGGGCTCCGTCGCCGAGGAGCCCGAGGATCGTGTCCACCCCGAACCTCGCCTCGTGGGGGTGCAGCCCGACCGTCGCCCACACGTCGTCGTGCTCGCTCGCGAGCTCGATCGCGCTCGCCGAGGTTGCCGCGTCGCAGCCGACGACCACCATCGTCGCCACCCCAGCCGCACGGGCCGCGGCGAGCACGCCGTCGACGCCGTCGGGATGACGCGGGTCGTAGATGTGGCAGTGGGAGTCGGTCCAGCGCACGGCGCTCGTTCCGCTCTCGGCGGCCGTAGCACTCGTGGCGCTCATAGCGGGCTCATGTCGCGCGGCGGGGGAACAGCGCCTCGCCCTTCACCACCGCGGCCCCACCGGGGTAGCGGCCCCACTCGCCGGCCTCGGGCAGGCGCTGCGCGTCGACCCGGCCGGCGAGGCCGATCCGCTCCCAGATGGTCTGGCACGTGCCGGGCACTGCTGGCGACGCGAGCACGGCGACGATGCGCAACGCTTCGAGCGCGTCGCCCATCACCGCATCGACCGCGGCCCCGGGCTCTGCCTTCCACGGCTCGTTCGCCTCGAGGTACGCGTTCGTCGCCCGGATGAGCTGCCACGTCGCCTCGAGCGCCCGTGACGGCTCGACCGCGGCCCAGCGCTCGGTGGTCTCCGCGACGGCGCTCGCGGCGGCCTCGGCCAGCGAGCTGTCGAGGCGCGGTGCCGGGCCGACGCCGCCGCACTTCTTGGCCACCACTGTCGCGACGCGCGAAAGCAGGTTGCCCAAGTTGTTGGCGAGGTCGGCGTTGAAGCGGGCGGTCAGGCCCTCGTAGGTGAAGTCGCCGTCCTGGCCGTACGGCGTCTCCGCGAGCACGTAGTAGCGGAACCCGTCGAGACCGAAGTCGTCGACGAGGTCGAGCGGGTTGACGACGTTGCCGGTGGTCTTCGAGATCTTCTCGCCCCCGGCGAGCAGCCAGCCACCGACAGCCCAGCCCCGCGGCGGCTCGATGCCGGCCGACAACAGCATCGCCGGCCAGTAGACGCAGTGGTGGCGGATGATGTCCTTGCCGATCAGGTGGTAGTCGACGGGCCACCAACGCGCGAACTGCTCGTCGTCGCTGCCGTAGCCGACAGCAGACAGGTAGTTGGTCAGCGCGTCGAACCACACGTAGGCGACGTGCTTGGCATCCCACGGCAGCGGGATGCCCCACGTGAGGCTCGTGCGGCTGACGGAGAAGTCGCGCAGGCCGGAGCGGATCAGCCCGAGCGCTTCGTTCGCCCTGTGGTCGGGCACGATCGCGCGGGGGTGCGCGGCGTAGTGGTCGAGCAGGCGGTCCTCGAAGCGCGACAGCCGGAAGAAGTAGTTCTCCTCCTCGTACTCCTCGACCGGGCGTTTGTGGATGCGGCAGTTGTCGCCGTCGAGCTCGTCGTCGGTGTAGTACTCCTCGCAGGCCACGCAGTACTTGCCGCGGTATACGTCGAGCTCGATGTCGCCCGCGTCGTAGCACGACTGGAGCAGGCGCTGCACGGCCACGCGGTGGCGGGGCTCGGTGGTGCGGATGAAGTCGTCGTTGGTGATGCCGAGGCGCTGCCACGCCTCGACGAACTGGGGAGCGATCTCGTCGGCGAACTGCTGGGGCGACTTGCCGGCCGCCTCTGCCGCCTGCTGGATCTTCAGCCCGTGCTCGTCGGTGCCGGTCAGGAGGTGCACGTCGTCGCCGAGCAGCCTGTGCCACCGGGCAAGCGCGTCGGCGACGATGGTCGTATACGCGTGGCCGAGGTGGGGCTTCGCGTTTACGTAGTAGATCGGCGTGGTGAGGTAGAAGCGGCTCACTCTGGCGAGGCTACGGGTTCGTCCTTCACCACAGCCGGGGCATTTGGGGTGGTGGTCGCGGGCGCCGGGGCCGTGCCCGCCCCGTCTCTGAGGAGCGCCCACGCTCCCACGGCCGCGAGGAGGAGCGCTACGACCAGGGTGCCGAGATGGATCCCGGCCACCACGAGCAGGAGGGCTGCGGCGGCGAACGCGACGAGGGCGACGGCGTCGGAGTGTGCGCTCACGATGGACAGCAGGGAGCCACCGGAGTCGCTGGCGTTCGCCCGCAGGGCCTTGACTCGTTCCCCACCACCGGTCAGCCAGGCGACCAAGGCGATGATCGCCCCCACCAAGATGGTGACCAGCACCAGCGAGTAGAGGCTGGACGCGAGGGTGGTGGTCACGTCGTGGATCGCCGCGCGCGCGCCGGGTTTGAGCACGAGCGTCGGCGAGTCCCTCACGATCCTCTTGACGACGGCGCTCACCACCAGCATCGCCACCGAGGAGGCCAGCACGAGACCGATCACCATTCGACGGCGGCGACGGGCGAGCGCGACCGCGCCGACGAGGCACACCGCGGTGATGATCAAGATCGCGACGATGGCTCGGCGCATCAGGACCACCGCTCGCTGAGCGGCAACGATCGATCCCTGGGCGTCGGCCAGCGCATCGCTGCGGTAGACGACGAGCTGACCGAACTCGGGGCTGAGCGTCTTCCCGAATGCCTCCTCGAGCGCGGCGATGTTCTCGGCAGACGAATCGGAGCGGTCGAGATCGGGGACGTCGACGTCATCGAGGAGCCCGATGTTCTGCACGGCGAGCAGGCCGCGAGCCAGCAGCGGTGTCAGGTCGATGCTCACCTCCCCGTCGGTGACGGTGAAGCCGTCGACGAGTCCATCGCCCTCGACCAGGCGGACGAACGCGCCGTGGGCCCGCTCCACTGCGACCAGCATCACCTCGCGCACCGGCTCGGACGAGATCAGGGAGTCGACCTCGTTCTGGACGAAGTTGCGCGCCCCTCCGACGATGGCCGGAGCGAGAAAGCCCAGGTTCTCGGGCAGCTTGTCATCGAGGGTCGCCTGAGGATCGACGAGCCCGAAGATCTCGTCGGTGATGAACGCGGCGAGGCCGGCGGTCACCGCCGGATCGTCGAGCGCGGCGTCGGCGGCCTTGACAGTCGCCGAGGAGTCGAAGATCACCCTCGACGCCCAGATCGAAACCACGCTGGCGAGCACACCGATGACGGCGATCACGGCGACGACGCCGGCCAACACCGCGCGGACCCGCGAGCGCATGCCGATCGCCGGCGGCGAGGGCGAGGGGGACATCTCAGGCAGGGACGATGTACTCATGCGGATCTGTCTGCTCTCCCCGCGCCCTGGTCGAGCGCCATTCGCGGACCTTCCGAGGAGACCTCACCGGTCACTGTATGCATCAGAGGCCGGTCGCTGCTTTCACGCGACCGTCGGCCACGGCCAGCTGATGGGCCGCGAAGTCGGCCTCGTTCTGATCGGCGTAGCGGTGGGCGAACTCGGCCATCGCGCGGTCGAAGCGATCGGAGTTGCCCAGATACCCGGCGATGGCGGTCGGCTGCCCGGAGCGGGCGTGGGCACGGGCGAGGCTCCATCCGCACACGCGGGCGTATGCGGCCAACGCCACCGGACCCATGTGATCGATGTCGGCCGAGGCCTTCATGTCGCGAAGCTGGCGCCAGTAGTAGTGGCGCCCGTCGAGGGTCGACGCGCTCCACCCGAGGAAGATGTCGCTCGCGGCCTGCATCTGACGCTGGCCCTCGACCACCCTGTGGCCCGGTTGCTCGTGCTCCGAGGGCTGCAGGAACTTCTCCAGCACCGAGGCCCGCGCCTCCTTCATCTGCAACAACAGGGGAGCGCCGGTGCGCCGGCACTGCAGAAGGCCGATGAACGCCCGCAGTCCCACGCTGCCGACGCCGACGATCTTGTGAGCGATGTCGACGAACTCGTAGCCCTCGAGCACGCCGCGCGGCCCGGGGAGCAACGACTCGCGGTACTGGTGGTAGGTGTCCTTGATCCCGGCGCGCAGCTTGTTGACCTGCCGGGTGCTCACGACAGTCGAGAGCGGCATCACGAGCGGCGGATCGTCGACGATGCGCAACCGGCCGTCGACTTCGGTGCAGAGCTTGCGTGCCGCATTGAGGCTGGTCCGCTGCCGCGCCTTCGCGAGGTTCGCTTCGGCGCGACGGCGTTGCTCCTTGCCGACGTACTGGCGTGCGGACGCCACGACCTCGTCGGCGTTCGTTCGTGCGTACCAGGTGTCGAGCGGTGTCATGCGAGCGAACTCGGCCATCGCCGAGCGGTACCTCGCCGCGCACGCCAGCGCCGCTGCATCCTCGCTCTCCCGGCCGCGAAGGCCGTTCGACCGGGCCGCGATCGTGAAGCTGGTGACGAGACGCTTCAGGTCCCACTCCCACGGGCCCGGAAGTGTCTCGTCGAAGTCGTTCAGGTCGAACAGCAGTTGGCGCTCCGGCGAGGCGAACACACCGAAGTTGGAGAGGTGGGCGTCGCCGCAGAGCTGCACGGTCAGCCCCGTGGTGGGCGTGGCGGCAAGGTCGGCGGCCATGATCGCCGCCGCTCCGCGGTAGAACGCGGAGGAACTCGCCCCCATGCGGCCGTGGCGGATCGGGACCAGGTCTGCCGAGCGGAACTCGTCCTGCTCGAGCAGGATCGCTACCGGGTCGGCACGATCCCCGGCGGGGGTCCACTCACCGTGGGTGCCCCGTGGGAGCTGGCGGCGGAGCTCGGTGCCGGTCTCGATCGCGTCGGCTGGCGGAGTCGTGCTCCGTGGGGTCATGCCTTCGTCGACGAGGCGCTACCGATGAGTGCCGAGACGAGGATGCCCATGGGGAGCGCGCCCCAGTAGCTGAGACCGAGACCCGGGGCGACGTTGCCGAAGAACAGCATCAGCAGCCACGTCGCCGGGAACGTCGCGACCAGGAAGACGAGGAGCCCACCGAGTAGTGCGGTGATCATTGCGATTCCCTCCTTGTAGGGCGAGACCCGGTGCGCAGGGGCGCGGGCTGCCGGCGTGAGTATTACCAATGGCTCGACCGGTTGTGTGGATCCCGACGGGCTGCACCAGAACCGCACCCGAGCCGACCGACCGCGTCAGGAGCGCAGCGACCGGAACTTCCAGCCGGCGCCGAAGCCCGCCGCGGCGACAGCGGTGGTGGCCACCGCGGCGGTGGTGCGGCGGATGACGCTCTTCGTGCGCTGGCTGAAAATGACGATCGGCCAGCCCTGCCGGCGCGCGATGCGCTCGAGGCGCGCGTCGGGGTTGACGGCCACGGGATGACCGACGGCCTCGAGCATCGGCAGGTCGCCGGCGGAGTCGCTGTAGGCCCAGCACTGAGCGAGGTCGAAGCCCTCCCAGCGCGCAAGGTCGGTGATCGCCTCGACCTTGCCAACGCCATAGCAGAACGGCCCGACGAGCTCGCCGGTGTAGACGCCGTCGACCACCTCGCTGCAAGTGCCGATGCCGCCTGTCATGCCGAGCGACATGGCGAGCGGACCGACGATCTCTACCGGCGACGCAGACACGATGTAGGTCGCTCGGCGCGCGTGCCGGTGGAGGTCGAGCAGGCGGCGAGCCTCCGGCCGGATGCGGGCGAGGAGGCGGGGCAGGATCTCGCCGTTCAGCGCGATGAGGTCTTCCTGGCGCAGTCCCTTGACCGCGCCGAGGATGCGCTCACGCACCTCGTTGGTGGTGTCGTCCGACGCGCCTGCCAGCTTGAACCACGCCGCGCCGAGGGCGTCCTTCACGAACTGGCCCGTCGGGATCAGGCCCTGCGCCCTCGCCTCGAGCGCGAGCGTGAAGGCCGACGACCCCGAGATCAGGGTGCGGTCGAGGTCGAAGAAGGCCGCGCTCGGGCCGGCATGGGCGACAGAGGTGAGCTCGCTCATCGGGGTGCTCCTCTGCGGCACCGTACCCCCTCGGTGTGGCGATCGCCGGGCAAGGCGAAGTGCGATATGTCAAGACAGACGGGTGCTCTGAGATATCGCACTTCCGGTCTGGCGCCGGCCGCGGGCAGGGAAGTGCGATATGTCAGGACAGACGGGTGCTCTGAGGTATCGCACTTCCGGTCTGGCGCCGGCCCGCCCTTCGCTCTGGCGCCGGCCCGCCTTCCGGTCTGGCGCCGGCCGCCGCGGCGGCCGGTCGGCGCCGACTCAGAGGCGAAGGGCGAGGTCGTATGCGCGCCGCTTGGGTACGCCGAGCGCGGCGGCAACCTGCGCAGCCGCGTCTCGCTTCGAGCAACCGGCACCGAGGGCGGCGCGCAGGGCGTCGTTGATGGCGTCGTCGTCCACCGGCGGGGCGGGCGGCGCGCCTTCCAGCACGAGCACGTGCTCGCCGATCGGGTCGCGTTCGCCGGCGCGGGCGATCGCCTCGGCGAGCGTGCCGCGCCACACCTCTTCGTGCAGCTTGGTCAGCTCGCGGCACACGGCGACCCGACGGCTCGGGCCGCAGACCTCGGCCAGATCGGCGAGGGTGCGCGCCAAGCGGTGCGGCGCCTCGTAGAGCACCACCGTGCGGGTCTCGCCGGCCACTGCGCGCAGGCGATCGGCACGCTCGCGACCCGAGCGCGCGAGGAAGCCCTCGAACACGAAGCGGGCAGACGGCAGGCCACTGAGCACCAGCGCCATCACCAGGGCCGCCGGGCCGGGCACGGCCGACACCTCGTAGCCGGCGTCGAGCACCGCACGCACCAACCGCTCGCCGGGGTCGGAGATGCCAGGCGTCCCGGCGTCGGTGACCACTGCCACGTCTCCACCCCGGTCGAGGACGTCGAGCACCTTGGCCGCCGCGGATACCTCGGTGTGTTCGTCCACTCGCAGCAGACGTGCTCCGCCGATGCCGGCGTGCTGCAACAGGCGCCCCGTGCGCCGGGTGTCCTCGCAGCAGACGAGCGCCGCCCCGGCGAGTGCCTCGACGGCGCGCGGCGCCAGGTCGCCGAGGTTGCCGATCGGCGTGGCGACCAGCGTCAGCGTGGCCATCAGCCGCCGTCGCGGATCTCGACCACGTCGCCTACGTGCAACCCCCACCGGGCGAAGGCACCTTCGCCGGCCTCGACCACCGTCGACGCGCGAAAGACCGGCACGCCCATGCGGTGTCGGCGCATGTGGATGGTCTTCACGACGGTGCCGTCGTCCGCGAGGTAGGCGACGTCGATCGGGAACCTCATGCCGATCGTGTGCACCCATCGGCACGGGCGCAGCACCAGGGCGCCTTCCATGCCGTCTCTGCCGAGAAGCCCGCGGGACCGATCGCGCCGTCCGTTCGCGACCTCGGCGGATGCGAGCACCCGGCCGTTGCAGACGAGCCACGCCATGGCCCACTTTCTATCGGCTCGCACTCGGTAGGCTGCGCGCCGAAGATCAGCCGGTCCGACCAGGAGGAACCGCACCTTGCCCAAACCCAAAGATGACGCCATCGTGATGGAGGGGATCACCGAGGAAGCCCTGAAGGGCGGCCATTTCCGCATCGCTCTCGACAACGGTCACGAGGTGCTCGGTCATCTGAGCGGCAAGATGCGCAAGCACCGCATCCGCATCCTCCCCGGCGACCGCGTGCAGGTCGAGTTGTCCGCCTACGACCTCTCTCGCGGCCGGATCATCTATCGCTACAAGTAGTCGGCCGTCCATCTGACGCCGAAGGCGACGAGGCTGGCGGCCCTTCACCCGTCGGTGCCACACCCCTCGGGCAGACTGCCGAAGCCATGACCGACACCACCGTCCACCGCCCGTCGCCATCCGTCGGCGATGCCCTCGTCGACAAGGTGCGCAAGCTGCTGGCCATGGCCGAGGGCTCGTCCAACCCCAACGAGGCCGACGCCTTCTCCCGCAAGGCGGCCGAGCTCGTCGCCGCCCACCGCATCGACCCGAACCGGCTGAGTGCCGCCGTACGCGACGACGTTCTCGCGCTGCGCAACATCGCTCTCGGGCGCGGCGCATACGTACGTGCTCGCCTGGCGCTCCTTCACGCAGTTGCCGATGCGCATGGCTGCCGGCTGGTGTTCGCCCCGAGCTACGACGGCACCACCGCCCATCTGGCCGGTTTCGAGAGCGACCTCGACTCCACCGAGTTGTTGTACACGTCACTGCACGCGCAGGCAGCGGCGCGCATGGCGGCGGTGCGGCGCCAGACGGGGGCGGCGACACAGCAGTGGCGGCGGTCGTTCCTGTTCGGGTTCGCGAACCAGGTGCGCGCGATGCTCGCCGAAAGCCGCCACAGCGCCGAGGACGCCGCCGAGCACACCGGCACCACCCTGCCCATGCTGGCGGCCCGCGATCGACGCGTAGACGACTTCGCGCGGCAGTCGTTCGGCCGGGTCGTGTCGGCGCGCCGCCCCGCGATGGCGACGGGGTCGGGGTGGGAAGCCGGGCGCCAGGCCGCCGACGGCGCCGATCTCGGCCGCGGGCGCGTCGATGCCCAACGCGCCCTCGGACGAGGCGGCTGAACCGTGGTCGACACCGACCGCGCGCAGGTGTACGCGGCAGAGGTGGCTGCGTTCGAGGGCACGACGGCCGAAGAGATCGTGCCCTTCCACCAAGTCGTCGCGCTGTCCGGACGGGTGATGAGCGATCCGTGGTGGCCGGTTGCCTGGGTCGAGGTGCGGCGCGCCCGTGCCGACGCGATGTCGTCCAGCACACGGGCCGGGTGCGACGTCGTGGTGCGCATCGCCGACCCGCAGATGACGCCGGCGACTCTCGTCCACGAGCTCGCCCACGTTCTGGCCGGTGCCGGCAGCGGGCATGGGCCGCTGTTTCGGCGCGCGCACGTCGACGTGGCCACGGTCGCTCTCGGTTCCGGCGTCGCCGGTTGGCTGACGGCGGCCTACGCCGGGGCCGGTCTCCCCCTCGCGGAGCGGCCGTGGGCTGCTCCTCCCACCGGAGCGATCGCGCTGTGACACGGCGCGAGTCGAGCTGGCTGACGACCGAGCTGGCTGACGACCGAGCTGGCTGACGACTACAGGCCGACGATCGTCGCCGCGAGACGGGAGCCGGCCTCGGCCGAGGTGACGAGCGTCGGCGCGACGACCACGGAGATCCCGAGCGCCTCGATCGCGCCGGCCTCGGCGCTGTCGTGTTCGTCGAGCACGAAGTACCGCACCAGATCGCGGTAGCACGAGGCGACCGCGGTGGCGCTGTGGACGCGTCCGCGGGCGCGCATGAGCGCGGCCCGGCTGCGGGCACGGCGCGCCTCGCCTTCGTCGGTGATCGGTACGCCGGTGACCACCGGCGTCACGGCCACGCACCGCCGGTCGGCGACCGCGCCACGGACACCGGGCAGGGCAAGGATCGCCTCGATGCTCGCGACGGGGCTGCTGGGTGCGATCACCACGAGGTCCGCGGCGTCGATGGCGTCGAGCACTCCCGGTGCAGGGCGGGCCTCCTCGATGCCGTGCCAGGTGACGTCGCGAACGTCGTCCTCGGCGCGGCGACGCACGAACCACTCCTGGAACCCGAGCACGCCCCGATCGGTGTGGACGAGGGTGGCCACCTCGTCGTCGGTCATCGGCAGCAGCCGGGCAGCGCTTTGAAGGCGCGCCGACAGCTCGGCCGTCACCTCGCTCAGCGTGGCCCCGCCCGCCAACATGTCCGATCGGCGCAGGTGGGTGGCGAGGTCGAGGTCGCCGAGTGCGAACCAGGGGTCGCCGCCCAGCTCACGCAGGCGGTCCATCGCGCGGAAGGTGTCGCCCTCGATCCCCCAACCCCGTCGGGCGTCGCGGAGGCCGGCGAGCGCGTAGAGGTTGGTGTCGAGGTCGGGGCAGACGCGCAGGCCGTGGATCCAGGCGTCGTCGGCGGTGTTCACCACGAGGGTGAGCCGATCCGGCCCGAGTGCTGCAGACAGGGGCACGGCGAGGCGGCTGGCACCGATGCCACCGGCGAGCATCGTCACCCGGGGCGTCGCCGGCCCGCCACGCGTACCGACCAGGGTCACGCCTCGCAGTGGACGTTCGGCGCGTCCGGGTCGAACTGGTCGAGCAGGAAGCGCTCCTGGGGCTTCTCGGAGATCGTCTTCGGGATCTCTTCGACGACGTGGAGGTAGCTCGGCACGAAGTTGGCTTCGAGCCGCTCACGGCAGGACGCGAACACCACGGCGGGGTCGAACGTCGCCGGGTCACGGGGCACGACGGCGGCCACCACGTCCTTCTCCCCGGGTGCGCCGGACGCCGCGGGCACGCCGTACACGAACACGTCGTCGACCGACGGATGCTCGGCAAGCGCCTTCTCCACGAACGCGGTGGCGACGAAGTCGCCGTTGTGGCGGATCCCGCCGCCCTTGCGGTAGTCGAAGTAGAACCAGCCGTCGGCGTCGCGGTGGCCCATGTCGCCCGAGCGCAGCCACCCGCCGCGGGTCTTCGCGGCTGAGGCCTCCGGGTTGCCGTGGTACTGCACCTCCGCGGCGCCACCCGCGGGCCGCGAGCAGATCTCCCCGATCGTCCCCGGCGGGCACTCGGCGTCGTCGTCGTCGAGGATCTTCATGTCGAGTCCCGGCAGGGGGCGTCCGAACGCACCGATCGGGCCCTGCCCGATGGCATTGAACGCCATCCCGCCCTCGACGGCGCCGTACCACTCGAAGACCTGTACGCCGAAGCGTTCCTCGAACTCACGCCAGATCGCCGCCGGCATGCCGGCGCTCACCACCATGCGCACGGGGTTGTCGGCGTCGTCTGGCCGCGGTGGCTCGCTGTAGATCGCCGTGCACATCCCGCCGAGCATCGAAAAGGTGGTGCACCCGTGCTGGCGGGTCACGTCCCAGAGCTTCGACTTCGTGAACTTGCGGCTGAACACGCATCGCAGGCCGAGAGCGATGGACGGGCCGAGGGTGACTGCTTGGGCGTTGCCGTGGGTGAGCGACAGCCCGGTGTAGGGCCGATCGGCGGGGCCGTAGCCGAGCATCAGCCCGAGCATCGCCAGCGCGCCGAAGCGGTTCGCCTCCCACACCACGCCCTTCGGGTCGCCGGTGGTTCCCGATGTGTACATCAGTTGCCAAGGCTCCATGCCGGTCTCGGAGCGGACGTCGACGGTTGCCACTGCCGGCGCGTCGTCGAGGATCTCGCGCAGTGACGACACGTGGCCACCGAGGTCGACGGCCGGGGCGCCGTTCTCGCCGGTCGGCAGCACCCACTCGAACTCGGGTGCGGCGCCGAGCGCCAGTGCGTGCTCGACCGCGGCGTGCGTGTAGTCGGCACTCACGATCCCGCGGCATCCCGCGTCGCGCAGGACGAACGCCAGCTTGTCGCCCTTGGTGCGGGGGTCGATCGGCACCAGGCAGACGCCGGCGATCGATGCGCCGACCATCGCCTCGACGTACTCCGGATGGTTGCGCAGCATCAGCCCCACCCGGTCGCCCACGCCGAGACCCTGGCGGACGAATGCGGCGGCGATGGCGTTCCCGTTGCGATGGAGATCGGCGTAGGTGCGCACCTCGTCGGGCGTCGCGCCGCCGTCGAGGGAGAGGTGTTCGAACGTGACCACGTCGAAGTCGGGCTGAGCCTCGGCCTGGGTGGCGATCACGTCGCAGAGGAGCTTGCTCCCGCGTTCACGCCCGTTGGGGGCCACCTCAGACCCCGAGGACCGTCACGCACAGGGCGGCGACGTCGTCGCCGACGGTGCCACCGCCGTTGTGGGCGAGCCCGATCCGCGCGCCCGGCACCTGGCGCTGCCCGGCGCGCTCTTGTAGCTGTTCGGTCAGCTCGACCACCTGCGCGATGCCGGTCGCCCCGACCGGATGGCCCTTGCGCAACAAGCCTCCGGAGGTGTTCACCGGGATCCGGCCGCCGAGGGCGGTGTCGCCGCGCTCGACCAACGGACCGCCCCCGCCCGGCTCGCACAGCCCCAGCGCCTCGTAGGCGATGATCTCGCCCGGCGCCGAGGCGTCGTGGCACTCGACGACGCTGAGGTCCTCGGGCCCGAGTCCGGCGAGCTCGTACGCGGCCTGCGCACACCGCCTGGCGGTGTCGGGCTCACCGGGCGCACGGTCGCTGCCGGATTGCAGCACGCTGGCCAGGATCCGCACCGGCTTGGTGATGCCCATCTCCCGGGCCTTGCGCTCGCTGACGATCACCGCCGCGGCCGCGCCGTCGCCGATCGGCGAGCACATCGGACGGGTGAGCGGCTCGGCGATCATCGGCGCAGCGAGGACGTCGTCCACGGTCAGCTCGTCGCGGAACTGGGCGCGGGGGTTCAGGTGTCCGTGACGCGAGTTCTTCGCCGACACCCCGGCGAACTGCTCGACCGTCGTGCCGTAGCGCTCCATGTGAGAGCGCGCGACAGCGGCGTAGATGTCCATGAACATCGACCGCTTCTCACCCGCACCCGACGCGCCGGACTCGGCCCCGCTCGCCTTGGCGCCGCTCTGCAACGCGGCCATGATCTTGGCCAGCTCTTCCACATCGACGGCTCCGCTGAACGCTCCGAACGTGCGGCGCTTGTCCTCGTGGTACAGCTTCTCGACGCCGAGCGCGAGCACCACGTCGTACATCCCGGCGGTGACCATCGCCGCCGCCTGGTTGAACGCCGTCGAAGCGCTGGCGCAAGCGTTCTCGACGTTCACCACCGGGATCCGCCCGATCCCGATGCCGCGCAGGACGACCTGACCGCGGATGCACTCCTGGCCCGTTACGACGCCGGCGGCCGCGTTGCCGACGTACGCCGCCTGGAGGTCGTCCTTCGCGAGGCCGGCGTCGGCGAGTGCCGCCTCGACCGCCTCGCCACCGAGGGACTTGAGGCCACGTTCCAGGTACTTGCCGAAGTTGGTCATGCCGACCCCGGCGACCACCGCGTTCATCTTCATCTGCTCGCTCCTTCGAACTCAGACCAGACCGCTGCCGGGCACGTCGAGGGCCTTGCGCAGGTACTCGAGCTCGGCCTCGCGGTAGGGGAGGGGACCCGGCCGGGTGAACATCTTGTCGTGGGTGAGCTCGTCGACGACATCGGGGTCGCGCGGGAAGGGAGTGCCGTAGCCGTTCAGGTAGAAGCGTTCCTCGAACGGCTCCCGCGGCCGCTGCCCGCCGGCCTCCCAGTGCTCGGCCGGGTACCCGACGGTCTGGAGGACCAGCACCCGGCAGGTGTCGGGAAGCCCCAGGTTCTGGCGGATCGCCTCGGTGTTGGGGCTGCCGAGCAGGCATGTGCCCAGTCCCTGCTCGTACGCCATCAGTGTCGCCTGAGCGATGCCCTGCCCCGCGTCCATCTCGTTCAGCCCCGGTCCCTTCAGCCCCTCGAGGATCGTCGAGAAGAAGGGGATGATCTTGCCCTCGAGGTCGGCCTCCTTGTCCGGTCCGACGCCCAGGGCTCCGGCACGCAGCAGCTCACGCAGTCGGTCCGACTGTTGGTCGATCGCCGCCGTGTCGAGGTACCACACGATCACCACTGGCGCGCGTCTGATCTGGAACCCGGCCACCGGCGCGATCAGCGCGTCGAGCACCTCTTGGGGTGCGGTATCTCGCTCGACCACAACGGCGCGCAGGGCCTGCACGTTGCCCCAGAACGAGGCCAGCCGCGCCGCTTCCAGCATCCGCTGGATCTTCTCGCGCTCGACCGGCTGGTAGGTGCGCATGAAGCGGATCGACCGCCGGCGCCCGATGACCTCGCGCAGTTCCATGTGATGACGACTCCCGGTGTTCGAAGGGACAGGGGATTCCGGTGCTAGAGGCGAGCGCCGCCGACGATGCTGAGGACCTCGTTGCAGCCGTCCTCGATCATCGAGGCGCGCGCGTCACGAAGGATCTTCTCGATCGGGTACTCCTTGGTGAGACCGTTGCCGCCGAAGATCTGCAACGCCTCGCTGGCCACCTCGAACGCCGTCGTCGTGGCGAAGGTCTTCGAGGCCATCGAGTACTGCACCGGGGGTACCTGGCCGGCGCCGAGGACGTGGACGCGCCGGGCCAGCGACCTGGCCGCTTCGACCTTCGCGAACATCTTGAACAGACGCGACCGCACGGCCGGGTGCTCGATGATCGGCCGACCGCCCTGGATGCGAGTCTTCGCGTAGTCGAGCGCGAGCTCGTACGCGGACCGCGCTACGCCCGAGAACGTGCTGCCCATGTAGGAGTTGGCCATGGCGAGCACCATCTCGATGGTCATGCCGTACAGCTCTTTGCCGATCACCATGTACGACGCCGGGACGCGCACGTCGTCGAAGTGGATCTCGCCCTGTGGCAGCGCCCGCTGGCCGAGCTTGTCGAGTGGTTTGCCCCGCGACACGCCGGGCAGGTCGAGCGGCACGACGCACACGCCGCCGCCGGAGAACCCCTGGTCGCCGTCGATGGTGCAGAACAACGCGGCCACGTTCGCGATGGTGCCGTTGGACACCCATGCCGCCTTCGAACCCTTGATCAGGAAGTCGTCGCCGTCGCGGCGGGCGATGCAGTTGGCGGTCAGCTCCGAGCGCGTCCACGCCGGCTCGGTGAAGGCCAGCGTGTCGCTGCCGTGGTCGGGCTCGGTGACCGCCCAGCAGCCGATGTCGGTCGCGCCTGCGGCGCCGTAGCGCTCGATCAGCTCCGCGTTCCCGGTGAGGTTGGCGAAGAACAGGTGGAAGCGCGACACGCCGAGGCTCACCGCGAGGCCGGCGTCTCCCCAACCCATCTCCTCGTTGATGCGCGAGGTGAGCAGTGCCCGCTCGATCGGGTCGGTGCCGTCGTCGACGTCTCCCGCCTCTCCAATGCCGAGCTGGCGGAAGCGGTCGAAGAGCTTCCAGAGCGGTGAGCCCGGCGCGATCACGTCGGCAGGGTCCGCCAGCTTGTCGAGCTGTTGGCCGACCGGGCGCATCTCGTCGCGCGCGAACCGGTGGACGGCTTCGACCATGGCGAGGGACTCGGGCCCGAGACCGGGTTCGGCGAATACCTCAGACAGCGTGGACGACATCGCCAACCCCCATTCCCCCGAATGCGCTGGGCTCACGGGGACGATCCCCGTGATCGCCACTCTCCGGAGGACCACCACGTGGCCGCTAGGGACGAAGGTCCCGACGCTCGCGCAGCACGCTCGTCAAATCGGTCACGTCCGACACGTCGGCTCGCGTCTTGGAGGGCGGCTGATGGCCGCTGATCGAATGACCAGACCTGTTGCCGAGTGCTGATCGGCTGATAAGCTACGGCGATATGGCTCCTTCGACGACCAGAACGCGTGCACGGTCGTCGTCGGACGCCACCCGTGATCGAATCCTGGCGGCGGCGCTCGAGGTGTTCTCCGAGCACGGGTTCGAGGGCGCGTCGACGCGAGACATCGCCGGGCGCGCCGGCGTCACCCAGCCGCTGCTCAACTACCACTTCAACTCCAAGGACGAGCTGTGGCGTGCGGCCGTGGATCGGCTGTTCGAGTCGCTCGATCGTGCCCTGACGGCGCGCCTCGACGGCCTGCGCGGGGTCGACGAGCCGACGGTGACGCGGCTGCTGGTGCGCGAGTTCGTCTCGTTCTCGGCCCACAACCCGCAGTTGCACCGGATCGTCACCCAAGAGAGCAAGGTCGACGGGCCACGCATGGACTGGCTCGTCGAGCAACACGTCCGGCCGTTGTACGAGGCGACGACGGCCCGGTTCGGCGCCCTCGTCGACCAGGGTCATGTGCCGGCCATCCCCCCGGCGCACCTCTACTACATCCTCACCGGCGCCGGCTCGTCGATGTTTGTTCTGGCACCTGAGTGCCGCCGGCTCTCCGGTCTCGACCCGAGCTCCGACGAGGTGGTCGAAACCCACGCCGATGCCGTCTGCCTGCTTCTCTTCGGCTACTGACCCGCAAAGGACGAACGATGCGACACGAGATCGAGATCGGCTACCTCGGCATCGAAGTGCCCAACCCGGACTCGCTGAGCTCGTTCTTCGGCGACGTCGTCGGCCTCGTGCCCGGGGAGGCGATCGACGGTGACGCGACGACTTGGCGCAACGACGACAAGGCGCACCGGATCATCGTGCAGCGCGGCCCGGCAAGTGACGCCGTCCTGGTCGGCTTCGAAGCCACGAGTGCCGCGGCCTTCGACGCCGTCGTCGGCCGGCTGCGCGCGGAGGGCTGCGCAGTCGCCGATGGAACCGACGACGACCTGCGCCGCCGCCGGGTCGAGCGGTTGGCGCAGGTGGAGGCGCCGTGGGGCACCCGCGTCGAAGTGGTCGTCGGGCTCGAGCAAGCACGAACGCCTTACTCGTCTCCGTTGGTGCCAGGTGGCTTCCACACCAGCGGCGTCGGCTTCGGCCACGTCGCGATCGCCGCCACCGGTGCCGCCTTCGAGGAGTCCCATCGGTTCCTGGTCGGTGGTCTCGGCCTCGAGCAGTCCGACTGGCTGGAGATGGAGATGGCCGCCGGCATCGAGCTCGAGGTTCGCTTCTACCACTGCAACGAGCGCCACCACACCGTGGCGATCGCCCGAGCGCCGTTCGAGCTGCCCCAGAAGCTCCACCACGTGATGTTCGAGACCGCGTCCCGCGACGACGTGGGGGCGGCGTTCGACCGGGCGTGGGCGACGGATCTGGGCATCCCCAACGGTCTCGGGCGCCACGACAACGACGGGATGTTCAGCTTCTACGTGACCAGCCCGGCCGGTTTCCAGGTCGAGGTGGGCCACGGGGGCCGCGTCGTCACCGACGACTGGGACGACAACCGCCGTTACGACCGCATCAGCGCCTGGGGCCACCATCCCCTCCGGCAGGGCTGACGCCGGACGACCGAACGTACCGATAGACCGCTTACTTCTTCCGGGAGGACTAGTCCGATGCTGCTGCCTTTGGCTCCCGAGCCGTTCACTGTTCCGACCGATCGCGACCCGCTCCCCTCGGAGCGGCGCGAGTTCGTCCGCACCCACCGCACGTGCATATTCGGCTACGGCCGCAAGTCCGACGGGCCGGCGATGTCGGTCGTGTACTACATCCCCACCGACGACGACGAGCTTCTCGTGTCGACCATGGGCGGGCGCAGCAAGGCACGCGTCGTCGCCGGCAACCCCAAGGTGAGCCTGTGCGTGCTCGACGAGCGCTGGCCCTTCGCGTACCTCCAGGTGTACGCCGACGCCGTCGTCGACGCCGACCCTGACCTCGTCGTGGACGTGATGATGGCGGTCGGCGCCAGGATGTCGGGCCAGCCCCTCGGCGACGAGGCCCGCGAGTTCGTCGCCGCCATGGCCAAGGAGGAGAACCGCGTCGTCTTGCGCTGTCGCCCCTACGAGACGTTCGCCCAGCCGCCGCGGCACCTCCACCGCAACGACCAGGAAGAACGGATCACGCATTGGATCTCCGGCAGCGTCCCCTGGGACGCCCCCGACCCCGCGTGAGCTTGTCCCGTGTGGCGTCTGTGCGTACAGTCGTGCCATGGCCACCAAGGCAGAGACTCGAGACGAGCGGCTGCACCTCCGACTCTCGCCGACCGACGACGGGCTCATCCGAGCTGCTGCCGAGGCTGCTCACCTCTCCATCACGGAGTTCGTCGTTCGGGCCGCCCGTTCATCGGCGGCCGACACCCTCGCCGATCGCGACCACGTCGTGCTCGACGCGAAGGCCTGGGACTCCCTCGATCGGCGCTTGGCGCGTCCGGCTCGGCGCAATCCCAAGACGGCCGAGCTGTTCCAGCGCCCGTCGCCTTTCAGCGAGTGACCGGCGGCTTCACCAGGATCGAGCTCTTGACGGCCGAGCACCGGCTGGACGACTTCGAGTCGGGTGAGCCTGAGCTCGACGAGTGGCTGCTGCGTCGGGGTTGGCGCAACCAGCTCGCCGGCTTCTCACGCACATACGTCACGACGGACGGACTTCGGGTCGTTGGGTACCACGCGGTCTCGGCCTTCGCCGTGCTCCGAGCGGAGGCAACCGGCCGCGCCCGGCGGCAGGCGCCGGGGCAGATCCCGGCGATCCTGCTCGGTCGCCTTGCCGTCGATCGCCAAGCTCAGGGCCACGGGCTCGGGGCCGCACTGCTACGCCATGCGATGGAGCTGACGGTTGCTGCGAGCGACGCCATCGGGGTCCGGATGCTCGTGGTGACGGCGCTACACCCGGCGGCTGCCCGATTCTACGAACGCTTCGGGCTTTCTCCCTCGCCGACGAACCCGCTCGATCTGATGATCACGGTGGCCGACATCGAGGCTGCGATGTGATCGTTCAAGTGCCAGCGGTGGCCAGCTTCCGTGTGGTCCTTCTCAGGTCCTTGCTCGCTCCCCCTCAGGGGCGAATGATCCGCCGTGAGAACCTGAACGTGAAGTCGAGACCGAGCGCCATGTCCTTGCCCATCCAGGTGAGTTCCGGCCGCCCCTTCGGAGACCTCATGACCTGTCATCCTCCAACGAACCCTTGGGCCTGGAGAACCCATCCCACAGCGCGGCGACCGGAAGCGCCCACACCCGTTCGCCGAGGCGTGCGGTGAGTGGGCCTGTGTGGAAGAGGACGCCGCAAAGGAACCGTTCGCCGAGGCGGTCCCGGAGGAACGTCAGCCCTCTGGCATCGCGCTGATTCACCGAGCGGGCGGACTTCACCTCGATGGCCACCACGCCGCCGTCGGGGCGTTCGATGATGATGTCGACCTCGACTCCCGAGCGATCGCGGAAGTGGGCGAACATGAGCGCTTCGTCGACGGTGGTTGCCTGCCGCGTCAGTTCGGTGACCACGAACGATTCGAGGAACGCACCGCCCATCGCAGCGGTAGCGAGGCGTTGCGCTGAGAGCGACAGGACGCCGGCCGCAAGCCCGGTATCGGTGACATGGACCTTCGCCCGGTGCCCGGTCTTCGCAGAGACGCCGGCCGTCCAACCGGGCAGCTCGGTCGTCAGGTACAGGCGCTCCAGCAGCCGTCGGTAAGAGGACGCTGTCGGCTGGGTGACGTCGAGGACTTGTGACAGCTCGGTGTTGACCACCGCGGATGAGGTCCGTTGGGCGATGAGCCGGTAGAGCCGTGACAGCGCTCCCGAGTGGCGAACGTCGATGAGGTCGGGCAAGTCGCGATCGGTCACGGTCGCGAGGTAGCTCGCGAACCAGCGGGTGCGTTGAGCCGGCGTCGCACGTCGGAGGGCCGCGGGGTAGCCGCCTGCGGCGACCACATCGAAGACGTCGGCCCGTTCGAGGTTCGTGCGGAAGCTGCGCGGCTCGCCGTCGCTGAGCAGCTCGGCCAACCACCGACGCTTCGAACCGAAGATCTCGGCCGCGGCGAGCGGCATGAGCGAAAGCCGATGTGCTCGACCGGTGAGCGTCTCGGTCCCAGGTGGTAACAGGAACGAACTCACCGACCCGGCGAGCAGGAACCGGGTCGCGCCGCCTTGGCGGTCGACGACGCGCTTGACGTAGGAGAGCACCTGCGGCGCGCGATGGAACTCGTCGATCGCCACCAGCCCGGGCGATGCCAGCGCGGAACCGACGTCTTCACGAACGAGCTGGAGCACGCCGTCGTCGTCGAGGTCGAGTATGAGCGCGTTCCGTCGCTGTGCGATCGAGCGCAGCAGCGTGGACTTGCCGGATCCTCGGGGGCCTTCGAGCAGGATCGCCGGCTCCTCGTCGAGCAGCCGGTCGACGAAGGGCTCAGCCCACCGTTCCACGTGCTCGATCGTCGGGATCACGTTCCCAGGTTAGCCCAAACCGCTGAATCGTCCCACGCCAACTTACATGATCGTCCCTTTACTCTTTCCATGATCGTCCCGTGTTGTGCTTCACGATCGTCCCCGCCCAGGATCGTTGTGACACCCTCGAGCGAGGCTCACCGTCGACAGGCAAGGGGGCGATGATCGCGTGTACCTGACGTACCGGTCGCACCGGGGAGATCGTCGGGTGGTGCCAACGCGCTGACGTCGAACACCTGCTGCCCACGGACGTGCCCGGGAGCCAATGGCAGTCAGTCGCCATCGAGGTCGGACGGCTCGCGCTGCAGCCCGGGTTGCCGCGCCCGAGCGCCTAGTCCTCGCCCTCCTGCAGCGCGCCTATGGCCGCCATGAAGATCGGGCAGACAGCCGCGTGCGGGCATACGAGCCCAAGATCCTGCTCGGCCGAGCGCCAGTCCGCGAAACCCCTGTTACACGTTGAAGCGGAACTCCATCACGTCGCCGTCGACGGGGTGGTAGTCCTTGCCTTCGAGGCGGACCTTGCCCAGCTCTTTCGCCTTCACCCACGAGCCGATGTCGAGCAGCTCGTCCCAGTGGATCACCTCGGCGCGGATGAACCCCCGCTGGAAGTCGGTGTGGATCCGCCCCGCGCACTCGGGTGCGGTCGACCCGGCGTGGAACGTCCACGCGCGGCTCTCCTTGTCGCCGGTGGTGAGGAACGTGCGCAGCCCGAGCAGGTGGTAGGCGCTGCGCACCATCTTGAACAGCGCGCCTTCGCCCAGGCCGAAGCCCTCCAGCACGTCGGCCCGTTCCGCCGGGTCCTCGATCGCCGCCGCCTCGGCCTCGAGCTGGATGCACATGCCGATCACCTCCACCTCGTCGCCGGCCTCGTTCAGCTCCTCGGCCAACCGGGCCTCGACCTCGGGGATGCGGTCGATGTCGTCTTCACCGACGTTGACGACGGCGAGCACGCGACGGTTCGTAAGCAAGAAGTGCTGCGCGAGATCGCCGCGCATCTCACTGGAGAGCCCCGCGCGGTAGAGCGGGCGGCCGTCGCTGAGCGACGCGTACGCCGCTTCGAGCGCGGCCAGCTCACCGCCGAGCGAGCGGTCGAGCTTCGCCTGCCGCTGGGCCTGGTTGAGGCGCTTCTCGACCGTCTCCAGGTCGGCAAGCGCGAGCTCCAGCTCGACGACGCGCAGGTGCTCCAGCGGGTCGGTCGGCCCGGTGACGTCGTCGTCGACGAAGGCGCGCAGCACGAACACGACGGCGTCGACCTCGCGGATGTTGGCGAGGAACTTGTTGCCGAGGCCTTCGCCCTTGCTCGCTCCCTCCACCAACCCACCGATGTCCACCACCTGCACCGCGGCGTGCACCACGTTGCGCGACTTCGACATCACCGCCAGCCGGTCGAGCCGATCGTCGGGCACCTTGGCGACGCCGATGTTCGGGTCTTTCGTGGCGAAGGCGTACGGCGCGGCCAAGGCCCCGCCGCCGGTCAGCGCGTTGTAGAGCGAGCTCTTGCCGGCGTTGGGCAGGCCGACGAGGCCGAAACGTTCCATTGCGATCCTCGAATCCGTGGGCCGTCGGAGGCTACCGGCCGGCCGTCACCGCCCGCCTGCCGCCCACCGGCGGGCCCTAATCTCGGCACCATGACTCCGGTGGAGGCCTTGGAGCGGGTGCTGCACTGCCTCGACCGCGCCCACACCGGGGGGTTCAAGACCAAGGCGTTCGCCCGTGCCCTCGACGTGGTGCGGGCAATGCCCGACGAGGAGCTGGTCGAGCGTGCGGAGAACGGCACGCTCACCCGCGTAGACGGCATCGGCGACGCGACGGCGGCAATCGTCTCGGATGCGCTGCGCGGTGAGATACCCCCTTACCTAGAGAAGCTGGAGCGCACGACGCAGATCACCATCAGCCCAGAGGCCGCGCCGTACCGAGCGGCGCTGCGCGGCGACGTGCACCTGCACAGCACCTGGAGTGACGGCGGGGCGAGCATGCGGCGCATGGCCGAGACCGCGCGAGCCCTCGGCCACGAGTACATCGTGCTGACCGACCACTCGGCTCGCCTGACGATCGCCCACGGCCTCGACCGCGGGCGTCTCCTCGCCCAGCTCGACGAGCTCGCCGAGCTGAACCGTGAGCTGTCACCGTTTCGCGTGCTCACCGGGATGGAGGTCGACATCTTGGAGGACGGCTCGCTCGACCTGGACGACGACCTGCTGGCCGCGCTCGACTTCGTCGTCGCGAGCGTCCACTCCAAGCTGCGGATGGAAGCCAAGGCGATGACCAGACGGATGGTCGCGGCGGCGTCGTCGCCGCACGTCGACGCGCTTGGACACTGCACCGGCCGGCTCATCGGCAAGCGCCCGCAGAGCAGCTTCGACGCCGACGCGGTCTTCGCGGCTTGCGCGGCGAACCGCACAGCGGTGGAGATCAACAGCCGTCCGGAGCGCCTCGACCCTCCCCGCGAGCTGCTCGACCTGGCGTTGACGCACGACTGCTACCTGACCATCGCCTCCGACGCGCACGCCACCGGCCAGCTCGAGTGGCAGCCCCACGGCTGCGAGCGCGCCGCCGAAAGGGGCGTGCCGATCGAGGCGATCGTCAACACCTGGAGCGCCGAGGCGCTGCTCGACTGGGCGGGATCGTGATCGCGCAGACGACCGACGACCTCGTCGTCGCGCAGCTGCTGCCCACCTGGGCGGACGTGCTGGCGATCTCGCTCGGTGCGATCTCCGGCTCGATCGTGGCCCGCCGCTGGGGCGCCGACATCTTGGGCATCCTGCTGATCGCGATCGTGAGCGGCCTCGGCGGCGGCATCCTGCGCGACGTCCTGCTGAACCGACGCCCCGTTGCACTCACCAACGAGGTGCTCATCCCGGCGGCGCTGATCGCGTCGATGGTCGGGTTCTTCTTCGCCGACCTCACCGCGCGTCTGCACCGGCGCCTCGACGTGGTGATCGTGGTCGTCAACGCGTTGTTCCTCGGCGTCTACGCGATCATCGGCACCGAGAAGTCGCTGCTCGTCGGTCTGCCGACCAGCTCTTGCGTGTTCGTCGGCGTGCTCGCCGGCGTCGGCGGCGGCCTGACACGCGACATCATGCTGAACAAGGAGCCCGCGGTGCTCCAGCCCGGAGCGCTGAACGCGGCGGCCGCCCTCGTCGGCTGCATTGCGTATGCCGTGCTCGTTCGCTACACCGATCTCGGACCCTGGCTCGGGCCGGTCTGCGTGATGTTGATCGTCGCGCTTCGCCTGGCATCGGTGTACTTCGGCTGGCGGACGCCGACGCCACGCGACCTCGTCACCGAGAGCCACACCATGCGCGTCGTCGCCGAGCGGATCGGGCTCGACCACATCCTCCTCGAGATCGACCCGCAGCCCGCCCAGCCGGCCGACCCCGAGACGGACGCCCCGCCGGAGCCCTGAGTCGCTGGGGGATGGCGCACCGCCACCGGTAGGCTCGTACCCCTATGTCCAAGAAGACCAAGAAGCGCAAGGCGCGCATGCGTCGGTCGAAGGCGAACCACGGCAAGCGTCCCAACATGGGCCGCGGCTGACCAACCGCCTTCCGACGATGATCCCCGAGCCGCCTCTGTCACGGCGTGAGGCGGTGGCCGACACGCACCACGGTGTCGAGGTTCCCGACCCCTACCGCTGGCTCGAAGCAGGCGATGCCCCCGAGGTCGCCGCCTGGGTGGCCCAACAGAACGACCGCACCCGCCAGGCGCTCGATGCCCGTCCCGACAGGGCGACGTGGCACGAGCGCCTCGTCGCGTTGATGGGTCTGCCCGTGGTGCTTGCGGCGGCGGTGCGCGGCGACCGGCTGTTCGTGCTGGAGCGCTTCGAGGGTGCCGACCAAGCCGTGCTCGTGCTGCGCAGCGCCTCCGACGCCGGCGTGGCGCCACGGGTGCTGGTCGACCCTGCCGCGGCGACGGGCGATTCGTCGGTCGCGATCGACTGGTTCCACCCGTCCACCGACGGTTCGTTGCTCGCTTACGGGACGAGCCACGGCGGCGACGAGCTGAGCGTGCTTCACGTGCTCGCCGTCGACACAGGTGAGCAGCTTCGCGACGTCATCCCCGAGACCCGCGCATGCAGCATCGCCTGGCTGCCCGACGACACCGGGTTCTGGTACACCCGCTATCCCGAGGGCGACGAGTACAACCGTCAGGTCTGGTTCCATCGCCTCGGCGACGACTGGCACGACGACGCGCTTGCCTGGAGCGAGCCCTCCAACCCGCAGGCGTGGCCCAACGTGTACGTCTCGCCCGACGGCCGCTACGTGCTGGTCGAGGTGATGCTCGGCTGGGGCCACATCGATGCGCACGTGCTCGATCGCGACAGCGGCGAGTGGCGAGAGGTGGTCACCGGCCACGAGGCGGTGTCGGTGTTCGTGTTCGCGGAGGCTGGTCTCGTGGGGGTGACCACCGTCGACGCCCCGCGCGGCCGGGTGGTGTCGGTGCATCCTTCGGCGCCAGGGATCGAGCACTGGGTGACCATCCGTCCCGAGGGCCCGGCGGTGCTCGGGCGGCCGGTGGCGTGCGGCGACGAGGTGCTCGTGCCGGCGAGCGAGCACGCCGTCGACCGCGTGCTGCGCATCGGGCCCGGCGGCGAGGAGCGCGAAGGGCTCGACGGGCTCGGCATGGTCAGCGTCGTCGGCCTCAGCGCCGACCGCGACACCGCGGTCGGGTTCGTGGCCACGGCCGGGTTCACCTCGCCGAGCGCGCTGTGGCGCTGGGCGGCGACTTCCGGACTAGAGCGCTGGTGCCCGGCCGCACCCGACGCGGGCGCGGTGCCCGGGCTGGTCGTGCGCCAGGAGCGCTACGCGTCGGCGGACGGCACCGACGTCGGCATGTTCGTGGTGCACCGGGCCGACGTCACGCCCGCTGCGTCGACGCCCGCGCTGCTCAGCGGCTACGGAGGGTTCGCGATCACCGAGTCGCCGGCGTGGTCGCCGCTCGCCGCGGCGTGGTGCGCCGCCGGTGGCGTCTACGCCCTCGCCGGGCTGCGCGGCGGGGCCGAAGAGGGCGAGGCGTGGCACCTGGCCGGCCGCCGTGGCGAGAAGCAGAACGTCTTCGACGACTTCGCCGCCGCTGGTGACTGGCTGGTGGCGACGGGCCACACCTCGCGCGAGCTGCTGGCCGTGCACGGCGGCTCCAATGGCGGGCTGCTGATGGGCGCGACGTTGACCCAACGGCCCGACCTCGCCCGCGCGGTGTGGTGCGCGGTGCCGCTGCTCGACATGGTCCGCTTTCCCGAGTTCTTGATCGCCCGCCTGTGGACCGACGAGTACGGCGACCCCGCCGTGGCCGACGAGTTCGCCTGGTTGTTCGCCTACTCGCCGTACCACCGCGTGGTAGAGGGCACGCGGTACCCGGCGGTGCTGCTGACCACGGCCGAGGGCGACACGCGGGTCGACCCGCTGCACGCCCGCAAGATGGCCGCGATGCTGCAGTGGGCGGCGGCCGATCAGGACGAGCGGCCGGTCTTGCTGCACCAGGAGGGTCGCGCCGGCCACGGGGTGGGCAAGCCGGCCAGCAAGCGCGCCGACGAGTATGCAGACGTGCTCACGTTCCTCACCTGGCAGCTCGGGCTCGACCTGACCGGCGGAGGCTTCCGGTGACCCGCCTCGTGGAGCTCGAGGTGTCCGCCGTTGTCGACGCCTGGCGAACCGCCGGCCTCGACGTATCGGACGACGGTGTCGCCTCCGTTGGCGGCGTCCGGCTGCGCTTCGTGGAGCCCGCTCCGCACGCGCTCGGGTTGCGTGGCTGGGTACTCGACGGCGATCCACCGGGCGAGAACACGTCGATCGACGGGATTCCGACCGTCGTCACGGCCGAGAGTGCGGGGGGCGGCGACGGCGCGCCCTGCGGGCGGCTGCGGGCGCTCGGCATCGACCACGTCGTCGTCACAACGCCTTCGCTCGACCGCACCTGCGCGGCGATCGAGGCGGCCACGGGTGAGCCGCTGAAGCGTGCGCGCGAAGCCGGCGGCGGGATGCGTCAGGGGTTCCACCGCTTCGGTCCCGTGGTGATCGAGGTGCTCGAGCGTCCCGACATCGAGCCTGCCGCTGCCGCCGAGCTGTGGGGCTTCGTGCTGAACGTCGAAGACCTTCATGACGCGGCGTCGTGGCTCGGACCCGACGTGCTGTCGCCGCCGAAGGCTGCGGTGCAGCCCGGTCGCTACATCTCCTCGTTCCGCCCCGCGGCCGCGCTCGGTCTGCCGGTGGCGCTGATGACGCCCGACCCGCGCCAACACCGCGGGGCCTGAGGCGCTGCTACCAGCCGTCGGCTTCGGCGCGCTGTTGCAGGTGGGCGAGGCCGGGCTCGCACTCCTTGGCCAGCGGACACCACATGCAGTGCGCGCCGGGGGACCGGTGGGGCTCGTCGCCGCCGAAGCGCACGGCGACCATCCGCTCTACGGCGTCGACGGTGCGCCGCAGTGCCGAGCGCAGCACTCCTTCGCCGACGTCCTCGGCGTGGGCCTTGGCCGCGTCGAGGTAGTAGCTCGCCGTCTTACGGGGCGCGACGCCGAGGGTCAGCGTCTCGAGCAGCGCGTAGAAGCGCAGGTCTTCGCGGTGAGAGTCGGCCGGGTAGCCGGTCTTCAGGTCGATGATCACCCGCTCGCCGGGCCTGCCGAGGGTGAGATCGGACTTGCTCACCAGGCGAACCCGGCCACTCGGGTGATCGAGATACGTTCGGCTCTCCGCTCGCGGGAGCCAGGTGGACTTGATCGGCGGGAAGCAGTCCTGGAACTGGGTGACGCGGTTGACGGCGCGGTTGCGCAGGTCGGCGCGGTCGTACTCGGTGATCCCCTGGAGGTAGCGGGACACGGGCGCGCGGTCGTCGTCGGCGATGCGGGCGAGCGTCTCGTCGACGAGGTCGCCCGGCACGGGCTGTCCCCGCCAGGAGACCATCAGCTCGATCGCCCGATGAGCGACGACGCCGGCGGCCGTCGCCGGGGACCACTCGAAGTCGCCGTCACCGGCCAAGTGGTGGGCCTCGCATTGGTGGATGGTCTTCAGCGGATGCTTGCTGACGACGAGCAGCTGGCCCTCGGGGATGTCGGTGGCGATCTCCGTCAGCGCCGCCTCCAGCTCTTCGCGCAGCGCCTCCGCGAGACCGTCCGGCAGCGCCGCGCGGGCGGCATCCTTGCCCAGCAGAGCGATCACCGATTGCTGGGCGGGGTTCAGCTCCACGCCGCCGATGGTAGGGCTGGGCGTGTAACACCCCGGTGTCATCATCGAAGGTGCATGGAGCCAACGACCGTCCTATTCGCCGAAGCCGCCCGAGTCCTCGCCCACGAGGCTCGCCGGCTGGGCCTGGTGGCACCCGGTTACCGGTGCCCACCCCGGCTCGTCGGGGTCGACCGCTCGCTGCGCAGGTACGAACGCGGGGGCGTCGTCGCGGTGCGCTTCCGGGGCAGGCCGTGGGTGGCCGTGCTCGCCGACATGATCGAGGGTGTCATCGCCGTCAACCGGCTGAGCCCTCCCCAAGCCGACAGGGTACGCACCGAGCTTTGGGAGGCGCTCGGTGCCGAGGCCCCCACCCAACACGCCCCCACCCGCGTTGCCTGATCGGCGCTTTGGCCGCGCCGTAGGCTTCGGCGGCCGGCCCGGGTGGCGGAATTGGCAGACGCAGGGGGCTTAAACCCCCCTTCCACGCAAGTGGAGTGCGGGTTCGATCCCCGCCCCGGGCACCGACGGTGAGCTGGTGGTGTGTGATCTCGGCCGGCTGGAGACCGGCTCCGACCTTTGGTCGATGTGCACGAAGGGTGCACAGAGTTTGTGCGGGGATTGCGTGCGACTCGGCCCCGACATGTGTTCATGCCTCCTCGCGTCACCGGGAATCTCGGGCCGCCGCGCGACGGACGGTCGCCTTTGGTTGTGACCGAACGTCCCCAGGACCACCGAACCGACTCCTACCGCCGCCTCGGCGACCAGAACGTGGGGTCAAGAGAGGCGAGTTCCGATTCGGACGATCTCATCCAGGTCGCCGGGCGCCGGATCCCACGGCAGACGTATGGATCGGTCCGTGGCGGGCTGGTTCTTGAACCGGGGGATGACGTGAACGTGGAAGTGCAGGCGGTGGCCGGGACGCATCGCGATATCATGATGTCGTGACGAAGCAGACAACGGTTCGACTGCCTGACGACCTCGCAGCCGACGCAGAGGCCGTGGCGCGAGTCCGCGGCGACAGCGTCAACCAACTGATCATCGACTCGCTCGCCGCCGAGATCGAACGAGTCCGCGCTGACGACGACTTCACCGCACGTGCCAAGCAGCTGCTCGAACGCGACCGCGAGATCCTCGACCGCCTGGCGAAGTGACTCGGTACCTCAGTCTCGCCGAGTTCTGGTACCTCGCTGAACAAGTCACCGGCATCAACGCGGCAACGCTCATCAGGGCCAGCCGCTCACTTCCGCCCGATTTCGCCGACGCCATCGAGGAAGCCGCCAAGCGTGACGGCACCACCGTGTCGGCGTGGATCGCCGCCACCGCCGCCCACCGGCTCCGTCTCGAGGCCAGCCGCCAGGGTGTCGCCGCATGGGAGCGCCAACACGGTGTGCTCACCGCGACATGTGTTCATGCCTCTGCAGGCCGTTTCGCGTCACAGGAAAGCTCGGACCACCGCTCATTGCGATCCGGTTTCGTTGGATATAGCGTTCGCGCTATGTCCTGGAGTGAAGTCGAAATGGAGCCCGAGGTCGTCGAATGGTTCGGTTCGCTCACCGAGGAGGAGCAAGTCGAATCCCAGGTGGACCGCCTGGGTCGAACGCGACAGGAGACGAGTGATGAGCACCCGAACAAAGTGGACCGCGATCAACCGACCTGACTCGGACCTGGCGCGGGCAGCGGCAGAGGACGAGGCGCGCATCTCCCAGTTCCGCAAGCTGGTATTCCGGCTGCGGACCGAAGCCGGCCTCACGCAGGCCGAACTCGCCCGGCGCATGGGTACCACGCAGTCGGCGATCGCCCGCATCGAAGGGGGAGGCGCTCGGCCATCGTTGGACACCCTCGAGCGACTCGCCGCCGCTGTTGGCAAGGAACTCGTCGTCGGGGTCGGTGACAGCCTGAGCGAGAACCGCTCGATCGCCAAGCTCGTCCGCGACGGTCACGCCGTCGTCCGAGCCGCCAGCTGACAGGCCCGCTCAGCCAGCCCGGCGTCGCGCGTGATCCAGTTTGTCGGAACAGACTTGTACTGAATACAGTCCTGTTCTATAGTGTGGGTCATGAGTGGAGCTCGAACGGAAGCGGGTCGGGCTCATCCGCGACGCAGGATGGGCGCAGCTACGACTCGCCATTGCGCGCCAAGCGGGCACAGGAGACGAGGACGGCACTCCTGGAAGCCGCGACGACGCTGTTCACGTCGCAGGGCTGGGCCAAGACTGGGATGCGGGACATCGCCCAGCTCGCAGGTGTTGCCGTCGAGACGCTCTACTCGCACTTCTCGTCGAAGCGAGTGCTGCTCGACGCGGTCGTCGATCGTGCAGTGGTGGGCGATGCCGAACCGATCCCGGTCGCCCAGCGCGCCGAATTCCTCGCCCTCGGCAGCGGTCGGCGTGCCGTACGCGTCGCCGCAGCAGCGTCACTCGTGACTGGCATCCACGAACGGACTGCTCCATTCGCGCGACTGCTCCGCGAGGCGGCAAGCGCCGACGCCGAGGTCGAAGAGGTGTTACGGGCGACGCGGGAGCGGCAGCGGCGTGATGTCGAAGCAGGTGTGGCGCTCGTCATCGGGCGGAACCCGGTGGCCCGCGAACGAGACGGTGTGTGGGCGTTGCTGAGCCCTGAGGTGTACCTGCTCCTCGTTGGCGAGTCCGGCTGGTCGAACGACGAGTACCGATCGTGGGTGGCCGAGACGCTGACGAGCGTGCTGCCTCGCTCGTGAGATGAGAGGAGAGACATCGTGGCTATTGATCCGGGTGCACCCGCAGACACGAACATGATGCGAATCGTGCACTCGGCGCTGCGGCGCGATCTCGAGCGAGCACAAGCAGCCCTCACTGCGATCCCGCCGCCGAACGACCGTCAGCGCATCGCCATCGCCGGTCACCTCGAGTGGATGATGGGATTCCTCGAAGCCCATCACCGGTCCGAGGACCTCGGCTTGTACCCGGTGGTTCGCGAGCGAGCCGCCGACGCGGCAGCGTTGCTCGATGACATGGCAGCGGACCACGCAGCAGTCGCCGATGCCGTTGCGATCGTGGAGGCGCGCGCCGCCCAGTACGGGGCAGGTAATGAGCGCGAGCCGCTGATCGTCGCGATCGAGCGCTTGCAGGAGGTCCTGCTGCCGCACCTGCAGCGCGAGGAGGACGAGCTGATGCCCATCGTCTCCAGGGTCGTCAAGATCGCCGAGTGGAACTCGATCGAACAGGCCCACAACATCGCCGGCAAGTCGACAGCACAGCTCGGCCGAGAGGGACATTGGCTGATCGACGGTGCGACGCACGCGGACCGGGCCCGGGTTCTCGAACTCGTTCCAGTGGTGCCGCGCTACGTGCTCCTGTACGGCTTCGGTCCCTCATATCGACGCCGCCAGCGCGCCTGCTGGAACCCACGGCTACGCGGCCTGCAAAACGATGGCTCGACCTCCGTCGTGGTCGATGCGGATCTTGATGCGGTGTGGGACATCATCCGCGACCCCACCCGTGTCGGCGAATGGAGCCACGAGTGCGTGGCCGCCGAGTGGGTCGGCGACACGACCGAGGCGCGACCCGGAGCCATATTCCGAGGCCGCAACCGACAGGGGATGTTCCGATGGGGACGACTCTGCGAGATCGTCAGCATCGATCCGGGCGAGCTCGTCTGGCGCACCGTTCCCACGAGGCTCTACCCCGACAGCACCGAATGGGCGCTCCGAGCAGTCCGAGTCGCCGCAGGGACGCGCATCGAGCAGTCATTCCACGTCGTCAAGGGAACCTGGCTCGAGGCCGTCTACGCACGGCTCCTGCCAGCCCATCGCGAACGGACAGCGGCACTCACACGTGACCTCGAGCGCATCGGCACCCTTGCCAGGGCTCGGCCGAATCAGCCCGCGGCTTCCCCGAGCGCGAACAACTGATCGCTCGGGGCTGTATGAGCGATCGTTCGAGACCCCGGCAGGCCTGGTCGATGTGCTTGCAGAAATCGCGGTCGTCGGCAAGCGCCTACATTGGATGTTGTCATCCGGCTCCCGAGGCACTAACCATGAGCGAAGCCTTGACCACCAACAGTTCGACCATCGACCGAGATGATTGGAACGCGGTTCTGAGTCAGCTCCGCGCTGACGGGTTCAGCCCGGTCGATTCGATCAAGGTCACCAGGGCCGTATTGCATGTATCGCTCGGTGAAGCCAAGGCGATCGTGCATGACAGCCCCGTCTGGGCGGACGCCCGCAGCGCCTTCGACGACGTTCACGACGCCGCCGAAGCGGCCGCGGGCCGCCTGTAACCGGCGACGGCCGATCGGGTAGTAGCCCCTGACATCACGCTGGTACGCGTGAGCATCACCACCTTCGACCCGCCGAGCTTCGCGTGCCCAGCGGCGCTCGGGTACGAGTCAGCGCCGACGACGACTTCACGGCAGCGACCCGATACAGGTACCCGATCGGGTTCTCCATCCGGACCAGCCGATCCTGGTTTGACCAGGCGTACTCCTCGACCTCGGAGCAGACATCGCTACCGACCTCGACACCCCACTTCGCCACGAGCGCTGGCAGCAGCCGCGACCGGATGTCCTCGATCAGGCCGTCGAACCCTGCGAGGTGCTCGTCCCGAAGTTGTTGGTCCATCACCCTCCAAGACCCTCGATGACCCGAGAACGTCCCATCCGGGATCGAAGAATGAGCACGGCGCATTCTCCCGCCGATGGACTGGGCTCGGCAGGCACCAGGGCGCCCCGCGAATCGGTCGGATCTCTCGCCGCCCGGGGACCTGCGTGCGAGAATGTGGACATGAACGTCGCCGCATTGGAGATCGGGGGACGGACGATCGACGCGGCGCGCCTGGAGGACATTTGTGCCCGCTACGGGATCGCCGAGCTCGCCGTGTTCGGCTCGGTCGCTCGGGGTGACGCGACACCGGCCAGCGATGTCGACGTGTTGTACGTGTTGCGTCCCGATACCAGCCTCGGATTTGCGATCGATGATCTGGAGGACGAGCTCGCTGACTTGTTCGGTCGTTGCGTCGACCTCGTGGCAAGGAAGGCAGTGCATCCGATGCTGCGCCCGACGATCGAGGAGCAAGCACGGATCGTCTATGCGGCGTGACGGCGTTCTGCTCACCGAGATCATCGAGGCCGGTGAGCGGATCGTGGCGCTCGTCGCGCATCGCTCGTCGGTCGACTTCGAGGGTGACCCCGATCGACGCGACGCTCTACTGTGGAACTTCACGGTCCTCGGCGAGTCGGTGGGTCAGCTGTCGGACGAGATCAAGCACGACCATCCCGAGGTCGGCTGGGCCTCACCCGTCCGGATGCGGAACCGCATCGTGCACGGCTATTGGTCGATCGATCTCGACATCCTCGTGACGACCGCCCGAGACGACATCGGCCGATTCCTCGCAGCCGTCCGTGCCATCCCGGACGCGGAGCCCGGTGCGACAGACCCGCCCTGACCCCAGGATGTCGGTGCCGCCTCGGTGGGTAGCCAGCGGTTGACGTGTGCACACGATGTGCGCAGTACTGGACGACACGGCGTAACACGGGAGCGCACTCGACGGACGGGACGGACGGAAGGTCCGGGCATCCGTCGCGAACTGCGTGTTGTGGGCCGGAACGTGAGCTCACAGCCGCTTGCCACGGGTTTGCCACGGCCGTAGAACAACGTGGAACCGAGTCGCACGGCGTAGGGGGAGGGGGGTGGCTGTTGATCCAATTCAGGGTGCTCGGAGAGGTGGCCGTGGTCGTCGACGGTCAACGGTCTGCAATGGGCGGTGCTCGTCTGCGGCGGCTGGTGGCCATGCTGCTGATCCACCGCAACACCGTGGTGTCGGTCGATCGGCTCGCCGACGCCGTGTTCGCCGGTGAACCCACCGATGCGGCGGCGACCACGCTTCGGAGTTACATCGCCCGGGTCCGGCGCGTCGTCGAAGGCCACGACGACCGTGTCGGAGTGTTCACTCAGCCACCCGGCTATTGCCTGCGTGTCCCCGATGAGTTGTTCGACGCAGCGACGTTCGAGGCTCTTGTCGGCGATGCCGGGCGTTCTCTGCTGCGAGGCGATCCCGAAGCGGCAGGGGCGTCCGCCCGCCAGGCGATCGAACAGTGGACCGGCGACCCGTATCCGGAGTTCGACGACGAGGCCTGGGTGCAGCCCGAGGCCCAGCGGTTGCAGGAACTTCGACTCGTCGCCGCCGACCGCTACTTCGAGGCCGAACTCGGATGTGGCCGAGCGAGTGACGTTGTCTCGGAGATCGAGCGGATGGTGCGAGGACATCCAGTTCGCGAGGGATTCCGATCGCAACTGATGTTGGCCCTGTATCGCTCGGGGCGTCAGGCCGACGCGCTGCGGGCGTATCAGGACTTCCGCGCCTTCCTCGTCGACGAGCTCGGGCTCGAGCCTTCCCCACAACTGGCCGACCTCGAGGCGCGCATCCTGGCCCATGATGCGTCACTGGTCGCCGAAGACGGAGGCCGATCCCTGCACGGCTACCGCCTCGGCGATCGCCTCGGAGCAGGACGCGACGGAGCCCTGTTCGCGGCGCGGATCCCGGGCGTCGAACGTGACTTCGTCATGCGGTCGTTCCGTTCGGAGGTTGCCGACGATCCGCATTTCGTTCGAACCTTCGAATCCGACGCCCACCGGTTGGCCTCACTGCGGCACCCAGCGATCGTGCCAGTTCACGACTACTGGCGCGGCCCCCACGAGGCCTACCTCGTGACGAGCCGCATGCGAGGCGGAACGCTCGACGACCGGCTGCGCCGGGGCCCGCTCGCCGAACACGAGTTCTCCTCGCTCGTCGCACGGATCGGCAGTGCCTTGGTCGATACGTCGGCCGCCGGGCTCGCCCACGGACGAATCAGCCCCCTGAACGTGCTCTTCGACGACCACCAGTTGCCGTATCTCACCGACTTCGGGCTCGGCGACGAGCAGGCGTCGGTGGCCGCGGACACGGCGGCCTTCGCCGCATTGCTCGAGAGGTGCACGACCTCGGATGCCATGCGCCTCCATCTCGATCGCGCCGAACGCGACTCGTCGACGTCGATGGCGAGCCTGGTCGGCGCGGTGCTCGTCGTGCTCGACGCCTCGCCGGTGAAGCCGGCCAATCCGTACAAGGGCCTCGAGGCGTTCGACGAGGTCGACACCGCCGAGTTCTTCGGTCGTGAGGTGGTGGTGGACGACATCGTCAAACGCCTGCACGAGGCGGACGCGCGTGGTCGTCTGGTTCTCGTCGTCGGCGGTTCGGGCACCGGCAAGTCGAGCGTCGTGCGAGCCGGTCTGCTCCCCAGGCTCAGAGCGGGCGCGGTTCCGGGGTCGGCGCAGTGGCTCATCACCACGATCACCCCCGGCGGATCTCCGTTCCAGCGGCTCGGTGAGGCGTTGACCCGACTGTCCGTCGACGAACCTGTGCCTCGTGAGGGACTCGATCGCCCGGGTGCGATCGACCGCGTCGTGCGCCGTGTTGCCGGCGATGCCGAGATCGTCATCGTCCTCGACCAACTCGAAGAACTGTTCACATTGGCGGACTTCGACACGCAACGTCGGTTCCTCGACGAGCTCGTCGAGGCGGTGGATGTGTCCGACTCCCGGCTCAGAGTGGTCGCCACGCTTCGAGCGGACTTCTTCGATCGCCCATTGGCGGTGGCGTCGATCGGTCACCTCTTGAGCGAGTCGACGGTCCCGATCCCAGCGATGACGCCCGCTGAGCTCGAGGCCGCGATCGTGGAGCCCGCTCGGCGCGTCGGGCGTCACGTCGAAGGACGGTTGATCGCGGAGTTGGTGAGCGCTGTCGTCAACGACGCGGCGGCGCTTCCGGCGCTGCAGTTCACGCTCTACGAGCTCGCTGAGCGCTGCAACTCGACGCTCACGTTGGAGGCGTACCGAGAGCTCGGCGGGCTGTCAGGTGCAGTCGCCAAGCGCGCGGACCAGCTCTATCGCAGCGTTGGCGCGGGTGAACAGCTGCTGATCCGCCGGCTGTTCGAGCGCATGATCGTCGTGCGGGACGGAGAAGCGATGCGTCGCAGACTTCCGATCTCCGATGTCGCGAGTGGTCCTGACGGCGCCGCGATCGACGCCGTGATCGAGCGATGGGTGGTGGCACGGCTCCTGACTCGCGATCGAGACCCACGGTCGCGAGCGCCGACAGTCGAGGTCGCGCACGAAGCACTCGTCCGCGAGTGGCCGCGTCTTCAACGCTGGATCGCCGAAGATCGTGAGGCGATCGCCTTGACGGCACGAATCCACGACGCGGCGTTGGCCTGGGCCGCTGCGGAGCGCGATCCCGAGTCTCTGGCGAGAGGCTTGCTGCTCGAGGCCGCGGCAGAGGCCGCAGACGGCGGCCACGGCCTCGACCTGTCCCCGCTCGAGCACGAGTTCGTCGACTCCAGCCGCCGCGCCCGCGAGGCGGCTGCTGCGGAACAAGCCATCCGGCTCGCCCGAGAGCAGCGCTCGAACCGACGACTGCGATGGCAACTGGTAGCGCTCGGCTGCTTGTTGATCTCAGCGCTCGTGGTCGGGCTCGTCGCGCTCGACCAACGGCGGACAGCCGATCAGGCGCGACGGATCGCGACCGGGCGCGAGCTCGCCGCGGCCGCCCAGGCCAGCCTCGACGTCGACCCGGAACGGAGCATGCTGCTGGCGCTGGAGGCGATCGATGTCACGCGCGGCAACGGGCAGGCCGTGTTGCCAGAGGCGGTCACGGCGCTCCACGCCGCCGTGGTCGGGTCCAGGATCGAGCAGCGCATCGAGGGCGTGGGTGGGACGGTGGCGTGGAGTCCGACCGACGAGTACCTGGTGTCGGAAGGCCCCGAAGACTCTGGCGTGGTGGACCTCCGCGACCCTGTCTCGGGTGAGTCCGTGCGAACGTGGATCGCTGACGACGTCGACATCAACGACGTGGCCTTCAGCAGCGATGGCTCGCTACTGGCGACCACCGGCGACGACGGAGCGATGCGCGTGTGGGACCCCGGCACCGGAGAGCTGCAATTCGAACATCGGGTGCCCGACGGTGGAGGCGTGTGGGGACCGTCGTTCAGTGCCGACGGCAGCACGGTGGCGGCGTCGTGGCTCGACGAGGGTGTCGTTCGCGCATTCGACGCCACCAGCGGTCAACTCGTCGGGGAGGGCGATGCCGAGCGCGTGATCGCCACGTCGCTCAACAGCGACGGGAGCCTGATCGCGGTGGGCGCCGGGGAAGGAACCGCGTACGTGGCGGAAGTCGGCTCCAACAAGATCGTTCACACGCTCGAGGCACCCGATGCGGGCTGGATGCGAATCGTGCGATTCAGCCCCGATGACCGGCAGATCGCCGCCACCGGAGGTGATGGGATCACGCGGGTCTGGGATGCGGCAACCGGAGCTCGCGCGCTGACCGTCGGCGAGCCCGGAGCGGCCCAGGCTGCGTTGTCGTGGAGTTGGGACAGTCGGATGCTCGCCGTCGGATCGGCGGACGGTTCAACGCATATCATCGAGGTCGGCGGCGACGAGGCTCGACCGACGCTCACTCTGACCGCCCAGGACACCCAGAATGGTGTGCAGGGTGTCGCCTTCTCGCCTGACGGCACACGGCTGGCCACCGGCGACCTCGGAATCGCCTCGATCATCGTGTGGGACATCGCCCCGTTGGCGGATCGCGAGTGGGCAAAGCGCGAACACCGAGACCATCCAGTACGTGCCGCTGGCCGTCACCGCCTCCGACGAGGTGGTCGTCAGCGACATCGACGGCAACGTGGTGACCTACTCGATGGAGGACGGGACCAAGCGGCAGATCATCGACTCACGGATCGAAGTGGGACCCCGCTTCGCCGTCGACCCGGCCGGCTCGATCGTGGCGACGGCGGACGGAACACCTTCCGCACCGGTTCGAATCTGGGACGCCGTGACGGGTGCCGAGATCGTCTCGTTCACGCCACCCGACTTCGATGAGTTCGTCACCGGCCTGGCCTGGTCACCGGACGGTGAGCACCTCGCGGTGTCGGGCGGCGATGGCGACTCGAGCAGCATCGTCGTGGTGGATCGCGCGGGCGCCGTCGTGGCCCGCTTCGTCGAGGAGCCCGGGGTCTACCTGCGCAACAGCTACTTCTCGCCGGACGGAACCGTGCTTGCGATCCCACGTCGACCACTTCGGCAGGGGGTGCCCGATCAACAGGGACTCTGGCTGTGGGACTGGTCGGCCGAGCGGATGGTTGGGCGGATCGACACGCAGACACTCGCGGCGGACTGGGACCCTACGGGGCAGCGGATCGTGACGGTGTCCGAACTCGAGTCCGTCGGCGAGGTCTGGGCGGTTGGCACGGGCGAGCGGATCACGTCCTTCGCCGGCACGAGCGGCTTCACCGATGTGCGATTCAGCCCGGATGGCTCCGAGGTCGCGGCGACGAGTGTCGATGGAGACGTCAACCTGTGGGATGCCGAGGACGGAACCCTCGAAGCGACCCTGCGCGGCCATGACGTGGCGATCTCGCTGGCTTACTCGCACGACGGTCGACGACTCGCCAGCGTCGACGCCGACGGCATGCTGCGGGTGTGGGCGCTCGACCTCGACGACTTGATCGGCATCGCCGAGCAGCGTCTCACGCGTCGTCTGACGGGCGTCGAATGCCGGCAGTTCCTTCATCGAGACACCTGCTGACCACTGCCACGTGAGTGCCACGCCGGGGCCGCGCCGACGCCACAGGTGGATCTCATCCTCGCGCCATCACCGCCGACGTGGCGGTGCGACACGAGGAGCAGACCATGCAAGATCACACTTCGGAGATCAGCGGGCGGATCCGCTGGGGAGCGATCGTTCTGGCCGCCGCGGCGACGCTTGCCGTCGGGACGATGGCCGTGGCGAGCGAGAATCCGATCGACCCGATGCGGACGACCCCGCAGGAAGTTCGCCCACCCACTGACCCGTACAACGCCTGCCTGCGAGCCGGATCGATGACCCCGGATCGGATCGACGCCCGCGCCGCGGAGTGCCGGCTGCGCACGGAAATCCTGTACGCGGACCCTGCGTATGTCGGCTGCATGCGGCGTGCCAGTGCAACTCCCGACGCAATGGAGCACCGGGTCGCCCTGTGTATCTTGCTGGCCCAGCCGTGACACCCGTGCGCATCCGGGCAGCGATCGTCCTGGCGAGCCTGTGCACCGCCTGCGGAACCGCCGAACGTGCGACCGTCGGCGGTTCCGCGCAGCCGACGGACGAGACCGTGTCAGCGGTGCCTACCCGGGCGCCGGCTGACACGGTCGCTGGACCGTCCGTCGCGACCTCACCGCGGATCAGCCTCCCGAGCGTGGATGCCCCCTCCGAACCGCGCGTGCTCTTCGAATGGTTCCCCGACGGCGAGAACGTCAAGTCGATCTTCATGTCAGATGTGACCCTGTCGGTGCCGCCGGAACGGGTCGTGCCCGAGAGTGACGGCGCTGCGGTACACGCCAGCTGGTCCAACGACGGGTCTGCCTTCGCCTGGGAGGTGCTGATGGACGACGACACGTCGAGCGTGTGGACCGCCGAGGCCGACGGGTCGCACCCGGTCGAACGTGTGGTGTGCGAGGCCCCGCCGTGTGTCGAGATGTCGTACCCGTCGTTCTCGCCGGACGACCGCAACCTGTTGGTGACGCGCTACGACGTCACGCTGGACGGTCGATGGGGACCGTCGCACCTCGTGCTGGTCGACGTCTCCACCGGAGAGCAGACGGTGATCGCTTCGACCCGTGACGGGACCACCTCGTTCTATTCGTCGAGCATGTCGCCGGACGGATCAATGGTGGCGGTTGCGCTCGAGACCTACGTCGACGAGACCCAAGCGAGAATGTCGGGGAGCGAGATCCTCGTCGTCGACACCGACCCGACCACGCCTGACCCGCCGATGTCGATAACCGATCCCGGTCTGTTCGCCGGTTATCCGAGATGGCATCCTGCGGACGACCGAATCCTGTTCGCTTCGTGGGACCTCGATGCCTTTCAGGGTGACGAGCCCTCGCAGCTGTACACGGTGGCGTCGGACGGTTCGCACCTGACGCGGATCACGAACGTCGACCACGTCGCGACTGCACGACGCCCCGGCGAAGCGGACTGGACGCCAGACGGAAGCCGAATCATCACCTCCCTCGGCGTGGTTGCCGACGGTCGAGTCGTCGACGTGAAGATCGGTTATGTCGATCCTGCGACGGGAGCGATCACCGAGAGCGCCACGTCGGGTGCGATGCCATCGCTCCAGCCGTGACGGATTGGACTGTGGTGGCCGTCGGACTTGCGATGGTGGTTGCTGGATGTAGCGATGGCCCGTCGCCGTCGTCGCCGGCTGTCGAAGCGTTGGACTTCCTATACCAGGCCCGTGTCGACGACGGTTTCGGTGTCTTCGTGAGCGTGGAAGGCGAGGTGCTGCGGGTGGACGAGGCCGCGCCCGGTACCCGCCACAAGCACCCCGTGTGGACAGCGGACGGGTCGCAGCTCGCCTTCGTCGCGGAAGGCGAGTGGGACGCCACCACAGGAGCTGTCGTTCGTGGCAGTGAGGTGTGGACCGTTGACCCGACGGGCGACAACGCTCAGCCGCTGATCACGTGTGACTGCTGGGACCTCAACAATCCGGCGTGGTCCCCTTCGGGTGATCGGGTGGCGTACGTGGAGTACGACGCGCCCATCGGCGAGGGCCCGCCCGCGGCGTCGCGTATCGCCGTGTTCGATCCGGCGACCGGCGAGCGGACCGTGATCGTGAGCTCGGCACCCGGACAGCTCATCGACATCCCCCGGTGGTCGCCGGACGGAACGTCGCTCGTGGTCTCGATCGACCGCTTCGACGACACGGGGAACGAGACAGGCTCGTCGTTCGGCGTCGTCTCGGCTACGGGGGCCGACACGGTCGAGCCGCTGCTGCCGTTCGAGGATTACGCCTACGCCGCGGACTGGAACTGGGTGGCGGGAGCGTTGGTCTTCAGCGTCGAGGCCCAGGAGTACGCCTCGCCCGAACAGAAGGTGTCGCCGTGGGACCTGTTCGAGATCCAGCCCGACGGGTCCGGCAGGCGGGCGATCACCGACATTGGTCAACGGCGCCTGCTGCTGCCGATGTGGTCGTCCGACGGGTCGCTGATCGCAGCGACCCTCGACACCACGCCGGGGGAGCCGGGTGGTCAGCACGGGGTGGTGGTCGATCCGGTCACGGGGGCGATCACCGCCCTCCCGGACGCCAACGGCGATTACGCGCGGCTACGGCCCAGCTCGTGACGTGCTGGCGAACCGGCAAGAGCGAGCGGCCACCGCGTCATAGAGATAGAGCTGGAATGAAGTCAACGATTCCACCGTCGACACTTCGCTCCTGACGGAGGCGAGCCCCGCGTCGACCACTGCACCCGACACCACGAATCCTCCGACTTCCACGAAGGGAACCATCGTGTACCAGGCCGCCGACGGGCTGCGCATGGTCATGGCCGATGGTTCGGGTGACACGACAGGAGGTCCAACGGCTCTGGTCACCTGACCCATCGAGGCACACGATTCGGTTGTGCGTTGGCGGTCTCTCAGTCGCGTGATCGCTGCGCTCATGGCATTGGGGACAGGTTGCGTCGACGGGAAGGAGCCGACCGCGACGAACACAACGACGCCGACGGACGCGACGACCCAATCGAACGCGGGGTCGGGCGCGCCGACGACATCATCTGAATCAACTGAGCCGCCAGCGCCGCAGACCACGTCGACAGATTCGCCGACAACCAGCGCGCCAGAGACTGGCGATGCACTGCAACGCTGGATCGACGGCCAGATCGAAGCAGGCCGCACCCAGGGCTACGAGTTGACCGGCGAGGGAACGGACGCTCGACTTGTCATCGCGTACAGGGGTGCCTTCACCGACGTCGCCGCGATCATGGAGTTGGTTGACGGCACGCTGATCGAATTGCCGGCCGGCCTGCCGAGAGGACCTACCACGCCGTACGTCGCTGGGATCGGCGGCCGGCCTGCGTTGGTCGGCCGAGTCGACGACCATCTCGAGATGTGGGTGCTCGACGCATCGACCGGCAGTTGGTCGGATGCGATCGCGCTCGGTGTTCTCGCCGACAACCAGGCCGTCCCGACTGTCTTCGATCTCGATGGGCGCCTCTTCATCGCCAACGAAACCGTTCGAGACGACGGCACGGGCTCCTATGTACCCGACCGGCAAGAGGGCGTGATCGTCGCTCCCGACCTCGTGCTCACTGCGATGACCGCACCCCCTCCCGGGCTGTTCATGGGCTTCACCGCGACGGTGGGAAGCAGCGCATTCGTGCTCGGACGAGACATAGGCGGTGGAGGAGTCGCTCCGCTCACTGAGCCATGGCAATTCGACGCATCGACCAACGAGTGGTCCCTGCTGCCGTCGCCACCGTGGCTCGACTGCAGCCCGAACTGCACCTGGGGGGCACCACATGAGTACGGCGACGTCTCCCTGGAGGTTGCACTCGACGACTCGTTGATCAAGATGCTCCCCGACGGAACCATCGGCCTCTACTCGCCGGCAAGTGAGAGCTGGCGCCAGATGGGGGCTGCTCCATTTGCCCTGCAAGGCCCGGCCACAGCCACGTTGGGTGACGTGGTCGTTGTCGCCCCGCAGCCGGTGATCGGTCTCGACCTGACTGCCGTCGCCCACATCGGTGCACTCGACACCACCAGCGGGCAATGGTCCACTACGCCACTGGCTGACCTCGGGGCTTCCACCTTGGTGGCCAGCCGACGAGAGCTACGAACCGACGGACGACTCATCATGATCGGGTTCTCCAGTGATGGATTACCGCCGACCGAGCCGACCTCTGTGTTCGATCCTGCCACGGCCACGTGGCGCCCGCCGTCGACCGCCGAGCTCAGCCTCTGGACCGAGCTCAACACACTCGGCGACGGCACCCTGCAATCCCTCGCCGACTAGTCAGCCTGTGCACGGCACTCCAGCCACGATCATCACAACGCACATGGCTCGCGGAGCCGGGTCATACTCGTTCGACGCCGAGTCGTGCTCGGGCGGCGCGGGCGATCTTGGTGATATGGGCTCGCATCGCCACCTGGAAGTGCCGGCAGCGGCTCGGCGCTCGCGTCGGCCATCGCAGGCGCGTGCACGCCTTCTGGATAGACCAACATGAGAGCTATGTCTCACCTCGAAGACTTGACTCCGGGCGCCCGCGTCACTGGTCTGGTCCCTGGCGAGGTTGTCGAGGTCATTGCTGCCCGTTGGGCTGGGTCTCGAAGCGTGGTGCTCACCTACCGCACCGCCTCGGGGCGGGTGGACGAGCAGGTCGTCTATCGAGCGGCCGAGTCGTCGCTGTCGATCGGCGAGGCTGGCCGTGCGTGGTCGTTCGATGGTGACGGCGGTCTGTTTCGCCTGACCGCTGAGGCGCGGCGCATTCGGTTGGCTTACTTGTTCGACCCGCGGCTGGCGGTGCACTTGAGCCTGATCGAGCCGCTGCCGCATCAGATCCTGGCCGTGTACAACGACATGTTGCCTCGCCAGCCGCTGCGGTTCTGCCTGGCCGACGACCCTGGCGCAGGCAAGACCATCATGGCGGGGCTCTACATCAAGGAGCTGATGCTGCGGGGAGACCTGCAGCGTTGCCTGATCGTGGCGCCCGGCGGCCTTGTCGCCCAGTGGCAGGACGAGCTGTCCGAGAAGTTCTCTCTCGAGTTCTCGATCCTGACCCGTGAGCTGATCGAGGCGTCACGCACCGGCGACCCGTTCGGCGAGCGCAACCTGATGATCGCCCGGCTGGACCATCTGTCCCGCAACGAGGATCTCGTCGCCCGGCTCGGCGGGCAGGAGTGGGATCTGGTTGTCGTGGACGAGGCACACCGGATGGCGGCCCACTACTTCGGCAACGAGGTGAAGGAGACCAAGCGTTACCGACTTGGCAAGGCGCTCGGAGCGACGGCGCGACACCTACTGCTGATGACGGCGACCCCGCATGCCGGTAAAGAGGAGGACTTCCAGCTGTTCATGGCGCTGCTCGATGCTGACCGCTTCGAGGGCAAAGCACGCGACGGCGTCCACACGGTCGACGTCACCGACATGATGCGGCGGATGGTCAAGGAGCAGTTGCTCCGCTTCGACGGCCGACCACTGTTCCCGGAGCGACGCGCCACGACAGTTGCGTACGAGCTCTCGCCGGCAGAGATGGTGTTGTACGCGGACGTCACCGAGTACGTCGCCACCGAGATGGGCCGCGCCGAACGCCTCGCTGCCGAGGGAGAGGGCCGACGAGGAAACCGTGTCGGCTTCGCCGTCACGGTCTTGCAGCGCCGATTGGCCTCGAGCCCCGAGGCCATCTATCAATCGCTGTCCCGCCGCCGGAAGCGGCTCGAGGAACGTTGCCGTGACGTGCGAGCCCAGGCCCGTGCCGCGCAGATCCTTCAGCTGGAGCGTCCCCTGAGCGTCGACATCGAGGACTTCGACGAGGACATCGACGACCTGGATGATGCCGAGCTCGAAGCGGTGGAGGAGCAGCTCGTCGATGAGGCATCGAGCGCCCGCACGTTGGCGGAGCTCGAGCTGGAGATCGCGACGCTGCAGCGCCTGGAGGAGCAGGCCGACCGCGTCCGGGCGAGCGGGGTCGACAAGAAGTGGACCGAGCTGCTCGGTCTGCTCGGAGACGCCCCGGAGTTCTTCGAAGCCGACGGCACGCGACGCAAGCTGATCGTGTTCACCGAGCACCGCGACACGCTCAACTACCTCGTCGGCAAGCTCCGCACATTCCTCGGTCGAAGCGAAGCGGTCGTGGCGATCCACGGCGGCGTGGCGCGCGAGGAACGCAAAGTGATCCAGGAGCGGTTCACCCAAATCAACGACTGTGTGGTGCTCGTCGCCACAGATGCCGCCGGCGAAGGCCTCAACCTGCAGCGAGCGCATCTGGTGGTCAACTACGACCTTCCGTGGAACCCAAACCGCATCGAACAGCGCTTCGGCCGGGTGCATCGCATCGGGCAGACCGAGGTGTGCCACATGTGGAACCTCGTCGCCGACGAAACGCGTGAGGGCCAGGTGTACCGGCGGTTGCTCGACAAGCTCGCCGAGATGCGCGACTCGCTCGGCAAGGATCAGGTCTTCGACGTCCTCGGCGACGCCCTCCCGGGCCATGAGTTGCGCAACCTGCTCATCCAGGCGATCCGTTACGGCGACCAACCCGAAGTCCGCGCCCAGCTCGATCACGTGATCGACGCCAAGGTCGGTGACGGCCTCGCCGATCTCGTCCGCGAACACGCCCTCTCATCAGAGGTGCTGTCGAGCGCCGATCTCGAGCGGATCAGGGCCGACATGCTCGAAGCTGAAGCACGCAAGCTCCAACCCGGCTACGTGTACGCCTGGTTCGCCGACGCGTTTTCCCGCCTCGGAGGCCGGATGGCCGAGCGCGAGTCAGGCCGCTACGAGATCACGTTCGTCCCAGCGGAGGTCCGGAACCGCGACCGGGTGGTCGGCGCCGGCGCGCCGGTGCTGCCGAAGTACCAGCGCGTCACGTTCGACAAGCATCTGCTCCGCGTTGATGGCACGCCGCTCGCTGAACTGATCGCGCCGGGTCACCCGCTGCTGGAGTCAGTGCTCGACATAACCCTGGAGCGCCACCGCGACGTTCTCCGGACCGGTGCAGTTCTCGTCGACCCAACCAATCGAGTTGCTGAGCCAAGGGTGCTGGTTCTGCTCGAACACGCGGTCAACGACGCTCGGACCGACGCGGGCGGTAACCGTCGTACCGTTTCACGACGGTTCGAGTTCGTTGAACTGATGGAGCACGGCGAACCACGCCCGGGTGGCTACGCGCCCTATCTCGATGCCCGCCCCATCACGACTGACGAGCTTGCGGTACTTGCACCGAAGATCCAGTCCATGCGCTGGCTCAACGATCAGCTCGAATCTCGAGCGCTCGACTACGGCATCGACGTGCTCGCCGCCGAACACCTCGCCGAAGTTCGCGCGCGCACACTCGCACGCGTCGCCAAGGTAAAGGCCGCGGTCAACAGTCGACTCACCCGAGAGATCAACTACTGGGATCACCGGGCCACCGAGCTGCAGCTGCAGGCCGACGCCGGTAAGTCGCCCCGGATGAACCCGGACCGTGCCGCAGCCCGCGCCGACGATCTGCAGCGACGGCTGCACACACGGCTCACGGAACTCGAGCGCGAAGCTCAACTCGCTTCGCAACCTCCGGTGATCGCCGGGGCCGCCCTTGTGGTGCCCGCTGCTTTCATCGGCGCCGGCGTGGGAGATGCACCCGCGCCGCCTGCCTACGCAGTCGACACGACAGTCGTCGAGCGGCGGGCCGTCGACGCCGTGCTCGCCACCGAACGCCGGCTAGGTCGCATCCCCCACGAGATGCCACACAATCACCCGGGCTACGACATCCGCTCTGTTCACGGCGGCGGGGAGCTGACCTTCATCGAGGTCAAGGGCCGTGTCGTCGGCGCCGATGCCTTCGTCGTCACCCAGAACGAGCTTCGCTTCGCCGCCAACGTCCCTGACAGCTACGTCCTCGCCCTCGTCGAGGTCAGCGCCGACGGGCCCGATCACGACACCGTCCGCTACCTCAATCAACCGTACGGCCCCGACCTTCGTCTGCCCTTCGACACCACAGCCACGACACTCGGCTGGCACGCCTACTGGCACCGCGCCCAGCCACCGACATGAACCAACAGAATCGACCGACCCGATGACCGCCACCCCCGGACCCACCAAGCTCATCGAGGTCGCCCTTCCGCTCGACGTGATCAACCGCGAAGCGGCACGCGAGAAGTCGATCCGCCACGGCCATCCCTCGACCCTCCACCTGTGGTGGGCGCGTCGGCCTCTCGCCGCATGCCGCGCTGTTCTCTTCGCCCAGCTCGTCGACGACCCGTCGGCACATCCGGATCAGTTCCCGACGCCCGAAGCGCAAGAGGTTGAGCGGGAGCGGTTGTTCGACATCATCCGTCGCCTCGTTCCGTGGGAGGCCTCCAACGACGAGAAGGTGCTCGAGGAAGCCCGTGCCGAGATCCGTCGCTGCTATCCGGACGGCCCACCGGCGATTGTCGACCCGTTCTGCGGTGGTGGCTCGATCCCCCTCGAAGCCCAACGCCTCGGCCTCGAAGCGCACGCGAGCGACCTCAACCCGGTCGCAGTCCTGATCACGAAAGCGCTCATCGAACTGCCCCCGAAGTTCGCCGGCCGGCCACCGGTCCATCCGGACGACGGCCGCGAGTTGAAGGGCACGCGTACCTGGTCAGGCGCACAGGGTCTAGCTGAGGACGTTCGCTGGTACGGCCGTTGGATGCGTGATGAGGCCGAGCGACGAATCGGCCATCTCTACCCCAAGGCCACGCTGCCGGATGGCACGAAGGCGACCGTCATCGCCTGGATCTGGGCCCGTACTGTCACCTGCCCCAACCCTGCCTGCCGCGCGACCATGCCGCTAGTCCGCTCGTTCTGGCTCGGCAAGAAGAAGGGCAAGGAGGCCTGGGTCATAGCCATTCCCGAGCTTGAAACCAAGCGTGTCCGGTTCGCGATCGGCCACGGCGAGAGCGGGCCACCCGTCGACGGCACCGTCGGCCGTACTGGCGCAACCTGCCTCGTATGCGCGAGTCCGGTCCCGCGTCAGCATCTCTGGGACGAAGGTCGCGCCGGTCGCATCGGGGCGCAGCTGATGGCGATCGTGGCCGAGGGCAATCGGCAGCGCACATACCTGCCCCCCAGCGCCGAGCATGAGACAGCGGCAGAGGTGCCCCGGCCCGAGGACGTGCCCGACACCGAGATGCCGAACAATCCACGTTGGTTCTCGCCGCCGATGTACGGCATGACGCACCATGCCGACCTCTTCACCAACCGTCAGCTCACTGCCTTGTACACGTTAAGCGAGATCGTCACCGAAGCCCGCGACGAGGTCATCACCGACTCCGGCGGCGACGTCGACTACGCCGATGCCGTTGCGACGTATCTGGGGTTGGCATTCAGCCGGACTGCAGATCTCAACAACACCATCGTGACGTGGTCGTCCAGTCGCGACCAGGCTCGCAATCTGTTCGCGAGACAGGCCATACCCATGGCGTGGGATTTCACCGAGGTCTACCCGTTCTCGGAGTCGGCAGGAGATCTTGGCATCAGCGTCGAATCCGCGGCGCGAGCGATCGCCAGCCTCCCGATTGGACTGGGGAAGGTGCAGAATCTGGATGCGCGGTCTCGCAGTTTCGATGGACTGGTTGTCGCCACCGATCCTCCCTACTACGACAACATCGGTTACGCGGACCTGTCGGACTTCTTCTACGTTTGGCTTCGGCGTGCACTTCGCAAGTCACATCCGGAGCTTCTAGGCACGATGCTCACGCCCAAGTCGAGTGAGCTGATCGCATCGCCCTACCGCTTCGATGGCAGCAAGGAGAGAGCTGACCAGCATTTCGAGGCCGGCTTTCGGACGGTCTTCCGGCACGCCGCAGAGCAGGGAAGGCCGGACACGCCGACAACGATCTTCTATGCCTTCAAGCAGAGCGAGTCCGACGACGACGTCAGTTCGAAGATTCTTGTCTCGACTGGCTGGGAGAAGTTTCTCCAGGGACTTGTCGACAATGGACTCGTCGTGACCGGCACCTGGCCGATGCGAACTGAGCGGGAGGTTCGCAGTGTCGGCATCGGTACCAACGCGCTCGCTTCGTCAATCCTCCTCGTGTGCCGCTCGCGGCCGGTGAGCGCGGGCGTAACGGATCGTCGTGGCTTCCTTCAGTCATTGAAGGCTCGGCTGGGCCATGATCTTCGCGTGCTCCAGTCAGGCGGTGTTGCTCCTGTCGACCTCGCTCAAGCGGCGATTGGCCCCGGCATGGCGGTGTTCTCCTCGTACGCAAAGGTGGTGGAGCCGACCGGTGAATCGATGACAGTTCGCACGGCATTGGCGCTCATCAATCAGGTCTTGGATGAGGTGTCGGCCGAGCAAGAGGGTGAATTCGATGAGGACACTCGATGGGCGATCGCCTGGTACTCGGAGTACGGCCATGACGATGGTCCGTACGGCCGTGCGGACGATCTTGCACGCGCAAAGAACGTAAGCGTCGACGGTTTGGTGCGTGCTGGCATTGTGAAGTCGGGCGCGGGCAAGGTCCGGCTGCTCAACCGCGATGAGCTCGACCCAGCGTGGGATCCGTCGTCTGACATTCGGGTGACGGTGTGGGAGGTGTGCCAACACCTGATCCGTCGTCTCGACGACGGAGCCGAGTCGGCGGGCGAGCTGCTGGTGCGTGTCGGCGGCCTGGGCGACGCCGCGCGGGACTTGGCGTACCGCCTGTTCCAGATCGCTGAGTCGAAGAAGTGGGCGAAAGAGGCCGGGCCGTACAACGCGCTCGCGGCGGAGTGGCTGGAGCTGACACGGGTCGCGTCGGCGGGACCGGCGGGACAGGGGACACTGCTATGAGAGAGGCGGACTGATGGCGGCAAGCAACCGGGAACGAGTTGGACGGGCGCTCGAGCTGCTCGGCCCTGCAATGGCGATCTGGGTCGACCGAAAGATGTCCCGCAAGTCGCCGGCCGGCGGCAACTGGAAGGCGGCCTACGCGGGACAGAACCTCGACTCCGATCCGTCGGCGCTGATCACGGTGGTGTTCGACAGCTACCAGGACGTCTTCAAGGCAGAGATCGGGTCGAAGGGTCGCAGCCTGCTCGACCTCGTTCGCGCCGCGCGCAACGACTTCGCTCACAATCAGTCGTTCAGCGTGGATGCCGCGTACAAGGCGTTGGATCGGATCGAGGAGTTCCTCGTGCTGATCGACGCCCCGGAGGCGACGGAGGTCGGCACAGCCAAGACCGAGCTGATGCGTGCCCGGCTGGAGGCGGAGACGAAGAAGGTGACACCGAAGGCAGAGTCGTTGTTCGGTGAGCCTGTGGCGGGGCTGCAGCCGTGGCGCGAGGTTGTGCAGCCACATGACGACGTCGCCAGGGGGAAGTACAACGTCGCCGAGTTCGCCGCGAACCTGTACCAGGTGGCGGCGGGCAAGGGGCTGGCCGAGTACACCGACCCTGTCGAGTTCTACCGCCGCACCTATCTGACGGCGGGTCTCCGCCAGATGCTCACTCAGGCGGCGCAGCGGTTGACGGGCCAGGGCGGCGCACCGGTGGTGGATCTGCAGACCAACTTCGGCGGCGGCAAGACGCACTCGTTAATCGCGCTCTACCACCTGTGCTCAGGGTTGAAGGTGACGGAGTTCCCGCAGGAGCTCCAGGAATTGCTCGCCGGGGCCGGAGTGACGGAGCTCCCGTCGGTGCAGCGGGCGGTGCTGGTCGGTACCGAGCTGTCGCCGGGGCAGCCGGAGACCAAGCCAGATGGCACGGTCGTCAACACGTTGTGGGGTGAGATCGCCTGGCAGCTCGGTGGCGAGGCAGCGTTCGAACTCGTCGCCGAGGCCGACCGGACCGGCACGAACCCCGGCAAGGCGATGCAGGACGTGTTCACGCTGTGCGGTCCATGCCTGGTGCTCATCGACGAATGGGTCGCCTACGCGCGCCAGCTGTTCGAAACCCAGGAGCTGCTCCCCGGTGGCTTGTTCGAGACGCAGTTCTCGTTCGCCCAGACCCTCGCGGACGCAGTGATCGCAGTGCCCGGCACCTTGCTGGTCATCTCGCTGCCCGTGTCCGATGACCCTGCCCGACCCGGAGTGACGCCGATCGGGTCCGAGGCCGAGGTCGGCGGTTACGCCGGCCAGGAGTCGGCGCGTCGGCTGGGCAATGTGATCGGGCGGACCGAGGCGGCGTGGCGACCGGCTTCGGCGGAGGAGAGCTTCGAGATCGTGCGTCGACGGCTGTTCCAGCCGTTGGCGACGGACGGGGTGAAGTTCCGTGACGCCACCGCTCGCACGTTCGGGGAGATGTACCGGACGCAGTCGGCGGAGTTCCCGGCCGAGGTGCGTGAACCGGGCTACGTCGAGCGGATCAAGGCCGCGTACCCGATCCACCCGGAGCTGTTCGCTCGTCTGTACGAGGACTGGTCGACGCTCGAGGGCTTCCAGCGCACCCGCGGCGTGTTGCGTCTCATGGCCGCGGTGATCTCGGCGCTGTGGACGGCGGGGGACCAGTCGCCGTTGATCCTGCCCGCGAACGTGCCCCTCGACGATCCGGCGGTGCAGACCGAGCTGATCCGCAACCTCGATCATGCGTGGCAGCCGATCCTCGACACCGACATCGATGGTGCATCCTCGGTACCACGCAAGGTCGACACCGACTTCCCGAACCTTGGCCGCTACGGCGCTGCTCGACGAGCAGCACGGGCGGTGTTCCTGGCGACTGCGCCGAAGGGTTCGTCGTCGGCCAACCGCGGTGTCGAGCTACAGCGCGTCAAGCTCGCCTGCACGCTGCCCGGAGAGGCGGTCGCCACCTATGGCGACGCGCTCAACCGGCTCACCGACCGCTCGTCGTTCCTGTACGTCGAGGGTGCTCGGTACTGGTACGGGACACAAGCTTCCGTGGCACGACGGGCACGTGATCTGGTCGATCAGCTCCTTTCGACCCGGCTGGACGAGGTACACGTCCACATCCGTGACGGCCTCGAACCGGCACGGCGCGACCGCGGCGACTTCGTCGCTGTCCATGTCTGCCCCGCCTCACCGGCGGAGGTGCCCGACGATCCCGAATGCCGGCTCGTCGTGCTGCCACCGACTGCGCCGCACGCCAACCGGGACTCCGCATCTGCGGCGATGACGGCGGCGAAGACGCTGCTCGAGCAGCGCGGCAGTGGCGATCGCCAGTTCCGCAACATGCTCGTGTTCCTCGCCCCGGACGTGAAGCGCCTCGACGAGCTCGAGCGCGGCGTTGCCGAGCTGCTCGCCTGGAGCGACATCCACGGGCGCTGGGAGGATCTCGGCCTCGACGCTTTCCAGCGGAACCAGGCAGACCAGAAGAAGCGCGACGCCGAACGCGCTGTCGAGCTGCGGCTCGGCGAGACGTACCACTGGCTCCTCGTGCCTCATCAGCCTGAGCCCACCGGACCGATCGAATGGGAAGCGATCAAGGCCGACGGCCAAGGTGGGCTTGCGGTGCGGGCTGCTCGGAAGCTGGTGAACGCGGGCTCGCTCGGCCTCGCCTACTCACCCGAGCTCCTCCGCGGTCTGCTCTCGCCCGGTGGGACGCTTGCCTCGCTCTGGAAGGACGGTCACGTCCAGGCCAACACGCTCTGGGACGTGTTCGCCCGCTATCCCTATCTGCCTCGTCTTCAACGCATCGACGTACTCCTCGACACGGTCGCGCGCGGGCCGGCGTCGCTCACGTGGGAACAGCACGGGTTCGCAGTCGCTGAGGCACGTGACTCCAACGGTCGGTACGCCGGACTCGTGACCGGCGCGGAGCCCGTGCCCGTCGTCGGCACATCGTTGGTCGTCCAGCCCGAGCTGGCGAGGGCGCAGATCGACGGACAACGACCGCCGCCCACTGTTCAGCCTGGCGGTACCGACTCGACGCCGGGCGGAACAGACCCGCTTCCACCTCAGCCGCCCGACGTACCGGACACTGCCTTCCGCCGCTTCTACGCGGTGGCCAGGCTCGATCCCGAGCGCTACCAACGAGACTTCGGCAAGATCGCGAGTGAGATCATCACCAACCTCGCGGCGCAGCTCGGCACCGACGTCGAAGTCACTGTCGAGATCCACGCCCGCAACGAAGACGGCTTCATCGACAGCGTCATTCGGACAGTCAGCGAGAACGCTCGAACGCTGAAGGTTGACTCGCATGGTTTCGAGCGCGATTGAGTTCGCGAACGCTGCCCTATTCGTAGGTGCCAGCGGCCTGTGTCAGATCTCTGCTCGGCCGTTCAGGGTCCGGACGTTCTAGGGAACGCACGATGACACCAGCGGTCCAACCCAAGGCGACTCTCGCTCGCTACCACAGGTTCGAGGGCGCGCTGCGCGGGTTCGAAGCGCAACCGCAGCGCGTGCTACTTGCAGCACGGGCGAAGGCAACCGAAATCCGCCGGGCGGCTGCGATCGAGCAGATGAACGCAGTGCCGGTATCCCGTCTGAAGGAGACGACAAAGGGCCTTCGGCTGGAGCCGATCGAGCGCGCCGGCTTCACCACCGTCGGCGCGATCGCCTTCGCCGATGCATCCCGGCTCACGTCGATCCCTGGCGTCGGCGACGAGACGGCGCGTCGAGTCATCGCTGCGGCACGCCAGGTTCTCGCGGTTACCGAAGAGACAACCGTCATCCGATTCAACGTTGACCACCGTGCGACCGCGCAGACCGAACTGTTGGCTCTCCTTCGTGCGTACGACACTTGTCGGCGAGCCGCCGACGACGCCGGGCCGGCGATTCAGCGAGTGCGCGATGCGGTTGGGTGGCTTCCGCAGGCGGCGCAGCCTGCGACGAAGTCCTGGGCAGGTCGGCTGTTCCTGAGCCCCAACACCAAGAGCGCCGCGTTGGACGCCGTGACCCGGCTGGACGCGCTCCTCAGCCATCACGACGCGCGCAGCCTTGACCAACTGATGGCAGTCACGGCAGCCGCAGTCGGTGGGACTCGACCGTCGGCCGAGGTCTGGCGGGACTACGAGGCGAATGCCGCACAACTGCTCGGCGTGCTCGCCGAAGTCACCGGCACACACGATGACCCGGCGACCCGTGGCTTCCTCCCAGCCGAGATCGTGGAGAAGGTCGAAGCCATGACTCTTGACCTATCTCTGCTCAAGGCCAGCCTGCGCGGGTACCAGGCGTTCGGAGCGAAGTATGCGCTGGTGCAACGCCGGACGATCCTCGGCGACGAGATGGGCCTCGGCAAGACCGTCGAAGCGCTAGCTGCGCTGTGCCATCTCCGCGCCGGGGGAGAAGACACCGCGCTTGTGGTCTGCCCGGCGGGCGTCGTGTCGAACTGGAGAAGCGAGGCGCATCGCCATACCAAGCTCTCCACGCACGTCATACACGGTCCAGATCGCAGCTCGGGCCAGCGGATGTGGCAACGACACGGTGGCGTCGCGATCACCACCTTCGACGGGCTGCGCCGACTTGACCCGTCCGACCTCCCCGCCGAACGCAAGTTGGCAATGCTGATCGTTGACGAAGCCCACTACGTCAAGAACCCCGCTGCCCTCCGCTCCCGCGCTGTCGCGCAGTGGGGAGCGGTCACCGAACGAGTGCTGTTCCTCACGGGCACACCGATGGAGAACTGCGTCACGGAGTTCCAGGCGCTCGTCCGCCAACTTCAGCCGGACGTGGCGGAGCGGATCACGGCTACCACAGCACTCGCCGGACCATTGGCATTCCAAGCAGCGGTGGCGCCTGCCTACCTTCGCCGCAACCAACTCGATGTGCTCGCCGAACTTCCCGACTTGATCCAATCACTCGACTGGTCGGACAGCACCACCGAGGATGCCGTCGCGTACCGCAGCGCAGTCGCATCGGGCTCGTTCATGTCCATGAGGCGCGCCGCATACGCCAGCGTCGACGCCGAGCAGCTCTACTCCCTCTCCGACATCGACAGCTCAGCGAAGCTCGCCCGCCTTGTCGACATCGCCGAGGAGGCCGCGGCAGAGGGTCTGAAGCTCCTCGTCTTCTCGTACTTCCGTGACGTGCTCGACACGGTCGCGCGAGCGCTCTCGCTAGCGCTGCCAGGCGCCGTGTTCGGGCCGCTCAACGGAAGCGTCTCGCCGCCGGAGCGACAGCGAATGGTCGACGACCTCACTCATTACGACGGTGGCGCCGCGCTCGTCGCCCAGATCGAAGCTGGAGGCGTGGGGCTCAACATCCAGGCGGCGTCTGTGGTCGTGCTCTGTGAACCCCAGTGGAAGCCGACCGTCGAGGCGCAAGCCATCGCCCGCTGCCATCGGATGGGACAGGTGCGACGCGTGCAGGTCCACCGCCTGCTGCTCGAGGAGACGGTCGATCAGCGAATGCTGGAGGTGTTGGCCGGCAAGCAAGACCTCATCGAGCAGTACGTCCGCGACAGCGCGATCAAGGACGCCAGCTACACCGCCATCGACGTGTCCGATCTCGCCGACGTCGAACGCGTCGTGGACGAAGCCTACGCCGAAGCCGCGATCCTCGAATGGGAGCGCCGCCGCCTTGGCCTCAGTACGACGCCAGCCCCCAGCCCATTGCCTCCACCTTCGAGCCCACCCAGCCCATGGCCTCCACCTTCGGGCCAACCACCCGGCCCATGCCCTCCACCTTCGAGCCCACCCAGCGCGTGACGTTGCCGGAAGCCGCCCACGAGCGTGTCTCGGGTCGACATTGTGTCGTCGAGCGCGAGGTTGTGGTGCATGCTCGAGGAGTGGGGATAGCCATCGGGCACGCGTTGCCGTTGCAGTCAGAGAACCGATGGTCCGACATGCTGGCTGTTCTCATCGCCACCGACCCGGCGCCGATGTTGGCCGCACTCGCGCTCGAGGTGGATCCAACGCTCGTGTCAGTTCGGCGCGAAGTGAAGGCAAGCATTACCGATCGACATGACATCGTGCTAGAGGTCGATGGTCACGCGGCGGCCGTCATCGAGGTGAAGGTACTCAGCGGGCTCGGTGGGCGACAGCTTGCTCGCTATGAGGAGTCGGCCCCGACCGTTGACATCTTCGCGATCGTGTTCCCACAGAGTCTGGTCGTTGACACTGCTGACCGGCCACGGTGGCGCACGGTCACCTGGGAGGCACTTCTCACGGGTTATGCGCAATCAGCGAGTCTGTGGGTCGCTGATACCGCACGAGCATGGCTGAATCACATCGAAGCCCAGCTTCCCGCGGTTGGCGCAGCGACGGTGTGGAATCAGCTTCGTGACGGCGAGGGCTTCGTGAACGCGATGAGAGCTCGAGTCTCGTGGGTCTACTCGAACCTGACGGTCGGTCCGCCTTTGCGCAAGCTGCTGGTCTCGTCGAGCGCTGGTGCGAGTTCAGTGGTCGGATTGCGAGTCGACGCGCCAGTCGATGGTTACGTACTCCAGGCGGAAATGGAGGAACGGATGGGAGTGCGGTCCATCCCGAAGTATGCGTCTTCCGACCGTCCACCGATCGGTCCGTCGGCGTGGGTTGGCCTTCTTCAACGTGGGGTGTCTACGTCAGCGGATTTCGACTGGAGCTACCTGGCGCAGCTATGGAGGGAGGCGATGTCGGTTGCCAGATCTGACTGGGTGACCAATCCGGCGCGGCCGCGTGGGGTGGACAGGGACCTTCACGCGGCAATGGTGGCCTTGGGCGGACCTCGCTACCTGGGTGTGGGCTTTGGTGACGCTCAGACGAAAATCACCGGTGAATGCATGTTTGGTGCCCGAATCCAATTGCCGGGCACCATCACACTCAGCTCTGTCGCCCACGAACTCGAGGAACTCGGCGCTCTTCTTCTGAAGATGCGCGACGTCGATCCGCGCAAGTCTTCCGGGTGATTCCTGACGCGGACGCGACTCGCTCAGTCGGTCAGTGCGGGCTCAGCGATCCTCGGCCACCCGTCGCCTCCAGAAGGCCCGGCCCTCCACGTCGTCAGCGCGCTCGAAGCCGTTCCGCTCCGCGATGGCGAGCGACGGCGCGTTGTCGTGGTGGATCAGCAGCGTCGCCACGCTGTAGTCGGTGTCGTCCTCGAGGTGGGCGAGCATGAGGCGGACCGCTCGGGTCGCGTAGCGGCGGCCGCGGTACGCCGGGAAGACGTGATAGCCGATGTTCACCTCCTCGGGCGCCAGCCACCACCGGTCATCGTCGCGATCGTGATCGACCCAGCCGACCACCGATCCGTCGACGACGATGCAGAACTCGGGGTTCGGGACGGCGGATCCCTCACCGATGAAGCGGCGGAACGCCGTGTCACGACCGGCGATGATCAACGGGGCGTCTTCGGGCGTTGACGGCCGCAATGTCACTACGCCGTCGGTCAGAGGTCCGTGGTCCACTGCGCGAGTCTGCCGGCCGCGAGACGATCGACCCGGTGAGGACGTGGTGCATACGCAGAGGCGAACATCCTGCGCGGAGATGGCGCCAGCCTCGCCGCCGACTCACTCGTACGCCTCGCCGCCTCGCCCGACTCCTCTGACGCCGTGACCCTGGTTCAGGGTCGCCCCGTCCGACAACGTCGGCTATGTCGACGACATCGTTGGCTACTTTGTCGCGGGTCATCCTCATCATCGTCAGAGCGCCGCAGCGCTGACCAGATCGACGGTCGCCATCGACATGCACGACGATCAGAAGCGAGATCCGCTCGCGGCGACGACCTGGCATCACGGTCTGGTTGCCCGCTGGTGGGCCAACTTCAACCTCGACGGACCCGAGATCGAGTTCTTCCGAACCTTCGTCGTATCCCGTCAGCCGACGCTCGACGTCGGGTGCGGGAGTGGGCGGCTGCTCGTGCCGTGGGCTGCCGAAGGCCTCGATGTCGACGGAGTCGATGCGTCGGCCGACATGATCGAGGCCTGCCGGGTCGCTGCCCGGGCCGCGGGATGCGAGCCCGTCCTATACGTGCAGCCGACCCATCGTCTCGATCTGCCTCGCCGGTATCGCTCGATTGTCAACTGTGGGGCGTTCGGGCTCGGTGGCACCCGCGCCGACGACGCGGAGGGCCTGCGACGTCTTCGCGCCCACCTGCAGCCCGGCGGCCTGCTCGTCCTCGACTACGAGGTCGTCGAGTTCGACGACGATCGGTGGCGACGGTGGCGACCGCGGCCGGTCGATGACACGCCTCCACTGAGCAATGCCCGACGACTCGGACCCGATGGGTTCTCCTACGCGCTGCGTCACCGGATCACTGCCGTCGATGTGGTCGAGGGTTCGGTGACCCGCGAACTGCAGGCGTGGCAGTGGCAGGGAGATGAGCTCATGGCGCATGAGACCCATGCCCTCGTCGCGAATGTGTACTCATCGAGCGGGATCGTGACGCTGCTCGGCATGGTCGGCTTCACCGATGTGCGTGTGCTCGGCGGCTACCACGGCGGCGCACCGACCGCGCTTGACCGGTTCCACGTCTTCGTCGCGACTGCCCCAGCCTGAGAGCGCACGATCGCACCATTCACCCAGGCCCGTCGTGAGGCCGGCGGCCCTACTTCGATCCGGGGCGGGCTGCATCGACGGGATTGGCGACGTGGAAGCCCGTTGAACTCGCTATTTCGCACAGGCGACGATCGGCGCTACTTAACACGTCGGCACCGACGAGGTGCGCCGCCGCGAGATGCACGGCGTCGTAGCCGCGCAAGCTGTGTGTCGTGGCCAGATCGCCGGCCAGTCGCATCAGATCTTCGTCGACCTCGACCACGGACAACTGCGACCACAGCACCTCCAGACCCGCTACTGCGCTGCGCAACACAGCGGCGGTGATCCGACGCTGTCGTCGTGCAGCAGCGAGCGCGGCACGAGCCTCGACGTGCGCAACCCTGACCGTGACGAGGACGTCGGGCTCGTCCCAGATCGCAGCGGCCTCCGGTGTGCCGACCTCGTCGATGAGCAACTTGATGAGCGTGGACGTGTCGATGTAGGTGATCACTGGCGTTGCTCGGCCACCAATTCGCTGACCGAGCCAGATGCACGCAGGGGCACCGGACGCTGGCGCACTCTCGACGTCGGCGGTCGAACCAGACCGGCCTCGATCAACGCCGCGAGCTTGTCTGTCGGCTTTTCGGCGATGCCGTTGAGTCGGGCGATGGGTCGACCGCGGTCGGTCACGACGACTTCGATGCCTGCCTCGACCTGATCGAGGTAGCGACTGAGGTTGTTCTTGAGATCGCGAACCCCGACCTCGATCCGTGTTGATGTAGCTACCTTCATGTCGGCGAGTGTAGCTACGTGCCGCAGCGTGGTCAGCGGTGGGTGCGAATCAACCCTGCGCGGTCGAGGGTGGAGGCCTTTCCTGCCGCAGTCATCGGTCCGGTAGCGCGGCCGCTGCGACGAGCCCGGCCTTGACGATCAAGGTCGCCGGGATGATCTCGAAAGTGTTGCCTTCCAGTTCGACGGTCCGACATGGGCTGGTGCCGCAGACCGAGCAACACGCACTCGCGCCTGACGTCGCGCCGATCCACTCCTCCAGCGGCTTGCCTGCGATGAGAATCCGATTCGACTCGCCGGGAGCGGCGTCGAAGGCCGCTCGGTCGATCTCGAACGTTTCCAGTGACGGCTGGATCCCCAATGGACGCAGCACCTCGGAGAGAAGCATGACTGCGCGTGCCACTTCGTCGGCGGTTCCTGCGCAGCGAGGGCATGTCGTGCCGTCGCTGACCAGCCGCTGCCACTCGATCGGCAGCAGGCGGCCAGCCGCGTCATCCCGACTTGCGTCACTGCAACCTGGTTCGCATCCGCATCCGCATTCGGCCGGCTCGGCATCGGCCGGCTCGACATCCTGGCAGTCTGTCGCGCGCATGACATGAGCATGCGCGCCTGACCTAGTGGGTGACAAGAGGCCGAGGGCCCGTCGCGCGCCCCTTCGTCTTGATCACGTGTCAGCCCTCGTGCGGGTAGTAACGGCGACGGGCGGCGAGCGAGACGTACACGAGGCCGACCAGCACGGGGACTTCGATGAGCGGTCCGACGACCCCGGCGAGAGCCTGGCCGCTAGATATGCCGAAGACGCTGATCGCGACGGCGATCGCGAGCTCGAAGTTGTTGCCGGCTGCGGTGAATGCGATCGACGCGTTGCGGTCGTAGGGCATGCGGAGGCGAAGGCCAAGAGCGAAGGCGCCGAACCACATGATCGCGAAGTAGGCGAGCAGTGGGAGGGCGATGCGGGCGACGTCGAGGGGTTGGTCGGTGATCCGTTCGCCCTGGAGTGCGAAGAGGATGACGATGGTGAACAACAGCCCGTAGAGGGCGACGGGTGCGATACGTGGGATGAATCGCTCTTCGTACCACTCGGTGCCTTTGGCTCGCTCGCCGAAGGTGCGGGTGAGGAACCCGGCGAGGAGCGGGATGCCGAGGAAGATCAGCACGCTCTTCGCGATCTCCCAGACGGTGATGTCGATGCCGTCGCTGTCGAGGCCGAGCCAGTCCGGGAGGAGTTCCAGGTAGAACCAGCCGAGGATCGAGAACGCCACGATCTGGAAGATGGAATTGATCGCCACGAGCACGGCGGCGAGCTCGCGGTTGCCGCACGCGAGGTCGTTCCAGACGAGCACCATGGCGATGCAGCGGGCGAGCCCCACGATGATCAGCCCGGTCCGATACTCCGCCAGGTCGGGCAGCATCAACCACGCGAGGGTGAACATGACCGCCGGGCCGACGATCCAGTTCAGCACGAGGGACAGGGTGAGCGATCGGCGGTCGGCGACGACGTGACCGATGCGCGAGTACTTCACCTTGGCGAGCACCGGGTACATCATCAGCAGCAGCCCGAGCGCGATCGGGAGGCTGACGGTGTCGATCTTGATCTCGTCGAGGGCGTCGTCGAGGTCGGGGAAGATCCGGCCGAGCGCGAGGCCGGCGACCATGGCGAGCCCGATCCACAGCGGCAACAGGCGGTCGAGCGTGGAGAGCCGACCGGGGGTCGCGGCGGTGGGTTCAGTGGTCTGGTCGGTGTGGGTCATGGTCGGTTCGGGTGGAACGTGACGTCGCCGGGCTGGAAGTCCACTCGGGGTCAGCAGCAGCTCGACGCAGCAGCGGGCACCTCGACCCGGGTCGAGCTGCAGCACGTGGTGCCGCCGGCGACGTCCGGGACATCGTGCATCACGGGGGCGTCCGCGAGCACGGTGTAGACCTCCCACGGCTCGGCGTCGGGGCCGTGGACCCACACCTTGTCCTGCACCGCGAAGCAACACGTGGTGTTCTCCTCGACATCGGTGACAAGCCCCTCGCCACGCAGACGGGTGGTGGCGGCGGTGACGAGATCGGTGCTCTCCACCTCGACGCCGAGGTGGTTGAGGGTGCCGCCCTGGCCAGGGTTCTGGATGAGGACCAGCTTGAGCGGCGGCTCGACGATGGCGAAGTTGGCATAGCCATCGCGGATCTTGGCGGGTTCGGTGGCGAACAGCTTCGAGTAGAACTCGATCGCGCTGTCGAGGTCGTTCACGTTGAGGGCAAGCTGGACTCGGGACATGGGGTGCTCCTGGTTGATAGATTGACGTTCGTCGATGAGACGATCCTACCCCTAGATCGACATCTGTCAATATGAATGTGAGAAGGTCTTGCTTGCGTGTGTGATCTGGTCGAGCCTTCGGGTCGTTCGCGACTCCAGGGCACTTCGACGACACGATCGCCCAGCGATGGGAGGATCCGATGACCGAACGTGACTCGCCGCGATGGCCTTCGATCCCAGTCGCCGGTTGGCAGGACACCCGAGACACCCTTCACCTGTACACCCAGGTCGTCGGCAAGATCCGCCTCGCCGACGAACCACTCCTCAATCACTGGTGGAACACGACCCTGTACGTGAGCGCCACCGGTCTCACCACGTCGCTGATGCCGCACCCGACCGGGCCCGCGTTCCAGATCGACTTCGACTTCTGCGCCCACCGTCTCGACATCGTGACCGTCGACGGCGGCCGACGGTCACTGCCGCTCGAGGATCGACCGGTAGCCGACTTCTACCAGGCGGTGATGTCGATGCTCGACGAGCTCGGGCTGGCGACACCGATCTGGCCGGTGCCGGTCGAGATCGCCGACGCGATCCCGTTCGCCGACGACCGCACCCACGTCCGCTACGACCCCGACGCCGTGCACCGCTTCTGGCTCGCGCTGGTCGACATGCAGCGGGTGTTCGCCGCGTTCCGGAGGCGGTTCGTCGGCAAGGCCAGCCCTGTGCACCTGTTCTGGGGAGCGCTCGACCTCGCGTACACCCGCTTCTCCGGCCGCACCGCGCCAGCGCATCCGGGCGGCGTGCCGAACTGCGGACCCCACGTGATGTGGGAGGCCTACTCGCACGAGGTCAGCAGCTGTGGCTACTGGCCCGGACCACCCGGCGAGGAAGGCATCTTCTACGCCTACGCGTACCCCGAGCCCCCCGGCTACCGCGACACCGTCGTCGAACCAGCCGGTGCGCGTTGGGACGATGATCTCGCCGAGTTCATCCTGCCCTACGAGCTCGTGCGGACCGCCGATGACCCCGACGCGACCCTGCTCGCCTTCCTGCAGTCCACCTACGACGCCGCGGCCACGACCGCAGCCTGGGACCGGATAGCGCTCGACCGACCGAATGGAACTGATCTCCATGGCTGACACCTGCACCCACCTCGACACCATCACCGACGTCTCCCCATCCAGCAGCGGGTGCGAGGACTGTGAGCGCATCGGCGGCCGATGGGTCCACCTCCGGCTGTGCATGGCCTGCGGGCACGTCGGCTGCTGCGACAACTCGCCGAACCGGCACGCCACCGCCCACTGGCACGACCACCCGGACCACCCGCTGATCCGCTCATACGAACCGGGCGAGAACTGGTGGTGGTGCTACCCCGACGAACTGTTCTTCGAGATCGACGACGCACCTCCGTCGCCATCGCACCCCTGAACCAGCTTCACGATCTCGTCGCCCTGGCAGATGGTGCCGGGGAGCACGACCTTGGCGCAGATCCCGCGCAGCCGCTCGCCTCTGCCGACCTTGCCGTTGATCCACCGATGCGCGGCGAGGCCGAAGCGCTTCGTGAACTTGGAGCAGCCGGTGTGGGGCTTGGCCGTCACCTCGATGACCGCCGTGCCGATCTGGAGCCGCGTGCCGGCCGGCAGGTTGTCCGGCGACAGGTCGAGATCGACGAAGAGCTGGTCGCCGGCGAGCGGCACGCGCTCGTCGACTCCGGCGACCAGACGGGCGCAGCGCATGTTCATGATGTTGAGCTGGGCCTCGGGATCGGCCTTGCCGTCCTTCGCGCTGGAACTGCCCCGTACGAGCCAGTTGTCGCCGAGCAGGCCCTTCTCCACGTCGAGCTCGCCGACGTCGAGCACCTCGCGCTCGTTCGCCTTCGGCCGCCGCACGATCAGCTCGAGGCGACCGTGGTCGGCTGGGGAGCGGCGCACTTCGGTTAGCCAGGCTTCCGCGTCGGGCGTCGGGTGGGCGTCGTCGCCGGCTCGCCAATAGCTGGTCATCAGCTCTGAGGCCCACGCCGGTTGCACGACGTCGCCGCGTGGGGCGAACTCGGCGATGTAGGGCTTGATGTCGAGCACGGGGGTGCCGTCGATGGCGTCGAGGCCGCGTACCTCCACCACGCCGTTGGGACGCACGGCCATCAGCTCGCACACCGTGGTCCCGATCCGGTTCGGGCGATCCTTGGCTCGCTGGGCGAGGATGCCGACCTCCGGCCACGACGGGTTGCCGCGAGGGTGGCGAGCGTTGCGCTCGACGCCGTCGGGATTCACGCGGTCGAAGACGAACACCACCTCGACGTGCGAGAACGACCGCAGGTCGCGCGTGGCATCGGGGCCGAGCACGGCGGGATCGAGCTCGATGCGGCTGTCGACGCGGTCCCAGTCGTCGTCCACCGCCCCCGCCCGCTCGTTGCGAACCACACCGATGGGGGTCATCGCGATCTCCACGACGTCAGTGTCGCGTGCCCGACCGCCGACGTGCGCTCAGTTTGCGCGCGACGGGTACGACTTCGCGGCAGTGTCGAGGTGGCGGTGGAGCATCGAGGCGATGTCGGCGCTGTCGGCGTCGGCCCCGTTGATGTAGCTCGAGCGGCGGCGGCGGAGGAGGTTGAGGCCGACCACGAAGCAGCCGGGCGCGGCGGTGACCGCGCCGCCGTCGTGCACGATCCGCCCACGGCGGTCGAGCACCGGGAGGTCGAGCCACGGGTAGTCGGGCCGGTACCCGGTGGCGAAGACGACGGTGCCGATGCCGGCCCGGGCCAGGTCGATCTCGAGCGCCGGCCTCCCTACCTCCGTGGGGCGGAAGCGCTCCGGCGGGCCGACGTCGGCGCCGGTGCGGCGTGCCCACTCGTCGAGCCGGTCGAGCAGACGGTCCATCTTCAGATCGGCCAGCGCGCACGTGTTGGCCAACGCCCCGGAGAACCGAGCGACGCCGTCCACGACGCCGGCGAACCTGCCTACAACCGCAACGCCCTGCTGGACGAGCGCGTTGACGTCGAGCGAGCGCCGCTCGGGCGAACCGATCAGCTGCGGCGACGGCAGGTGCCGGGCGCGCACGAGATCGTCGACCTCGTCGTGGCGCTCGTCGAGGATGCCGCCGGTGTCGGTCCACCAGAAGATGTCGCGCCCTCGGTAGGTGCGCGGCAGGCGCACGTGTTCGCCGGCGGCGAGCGTCACGGGTCGTCCGGACCGACGGATCTCGTCGGCGAGCTGCACACCCGTAGCCGACGCGCCGACGACGAGCACCCCGGCGTCGGGTAGCCAATCGGGCGAGCGGTAGCTCATCGCCGTGTGCACGCAGACCGAGGGTGGCACGGTCGCCGCCGATGCCGGCACGCTCGCCACGCTGCACGGCCCGGTGGCGATCACGACGGCGGCGCACGTCCACCGGTCGCGGTCGGTCGACACCTCGAACCCGCCCGCGTCCAACCGCACGCGGGTGACCGCCGTCGACGTGTGCACGGGAGCGACGATCTCGCCGGCGTACTCGTCGACGAACGCCGCCACCTCGCGGGAGCTCATGAACCCGTCGGGCTGGCTGCCGGCGTAGGGCTTCCCGGGCAGCCGGGTCAGCCAGTTCGGCGTGAGCAGTCGCAGCGAGTCCCAGCGCTCGGTGCGCCACGAGTTCGCCACCTCACCACGCTCGAGGACCACGTGGTCGATCGAGCGTTCGGTGAGGCGGCGACTCACGGCTAGGCCGGAGTGCCCGGCACCGATGACGACGACGGTCGCGTGCACTTCGGCCAGTGGTGGTCAGGCGACCGTGACGGTCACGTTGGTCGGGTTCGTGACGATGTCGAACACCGCGGACCGCTTCTGCGACTGGGCAACGATCGCCTCGATCTCGGGGCGCGGGGCGTCGGCGCCGATCTCGAACCGGACGCGGACGTCGTCGAAGCCGTTGCGGACGGCGGGGTCGGCACCCAGGATGCCGAGCACGTTCATGCTGCCCTCGATCGTGGCCGTGACCGATCGCAGCTGGATCTCGCGGTGCTGGGCGACCGCCGCGACACCCGCCGTGAGGCAGCCGGCCAGCCCCACGAGCACGTACTCGACGGGCGTCGCGCCCAGATCCTGGGAGGCAAAGCACTCGGGGTGGTCGACCTCGAACCGGTACTGCGTGCGGTGCTGCATGTCCTGGCCGAGGCCGGAGAAGCCGTCGACGATCGAGGTGCTGTGCGTGCCGTGCACCCACGAGCACGTCGCTCGCCAGTTGAAGGCGGCAGCCTCTGGCGCCTCGGTCAGCGCGGTGCGGGCGCCGAGCAGTGCGGCGGTGTTCACGCCGTTGTCGACGGGACGGTCGGTGATGGTCATGTGTTGCTCCTTTGGTTGGTGTTGGTGTTGGAGATCCGTCGCCCTGAGGCGACGACGAACTCGCCGGGAACGCGGTAGCTGCCGTCGCGACAGCGGAACGCGGCGATCGACTCCAGGTACTCGTCGGACACCTGCTGGCGAGTGGTGGGGTCGAACATGCCGTAGGCGAGTGCCACTGGTCCGCCGAGGAACGCCGCGCCCAGTGCTTCGGCGTGGTCGCGGTAGTCGAGCGGCACGTCGAGTCGGGTCTCGTTGACGTCGACGAACCCGGCCCGCTCGAGGAGGCCCGACAGCACGCCCGGTCCGCCGAGGGCGAAGAAGCGAGGGCATACGTCGCTCGTGACGCGAGCGTCGACGATGCCGAACAGGCCGGCCCACCCGCACCGGGACCGCTCGCCCCACACCGAGACCCCGACGCGCCCACCGGGGCGCACTGCTCGGTGCAGAGCGGCGACGGCGGCCGAGGGGTTCGCGAGGTACATCAAGCCGAGCGAGCAGAGGCCCACGTCGAACTGGCTGTCGACGTCGAGATCCTCGGCGTCACCGCAGGAAGCCTCCACGTTGTGGGCTCCGGCGGCGACGGCACGCGCCTCGGTGGCGGCGGCCATCTTCGGTGAGAGGTCGGTCGCCAGCACGCGGCCTGCCGGACCCACGGCTGTCGCGATCGCCATGGTCAGCGCGCCGCTTCCGCAGGCGACGTCGATCACGTCGTCGCCCGGGGCGAGCGACACGTCCTCCAGCAAGGCGTCCTGGGCGGGACGAAGCTGGCGCTGCCAGTACTGCTCGTAGCAGGCCGAGGCCCGGTCCCACCCTCGACGCTGGATCACGCGTTGCTGCCGGGCGTCCATCAGCGGGTGCCTTCCACGATCGAGAGCGACCGGACGGGGTGGTTGGCGCGACTGACCGCGTCGAGCATCGGGCTCAGCCGGTCGGCCTCGTCGACGAGCGCGACGACGTCCTCACGAGGAGCGTCGGAGGCGATCTCGACGTGGTAGCGGACGGCCAGGAACCCCGCCGGCTCGGCGGCGTCGGTGCGGAGCATGCCGGCGACAGCGGAGTCGGTCTCGACGACGACCCGGATCGACTGCACGGCGACGCCTCGCCGGGCGGCGCGCAGCAGGTAACCCATCGCCAGACAGCTGCCCAGCGCCGCCCGCATGAGCACACTCGGTGAGGGACCGGTGCCGGTGCCGCCGAGGCCGGCGGGCAGGTCGCAGTCCACGGCGAACCCGTGCTCCTCGCTGCGGCACCGCACCCCGTCGACGAGCGTCGTCTCCGACGACTGGGTGGCGCGACCGAAGCCGGGTCTCGATGCGAGCGCCGACTCCAGCCGGACGAGCGCGCCGTTGATGCGGCTTGTGTCGTCGTCACGGCCGGGTGCGACCGGCGGCTCGGTGATGTGATCGGTCATGGGCCGATGGTGAAGGCACGCGAGCACTGCGTCATCGGGCTCACGCCGCGTCGCCGCCCTGCAACTGCCTCAGATCGGGATCTGAGGTACCTCACGGATCATCTGAGGTACGGCGCCCGATGCAGGTCGGGCCTGTCGGTCGGCACGATCCGCTGCGATGATGCGAGTGATGGCCAGGCGTGTCTCGAGCGACAGGCTCGTCGGGCGGGGCGAGGAGATGAGAGTGGGCCGGTTGACGGTCGACGCCCTGCTGGCCAGCGACCCTGCGCGACGCACTCCGCTCCTGCTCATCACCGGCGAGGCCGGCATCGGCAAGAGCCGCCTGCTCGAGGAAGTGCTCGAAGACGCGCGAGGGCGAGGCGTGCTGGCGGTGCTCGGCCGTTGCCTCGAGCACGGAGGTGAGGTGCGGCCGCTGAACGCAGTCGCCGAGATCCTGGCCGAGCTGGTGCCGATCGCCGCCTCCCTAGGGGTCTCGGTCGACCCGGAGCTCGCTCCACTCGTGAGCGGAGCGCGCGCCGGGGAGACGACGGCGCTGTCGCAGCGTCCGGCGCTCCTCGACGGGCAGGTGCGGACGCTGCTGCGCGACGTGTCGGAACGTCAGCCGCTCGCGGTCGCCATCGAGGACCTGCACTGGGCAGACCAGACGACGCGCGAGCTCCTCGTGTCGTTGCTGCGGGCGCGTGGGCTCGAAAGGGTGTTGCTGGTCGCCACCTACCGCAACGACGAGCTGCACCGCCGCCATCCTCTGCTTCCGCTTCTCGCCGAGATCGAGCGCAGCGTCCGCTGTGAGCGCATCGACCTCACCCCTCTCCCCGAGAGCGAGGTCACCGAGTTGGCGCGGGCGATCGTTGGCGACCAGGTGACCGAAGCTGCCGGTCGTGAGCTGTCGCGCCGCTGTGGCGGCAACCCCTTCTACGCCGAGGAGATCCTGGCGGCCGGAGCCGGCGGCGCGGGGTTGTCCGCCGGCTTGCGCCACGTGGTGCTGGCCCGCAGCCAGGCGCTCGGCGCCGACGCCGCCCGCTGCCTGCAAGCCGCCTCGACGCTGGCCGCACCGATCGACGCGGCCGTGCTGCGTTCCACGCTCGACCTCGACGACGAGCGCTACCTCACGGCACTCGACGAGCTGTTCCGGGAGCGCTTCCTCGTCGACACGCCATCGGGCTTGCGGTTCCGGCACGACCTCGTGCGGGAGGTGTTCCTCGACGAGTTGCTGCCGGGGGAGCGCACGGCGCTGTTCGCCCGGGCGGCGGACGCGCTCGATCGACATCAACCACGACGGCTCGGCGAGATCGCCCGCCTGCGGCACGCCGCGGTGCAGCTCGACGAGGCGTTGCGGGCATCGATGGCGGCCGCCGAGTCGGCCGAGGCGATCGGAGCGATGGCGGAGGCGAGCGAGTGCTACCGCCGGGCGCTCGACATCTGGCACCGCGTCGAGCGGGCCGCCGAGATCACGTCGTGCTCACACAAGCAGCTGCTGCGCCGCGCCGCGCGCGCCGCCGACAAGTCGCGGGACTTCGACCAAGCGGTCGAGCTCGCCCGGATGGCCGCAGATGCGGCTGCGCAGGGCGACGATCCCTACGACGAAGGGGCGATCCTCTACGAGCTCGCCCAGTACATGTGGAACGCCAGTGCGCCGGGTCTCGACGACGTGATCGACCGGGCGCTCGCGGTGCTCCCGGTCGACCCTCCGTCGGTCGAGCGGGCTCGGATGGAGATCCGGCGTGCCAACCGTCTGCGTCTCCGGGGTGAGGTGGGCGAGGCTGCCGTGCTGCTTCGCCGAGCGGCCAACGCGGGCCGCCTGCTGGGAGATGCCGGCGTGGAGGCCGATGCGCGCTCGACGCTGGTGTACGAAGCCGCTGTGTTCGGTGACGAGCACGCGCTTGCGGAGGTGTACGCGTCGTGGGACCTCGCGTTGAGCCACGATGTGGGTGACATCGCCGCCAAGATCGCCGTGAACCTCACGAACGCGCTCGTGTTCATGGGCCGGTATGCGGAGTGCGCCGAGGTGTGCGAGCGCGGTGTGGGCATCGCCGAGCGGCACGGCCTGATGGCGCTGCATGGCTTGCTCACCCAGGGCAACGGGCTCCAGGCGCTGGAGCCCCTGGGGCGATGGGAGCACGCCGAACGGGTGGTCGACGACATCACCCGCCGCCACGGCGCCGAGAGCGTCCACCGCTGGGCCTCGGCGCTCGTCGGTTGGCAGCAGATCGAGGTCAACCGCGGCGACTACTCCTCGGCCGCCCGCGGATACCTCCGCGGCTTCGAGCTGCAGTCGTCGGGCTACTACGCCGGAGACCTGGCTCAGCTCGGTGCCGGGCTGATCGAGGTGGCGGCGGCCGGCGAGGCGCCACCGGTGTCGATCGACGTGGTCGACCAGTGGGTGCACGCCATCGAGGCAACCGAAGCATCGTGGACCGCGCGTCTCGTCGCCGTCGCGGCGCGCCACCTCGTGCCTCCGTTGTCCGCTCCGGATCACCAGCGGGCGGTGGAGGCGGTGCAGGGCTGGATCGACCACGTGCAGCGAACGGCCGACGACCACTATGTGTCGGCACCACCGGTGCTGCACGCCTGGCTCGACCAGGCTCGCGCCGAGCTCGCGGCCGCCCGCCGCGAACCCTCGCCCGTGTCGTGGTCGGACCTGGCGTCGCGCTGGGACGGGCTCGCCTGCCCCTTCTTCGCCGCCGACGCGCGCTACCGCGCTGCCGACGCCTTGCTGACCACCACCGGAGGCCGTGTCGCCGGCGACCGTGCCACCGCCGCGGCGCTCCTCGGCGAGTCGATCCGAACCGCCGAACGTTTAGGCGCCCAACCGCTGCTGCACGAGGCGACAGATCTCGCCCGGCGGGCGCGGCTGGTGCTGCCCAGCGACGACGCCCAGCATGAAGAAGTCGGCACCGAGCTGCCGTTCGGGCTGACGGCGCGCGAGCTGGAGGTGCTGCGCCTGGTCGCCGACGGCCGTTCCAACGGAGAGATCGGCGAGCAGCTCTTCGTGAGCAGGAAGACGGCGAGCGTCCACGTGTCGAACATCCTGCGCAAGCTCGGAGCGGCGAACCGGATCGAGGCGGCCGCGATATTCCGCCGCCACAAGCGCTGACCGCAGTGACTACATGGAGAGGACGACGAAGACGCCGTCGGGGGCACGCTGCACGGTGAGCACCGCGGCCTCCTTCCACGACACGCCCTGGTCGGTGGTGGCACCTTCCACCGACGCCACGTCGATGTCGGCCAGCTCGACCGACGGTTCGCCGCACTGGGGTGGGTAGCTCTCGAGGATCGCATCGCAGAACCGGGGGCCGCCGCCGTCGTCGATCAGGAGTCCCCGAACCGCGATCGGCGTGTCGGCCGACCGCTCGACGAGCTGCTGCACCGTGATCGGCTCCCCGGTGGTCGACGAGGTCGTGTCCGACGGGTCGTTGCTGTCGTCTCCGCAGCCGGCGAGCACCATCGCCAGCAGCACCGAGATGGCGGTGAGTCGGGTGAAGCCATGGCTCGTGCCCACGGTCACCGATCCGGCGTGAATGGATGGCCGACGATGTGCATGTCGGCATTCTTGCCCACCCCCGCCCAGGCCACCGTCCGTGGTCGGTGTATGCTGATTCGCATGCACAGCACGAGTGTGCGAATCGACGGATCGACTCACGAGGAGCTGAAGCGGCTCGCCGCTGAGCTGGACACGACCGTGGGCAACACGGTGACGCTGGCGGTGCGTGCTCTTCGGCAGGAGCGAATCGGCGTCGACCTCCAGTCGCCGCTACGCGACGACGAAGCGGCCTGGCTCGATGCCGAGCTCGGGTGATGTCGTCGACCTAGATCTCGGTGTGCCCGAAAGCCGCGAGGCGGGCTTCCGGCACCCAGCTGTCGTCGTGACCGCCCAGCGCATCCTCGACGCGTCGCCGTCGGTGGTCCACGTGGTTCCGCTGAGATCCACGATCCGGCAGTTCCACTCCGAGATCGTCCTCGTGCCCGACGAGGGAAACGGCCTGACCGTCGAGTCGGCCGCGCAGTGTCAGCACGTCCGGTCGGTGTCACCCCGGCGCATCCTCGACGTCCGTGGCAACGTCGGCGGCACAGCTCTCGCGCAGATCCGTGAGACGATCGCCGTGCTGCTCGACCTTCCCTGAATGGTGCGCCGGGTGTCAGGCCCGGCCGGCGCCGACCAGGAAGCACAGACAGAACGGGTGGCCTGCGGGGTCGGCGTACACCTGGAAGTCGTCTCCCTCTGTTGCCCCTTGAGCGGGCTTCAGGACCCGGGCTCCCAACCGCATCACGTGCTCGTGCGCGGCGGCGAAGTCGTCGACCCAGAGGTCGAGATGGACCTGTTGCGGTGGTGCGCCGTCGGGCCAGTCGGGTGGTACGTGGTTCGGTGCGAGCTGCACGCCGATGCGTGGCTCGCCGTCGACGGTCACCCTGTGCCAGTCCTCTTCGCGGTCGACCTCGCCGCCGAGCACCCCAGCCCAGAACGCGCTCTCGGCCTCTAGATCGGCAGCATCGAACGCGACCGTCAGGTACTTGATCCGCATGCGGCGAATGTACCTATACGCACCGATTGCGAATGGACCCGATGCCTTCGATCCACGACTCGACGACATCGCCGGGCTGCAGGAATCGTGGCGGCTTGCGGGCGGCCCCGACGCCCGACGGGGTGCCGGTGAAGATCACGTCGCCGGGCAGCAGCGCCAGCACGGCCGAGAGCTCGGCGACGAGCTGGGGCACGTTGAAGATGAGGTCGCTGGTGCGGCCTTCTTGCATCACCTCGCCCGTCACCGAGCAGCCGAGGGCGAGATCGTCGCGGTCGGAGAACTCGTCGGGGGTGACCAGCCACGGGCCCATCGGCCCGAAGCCGCGACGGCTCTTGCCGAGCGAGAACTGGGCGCTGGCGGCGAACTGCAGGTGGCGGTCGCTGACGTCCTGGCCGATGGTCAGGCCGGCGATGTGCTGCCAGGCATCCTCCACCGCGACGCGGTCGGCGTGCCGGCCGATTACCGCGACCAGTTCGACCTCCCAGTCGATGGCCGGGCCGACCACCTCGATGTCGGCATCGGGGCTCGCGAGCGAGGTGGGGAACTTGGTGAACGTCGCCGGCACCTCGGGGAGCTGCATTCCCGATTCCTCGGCATGCGAGCGGTAGTTGAGCCCGATCGCGAACACCTGGCGGGGATTCGGCACCGGGTTGCGCAGGGTGCTTCGATCGAGCGGGCCGTCACCCGCCGTCGTGCCTGCTGCCCACGACGTGAACTCGTCCCAGTCGGCGTAGACCGCCATCGGGTCGGGGCCGAACCGGCCGTTCGATGCGGACGCGATGTCGGTGATCTCGTCGCCGATGACGAGCGCGGCACGGCCGTTGACGTTGGCGATCTTCATATGGCGAGAGTCTGGTCGCTGGAGCGTGCCGCGTGGGCAACGAAGGCGGAAGTGCGATATCTCGTTACAGACGGGTGCTCTGAGATATCGCACTTCCGCCCCCGCCTGGCCCGCCGACCGCGACGGGTGTGACGAGGGGCACTCGCCCGTCGAGCCCTTTGGGACCTCTGGCCCTGGCGAGGTGGGGTGCCTCTCACGTCAATCTCGTCCGATCGTCGCCGACGGACTTCGTCGGCGGCGTCGTTGACGATGGGGAGATCACATGACGGAGTTTCTTTCGCAGTACTCGATCCAGCGGTGGCTCGAAGCGTGCCCGCAGGGCTATCTCGACAACACGGTGTACGGGCACCTGCCCGGCCAGATCGAGCCCGAGGAGCTGCTCGCCGACGAGGTCCAGCTCGAAGCGGCCATCCGCACGACCGTGCAGCTCGTCGTCGGTGAGCGCTGCGCTTTGGCGGCTTCGTCGGGGTTGATCAACGCCGCCCCGGATCACCCGAGCAAGCGCTTCCTCGCCACGCAGACCCTCGACGAGGCCCGCCACGTCGAGATCTTCACGCAGCGGCTCTATGACCTCGGCGTCAAGAAGGACAACCTCGAGAGCACCATCTCCCGCTACGCCAACCCGAACCTGGTGAAGTTCGCCGAGGTACTGCTCGGCAAGGTCGAGGCCGGCGACTTCATCGCCGGCGTGGTGGGGCAGAACATCGTGCTCGAGGGCATGGCGTTCAGCGTCTTCGAGATGATGGAAGCAGGCAGCCGCCAGCTCAACCCGAAGTTCGCGCACACTCTGACGGGCACCATCGCGGACGAGCGTCGCCATGTCGGCTTCGGCGAGAACCGCATCGGCTCGCTCATCCGGGAGCATCCGGAGAAGAAGGACGAGATCGAGAAGATGCAAGAGGAGATGGCGTTCTACATGCTCGCCGCCTTCGCCGACTCGTTCTCGCAGTCGCCGCCGCCTCCGGTCGAGCCCGCAGCTGCAGGCGACACCGAGTGGCACGGCGTCCAGCTGTCGACCGCGACGCCCGAGGAGATGGAGGCGCTGCTCGCCGACACGGTCCTAGGGGAGTTCAAGACGCGACTCGGGCGCATCGGGCTGAACTACCGCCAGCCGAAGGTGCCCGCCTGATGCCCGCGGGGCTCGGCGATGCCGACCTGCACGACCTGCAGGACCAGCAGTTCCTCGACGAGGTGCATTCGTTCCAGTTCTGGTTCGATTCCGTCGAGGGCTACCTAAGCGATCGCCCTTACGGGCGCTCGGTCGACATCGCCGAGCCTGCGCTCCCACCGGAGCGCGTCGACCGCCTCGTCACCGCGCTGTGCAACTACTGCATGGGTGAGACGGCCGCTCTCGACGGGGCGAGCAGCCTGGTGCGCGAGGCACCTACTCGCAACGCCAAGATCTTCCTGGCGACCCAGGTGGTCGACGAGGCCCGCCACCTCGAGGTGTTCCTCCACCGTCTGGGTGAGCTCGGCGTCGAGGATCCCGAGGGCGAGATCGCGCGGCGGGCTCATCCCGCCCTGATCGAGTTCCGCGACGAACTGCTCTCGCTCGTCGCCGCCGGCGACTGGCCGGCCGCGGTGTTCGCCCAGAACGTCGTGCTGGAGACCCTCGAGTACACGGTGTTCCGCTTCCACGCCAGCGCAACCGACGCCATCACCAGCGAAGTGCTCCGCGGCGTGATCTCTGACGAGCGCCGCCACAGCGGCTTCGGCGAGAACCACCTCGGCCGTTGGCTCGCCGAGGAGCCGAAGGGGCGCAGCCACCTGGTAGAGGTGCGCCGGCGGCTCGACCCGCTGGTGGTTGCCGTGTTCGAGGGCTCCCTCGCCGACCTCGGCGTACCGCCGGGGGAACGCCCGCCGCTCGCGCAGGACTACATCGACGCCGTCGATCGGCTACAGCTCACATGAGCGAACTGGACACGGTCACCGGGAACGACAGCCCCGACGCCGCGCCCCGTCGGCGCTACGAGCTAGACGAGACCGGCTTCTTGGAGGTGCCGAAGAAGTGGCGGCGCTTCTACCGCCACTGGCAAGGCCCGGGCGATTCCCTCGCTCCGAACGAGGTGATCTGCCCCGTCTGCAAGGTGGTGATCCGCTCCACCCGAGAGCTTCGCCCCGGCGACAAGGTGTACTGCATGCCCTGCATGTCCCGCATGGTCGTGGTCGTCGGCGCCAACGGTGGCCTGGAGGCCGAGGTCCTCTTCTAGGGATCGCCCCCGCCATCCGTCGCGAAGCTCGCGTTCTCGGTCGGATCCGTCGCGCTATGTGTCACGAATCCGACCGAGAAACTGGGGGCGTGGTCGGGATGGTCGCGGCGCCGGGCAGCGTGGTCGCGTCCGTGTCCGGCGGGGCGAGGGTGACGGCCATGTCGGCGACCACGCTGCCGTCGGCGGCGAGCCAGGTGATCGACTCGACGGCACCGGAGGCGACGACCGTCGAGTAGTAGCGGCTCGGGTAGTTGGCGAAGGAGATGGTCTCGACCTCGATCGGCGCGCTACCGGTGATCCCGATGCGGACTCTGGCGACGTCCGCCGTGGCGGAGCCGGCGACCGCGGTGGCGCCGTCCGAGCCGACACGGACGATCGTACGGGCGTTCATCTCTGCGCCGCAGGTCTCGACGTAGTTCAGGCCGACGCACTCCTCGCCGTTGGACGTGGCCGCCACGAGCCCGTCGCCGTCGTTGTCCTGCGCATCCCACGGCTGGGAGAGGGCGGGGACGATCACCCGGTGCGGGATGGTCACCGGCCCGTCGGCGAGCTGGACCCCCTCGGCGACGACGACCGGGTCGAGGTCGCTGCCGGCGGGCACGACCACCCACACCAGCACGCCGAATCGCTCCTGCCAGACGACGGCAGGCCCGGTGTCGGTCAGGTGGCGGATGGCGTCGTGGCCCCGAACTCGTGCCGGCTCCTGGCCGATGCTCGGGTCGCTCTGTGCGGGACCCCAGGTGTTGGCGTAGTCGGTCGGGGTGAGATCGGTGAAAGTGGTGCCGATGGCGACCTCACCGTCTGCCGTCGCATAGCCGACGAGGTTGACCCCGGCGATGCCTTCGATCTTGGCGCATGTGGTGTAGTCCTCACTCAGCTCGACGCAGCGGGTGAGGGAGTCGAACCAGTCGAGGTGGATGGTCGGCGTGCCGAGGTCGGCCGAACCGACGTAGAAGTCGGTGGCGCCCTGGGCGACGGGCATCGAATCGAACGGGGTGCAGCCGTCGTCGGAGCACGCGAGTGGGCCGGTGGAGGGCACGCTCTCGGGAGTGGCGACGCTGGTGGGGGATGGCGCCGGGGTGGCGACGGGCTGACCCTCCGGCATCGTCGCCTCGTCGTCGCCGCGGTTCGTCAGCAGCACCACGGCGCCGACGCCGACGGCGACGAGCGCGGCGGCGGCCGCTCCGAGCAGCAGGCCGTGCCCCGATCGGCGCGGTGGAGCGAGGCTGAGGACACGTGCCGGCTGCTCGGCGGGCTCGGGCGCAGTGTCGATGATGTCGGCGAGGGCGCTGCGGACAGCGTGGTCGAGCTGGTCGTCCATGGCGGTCATGTCGTTCATCGGAGAGCCTTTCGGAGGTTGAGGCGGGCGCGGACGAGGTGGCGGCGAACGGTCCCGGGAGACACGCCGAGCACGGTGGCGATCTCCCGCTCGGGCATGTCCTCCCAGTAGGCGAAGTACACGACGGCGCGCTGCTGCACGCTGAGGCCCGCCACGGCACGTCGCACGTCGAGGAACGTGTCCGGGCCGGCCGTGGCCGCCGGCCCGACGGCGGAGAGGTCGCGGGCCCAACGGCGGCTGCGGGTTCGCCGCAGATCGTTGGCGTGGTTCGCCACGGCGCGGAACAGGTAGGCGCGCGGTCTCGTCACCCGACCGGTGGTGACGGCCCCGTAGCTGCGCAGGAACGCTTCGACGACGATGTCGTGAGCGTCGGCAGGCCCGACCAGCACGGTCGCGAAGCCCACCAGCTCAGCTGCGTGGGCCCGCCACAGCTCGTCCATGGTGGGCGCGGTCGTCGGTTCGTCGATCTCCAGCATTCAACTGTGAGACGCCGCCCCACCCCGCCACGCGTGACACCCAGTTGCTCGCCAACCTCGCGTTCTCGGTCGGATGAGTCGCGCTATGTGTCACAAATCCGACCGAGAACTTGGGGGGACCGGGAGGGTGAGGCGCACGGTGGTGCCGATGGTCGGCTCGCTGTCGATCGCGACGCTGCCGCCATGCGCGGACATCGTCGCATCGACGATCGAGAGCCCGAGCCCGCTGCCGCCTCGATGGCGCGAGCGTGCCGGATCGGCACGGAAGAAGCGCTCCTTCACCCGGGAGGTGACCTCTACCGGCATGCCTGCGCCGCGGTCCTCCACCTCGAGCGTCACCGAAGCGTCGTCGCGACGGACCCGCAGGGTGATCGGCACCCCGGGGTCGGTGTGCACGAGCGCGTTGCCGACGACGTTGGCGACCACCTGGCGCAGGCGATCCTCGTCCCCGTCGACCAGGGCCGGCTCGTCGCAGCCCTCGGCGGTGATCGGGCGGTCCGGATCGGAGGCGCGAGCGTCGGCGACGGCGTCACGCGCCACGACTGCGAGGTCCAGCTCGCGCAGTTCGAGTGGGCGCTGCTCGTCGAGCTTGGCGAGCGCGAGCATGTCCTCCACCAGGCGGCCCATGCGGGTGGCCTCCTGCTCGGTGCGGCGCATCGCGTCGTCGAGCGCGGTCCCCTCCCCGAGGCCGCCGCGGCGGTAGAGCTCGGCGTACCCACGGATGGTGGTCACCGGCGTGCGCAGCTCGTGCGACGCGTCGGCCACGAAGCGGCGCAGCCGATCCTCCGACGCCGCGCGGGCGTCGAGTGCCTGTTCGATCTGGCCGAGCATCCGGTTGAGGGCGACGGCGAGGTCGCCGGACTCGGTCCCTGGCGCCGTCTCCGGGACGCGCACGGCGAGGTCACCGTCGGCGATCCGGGTGGCGGTCTGCGTCATCTCCTTCACCGGACGGATGCCGAGGTGCACCACCCACCAGCCGACGAGCCCCAGCGCGGCGAGGATGCCGAGCGAGCCGATCACCTCGAACCACACGAGCCGGGAGATCGTCGCTTGGACGTCGTCGATCGGCAGGGCGGTGATCGCGGTGAACTCGCCGACGCGCTCCGCGAGCACCCGGTACGTGACGGCGCCGTCGACCGACTCGGTGGTGAACGAGCGGCTCCCGGTGGTCGGCAGATCGCTCGGCTCGAAGTCGGGTGCCGCGTACTCCTCGTCGCCGAGGTTGGGCACGAACAAGGTGGTCAGCACCCCGTCGGCGTCGACGAAGCCCTGGTAGGCGTCGCTCTGGCGCTCCGGTCCGCCGTCGGGTGGGGGCAGCTGCACCTCGCCCTCGGGCGTCTCCGGGAAGCGCCCGAAGTCGCCGTCGCGCCCGCCGGGGGAGAACGCCGCCAGCCTGGCATCCACCTGGTCGATCAGCTGCTGCCGGGTGGTGACGGTGATGAACACCGACACGACGACGAGCACGACCGCGACGAACAGCATTCCCGCGACGAGCCGCGCCCGCAGCGACATCGTCGACCGGGTGCTCATTGCACACGCAACGTGTAGCCGATGCCGCGGATCGTGTGGATGAGCTTGGGGTCGCGGTGGTCGATCTTCTTGCGCAGGTAGCCGATGTACGTCTCGACCACCCCGCCGTCGCCGCCGAAGTCGTACTTCCAGACGTGGTCGAGGATCTGCGTCTTCGACAGCACGCGCCCCTGGTTGACGAGCAGGTAGCGGAGCAGCTGGTACTCGGTGGGGGAGAGCGAGACGTCGACCCCGGCACGTTGGACACGGTGCGCGTCGTCGTCCATGCGCAGATCCGCGCACTCGTGGACCGTGGACGAGCCGGCGGCATCGCCCGTGCGGCGCAGCACCGCTTCGGCACGAGCGACGAGCTCGTCGAGGCTGAACGGCTTCTGCAGGTAGTCGTCGCCGCCGAGCGTCAGGCCGCGGACCTTGTCCTCGGTGGCATCGCGTGCCGTGAGGAACAGCACCGGCGTGCGGTCACCCGCGGTGCGCAACCGGCGGCACACCTCGAAACCGTCGATGTCGGGCATCATCACGTCGAGCAGCACGAGGTCAGGGTGCTCGCGATCGATCAGGTCGAGGGCTTGACGGCCGTTCTCGGCCGTCGTGACGCGGAAGCCGTGGTGCTGGAGCGCGGCGGCGAGCATCGAACGGAGGTTGTCCTCGTCGTCCACGATCATGAGGTGCTGTCCGGACATGTGACGAGCATCGCGCGTCCACCTGGGAGTTGGCTGAGAACCCGCCGGGAGGATGCGTAGCCCTCGGCAGTGCGATCGACGAAGCCGTAGATGCTGCGCGGATGCTCGGCGAGCCCTCAGCTGACTCTCAGGAACGTTTCGTACGTTGCCGCCATGTTCCCCACCAAGTACTCAGGATTCCGCTACCTGCGCCTGGCCCGGCGGACGCAGTTGGCCAGGCTCGCCGCTGCCGGCGCGATCGTGCTGCTGCCCGTTGCCTGCGGCAACGGTGAGGCTGACGTCTTCGACTCGGCATCTGCGTCGACGACGTCGCCGGACGCCGCGGCGACGACCACCACCGCCGACACCGCCGCGACCACCACCGCGGACACCACCGCGGAAACGACCACTATTGCCGCCGCTACCCCCGAAACCGCGGTACCTGCCACCGTCGAGATGGTCGTCGAGTTCACCTACTCGGCCACGTCTTCTGCCGAACGGGTTCGCAACCCCTACATCGCCGTGTGGGTCGAGGACACCGAGGGCAACCTCGTCGACACGATCAGCGTGTGGTTCAAACAGTCCGGCGAAGGGACGAAGTGGTTGGACGACCTGCGTAGCTGGTACTCGGCGACCGGCGGCAACGTCGACGCCGCCACCTCTGGTGCCACCCGCAGCGCCGGGACCTACGCCGTCGTCTGGGACGGCACGGATGCCGACGGCAGCTCCGTCGCCCCTGGCGAGTACGTCTTGTTCGTCGAGGCAGCCCGAGAGCACGGTCCGTACTCGATCACCAGCACGTCGATCACTCTCGGCAGCGACGCCTTCAGCGTGACGCTCGCCGACGAGGGCGAGCTGAGCAGTCTGACCGCGACCTTGACGGTCTGAGTCCAGTTCTGGAGCATCAGGAGCACAATCATGAGCATCACCGAGATTCGCGAGATTCCCGACGTCGTCGACCCGTTCCCCGTAGACGGTGAACCGCCGGCGACCGCCACCCGCAAGTCCCTCACCGACAACGGTCAGCGCAAACGCGGCCTGCATCGCTGGGCCCGCGTGCTCCACGTCTACAGCAGCATGATCGCTCTCGTGATCGTGCTCTTCTTCGGTGTGTCCGGGATCACGCTGAACCACCCGACGTGGACGTTCGGCGATCAGGTGGAGCTCACCACCGAGTCAGGCATCTTGCCGGTAGCCACCACGATGGAGGACGGCAGCGTCGACTTCCTGACGATCTCGGAGTACGTGCGCGAGGAGTTCGGCGTCACCGGAAGCGTCAACTCGTTCGATCTCACGAACGGTGAGGGTTCGATCGCGTACAAGAACCCGGGCTACTCCGCCGATCTGTTCTTCGACGTCGAAACCGGCGAGTTCGAGTTGACGATCGAGCAACAGGGTTGGGTGGCCGTGATGAACGACCTGCACAAGGGCCGCGATACGGGCACGGCTTGGAAGTGGGTGATCGACATCTCGGCCGGCTTCTTGGTGGTCATCTCCTTGACCGGATTGGTGATGCAGCTCTTCCTCCGCAAGCGTCGCCGCTCGGCTCTGATCAGCGCTGCAGTGGGCGCCGTGGTGGTCGTCGGGCTGGTCGCCTACACGCTGACTTAGCCCGATCTTCGTCTCACGCCCGCGACTCGAGCTGCCGCCAACGTTCGTTGGCGGTCAGCTCGCCGGCGGTGCCGATCACCAGGCACGCCGCACCGAATCCGGCTGCGTACTCCACCGCCGCGGCGGGTGCCATCAGCCCGGCGACCGTGGCGAGCACGTCGGCGGTGGCGGCGTCCCCGGCGACGACACTGATCGAGGCGAGATCGTCGACGGTGCGCCCGGTACGAGGGTCGATCACGTGGGCGTACCAACGCCCGGCGATCCGGAACCCGCGACGAGCCCGCCCGCTGGTGGCCAGGCCGGCGTTGGCGAGGGCGATCGTCGCGATCGGCGGTTCGTTGTCGTACGGGCGCAACGGGTGCTCGATGCCGACCGGGACCGGCTGGTCACCACGATGCCGCAGGTCGCCGCCGGCATTGACCAGCAACTCGACGGTCTCTGCCTCGGCGACGCACCTCTCGACCGCGCGGTCGACGATCCAGCCCTTGACGAACGCGTTGAGGTTCAGCCCCGTGCCGTCACCCAGCAGTCGTGGGATGCCGTCGTCGTCGACACGGTAGAGCGGGTCGGCGATCGCCCGGGCGGCGGCGTCGAGCGCGTGCGCGGAGGGCGGCTCACCGCGCGCCTCGGCCTCGCGCCACAGCGCGGTCACCCTTCCCGATGCGGTGTTGAACGCTCCGGCCGAGCGCTGCTGCCACTCGAGCGCGAGCTGCATCGCGCGGCAGAAGTCGAGGCTCGGCTCGGCCAGTTCCCCACGCTTCCAACGTTCGAGCTCGCTCGACGCGTCGAAGGCGCTGAAGACCTTCTCCAGCCTGGCGATCTCGGCGACGATCAGCTCGTCGAGCCGCGCCGCTGATGCGGGGTCCGTGGCCGAGCCGATGCGCACCTCGACCAGCGTGCCGAGCAGCGGATGGTGCCGGAAGACGTGCTCGAGCATGTCCCCCCAGGATAGCCCGATTGGCAGATATGTAAGGCATCCCTTACACTCGCCGTTCATGATGCATGGCAAGCGTGGCAGGCGGGTCGGTGGGTTCCTGGCGGTGGCGTCGGTGGCGATGGTGGCCGCTTGCGGTGGCGACGACGGCGGCGGAGCCGGTGGCAGTCGCGACGAGGTCGTGGCCGACGCCGTGGAGGCGTACGCGACGGGCGTGCATGCTGCGTACTCGGCGAGCGCCGCGTCGGCGACGGCGATGGACGCGTCGATCGACGCCTTCTTGGCCGCTCCGACCGACGACACCCTCGCCGCCGCGAGGCAAGCGTGGCTGGATGCTCGCGACGACTACGGGTTGACCGAGGCGTTCCGCTTCTACAGCGGCCCGATCGACGACGAGGAGACCGGCCCGGAGGGGCTGATCAACGCCTGGCCGATGGACGAGGCGTACGTCGACTACGTCGAGGGGAGCCCCGAGGCAGGCATCGTCAACGATCCGGCGACCTATCCGACGATCGACGCCGCGCTGCTCACCGAGCTGAACGAGGCAGGTGGGGAGACGAACATCTCCACCGGCTGGCATGCGATCGAGTTCCTGCTGTGGGGCCAGGACCTGTCCGCCGACGGCCCCGGCGAACGACCGGCGTCCGACTACACCGATGCGGCGAACGCCGATCGTCGTGGCACGTACCTGGGCGTGGCGTCGGATCTGCTGCTGTCCCATCTGAACGGCCTCGTCGTCGCGTGGGCGCCCGACACCGACGACAACTACCGCGCCGAGTTCCTGGCGCTCGACCCCGACGAGGCGATGACCAAGATCATCACCGGCATCGGCGAGCTGAGCCGTGGCGAGCTGGCCGGTGAGCGGATGAACGTCGCCTACTCGGAGCGTTCCCAAGAAGACGAGCACTCCTGCTTCTCCGACAACACCACCGCCGACCTGGTGGCCAACGCGAAGGGGATCGAGATGGTGCTCACCGGCGAGTACCCGGGAGCGACCGGACCAGGTGTGCTCGACGCGATCGCGGCGGTCGACGAGGACATCGCCGAGCAGCTCCGGGCCGAGGTGGCCGCGAGCGTCGCTGCGGTCTCGGCGGTCCCGGCGCCGTTCGATCAGCACCTGAGCGAGGGCGTGCCCGACAGCGACCCCGGCCGGGCCAGCATCTTGAGCGGGATCCAAGCGCTCGAAGCCCAGACGCCGACGATCGTGGCCGGCGCAGAGGCGCTCGGCCTGCAGATCAACGTCTCCTGAGCGGAGCACCCCCTGTACACACGCCATCTGTTCGTCGTCGGCTTGCTCGTCGTCGCCGCTTCGTGTGGCGGCGACGAGCAGTCGACCGTCTTCGCCGAGGAGCTCGGCGGGGAGACGACGAGAGAGGTCGCCGGCCCGAACGCGTTCTCGTTTCCGGCCCCGACGCTGACCGACGAGGAGCGGCACGCGTTCGAGATCGGCGACAGCTTCTTCACCCAGAACTGGGTGATCGCGCCGGCGTCGACCGACGCCCGTGACGGTCTCGGCCCGATCTTCAACGCCCAGGCGTGCGCGTCGTGTCACCTGCGCGACGGCCGCGGCATCCCGGCGTCGACGGGCGACGGGGGGCTCGGCTTGATCATCAGGCTGTCCGTGCCCGGCGAGTCCGCTACCGGTGGTCCGCTCGGTCACCCGGTGTACGGCGACCAGCTCCAGGACCGCTCGATCCTCGGCGTGCCCGCGGAAGCGGAGCTGGTGATCAGCTACACCGAGCAACCAGGGACGTTCGCGGACGGCACGCCGTACTCGCTGCGCGTCCCCACCTACCACCTGGTCGCGCCGGCGCACGGGGAGCTGCCCGACGACTTGATGATCTCGCCGCGCCTGGCTCCGCAGGTGATCGGCATGGGGCTGCTCGAAGGAATCCCCGAGGACGACCTGCTCGCGGCCGCCGATCCCGACGACGACGACGGCGACGGCATCTCCGGGCGACCGAACCGGGTCTGGAACCCGGCCAGCGAACAGATCGAGCTCGGCCGTTTCGGGTGGAAGGCGAACGCGCCGACCGTGCAGGCGCAGGCCGCGGCAGCGTTCAACGGCGACATCGGGATCACCTCCTCGCTCTCACCCGGGCAGGCATGCACCGAGGCGCAGGCGGAGTGCGGGCAGGCGCCCGATGGCGGCGAGCCCGAGGTCACCGACGAACGGCTGGCGAACGTCACCTTCTACTCGCGCACCCTCGGCGTACCGGCGATGCGCAACGTCGACGAGCCCGGCGTCGGGCGCGGCGCCGAGGCGTTCGCAGAGCTCGGCTGCTCGTCGTGCCACACGCCCGCGCACACGACCGGCTCCGACGCCGTCGCCGCGTTGAGCGAGCAGCAGATCTTCCCGTACACCGACCTGCTGCTCCACGATATGGGGCCCGACCTCGCCGACGACCGTCCCGACTTCGCGGCCAGCGGATCCGAGTGGCGGACCCCGCCGCTGTGGGGGATCGGGCTGATCGAAGTCGTCAACGGCGAGCGCTTCTTGCTGCACGACGGCCGCGCCCGCAGCCTCGAAGAAGCGATCCTCTGGCACGGTGGCGAGGCCACGAGTGCACGCGAGGCGTTCCGCACCGCGCCGGCCGACGTGCGCGCCGACCTGCTCGAGTTCCTGGAGTCACTGTGAACCGGCCCAGCCAACGGATGCGCAACATGGTGTTCGCCGCCGGCGCGGTGGTCGCCGCGGCGACGCTGCCGGCCTGTGGGAACGACACGCCGAGCAGGGCCGAGGTGGTCGGCGCGCTGACCGACGAGTTGGTGCCGACACGGTTCGAGGAGCTCGCGGTGTCGGCTGCCGAGCTCCACACCGGCGCCGAGACGTTCTGTGAGGGGGATCGATCCGATCCCGCTGCGCTGCTCGGCCAGGTGTCCGCCGTCAGAGACCGGTGGGCGGCGCTGCGCCCGTTCTGGTTCGGCCCGGCGATGGATCGCCGGTCGAGAAGCCTGGTCGACTACCCGGCCGACGCCGCAGATGTCGCCGAGCTGGCCGCGAGCGACACCCCGGTCGATCCCGACTCGCTTCGTGAGCTGGTCGGAGCCGACCAGCGCGGCCTCGGCGCGATCGAGATCCTCGCCACCGACGATCCCGGCGACCGGGAGTGCGAGTACCTGGTCTCGGCCGCCACTCTCGTCGCCGACGAGACGACCGGGCTGGCCGCCGACTGGGACCAGTTCGGTCCGACGCTCTCCGTCGACGACGCGGCCGCCAACGCCGCGCTGACCGACATCGTGAGCGAGACCCTGTTCGCGCTGCCGCTCACGAGCAGCGACAACCCCATGGCGGTCGGTCAGCTCGCCGGCGCCCGCTGGGCGATGCTCGGCGACGACGGCGCGACGGACAACGGTGGGGGTGCGCGCGGCATCGCCCCGCTGCTCGACGCCTCGGTGGTCGATCAGCTCACCACCGAGTTCGACGCCCACGCCGCGCAGCCGAGCTTCGACACCGAGATGGCCCTCGAGCGCACGATCAAGACCAACGTCGCCGGCGATCTGGGGATCACCGTGAAGTTCTCCGATGCAGACGGCGACGGCTGACCCGCCGCTCGCGCGATCCGCATCGGGACCGCTCCCGGCGTCTCCTGGCGCCCGCGGGCCTGGCTGGCGACGAGACCTCCTCGCCCGGGCGAGCACCGAGCTGCCGGCGGCCTCGACGGTCGCGTTCCGCGTGGCGTTCGGCCTGCTCGTCGCCTACAGCTCGATCCGCTTCCTCTGGCGCGGCTGGGTCGACGAGTTCTACCTCGGCGCCGAGCACCACCTGACCTACCCCGGATTCGAGTGGGTGCAGGCGTGGCCGGCGCCGTGGATGCATCTCCACGTCGCCGCCCTGGCGGTGCTCGGTCTGCTGATCGCGTCCGGTAGATGCACGCGGGTCGCGGCGGCGATCTTCGCCGTCGCCTTCACCTACGTCGAGCTGATCGACCGCGCCCTCTACCTGAACCACTACTGGTTCGTCACGCTCGCCGCGGTGCTGCTCGCCGTGCTTCCCGGCCCGTCGCCGCGTGGCGACACGGCGACGCGGACCGTGCCGGCGATCACGGTTTGGGCACTGCGCTTCCAGCTCGGCGTGGTCTACACGTTCGCCGGGATCGCCAAGCTCAACCCCGATTGGCTCTTCCACGGCGAGCCGCTGCACACGTGGTTGGCTGCCCGCACCGACCGGCCGCTGATCGGTCCGCTGCTCGACGAGCCCCTGGTCGCGCTCGGCGCGAGCTGGGCCGGCGCTGTGTTCGACCTGACGATCGTCGGTTGGCTGCTGTGGCGGCGCAGCCGACCGTACGCGTACGCGGTGCTGGTGGTGTTCCACCTGGCCACGGCGATGCTGTTCCAGATCGGAGTGTTCCCGTGGGTGATGATCGCCCTCACCCCGATCTTCTTCGCTCCCGATTGGCCGACCCGACTGCTGCGCCGGAACCGCCCCTCTGTGCGGCCGGTGGTGCGGCACGATGCGGGGCGCGTCGGGCGACCGTTGGCCGCGTTCTTGGCCGTGTTCGCCGCGATGAACGTCGTGCTGCCGCTGCGCCACTGGCTCGCCGACGGCAACGTGCGCTGGAACGACGATGGCTACGAGCTGTCGTGGCGAGTGATGCTGACCGATCGCTCCGGGTTCCTCGAGTTCGACGTGGTCGAGCCGGCCACCGGTCGGCGGTGGCGGGTGAGTCCCGATCTGGTGCTAGCCGAATGGCAGATCGCGGAGGCCGAGACCCGCCCACCGCTCGCGCTGCAGACGGCGCAGTTCGTCGCCGAGCACTTCGCCTCGCTCGGTCACCGCGGCGTCCAGGTGTACGCCGATTCGTTCGTCGCCATGAACGGCAGGCTCCGCCAACGGATGATCGACCCGACCGTCGATCTCGTCACCGTGTCGAGATGGGCACCGTCGGCGGCTTACGTGCTGCCGCTCGAACCGGCCGTCAGGGACTGACGTGCATCGCCTCGCCCGATGGGTGCCGCTGCTGATCGTGGCCGTCGTCGCGGTCGTGGTCGCCGTGGCCTACTTCGCGCAGGACGATGCGCCGCCCAAGCCGATCGGCGTGCGCTCCGACGCGACCCGCTTCGAGAACGTCGAGGACCTCGCCGCGGCGGCAGACCTGATCGTCGAAGGCGCGGTCGTCGCCGTGGAGGACGGCCGGGTGATCAGCGGCTCGACCGACTCGAACACCGGGATCCGCACGCAACTGGCGCAGGTGGAGGTGCAACTGATCGCCGAGACGACCGGCGAGGTGCCGCCGATCGTGGTGGTCGAACAGGAGGCCGGCCTGCTCGACGGGACCCCGATCACCGTCGACGGCGTCGCCCCGCTCGAGATCGGCCAACACGTGATCCTCCTGCTGGTCAGCGGCGACAGCGAGGAGTTCCCCTACACCACGCCGCTGAGCTCACAAGCGGTCTTCTACGTAGCCGACGGGTCCGGCGAGCTGGTGAGCGCCGCCGATCCCACCGGGGTGATCGGCGCCGTCTATCACGACCTCCCGGCCGACGACCTGCGCTTCGCGCTGGGGCTGCGCGAGCCGGGGTAGCCGGGCCCCGCCGTGGCCCGGATGTCGCCGACGTCGAGGGCTGCATCGCATTCGCTGCACACGACCACCGCGTGCATGTCATGTTTGCAGGTGGTGTGGTGCAGCACCAGCGGGGTCCCTTCGGGACCGGTGAGCCAGCGATCACCCCAGGCGGCCATCGCGGCGAGGATCGGGTAGACCTCGCGGCCCTTCTGCGTAAGGCGGTACTCGTGGCGTGGCGAGGTCTCGTCGACGGCGGCGCGGCGCAGGATGCCCTCGTCGACGAGAAGGTTCAGCCGGGTGGTCAAGATGTTGCGCCCGATGCCGAGCTCACGCTGGAAGTCGTCGAAGCGGCGGGTGCCGAGGCAGGCCTGGCGGACGATGAGCAGGTTCCAGTGGTCGCCGAGCACGGCCGCACTGCGCGCGATCGTGCACGGCCAGGCGGAGGTGTCGGTGCGCTTCACACCGTAAAGCCTAGACGGCCAGGTTGCATGATAAAACTTGGACGAACTACGGTCGGTTGCATCATGGAACCGTCAGCAACAGCAGCATCAGGGAGCGGACCTCATCCACATGGCGAGGTACGTGCCGAGGTCGTCGACGATCACATCTTGGTGTTGACCGTCGACCGGGTGGCGAAGAAGAACGCCTTCACCCCGAAGATCACCGACGAGTTGAGCGATGCGTTGACCCGCTTGGACGACGATCCCGACCTGTTCGCCGGTGTGCTCAGCTTCGCCGGGCCGAACACGACTGCGGGCTTGGAGATGCCGTTGTTCTTCACCGACGAGGCGCGCGCGGAAGCGGCGCGGCGCAAGGCGGCGCAGACGTCGGAGCCCGTCGACCCGTTCGGGCTCGGTCGCCGGCTGCGCAAGCCGCTGATCACCGCCCTGCAGGGGATCACCTTGACGATCGGCATCGAGATCGCGCTTGCCGGCGACATCGTCGTCGCCGCGTCGGACACGCGGTTCTGTCAGCTCGAACCCAAGCGTGGCCTTGCTCCCCTCGGTGGGGCGACGGTGCGCTACGTGCAGCGCGCGGGGTGGGGCAACGCGATGTACCACCTGCTGCGCGCGGACGAGTTCGACGCCGCCGAGGCCTACCGGATCGGCCTCGTCCAAGAGGTGGTCGAACCGGGCCGCCAGATCGACCGGGCCGTCGAGTTGGCCCGCGAGCTGCTGGCGTGCTCACCGGTGGCGCTCGTCCACACCATCGCCAACGCTCGGCTGGCGCTGGAGCAGGACGAGCCCGCGGCGATCGCGGCGATCCCCGCGATGGCTGCGACAGTGCAGAGCACGGACGACTTCCAAGAGGGCATCGCGTCGTTCCTCGAGCGCCGACCCGCGCGCTTCAAGGGCCTCTGATCGACGCCTCGGTCGCTCCGCCCGGGAAGTGCGATATGTCAGAGCAGACGGGTGTCACGAGATATCGCACTTCCGCCGCGGGCCCCGGAAGTGCGATATCTCAGAGCAGACGGGTGTCACGAGATATCGCACTTCCCGCCGCCGGCCCGCCGGGCCACCGCGGCGCCTGCCCGGCGCGGGGCGGCCCGCGACGCCGCGGTCAGGGGCCGCCGTCTAGCTCGAGGTGGGTGCGCAGGCGGTCGGAGTCGGCCGTCGTCCAACCCTCGGGTGGCGCGATCGCGGCCCAGGAGTGGACCCAGGCGGTGCGGTAGTCGTGTCCGAATCCGGGTGTCGCCGAGAACCCGGCCATCAGGTCGAACGTCTCCTGGACGAGCGTCACGAACGGCACCCATGTCGCCGCGGGCGGCACGTCGTACGGCGCGGGATCGTCTGCCCATCCTGGTGGGCTCCACAGGTTGGACAGCTTCCAGGTCCCGATCGCGTCGGAGGGATGGTGGAACCAGAGCACCCGCGGGAACTGCCATGTCGAGTCCTCGGGATCGAGATCGCCGATCTGGTTCACGACGCGCACGTTCGGTTCGGCCGCGACCACCGGCCTCCACGACATGCTTCCCGTGTCGCGTTGGTCGACCAGCGCGCCGAAGATCGCGTTGTTGCGGGTGGGCCCTCCGAACAGCGCCCCGTCGTAGCGCGAGGTGATCGACGCGATCGACTCCGCGATGCTCGCCTCGGAGAACGCGGACTCGGCGCCCATCGACCCGAGGCTCAGCCCGAAGGCGAGCAGTGTCGGCCTGTCGTCGGCGGGCAGCTCGGCCCATGCCTCGTGGATGCCGTCGAGCAGTGCCAAGCCCAGTTCCCGTGGGCTCTTCGTGTCGAGCAGGAAGGCGATCCAGCTCGGGAAGAACGAGTACTGAACGGAGACGATCGCCGTGTCGCCGCCGTACATGTATTCGAGGGCGCGTGCCGCGTCCGGGTCTACCCAACCCGTGCCGGTCGGGACCACGGCGACGAGGACTTCACGATCGAACGCGCCCGTACGCTCCAGCTCGTCGACGGCGAGGTCGATCCGTTCGTCCATCGTCGTCGCCGAGTCCAAACCGACGTACACCCGGATCGGATCGAGTGCGGCGACGCTCGGGTCGAACGACTCGATCTCTTCCGCCGTCGAGGCGTCGGCGGCGAAGTTGCGCCCCTGGAAGCCGAGCTCGTCCCACTCGACGAGTGATTCCGGACTGCCCGACGCCGTCGGCAGCGTCGGTGGTTCGACCCCATCGGCGGTCGTATTGTCGAACAAGCCGAAGTTCGTGTCGGCCCAGTAGGCGAAGCGCCGCCCGGCGAAGCCGGCGAGCAGCAGCACGACCACGGTCACCCCGGCGATCACAGCCCAGCGCGCGGTGCGCTCGCGCATCCGCGTCGCCGCCCATCGATCGACGCGCGCGACCGCGTGCCGCACTAGGCGCGCGACGGAGATGAGCACCAGGCTGAGCAGCGCGGTGAGCAGCAGCATCACCGGAACCGCCGTCCACGACAGCGGGCCGAGCCGTACGAGCGGGCGCTGGTCGCGTTGCCATCCGAGCCAGCGCATCGACCCGACGAGCACCGCGATCGCGGTCAGAGCGCCGAGCACAGCAGCGGTGCGTCCACCGGCTTGGAGCGCGGCCGGGCGGTTCCGGGCGAACAACCGCATGATGAGCCCGCCGACGCCGTAGCCGGCGACCAGGCAGATGGTGCTGATCAGTGCCTGGATCAGCGACGAGCGCGGCAGCAGCGATGGCCGCAGGGAGAGCCACCACAGCACCAGCGCCCCGATCCACGAGCCCACAGACGGCGGTGTCGTCAAGCGTCGGCGCAGCGTGAGCGGCGGCGGGCCGGCGATGGCTGTCGGCAGGTCGGCGTCGATCTCCGGAAGGTAGCCGTTTCACTCTATGGTGCTGCGCATGTCCGGAGGCGATCAGGCCATGCGAGCGCTGGGGGACCAGCTCCCGGTGCCGCTGTTCGAGGAGACGGCGTGGACGGTGCCGCCGCCCCTGTCGCAGGCGACGGTGGCCATCTGCACCTCGGCCGCGCTTCATCGCGAGGGCCACGAGCACTTCACCCCCACCGACACGAGCTTCCGGGTGATCGAGCGTGCCGAGCGCGATCTCGTCCTCGGGCACTGGTCGCCGAACTTCGACCGCACCGGGTTCACCATCGATCTCGACGTGGTGTACCCGATCGACCGGTTGGAAGACCTCGCCGCGACCGGGAAGATCGGTGCAGTTGCACCTCGGCACATCGCGTTCGCCGGCAACCAGCCCGACGACGTGGCGACAGTGAGGCTCGACACCGGTCCCGCGGCAGCCGCCGTGCTACGCCGCGACGGCGTCGACGTGGTCGTGCTCACACCCGTTTGACCGCTCTGCACGCGTACCGTGAGTACGCTCGCCCACGTCTTCGAAGCAGCAGGGCTGGCCACCGTGGTCCTCGCCTCCAACCGCTCGGTCGTCGAGCGGATGCGCCCGCCCCGCGCGCTCTACTGCGACTTCCCGCTCGGGCGCCCGCTCGGCAAGCCCGGCGACGCCACCTTCCAGCTCGACGTGCTCGCCGAGGCGTTCGCGCTGCTCGATGCGCCGAGCGGCCCGGCGCTGGCCGACTACCCCGAGGTGGTCGAGTCCGACGAGGAGCCGCTGGCGTGCGCGCTGCCACCGCGCTTCGACGCCTCGCTGCCACCGGCTGTCGACGAGGCCCAGGGCCTGCGCAAGGCGTACGAGCGCGGTCGCGCCCGACGGGGGCGAACGTCGGTGGGCGCGGCGATAGCTCCCGAACAGGTGCCCGACGCGCTGGGCGCTCTCCACCAGATCGCGAGCGGCGCTTCGCCGTGGACCGAGGTGTCGATTCCCGGCAAGAACACCATCGCCGTCTGCAACGACGTGCGCACGTACTACGAAGAAGCCGCGATCGAGCTCGTCGACGGCCCCCCGCCGGGAGGTCGGGCCGCCGAGGCCTGGTACTTCGAGCGCACCGAGGCCGGCAAGGTGGTGCTCGCCGCCCGGGCGGCGATGAAGGAGCAGGGCGCGCCGTTCCCGTTCTGGTTCTACATGGCACCCGGCCACCGCTGAACCCGACGCTGGGTCAGTCGTCGGCACCGATGACGCAGAACCGGTTGCCCTCGGTGTCGGCGAGCACGACGAAGTCGGGGTCGGCCGGGTAGAGGTCCCAGTCCACACGCGTCGCCCCGAGCCCGACCAGCCGCTCGACCTCGCGCTGCTGGTCGGCCACGGTGCCGGCCCACAGGTCGAGGTGGACGCGCGGGTGCTGCTGCACCGGGCTCTCGCTGACGTCGAGCGCGAGGCGAGGCCCATCGCCGCTCGCCGGTACGAGGATGGTGAAGTCGTCTTCCGGCGCGAGCGTGCGCCTGGGCACGTACCCCAGCGCAGCGCACCAGAACTCGACTGCGCGATTGATGTCGTGCACGCCCATGACGACGCTGCCGATGCTCAGCATCGGCTCAGTCTTCTCGCTGCCGCGGCTGCGGCGCTGCCTCGATGAAGATGCACTCGCCCGGGCAGTCGTCTGCCGCGTCGATCGCCCGTTGCTGCAACCCGAGGGGCACGTGGACGGCGCTGCCGGCTCCGCCGGGATCGTTGCCCACGCCGAGCTCGTCACGCACGTAGGAGATGCCGTCTTCGAGGAGGACGAACAGCTCCGGGCAGTGGTCGGTGCAGAGTCCGTCGCCGGTGCACAGGTCCTGGTCGATCCACACCCTCATCACGGCCTCCTCAGGCCTGCGATCGTACCGTTGGCCCGACGCCACCCTCACTGGAGCTGAAGCGGGGTGTCGGGCAGCTTCCAGCTCTCCGCCTCGTCGTCTGGCGCATCGGGGGGAAGGGTCCCGAGGTGCTCTTCGATCCGGCGCAGCGAGGCCTCGACCTTCTCGGTCCCGTCCTTCGACTCGGCGCTGCCCTTGTGGATGTACAGCGACGCCATCACCACGAACGCGAAGAGCTGGAGGAACTCCGACTGCCAGTTCTCGAGCGTGGACTGCGCGAAGTCGGCGAAGAAGTCGCCCGCGGTGACCTCTTGGCCGAGGGATCGCTGTGCGTCCGTGAACGTCTGCCACTGAGCTATCGCGTGGCCCACCCAGGTGCCGAAGAACAGCAAGACAAGCCCGAGGCCGAGCCCGAACTCGCGCCAGACGCCGCGCTCGCGCGACCGTCCCACCCAGATGCTGCGGGCCAGCGTCCAGAGCAGGAACACCAGGCAAGCAACTGCCAAGAGGGTGGCTACCCCGAGTGCCCACGCCCCAGTGCTCACGCTCCGTCCTCCCTCGCGATTCGCGGATTCTGCCGGGGCGATTACCCGCGAGCGGCGCGGAGGAAACCGATCAGCGGACGTAGCCCATGACGTCGACGATGACGTGGGCCTGGCCGGACGCGTTGGCGATGGACAGTGCGCCGCCGGAACCGAGCCGTGTCATCACCAGGTTGGGGATGGTCCGCCCGGCCGTCCAGTTGAGGTTCGACGAGGTCGGCCGTGCCGTACCTGCTGGCCACAGGGAGAGGTAGCTGCTCGCCGTGGTGCCGGCCACGGTGACGTTGACGATCACCCCGGTGGCGTTGCTCGGCACACCGCCACGCCCGGCCACCTGCACCTGCCGGGTCTCGCCGGGACCGAGCGCTCGCGCCGCGGTGCCGACACCGCCGCGGGTGTCGAAGATGCGCACCGGATCGACGGCGACCGTCTGCCCGCCATCTGATCCGTAGTAGCCGAGCACGTCGACGATCAGGTGGGTCGATGTCTCCGCTGCCGCGAGGCGAATGCGCCCTCCCGCGCCGACGCGCACGACGGCCAGGTTCGGTCGATCCTGCGCGAAGACCAGGTTGAGGTTCGACGCGTTCGGTCGCCGGGCGCCGTCCGGGTAGGCGGTGACATAGCCGGTGCCGCCCGGGCTGGCAGCGGTGATGTTGAGCACCACCGACCGTGCGTCGCTCGGCACTCCGGCCAGCCCGGCGACCCTCAGCGACCGATCGTCGCCGGCGGCGAAGCGACCCCCGATGCCCCCCGCCCCGCTGCGGGTGTCGGCGACGCGCGTCGGGACGACCCCGGTGAACCCGAGCCCGCCGGCGTTCGCACCTGCGGTGTCGAACCAGCCGGCGACATCGGCGACGACGTGCATCGGCCAGGTGCTGTTGTAGATGCGGATCTTGCCGCCGGCGCCGACACGGGCCAGCACGAGGTTCGGGATCGTCTCACCCCTGCGCACGTTCAGGTTCGACGTCGACGGGTGGAAGAGGTAAGAGCTCTGGTCGTTCCAGAACTCCCCGGTCAGCGCCGGTGGGCGGGGAACGACCGACAAGAAGCCGTCGGCGGGAGGTTCGACCGCGGTGACGTTGAGCAGCACGGCCGACACACCCGACGCAGGGATGCCGGCCGCGCCGGTGACCTGGACCTCGTGGTTCAGCCGCTCGTCGAGGCTGAAGAGGGAGTTGGCCAGATCGGGGCGCACCCGGCCGTCGCCGGTACGGACCGGCCCGTTCGGGATGCCGACACGCAGCCTGGTGTCGAGGATCCGCGTCGGGTTCACCGGGTGGAACCCGCCCATCGCCGGGGCAGGAGCACCGCTCAGGTAGTTGCACGTGTGGAGCCCGAAGCACACCGCGTCGAGGTCGATGGTCGGGACGCGGCCGGGGGCGATGTCGACGAACCCCTGTGTGCGGCGGCCGGTCGTGGTGTCGCGGATGAACACGATGTAGCGCCCCGGCCAGCCGATCGACCCCGTCCAGCGCGTTCCCCGGCTCTGCGAACTGGCGAAGGCACCCTGCAAAGCGCCGTTGGCGGTGCGGGGGACATTCGGGCAGGGGTCTACGCCGCCCGCGCAGTACTGGAACAGGTCGATGTGCACCCGGCCGTCGGGCACCGCGGTGCTGGAAGCGATCGAACCCTCGATGCGGAACGCACCGCCTCGGCCCTGCACCGGTAGGTGCACACCCTGCACCGACAGCCAGTCGGGGCCGTCGCGCGGGCTGCGCTCGATGTGCAGACCGCCGACGTCGCCTTTCCAGGGGTCGTAGGGCAGCAGGTAGCAGGGCTGGGTGCCGTCTCCGGAGCAGTTCTTCTCCGGCTTCGGGTACAGCTCCATCCTCACCGCCGTGGGCGAACCTGGTACCTGGAGCGCCGTCGCCGGCGCACCCGGGCGGTAGTTGGCCAGCTCCACGTTCAGGGAGCCGTCCTGGCGCCATACGTAGCGGGCGTCGTAGTCGCCGCCACCGCCGGCGCCGCCGTAGATGGCGTCCACGCCGATCGTTCCGAGCGTGCCGGCCGTCCCGCCCGAGGCGAAGGAGAACCCCACACTCGCCGCCGCTGCTGGTGCAGGCGGCGACGCGGTTGCCAAGAAGGCCGAGGTCACCGCCGCCGCCAGGCAGTGGCGCCCGAGTCGGTTCGTCATGGTGTACCGATACCCGCCATCTGGGTTCGTCAACGCTCGCCGACGAAAGTCTGCCAGCATCTGTGCATGCCGTTCACCGTGTTGCTCTGCACCGACGGGTCCGACCTGGCCGAGGCCGCCCTTGCCGAGGGGCTGGCCGTGCTGCGCCACCCCGATCGGGTCGTCGTCGCCACCGTCATCGAGCCTGCCGATCCGACGCTCGTCGTCGGCACCGGTCTTGCCGGCGGGGTGATCTCGCCCTCGGAGATGGACCGGCTGCAAGAAGACCGCATGGGTGCGGCGCGTGAGGCGCTCCAGGCAGCGTGCTCCAGGTTGGGCCTGGCCGACGCCGAGCAGCAGATCCTCGTCGGTGCTCCGGGCCAGGCGCTGTGCGACCTCGCCGAGTCGTTGCCGGCATCAGTGCTGGTGATCGGGACGCGAGGCCGGGGCGGAATCCGCCGGGCGATGCTCGGCTCGGTGTCGGACTACGTCGTCAGGCGGGCGCCGTGCCCGGTGGTCACCCGCAACGCCGATTGAGCAGGCGCCTTCAGGTGGCCACCTGAACGACGAGCTTGCCGACATGGTCGCCGGCGAACAGGCGGACCAGGGCCTCTGGAGCCCGATCGAGACCCTGCAGCACGTGTTCGCGGTGCTTGATCTTGCCCTCGGCGAGCCACGCCGCCAGCTGCGCGGAGCCCGCTTCGTACGCTCCCCAGTGGTCGAGGGTGTTGAACCCCTCCAGACGTGCCCGCTTGCCCATCACGTAGCGGAGGTTGTGCAGCGGTGGCGGGGATCCGACGAGCTGATAGGTGGAGATGTCGCCGCACATCACCACACGGCCGTGTTGCGCCAGCCGCCGCAGCACGGTGTCGAGCAACTCGCCTCCGACGTTGTCGAAGTACACGTCGACTCCCCGCGGCGCCAGCTCCTTCAGGCGCGCGGCGACGTCCTCGGCCTTGTAGTCGATCGCCGCGTCGAAGCCGAGCTCGTCGACGATCCACGCGCACTTCTGCGGACCACCCGCGATGCCGATCACGTGCGCACCGCGCAGCTTCGCGACCTGTCCCGCGACCGCACCGACCCCGCTTGCCGCCGCGGACACGACGAACGTCTCCCCGGGCTCGGGCCTGGCCACCTCGGTGACGCCGAGGTAAGCGGTGAGCCCGACGTGACCGAGCACGTTCAGCGCGTCGAGCAGCTCGACGTCCTCGCCGATCAGCGTCACCGGGAACGGCTCCTGCGCGGCGAGCACGCGGTACTCCTGCCATCCGGTGAGGGCCATGAACGCCCGCCCGAGCGGATACTTGTCGGGGTCGTTGGTCTCGATCACCACCGCCAGCCCGTTGGACCGCACCACCTCGCCGATGCCGATGCCGGCCATGTAGTTGCCGCGCTCGTCGAGCCAGCCGCGGATCGACGGATCGATGCCGAGGTAGCGCACCGCGGCCAGTGCCTCGCCGGGACCGAGTGCCGGGACGGGCGCCTCGACCATCTCGAAGCAATCTTCGCTGACGGCACCGCGCGGCCGCTCGCGCAGCACGACCTGCCTGTTGACCGTCGGCCTGGCCCCCACGAAGGGGGAACCTAGCGCGGCTCGGATGATCTCGATCCGCCCGGGCCACCGCCCTCGACTCGCGGCACCGAGTTCGGACGTGCGATCGTGGACAACGTGGTGGGAGCGGGCCGATGACCGGGCAGTTGGACGCCGAGCTCGGGCTCCTGGAGCTGTTCGCCGGAGTCGACGCCGAGAGTCTGCGCCGGGTCGCGGCCGCGATGTCGGCCCGGTCGGTGCCGGCGGGCCAGCAGCTGGTCCGCGAGGGGGAGCCGGGGTCTTCCTTCTTCGTGGTCCTCGACGGCACCGTCGCAGTCACCCGGCTCGGCGACGACGGCGAAGTCCACGCGCTCGGTGCCTTCGGGCCGGGTTCGATCCTCGGCGAGATGTCGATGCTCACCAACCGAGTGCGGCGGGCAAGCGTCACCGCGGTCGACGACGCCCGCGTCGCGGAGGGCGACGAGGCCGCCTTCGCGGCCTTGCTCGAGGTGACCCCGGTGCACGATCGGATCACGGCGATCACCGCCCGGCGCCTGGCCGAGAACGTACGCCCCGTTCACACCAGATTGCGCGACGGTACGGCCGTCGAGCTGCGGCCTCTCGTGCCCGCCGACCGCGGCGAATTCGAAGAGGCGCTGAACCATCTCTCCGCGGAGTCGCTGCGCAGGCGGTTCTTCACCCCGGGGCGTCCGAGCGCGAGGGTGATCGACCATCTGGTGAACATCAACTACGTCGACCACTTCGCCTGGCGGGTCGCCACCGACCCCGGCGGAACAGCACTGGCGACGGGTCGTTACGTGCGCCGGCACGCCGACCCGAAGCGGGCAGAGGTGGCGTTCGGCGTGGTCGACGAGTTCCACGGACGAGGCCTCGGCACGCTGCTGCTCGGCGCCCTTGCGGTGGCGGCCCAGCCGGCCGGCATCGAGGTCTTCGAAGCTGAAGTGCTCGTCGACAACAGCCCGATGCTCGCCGTGTTCACGAAGGTGGGTGCCGAGGTGTCGCGCTCGGAGCCGGGTGTGCTCGCGGTGCAGATGGAGCGCGCGGCGGCGGAACAGCTGATCGACGACGTGCTGCGGGCGAAGATCCGCCGCGCGGCGCGAGAGGTGGTCACCGCCGCCGGATTGGCTCTTGCCAAGTCGACCGGTGGGTAGGGTGGGCGGCCAGTCGCGAACGGAGTACGGACGGGTAGATGAGCGAACCGGACAACATCGCGCGCGACGCCGACCGTGAGGATGCTGCTCGCGACGACGCCCACGACCTCGAGCTGCTGCGCAGGTATGAGCCGATCGTTCGCTTCACCGAGGGCGAGTACTTCTTCCCCGCGCCGGTGGAGTCGTACGTGCGATCCAGCGCGTTGTGGACCACGAGCGCGCGTGGGCGGCGGCGGATCGTCGCCGAGCGTGGTCAGCTCGCGCTCGAGGGGCTGGTCGAGCTCGATGCCAAGACGTCAGGTGAGCTGTTCCTCGCCCTCGTCGGCGAGCCGGCCTCGCGCATCGAGTTGATCCGCTGGCGCCTTCGACGCGACCGGCCCCGGTTCAGGGCCGGCACTCGGCTCGGCCAGGTGGGGGTGCTCAGCAGGTTGGTCGACGCCTTCAACAGGGCGTCGCTGATCGTGCGCGGCAAGGTCGGATCGGGCTCGGAGGCCGCCGCCGAGATGTTGTACCGCGCCGACGCGTCGGCTCGTGACCACCACCCCTACTACGGCCGTGTCGTGCACCAGGCCGGCTACGTGGTGCTCCAGTACTGGTACTTCTACTACTTCAACGACTGGCGTTCGCGGGCTCACGGCGTGAACGACCACGAGGGGGACTGGGAGCAGGTCACGATCTTCCTTGCCGAGCAGGACGACGGCCCTGCCCGGCCGGCATGGGTGGCGTTCTCTGCTCACGACGAGGTGGGCGACGACCTGAGGCGCCGCTGGGACGACCCCGACATGACGCGCGAGGGGGACCATCCGGTGGTGTTCGCCGGGCTCGGGTCCCACTCGGGCGCGTACCTCCCCGGGGACTACCTGATCTCGGTCGACCCCGCGTCGCTGCCCGCCGCGCTGCGCTGGAGCCGGCAGCTGTCGCGTTTCGTGCTCCCCTGGCTGCGGGGTACGGCTGCCGAGCGGTTCGGTGTGCCGTACGTCGACTACTCCCGCGGCGACGGCCGCGCGATCGGGCCGGGGTGCACTCACTCGTGGACTCCGGTGCCGATCGACGACGACACCGACTGGGTCATCGGCTACTTCGGGCTGTGGGGCAACGACACCGAAGACCCCTTCGGCGGCGAGCGCGGCCCGGCCGGCCCGCGCTACGAGCGCGGCGGGATCGTTCGCGCGTCGTGGGCGGACCCCGTCGGCTGGGCCGGCCTCGAGAAGGTCGCCCCCAACGAGGGCGAATGTCGCCGCCTGGTGGAGGAGCGGGTGACGGAGATCGACGAGCAGATCGCCGTCATGGCGAAGGATCAGGTGGTGCTGCGGCGCAAGCTGCGCACCGAGGTCGCGGCCGGGCACGTGAACCCGAGCGTCGACGAGGCAGGTGTGCGCAACCTGACGGCGGAACGGGTGGCGCTCGAGGACGCGCGGCGCCGGTTGCAGCGCGTCTCGGCGACGGCTCCGACGATCGCCGACCCCCACGCCCATCTACGGCACCGCAACCTGCCGTTGCCGGCGACGATGGACGGCCGTCAGCGGGTGTTGCAGGTGTGGTCGGCGATCAGCACGCCGCTCGTCTTCGTCGCGGTGGCCCTCATGTTCATGCCACTCGGGCGTTCGGTGGCGGGAGTCGGATTGGCGGGCGTCCTCGTCATCACGACACTCGAGGCGATCGCGCGGGGCCGGCTGTTCGCCTTCCTCGTCGGGCTCGTGGCGCTCCTCGTCGGGGGAGCGGTCGTCGTCGCCCTGATCGTCGGGATGATCACCGAATGGCGCCTCACCGTGGTGGCCGTACTGCTCCTCGCCGCGCTCTCGGTGCTGCTGCTCAACCTGGTGGAGTTGCGCAGGTCCTGACCCGCGTCACGAGGATCAGCCGAAGGCCAGCTGCCACCAGCGTTCGAGACGCTCCCGGTGCCGCCCCGGCACGAGGAGCAGGTGGTTGCCGAGCGGATCCTCCAGCAGGGAGCCGGCCCGCACGCCCTCGAGGCGGACGGTGACCTGGGTCCGGCAGAGGTCGTCGGACTCGCCCGCCTGTTCGATCTCGCCCTCGGCGACGAAGAAGCGCTCCAGCGCCGAGCCACCGAGGCGCAGCAGGGTCACCCATTGGCGGGCGAAGCGTCCCCGGAGGCCGATGCCGATGCCCGATTCGAAGTGGGTGTGCAGCTCGACGTCTTCGACGAGCGAAGGGGCGACGGTGCAGTGGGCCAGCAGCACACGGTTGCCGTCGACGTCGACGTAAGCGGGGTTCGCCATCCAACTCGGCAGGTCGAGCAGCGAGCGCACGAGGAGCATCGCCACCGCGCTTGCCACGTCGCCCTCACAACCGGCGACGACACCGGCATCGTTGAGCTGGGCCAGGGCGACACAGCCCGACGTGCCGAGCTCACCGAGGTAGTCGAAGCAGCGCACCGTGACGGCATCGACGTGGGCGCCCTCGATGACGTCGAGCAGCGCGGGGTGCAGCGCGGCGGCGCTGAGCAGGTCGGCGGAGGGCTCCGCGGTGCCGGCGAAGTGCACCGCCACCTCACGCGCAGCTCCGGGGTCGACATGGGGGTGGGCGGCGATCGGCAGCGCGTTGTCGATCGGGACCAGCTCGACGCCCCAGCGCTGGCGGACGAGCTTCGCCTGGGGGACGCTGGCCACGAGCCACTCGGACGGCATGCCGACGAGCCCGAGGCGCGCCGCGTGCATCCGGTGGATCGCGGCGACGTCGACCACCGCGGTGCGCAATTGCGCGGGGTCGGCGGCGTCGACCTGCACGATGCGGCCACGACCACCGTCGAGGCGTACTCGCGCCATCGCCTCGAGAGCAGCCGGGAGGCTGTTGTGCGACCGATGTGTGGCGAGGAGCACGGGCTCGAACGGTGCGGCGAGCCGCCGCCGGCGGACGTGGTCGAGAATCGCGGCTTCGGTGCCGCCTGTGCCGACGACGATCACGAGAGGTGAGCGCGGCTCGTCCTCTGCGGCGTTGCGGGGCACTCCGCCCTCGTCGTGCAGCACGGCGAGCGTGGGGGCGAGCACACGACTGACCGCAGTCTCGTCGTGGAGCGGTGAAGCGACGCTGAGGTAACCGAACGGGGTCGTCATGTCGGCACCTGCTGCACTTGCGTCTGGCGAGCCGTGCGGCGCAGCGAGTACCGCCAGAAGCCGAGCGTCGCCAGACCGACCGGGATGATCACGAGCCACGTGAGCACGCGGAAGATGACCACGGCTGCGGTCACCTCGTTGACGTACTGGCTGCCCGCAGCGGCGGTGAGCAAACCGATGAAGGCGACCTCGCTGACACCCGCGTCGCCGGGGGTGATCGGGAACACGGTGAGCCCCTGCACCAGCGCGAAGACCACGAACACCTGCGTCCAGGGCAGGTCGCCCTCGGCCACGTCGACGAAGCGCACCGACATCAAGAGCAGCGCGAAACGGGTCGCCGCGGTGAGCAGCGTCGCCCAGGCGGCGGTCTTCCAGCGCCCCTCCAGCGTCTCGAGCGATCGGGTCCTCACTTCGACCAGCCGGTCGGCGAGCGCGTCGTTCGTGTGCTCACGCCCGCCGGACCTGCGCAGCAGGCGCAGCACGCCGCGCCAAACGGGCGCGATCAGCCTGCCGACGCGCTCGGTGCGCGTGGGCGAGCTGAACACGAATGCGATGACCGCTACGACGATGGCGACGACGACCGTGATGTACACCGCGGTGCGCAGCGGTCCGTCGAGCGGGGCGTCGGAGATCAGCAGGCCGAGGCCGGCGACGATCGGTAGCAGCAGCTTGATCCCGATGCTGAACAGGCCTCCCGCAGCCACCGCGAGCGTGGCCTCTTGGGAGCTGCGCCCCCACGAGGTGAGCATGCGGTGGCGCACTGGCAAGTCGCTCGGGCCGGGCACCACCGACGTCACCGCGGCCGGGCCGAGGTAGGCAAGCACCCCCCTCCGCACCGGTAGCCCCTGGATGAGCGACGCGGTGAGCAGCCCCTGTGCCGCGAGCCAGAGGAGCCACATGCTTTGCAGCGACAGCACCTCGGCATCGTCGAGAGCACCGAGCGCGGAGCGGATCTCGGCGAGGTCGAGGTCGTCGAAGACGTTCATGAGCACAACGGCCGAGATGCCGAGGGCGACGACGACGACCACCACCCGTAGCACGATCTTGAACACCGAGGGTCGCTTCGCCGGTGGCAGCGTCTCGGCAGACCCGGCACCGTCGTCGGAGAGCTCTGACGATGCGGTGGTCGGTGTGGCCGGGATGTCTGTCACGGGCCCACGCTAGGCCGCACCCGGTCGGCCCCGGCAGCTTCGTCGAGTGCCGTCTGGGCCACGTCGACGAGCGCGGCGCGGTCGGCGAGCACCGGTGGCAGCAAGCCTGCCCGGTCACGCGCTCGCCAGCGGCCCCGCAAAGCGGTGGCGGTGCGCACGAGCGGCGTCCAGACCGCCAACGCGAGCGCCCCGCCGACGGCCACCGCCGCACCGGCGACGAACGCGGCCACACCGTCGGCGAGCACGATCCCGGCGACCACCCACGTGGCGAGCCCGGCGACCAGCCCGGTGAGCAGGCGCACGGTGCCCTTCGTGGCGGTGGAGCGCACGAGCGCTGTGGCGCCGACCACGAGGCCGAGGGCCGGCAGGTGGATGAGGGTGGCGGTGAGCACGAGCGACCCGAGCAGCGCGAGTGCGGCCGCCGAGGCGACGATGCGGCCCAGCCGAGGCCTGGTCTCGTTCATCTCCTGCTCGTCGAGCCCGCTCATGTACAGGCTGGACGCGTATCGGCGGTAGGCGGAGACGATGCCCGCTCGCCGCTCGGGCGGAGTCGCGGCTAGGCGGCGGGCGAGCACCTCGACCTCGCCGAAGGTGGCCGGCCCGGAGGCCGAAACGCTTGTCAGCGTGCGCGCCGCGCCGCGCAGCACGTCGCGTTGCTCGACCGACTCGAAGTCGGGGGATACCGACTCGAGTGCGCTCGTGATCGCCTCGGTCAGCGCACGAACGTCACGGTGGTCCGGATCGACGACGGTGCCTTCGGCGAGGTGCGGCGCATGGTCGCTCACGGCGATCGGTTCCCCGACCATCACCACCGCCCGCGGCCGGGTCTCGACGCGGCTCTCGAAGGCCAAGCCGATCGGGACGAGCACCAGGTCGGGGACCTCGCCGAGCGCGCCGAGCGCGATCCGGGCCGCCCCCGTGCGGATGCGGTCGAGCCCGCCGCGGTCGCCAGTCGTGCCTTCCGGGAAGATCGCCACCGTCGCTCCGAGCGACAGCTCGTGGGTGCTGGCCGCGAAGGTCGAGCGGTTGCCCGTCGGGCGATCGCCGTCGGACGCGCGGTACACCGGCAGCACGCCGGCCAACGCCAGGAACGGCCGGGCGACAACGACCTTCCACAGCGCGGCCTTGCCGAGGAACCGCGGCAGCCGGCGCAGCAGCGCCGCGACGAGGATGGGGTCGACGAACCCGTTGGCGTGATTGGCCACGATCAGCACCGGCTTGTCGGTCGGGATCCTCTGCCGTCCGATCATCTCGATCGAGCGGTGGAACACGAGTGCAAGGGCGACGCACAGCAGCCCGAGTGCGGCGTCGATGCCACGCCTCCACAGGCGAGGCGGGTGAGCCGGGTCCGCGACGCCGGCCGCGCGGTCGATCCACGCCAGAACGAGCACTGCGGCGATCAGGTGCCACAGGCCGTGTGGTTGCAGC